>CAJTWH010000021.1 GCA_910579995.1 uncultured Muribaculaceae bacterium | reverse complement strand
TGACCTTTTTATTCTGCCGGTGTAAAAAATCTCGAATTTTTTATGTACTTTTGTATTTGGAAATCAAGGAATATTACAAACAATGGCGATACTTCAATTACCGGAGAGTCAGAACGTAGAATTTAAGGAAAGTTGGCGAGACGAATACCTTAAATGGGTATGCGGTTTTGCTAATGCTTCCGGCGGATACATATACATTGGAGTCGTTGATGACTCACAAGAGATAGTAGGCGTTGCTGACAGTAAACGCCTAATGGAAGATATACAGAATAAGATTGTTACCAATCTCGGGATTGTCGCCGACGTCAATTTGAGACATGCGGACGGCCTTGATTATATTGAGATAATTGTAAGCGCAAGTAATATTCCTATTTCATATAAAGGAGTTTATCATTACCGTTCAGGAAGCACCAAACAAGAATTGAAAGGAGCTGCCTTGCAAGATTTCCTTTTAAGAAAATTGGGAAAGACTTGGGATGATGTCAGCCTTGAAGAAGCGACTATTGATGATATAGACAGGCTGTCTATTGAATATTTTTTGCGTAAGGGTATTGCAGCCCAACGAGTCCCGGATAGTTTGCTGACGGCTTCAACCGCCGAAATCCTTATGTCGCTTCAATTGGTGGATAATGAGGGAAAACTAAAAAATGCAGCCATACTTTTGTTTGGAAAGAACCCTGCAAAATATTTCCATAGTGTCGAATTTAAGATTGGTCGTTTTGGACAAGATGAGTCAGATCTTATAATTCAGGACATTATCTGCGGCAATCTTATCCAAATGGCGGATAAGGTAATGGACGTTTTAAGAGCCAAGTATCTTGTATCGCCAGTGCGTTTTGAAGGTATGCAGCGATTTGAGAGCCTTGAAATTCCAATGGAAGCACTGCGAGAAATACTTTACAATGCGATAGCGCATAAGAATTACATGGGTGCTGCTATCCAAATGCACGTATATGATGATAGGATAGAGATATGGAATGATGGTAATCTCCCGGAGGGTTATACCGAAGATACGCTATACAGCAGCCACCCGTCTGTGCCCCGTAATCCCAAGATAGCCAATGCGATGTTTAAGGCTGGTTTTATCGACACATGGGGTAGGGGATATAGGAAAATATATACAGGCTTTAAAAATAATGGTTTGCCTGTACCAACAGTCGGCAACCATTTCAGCGGTCTTCAAATAGTGATTGAACGCACTGTTTTTAATCGTCTTAATTCAAATGTCGGAAGCGATGTCGGAAATAATGTCGGAAGCGATGTCGGAAGTATTATCGTAAATGAGGCTGTAACGGCTACTCAAAAAAAGATAGCCGAAAGATATAACTCCATAAAAGAAATAATAAAGGGTAATCCGTTTATTACTGCTGCTCAACTTGCAAAACTATTGTCGGTTTCGGATCGAACAATAGAAAGAGATATTGCAAAAATGCAGGAAGCCGGAGTTTTGATAAGAGAAGGAGACAAAAACGGTGGCCGCTGGGTTATAATATAATAACCGACAAAAAGAGCCGCCCTCTTCGACAAAGACCCCGCTCTCAGAAGCGGCCATCAAACGCGCCCTGTCGATGATGTAGCATTAGGGTTGTTGGTTTGTTGGCTGTGGGCAGCGGGTTACTTACGGGTTGGTGGTTTGTAGGTTGTGGGGAGCGAGTTACTTCCGTCGATCAGCTATAGCTAATTCCCTGCCCACAACCTACAAACCACCAACTAAAAACTGCGGAAGTTGAATTATATAATTCAAGTTTTCAAGTTGCGTTGCTACTTGAAAACTTGAGGTTTAAAGCGCTTTCAGCGCCGTTTATCGAGTTTAGGAAGTTTACTTTACCATAAAATCCATAAACCTATTAAACTCAAAATAAACAAGTTTCGCAAGCGAAACTTAAATATATAATAAAATGCCTATCTGTTACGTTAATTACTCAGGCTGCTTTCGGCGGCTGTGACTGATGAACAGATACTACTCCGGATATATCATCGTGGTGGCGCTGCTGGCTGTATTGTCGGCGGTGTTTTCTGTGCCCGTGCGCGGTCAGTACTATCAGTCGGAAATGAAGCCGCCGGCACCGGCCGGTGTCCCTGCCGCCGCTCCGGGCGACTCGGTGGGCTTGCCTCTCCCCATCGCCCCTTCGATACCGCGCAGCTACGAGGATCTTATGCGCGATGAGCTCGCCTACGACCTCAATACTCCTTCAAACATCACTACCACAGCCGACTACGACCCCGCAACGGGCTGCTATATAGTGCATACGCGCTTGGGCGACATCGACATCGCCACGCCCTTTATGCTCACCGTAGAGCAATACAACAACTGGCAGTTCCGCCGCTCAATGCAGCAGTACTACCGCGAGCGCAATACCTCGCTTGTCACCGACAAGGAGAAAGAGCCCTTCAATATTTTCGACATGAACTTCGCCCTCGGGCCGCTGGAGAAAATCTTCGGTCCCGGCGGCGTGTCGCTCAAGACTCAAGGCTCGGTCCAGATCAAGATGGGCATAAACAGCAACAAGACCGACAACCCGTCGCTGTCGCTCTCAGCCCGCCGCAAGACATATTTCGACTTCGACCAGAAGATACAGGCCACCATTCAGGCCGGTGTCGGCGACCGCATGAAGTTCAACATGACCTACAACACCGACGCCACATTCGACTTCGACTCCAAGAACCTCAAACTTGCCTACGAGGGCAAGGAAGATGATATCGTGAAGAGTATCGAGGCCGGTAACGTGTCGATGACCACGGGCTCGTCGCTCATCCGCGGCTCCACGGCGCTCTTCGGTATCAAGTCGAAGCTGCAGTTCGGCAAACTTACCGCCACGGCCCTCGTGTCGCAGCAGAACAGCGAGTCGAAGACCGTAAACACCCGTGGCGGCGCGCAGACCACCGAATTCAGCGTAAATGCCGACGAGTACGACCAGAACCGTCACTACTTCCTCGCCCATTACTTCCGCGACAACTACGACCAGTTTGCCTCGCGCCTGCCCTACGTGTCGTCGGGTATCAAGATCACGCGCATAGAGGTGTGGATCACCAACCGCAACGGCAACTTCGACCAGTCGCGCAACTTCGTGGGCTTCATGGACCTCGGCGAGGAAAGCCACCTCGCCACCGACTATTGGACCCCCAACCCGGCGCTGCCTAACCCTGCCAATGCCTCCAACAACCTCCTCTCCACCATCAAGACCGACTATCCCGAGGCCCGCAACATCAATCAGGTCACGCAGGCCCTCGACCCTCTGTCGGCCTACGGTATAACAGGTGGCCGCGACTACGAGAAGGTAGAGAGTGCCCGCCTGCTCTCAAGCAGCGAATACACCCTCAACTCCACCTTGGGCTACATCTCCATCAAGAGCCAGCTCAGCGCCGACGAGGTCCTCGCCGTGGCCTACGAGTACACCTACAACGGACAGGTCTACCAAGTGGGTGAGTTCTCGAGCGACATCACCAGCACCGACCAGTGCCTCTTCCTCAAAATGCTCAAGAGCACCACCAATTCGCCCTATCTGCCCATGTGGCACCTGATGATGAAAAACGTCTACTCCCTCGGCGGCTATCAGATTCAGAAATCGAAATTCAAGCTCAACATCAAATATCTCTCCGATACTACCGGCACCGAAATCAACTATCTGCCCGTGCCCGGCCTGAGCAACCAGTCGCTGCTTCAGGTGATGAACCTTGACCGTATCGACAGCAACGAAGAGAGCAACCCCGACGGCTTCTTCGACTTTATCGACGGCTATACCATCATGCCGCAGACCGGCAAGGTGATATTCCCCGTAGTAGAGCCATTCGGCAGTCATCTCGCAGCCAAAATCGGCAACCCGGCCTTGGCGGAGAACTACGTCTATCAGGAGCTCTACGACTCAACTTTGGTTGTTGCGCGCCAGTATGCCGACAAGAACAAGTTTATCCTCACCGGTGAATACATGGCCTCTGCCGGCTCGCAGATACGCCTCAACGCCATGAACGTGCCCCGAGGCTCGGTGATCGTCACCGCCGGCGGTGTGCAGCTCACCGAAAACTCCGACTATACCGTAGACTATGCCATGGGTATAGTCACCATCACCAACCAGAGCATTATCGACTCGGGGCAGAATATCAGCGTGACGCTCGAGAACCAGTCGCTCTACTCAATGCAACGCAAGACGCTCCTCGGCCTCGACCTGCAATATCAACTCAACAAAGACCTCAACTTGGGCGCCACCTTGCTCCACTTCTCTGAGAAAGCCTTGCTCGAAAAGGTCAACATCGGCGACGAGACGGTCAACAACTCGATGTTCGGCTTCAACCTTGCCTACAATGGCGAGTTCATGTGGCTCACCAACCTTCTCAACAAGATACCGACCGTCAACGCCACCGCGCCCTCGCGCCTCAACCTCACCGCCGAGTATGCCTATATCATGCCCCATGCCCAGAAATCGGGCTCTAACAAAGGCTCATCGTATATCGACGACTTCGAGAACACCCAGACCGGTATCGACCTGCGCTCGCCCTACTCATGGTTCCTTGCCTCTACGCCCTACGACCCCTCGGCCGACGCCCTCTTCCCCGAAGGCGCCCTGAGCAACGATGTGGCCTACGGCAAGAACCGCGCCTTGCTCAACTGGTACTACATCGACCGCCTCTTCACACAGCGCAACTCGTCGCTCTGCCCCGGCTATATCAAGAGCGACCTCAAGCAACTCTCCAACCCCTACGTCCGCGAGGTGCGCACTCATGAGATTTTCCCCGGCCGCGAGATAGGCTATGGCGAGACCGACTATATACAGACGCTCAACCTCTCCTTCTACCCCGACCAGCGCGGCCCCTACAACCTCGACAGCGACGCTATCGCCGACGACGGCTCTCTCCTCAACCCCGAGCGCCGCTGGGGCGGTATCATGCGCCGTATGGACAACCCCAACTTCGAGCAGTCGAATATCGAGTATGTGCAGTTCTGGCTGATGAATCCCTTCCTCGACAGCGAGAATCCCAACTACGAAGGCGGCGACCTCTACCTCAACTTCGGCGAAATCAGCGAGGATATCCTCAAGGACGGCCTCAAGAGCTACGAGAACGGCATACCCTACGACGGCAACGACCAGTACCTCACCGAGACAGTGTGGGGACGCGTGTCGAAGCAGAACTCGCTCACATATTCATTTGACAACAACACCGGCTCGCGCCTCGCGCAGGACGTCGGCCTCGACGGCCTCCATACCGATCAGGAATTCATCTTCCCCTCCTACAGCGACTATCTGGAGAACTATAGCCGCCGCATATCGCCCGCGAGCCTCGCCGATCAGCAGGCCGACCAATTCTCGCCGCTCAACGACCCCGCAGGCGACAACTACCACTTCTATCTCGGCAACGACTACGACGAGCAGCGCCTCGGTATCCTTGACCGCTACAAGCGCTACAATGGCGTGGAGGGCAACTCCCTCTCCCCCGAAGACGCTCCCGACCGCCTCTATCAGTCGTCGCGCTCGGTGCCCGATGTAGAGGATATCAATCAGGACAATACCCTCAACGAATACGAGCGCTACTTCCAATACCGCATATCCATCCGCCCCGAAGACCTCGTGGTGGGCAAGAACTTCATCACCGACAAGCAGGTGTCGATAGCCGCCACACGCGACGGCACAAACCCCGAGGTGGAGTGGTATCAGTTTAAGATTCCACTGAGCGAATATGAGAAAGTGGTGGGCAATATCACCGACTTCACCACGATCCGCTTCGCCCGCCTCTTCATGACCGGGTTCAAGAAGACAACGCACCTGCGTTTCGGCAGTTTCGAGCTCGTCCGCGGCGAATGGCGCACCTACGACTTCAACCTCAACAGCCGCGGCGACGCTCCCGCACAGGGACAGCTCGATGTGTCGGTGGTGAACATCGAGGAGAATGCCGAGCGCACCCCTGTCAACTACGTGCTACCTCCCGGTGTGACGCGTATCACAGACCCCGGCCAAAGCCAGATCACACAGCTCAACGAGCAGTCGATGTCGCTCAAAGTCACCGGCCTCAATGCCGGCGACGCCCGCGGTGTATACCGCAACACCCAGCTCGATCTGCGCAACTACAAGCGCATGCAGATG
This sequence comes from uncultured Muribaculaceae bacterium, assembly GCA_910579995.1. GTDB lineage: Bacteria > Bacteroidota > Bacteroidia > Bacteroidales > Muribaculaceae > CAG-873. The sequence continues at coordinate 48,691 of CAJTWH010000021.1, read as the reverse complement.
TGGGTGCACGCCGAGGCGCTCATCGACAATGTCACCAACCTCCAATCGGGGCAGATGTCGGTGTTTATCCGCCTTGGTTCCGACGTTAAAAACAACTTCTATGAATATGAAGTGCCCCTTGAGCTTACACCCGAGGGCACATACAACCGCTACCTCGCCAGCGACCAATATATAGTATGGCCTAAGTCGAACTACCTCGACTTCAACCTGCAGAGCCTCGTAGAGCTCAAGAAAGAACGCAACCGCGCCAAGCGCAACGAAGAGAGCGGCGTGGGCTACGGCACACTCTTCGCAGGCCGCGACCCCGACAACGAACGCAACCGCATGGCCGTGATGGGCAACCCGTCGCTGAGCGATGTCCGCGTGATATTGATAGGCGTGCGCAACAATGCCGCCACCACCAAAGACGCCACCGTGTGGGTCAACGAGCTTAAGGTAACCGACTTCAACGAGGCCGGAGGCTGGGCTGCGAAGGCCAATGCCACACTTAGCATGAGCGATGTCGCCACTCTCAATCTCGGCGCGCATGTAGAGACGGCAGGCTTCGGCAGCGTGGACCAGTCGCTCAACGAGCGCCGCCTCGACGACTATGAGCAATACAACATGGCCGTGCAGGCCGACCTCGGCCGCTTCCTCCCCGAGAAGGCAAAGCTCCGCGCGCCCATCTACTACTCGGTGACAAAAGAGAAGACCTCGCCCAAATATAACCCGCTCGATCAGGACGTATTGCTCAAAGACGCCCTCGACGACTGCGCCAACGACCATGAGCGCGACTCTATCAGCGCCTTCGCCATAGAGCGCTCCACCGTGCAGAACTTCTCGATATCGGGTCTTAAATTCGATGTGAAGAGCAAGAATCCCATGCCGTGGGACCCCGCCAACTTCACCGTCAATTTCTCATTCACCAAGCAGAGCAAGACCGACCCCACCACCGAATACGAGAACACCAACGACTACCGCGGCTCGCTGGCCTACAGCTACTCGCCCTTTATCAAGCCGTTCAAGCCATTCTCAAAGGTAAAAGGCAAGAGCAAGAACGCCCGCTTCCTGCGCGACTGGGAGCTGCAGTGGCTGCCGAACAACATATCGTTCCTCACCACCATGAGCCGCTATTATTATGAGCAGCAGACCCGCTCCGAGGCCGATGTGATGTTCCAGCTGCCGGTGTCGGTGAGCAAAAACTGGCTCTGGGACCGTCAGCTCTCCCTTACATGGAATGTCACCAAGACCCTGCAGCTGTCGTTCAACTCAAATACCTCGGCACGAATAGAAGAGACCGTGGGCGCCGTGAACAAGAAACTCTTCCCCGACAAATACCGCGACTGGAAAGACACCATCTGGCAGAGCCTCAAGTCGATGGGTACGCCGTGGAGCTACAACCAGACTTTCAAAGGCTCATACAAGGCTCCTTTCTCGCGCATTGCCTTCCTCGACTTCCTTACCGGAAGTGTGAGCTATACCGCCACATACCGCTGGGACCGCGGCGCCACCATCGACGGCATACGCATGGGCAACAGCATTGCCAACCAAGCCGCATGGAATGCCGACGGACGTATCAATTTCGAGACGTTCTACAACAAGATTCCTATCATGAAGGAAGTCAACAAGCGCTTCGCCAACACCCGCAAGACCGCCGTGCAGAAGAAAGCGCGTAAATTCGAGCGCACTTTCCAGCTCAAACCCGACACCACCATCACCATAAAGCACAACCTGCGCACTAACAAGATCAAGGTGACGGCCGTCGACGCCACCGATGAGAGCAAGCCCGTGCGCGTAGAGACAAAGATTATCGACAACAACAGCATAGAGGTGCTCACCCGCGGCGAGCAAAACCTCAAATTCACCATCCTCGAAGTGCTCAAGGATGAGAAGAGCCTCGCCCGTGAGATAGGCGAGTATGCCCTCCGCTTCGTAATGTCGCCCCGCTCTGTGTCGGTGCGCTACCGCAACACCGGCTCGCTCTCGCTGCCTCTTTTCCGCCCCGATATAGGCAATATCTTCGGTCAGTCGCAGCACTACGGCCCCATGTCGCCCGGCCTCGACTTCGCGTTCGGATTCACCGACGAGAGCTATATCCGCAAGGCCCTCGACCGCGGTTGGCTTATCACCGACGACGGCCAGACCTCGCCTGCGGTATGGTCGAGAGCAAACGAGCTTAATATCGAAGGCGTTGTAGAGCCCGTGAAAGGACTCAAGATAACCCTTACTTTCAACCGCACCGACAACCGCAACTCGCAGACGCAGTTTATGTATGCCGACATGCCAACGTCGCTCTCCGGCTCGTATACCAAGACCCATTGCGCCATCCTCACGGCCCTGAAATCGAGCAATGCAAAAGACGGTTATTTCTCGCCGGCATTCGAGCAGTTCCTTGCCAACATCCCCGAGATACGTCAGCGCGTGGAGGCTCAGTATGTGGGTATGGACTACCCCGACGGGGGCTTCATGACAGGCAATGCTCTCGGCGGGCAGCCATTCTCTCCGGCTGTGGGCACTGTGAGCGAGACCTCGTCCGACGTGCTTATCCCGGCATTCGTTGCGGCTTATACCAAGACTAATGCTGCGCGTCAGACCCTCGACCCATTCCCCTCGTTCTCGTCGGTACTCCCCAACTGGCGCATAACCTACGACGGCCTTGTCAATCTGGGCAACATGCGCAACATCTTCAAGAGCTTCTCTCTCAACCATGCCTATCAGTGTACGTATTCGGTAGGCTCATACAGCTCATACCTCAACTGGATAAGCGCGGACGGTCATGCCAATCTCGGCTTCACGCTCGACGAACTCTCCGGGCAGCCCATCCCGTCGTCGCCCTTCAATATTTCGTCGGTGGCCATCACAGAGCGCTTCGCTCCGCTCATCGGCGTCACCGCCACGCTCAAGAACGACCTGCAGTTCAACCTCGAATACCGCGACCAGCGCACCCTCACCCTCAACAGCTCCGCCGGACAGGTAGTGGAGGCTTCGTCGCGCGGTATCACCATCGGTGCAGGCTATAAGATTGTAGGCTTCAATACAGTGCTGAAGATGAAAGGCTCGCAGCAGGGAGTCAGCAACGACCTCACCCTCAACGCCGACTTCTCATTCCAGAACAATCAGGCACTCATACGCCGCATAGAGGGCAACTACACCCAGCCCACAAGCGGCACAAACACCATCAACATCAACTTTACCGCCTCGTATATCCTGAGCAAGCGCCTTACCCTCTCAGCCTACTTCGACCATCAGGTCAACAGCCCCATCGTCACCACCAGCGCCTACCCAACCACCAACTCCTCCTACGGCCTCTCCCTCAACCTCAACTTGGCAAGGTGATAACTTGCAGAAAATGAGACTATGACAATTGTCTCATCAGTGACGCGACAATCTTGGGCATTGATTGATTCAAGTTTAGCAAGTTGTGCAATCTGATATTGTTGAAAATCAACATGGTATGGACGTGCCGCGGTACGTCCGCCTCTCAAACGGTAATTATAAATCATTACAAAGGCGCGAAAGGCTCCGGGAGGCGGACGTGCCGCGGCACGTCCCTACTGATTGCCAGTGCGTTAGCTGTATATTGGAGAATTACATCGCCACAAAAATTTCGATTATAGAATGTATCCGGCCACGCAGAAATTGCTGCCGTGCAATTGCGACACCGCCGGTGTCACAATTTGTCATGACGAGGGATGTTGCCGCAAATGGTGTGTATTGATGGTGGATATTTGGAGGGTTAAGCACTTAGTGAAGATAAAATTGGTGGATATTCGGCAAAAATCATTAACTTTGCACTTTAAATCAACATCACAAGCGACGATGAATATATCATATAAATGGCTTAAAGAATATGTCGATTTCGACCTCACTCCCGAGGAGCTGGGAGCTTTGTTGACTTCGATAGGCCTTGAAACGGGAACGATAGAGCGCGTAGAGAGTATCCGCGGCGGCCTTGCAGGCATTGTCGTAGGCAAGGTGCTCACATGCGTGGCTCATCCCGACAGCGATCATCTTCATATAACCACCGTTGATCTCGACGGCAGCGGTACGCCTACCCAGATTGTATGCGGCGCTCCCAATGTCGACGCCGGTCAGGTTGTGGTAGTGGCTACCGTAGGCACTACCCTCTATGCTCCCGACGGCAGCGAGTTCAAGATCAAGAAATCGAAAATCCGCGGCGTGGAGTCGTTCGGCATGATCTGCGCGCAGGATGAGATCGGTGTAGGTACGTCGCACGACGGTATCATCGTCCTTCCTGCCGAGGCAGAGTCTATGGTAGGCCGTCCGGCAGCTGAATACTACAATATCGAGGATGATTTCGTGCTTGAGGTAGACCTCACTCCCAACCGTATCGACGCTGCCAGCCATTATGGCGTGGCCCGCGATATCGCCGCAGCCCTCACCGGACGCGGTATCGCCAAGGTAAAGGCCCGCCGCCCCGAGGCTGCCGCTTTTGACCTCTCGGCACAAGAGGGTGGCGTAAGCGTGAGCGTTGAAGACCACGACGGTGTCACACGCTACTGCGGCGTCACCATCGAAGGCGTCACCATCGGCCCGAGCCCCGAGTGGCTTGCCGACCGCCTCAAGACCATCGGGCTGCACCCGATCAACAATGTAGTGGATATCACCAACTATGTGCTCCATGCCATCGGCCAGCCCCTCCATGCTTTCGACGCCGACAAGCTCGCCGGCGATAAGATAGTTGTGCGCCGCGCCGCACAAGGCAGCAAGTTCACCACCCTCGACGGTGTAGAGCGCACCCTCGACAGCGCCGACCTTATGATCTGCGACGCCGAAGAGCCCAAATGTATCGCCGGTGTATTCGGCGGTCTTGACTCGGGCGTTACCGACTCTACTGTTCGCGTATTCCTTGAGAGCGCCTGCTTCAATGCCACGAGCGTGCGCCGCACGGCACGCCGCCACGGCATAAGCACCGACTCATCGTTCCGCTTCGAGCGCGGCGTCGACCCCAACTGCTGCGAATATGCCATGCGCTATGCCGCAGGCCTTATCTGCGAGCTCGCCGGCGGACGCCTTGTAGGCCCCGTGACCGACTATTATCCTACAGTGGTGGCTCCCTACAAGGTGATAATGCAGTATCGCGACTTCGGCCGTCTGATAGGTGCCGACTTCCATCATGACACCATCGACACTATCCTCGACGCCCTCGAGATAGAGCGCAAGGGCGATGGCGAGAACCTCGTCCTCGGCGTGCCTACCTACCGCGTAGATGTTCGCCGCCCCTGCGATGTGATCGAAGACTTCCTGCGTATCTACGACTACAACAAGATACCGATGGATTCGCGCCTCCATGCGAGTCTGTCGTACAAGACACCTGTTGACGCTGCCGACGACCTCCGCCGCACCGTCAGCGACATGCTCACCGGCGCCGGCTGGAGCGAGATTCTCAACAACTCTCTCACCGCCGAGGCTTACTATGCCGAGCCGAGCGAGCTCGCCGCCAAATGCTGCGTGAAGCTGCTCAATCCGCTCAGTATCGACCTCAACGTAATGCGCCAGACGCTCCTCTTCGGCGGCCTTGAGACTATAGCCCACAACACCAACCGCCGCAGTCCCGACTGTGCTTTCTACGAATTCGGCAATGTCTATTTCCTTGACCCGGAGAAAACCCCGACCAAGGAAGCGCCTTTGGCACCGTATACCGAGCGCAGCCGCATGGGCCTTTGGCTCGCCGGCGACGCCCGTGGCGGCAACTGGCTGGCAAAGAGCGAGGAGGCTACATTCTATCATCTCCGCGCCGCTGTTGACGGCATACTCGTGCGCTGCGGTATCAGCGACGCCGTTGCTGCTGTAGAGGAATGTCCCGAAGATTCGATGTTCAGTCAGGCGCTAGTGATGAAGACCGTCAGCGGCAAGGTGCTCGGCCACGTCGGTGTAGTAGCCTCAGAGCCCCTGCGCCGTGTGGATTGCAAAGGCCCGGTATATTATGCCGAGCTCGATTGGGACAGCATTGCCGCCATCGCTGCAAGCCGCAACGCTCTCTATGCACCTCTGCCCAAGACTCAGCCCGTAGTCCGCGACCTCTCGCTCCTTATCGACAAGGGCGTCACTATGGCTCAGATCGAGGCTGTGGTCCGCGCCGCCGACAAGCGTATACTGCGCTCGGTAGAGCTTTTCGACGTATACGAAGGCGACAAACTGCCCGCAGGCAAGAAGTCGTATGCCATCACCATCACCCTGCAGGATGATGAGAAGACCCTTCAGGATAAATACATAGAGCGCGTGATGGGCAAGATCATCAACGATCTCACCCACAAACTCGGCGCCGAACTCCGATAAAAATAACTAAAACCAAAATAAATATCTCCCATGGGAAGAGCATTTGAATATCGCAAAGCACGCAAGCTCAAACGCTGGGGTAATATGTCGCGTACATTTACCCGCATTGGTAAGGAAATCACCATCGCCGCCAAGGCCGGTGGCCCCGATCCCGACACCAACCCGCGTCTTCGCGCGCTGATGCAGAACGCCAAGGCCGCCAACATGCCTAAAGACACTGTAGAGCGCGCCATCAAGAAAGCAACCGACAAAGACGCCGGCGACTACAAGGAAATCACATACGAAGGATACGGCCCCTTCGGTATCGCTATCTTCGTAGAGGCAGCCACCGACAACAATACCCGCACCGTTGCCAACGTGCGCTCATACTTCAACAAACACGGCGGCAACCTCGGCACACAGGGTTCGCTCACTTTCCTCTTCGACCACAAGAGCACATTCAAGATCAAACCCGTAGAGGGTGTGAGCCTTGACGACCTCGAGCTCGAACTTATCGACTACGGTGTAGACGAACTCGGCCACGACGAGGATGAGGAAGGCAACGAGCAGATTGTGCTCTACGGTGCATTCGAGGAGTATTCGAATATCCAGAAACACCTTGAGGAGAACGGCTACGAGATTATCTCGTCGGAGTTCGTGCGTATCCCCAACGATGTCAAGGATGTGACTCCCGAGCAGCGTGAGGCCATCAACAAGCTTCTTGAGAAGCTCGAAGACGACGAAGACGTGCAGAACGTCTTCCACAACATGCGCGAGGAAGAAGACGAGGAGTAAAAAGGGTTGTGGGCAGTTAAAACAAACTTGCTGACCACTCACTACAAACCACTCATCTTGACATAATTAAAGGCCTGCGGCATTGCCGACAGGCCTTTAATTATGTCAGAAAACGCAGACGAAGGAGAAACCGGCGGAGCCGCGGCCGATGGTGGGCATGAGTGAGGACGTCATCTTGGGGCTCTTGCGGCCGAGGTGGAGTTTGCGCGTGTCGCTGCCGCGGAAGAGGTTGACTACTTCGTTGACCGGGTCGATGAGGAACACCACGATGTTGCCGAGTACAGGCGAGCCGAAAAGAGTATAGTCATGTGCTACGATGTTGCGCTTCAGTTTGTAGAACAGCTCACCCATTACGCTGCCTATAAGCGGTGTTACGAATATGTCTTGGATAGACGGGCGCTCCATGCAGGCCTCGATACCGAATTCCCATCCTACGGTAGAAATGCACGCCGAGTAGAGCAGTGACTGGTAGAAGTTGAAGCCGCAAGAACGGGCGGCCATGAAGTAGGCGGCCCCGGCGTAGGGGTGGAGCACATAGTTGAAGATAGGGTTGTCATGGTCCCATTCCGGTCCGCGCTTGAATACATTCTGGAACCAGCGGCGGTAGAAGGGGTCTTTCTGAAGCTCGGCGCGGTTCCATGATGTAGCGTCTTCGGGCAGGAGCTCGAGTACGAAAAGAGTTGATACGAAAGCGCCGGAAAGCACGGCGGTGTTGATCCACATGCGGTGCCAGTTGGGGGCGCTGCCGGTGAGAGAATAGGGCATGCCGTAGATCGACGGCGGATTTGACTTGAATTCAAGCTCACGGCACATCGATAGAGCCGAGGTATCTATCTCGGCATTTGCGACAGACGCCGGTTCGTTGAGTATTTCAACAAGGTCCTGCTGCTCGAAAGTGATGAGTTCGGCAGGTGACTTTGCTTCGGCTGACAATACTGATGTCAACAGGCATAATATGATAGGATAGAGTGCTTTCATAATGTTCAGAATCGTAGGATTGTTTATATTTTTAACAACTGAAACTGAAAATTGACGCTGCGAAATTACTAAAGAATTGAAAAAAGGTGGATAAACGGCTGCGACGCCACGCTAATTTTGCACATATCAACTAATAATATCGACCTTTTTATGAATGCTTACGTAATTATCGACAACGGACATGGAGTGAACACCGCAGGCAAGAGCAGCCCCGACGGGCGCTATCAGGAATGGGCATGGACCCGCCGGGCCGCCCGTGCCCTGAAGGCAGAGCTCGACAGGCGGGGAGTGGCGGCAGAGCTGCTGGTGGAAGAAGACACAGACATCAGCCTCGCCACCCGCTGCAAACGTGTGGCGGCGATATACCGCCGTCATAGCGACGCCATATTGATATCACTGCACAGCAATGCCTCGGGTCTCGGAGCGGAGTGGGGCAGTGCGTCGGGGTGGAGCGCGTGGGTGTCGCACAATGCCTCCGTCAGTTCGCGGCGCTTGGCCTGCCTGCTTACATCAGCGGCGAAAATACGCGGTCTTGAAGGAAATCGCGCGACCCCGGCATGCGGCTATTGGACGGCCAACCTTGCCATCTGCCGCGACACGCCATGCCCTGCGGTGTTGACCGAAAATATGTTTCACGACAACCGTGCGGATGTCGAATTTCTGCTTTCTGACGCCGGTATGGCACAGATTGTAGGATTGCATGCCGACGCTATAGCGAGTTACTGCAATGAAAACTAAGGCGGCAGTTTTGATAATGCTCGGCTTGGGGGCGGGCTTTGTCGGCGGATATATGAGCCGCAAAGCGGAGCCGCCGGGGCTTATTGTGGAAAAATGGACCGATACCGTAGTCGTACGCCAGCCCGAGGTGATGGTGATAAGGAAACTTGTGCCGGATACGGTGTATCTTGCCGTTGCAGCTGCCGACTCAGTCGCAGCCGACAGCGTGCGGGTGATAGTGCCGCAGGAGCAGAAAGAATATCAGGGCGACGGCTACCGGGCATGGGTGAGCGGCTACCGCCCCGCCCTCGACAGCATAGAGATAGAGCGCATGGTATTGCGCGAAAAGGCGCGCCGATGGTCGGTAGGCCTGCAGGCCGGCGTCGGGGTGACTCCCCGCGGAGTGCAGCCCTATATCGGGGTCGGAGTGACGATTAAGATATTTTAGGGCAGATAATCTCTATGAAAATTGCGGAAAATTTTGTAAATTTGCGGCCACTATGACAGAAAAGACCCCACCATCCACTATACAGTTGCCGGAGCCTACCCTCCGGCGGCTACCTTGGTATCTGGCTTATCTGTCGACATTAAATGCAGACGATACCGAATATATCTCTACCACGCGCATAGCGGAGGCACTTAATGTAGACCCGTCGCAGATAGCCAAAGACCTGTCGTTTCTTGGTATCCGCGGCAAGACGCGTATAGGATATCAGGTTGACGCCCTGATAGTTAAGCTGCGTGATTTCTTGGGCTTCGACCAGCACCACAATGCGATTATGATGGGTGCCGGCAGTCTTGGCGGCGCGCTTATCGCCGACTCCGGCCTGCAGCGCTATGGCCTGAATATCGTTGCCGGCATAGATGTCAACCCCGAAATTATCGGCACACGTATCAATGGCGTTGAAATCTTTGCCCCCGACCAGATCAACCGTCTTGTAAAGGAGCTCAATGCCGTGATAGGTATTATCGCGGTTCCGGTCAACAGTGCCCAATCGGTGAGCGATGAGCTCGCAAACGCCGGCATAAAGGCCATCTGGAATTTCACTCCGTCGCGTCTGCGTGTGCCCGAGGGTGTGGTTATAGCCAACACCTCGATTTATTCACATCTGGCAGTGATGTATAACCGGCTGTCGCTGCTTGATCTGTCATGAAAAGTATACTTCTACATACGCGTCAGGGGCGTCTTGAGGGTGTCGGCGGAGCTGATTCGGCGGTGTTGCGCCCCGGTGAGCCGGTGTTTCTTCCCGAGCCTTTTGAGAGCCTGCGGTCATACGTTGCGCCTGCGGTGCGTATCTCGCGTTTGGGAATGAATATCAAGCCGTCGTTCGCCGGCCGCTATTACAGCGAGATCGCCGCCCTCCACCTGCTGATAGATGAGGCTTGTCCGCTTCCGCCCTTGTTCTGCGACCGTGCCATAGCGCCGGGAAAGTGGATTGATATAGCAAGCATTGACAATGCAGACCTGCGCGTGGAGCTTTACGACCGCGACGACGCACTTATCAATGAACAGAATAAGGCCATTGCACTCTGCGCCCTCGATATTGACAATGCAGTAAATTTTGTGTCGAGCCACCTCACGCTCAAGACCGGAGATATGATAATCTTCGGCGACCACGCGGTAGAGCTCGGCTGTCCGAAGATCAATACACGTCTGCGGGCCTGTATCGGCGGCGCTGAATCACTTGAAATCCGGTTTAAATAAGCTGTAGACTTACTCTTACAGTGTCGGCAAATGTTGAAAAAGCTGTTGACTCCCTTATCATTTTTTGTGGCAATGACCTTGCCATCGCATGTATATGCGTATGAGCCGGGATATTACAGCACAGAGACGCCCCTATCGTCGGGCCGTTGGGTAAAGATTGCGGTAGACACCTGCGGCGTGTATGAAATCGACAGTGATGAATTGCGGCAGATGGGCTTCGCCGACCCCTCGAAAGTGAGAGTCTACGGCTATGGCGGTGTGCTCGCTCATCATCAGTATTTCGACGGCAATGTGCCCGACCGCCTGCCACAGACACCATCGGTAGTTAGCTCCGACCAAAGGCTCGTATTTTATGCCGAGGGTCCGGTGAAAGCCTCTTTTAAAAACTCGGCCCATACATCGGTGTCGGTCAGCCGCAATTATTACAGCCGTCAGGGCTATTATTTTCTGAGCGATGTCGCCGGCCAAGCCGATACCGAAACCATAGCCTATAGTCCCACAGGTGCAGAGCCTTGCGACCGCCATTATTGCATATCGATGGATGAGCACGAGGAGACAGGCTTCGACGGCGGAGTTGTCTTTACAGATGAGCCTCTTGCTCCCGGCCAAAGCCGCACAACCAAATTTGCTGTCAGAGATTGTGCTGCGGATTCAGACGGCGACCCGATAGTCTACCGGGTAGAGACTTGCGCCAACTCGCGTCAGCAACTCACGTTTGACCTCGATATCGAAGGGGGTATCGTCGTATCAAAAGTAGCTCCTGTCAATGCCGGAAACACGGCCGCCACAATACTCTATACCCTTGGAGAAGGATATTCTTACCTTATCGGGCGCTCGCGCGACTTTGAGTTGAAAAGCACACTCACAGTGCCGGCGTCGGCTTCTGCGGACTTCGCGGCGATTGACCGCTCGTATATCATCTATCCGCGCTACAATGTGTTGCGTGACGACTCCCCGGAGCTGATGATGAATTTCAGCGGTCTTGAAAGCGGAAGTGCCGTCTCTCTTTCGGGTGCAGAGGCCGGGGCTTGTGTATGGGATGTTACCGACCCTGCCGAGGTGAAAGTGTATGAGACTTTCACTGATGGAGAAAAGACGCTCTTCACCATAGACGGAGCTTCGCCTGCCGGTGGCCGGCGGATAGTCGCTTTCAATCCCGAGGGCAGACACCGCAAGGTTGAAGTCATCGGAGAGGTTGATAATCAGAATCTCCATGCCCTGCGGACTCCTGATATGATAATTTTTACGGTGAAAGGTCTTCGCGAGGCTGCCGAGGAACTGGCTTGGATACACCGCCTTGACGGCCTTGATGTGCTTGTTGTGGATCAGGAAGAGGCCTTCAACGAATACGGCTCGGGCACGCCGACTCCGGCAGCAATGAGGCGGCTTATGAAGATGTTCTACGACCGCGAGCCCGGGAAGTTGAAGTATGTGCTTCTCTATGGCCGGTCGAGCTGCGACCCCCGCTTTATCACACATGCACCGGGCGAATATCTGCTAACCCATGAGTGCGAGATAGCCGGCCCATGCCGCGACAGCGGGGCTAACTATGCCACAGACCAATATTTCGGCATGCTCTCCGACAGCTACAATCCTCAGCGTATAGAATTTGAGCAAGCAATGGTGTCGGTAGGACGTCTTGGTCCGGAAGATTTGGCTGAGGGGCGCCAGATAAATGCCAAGATTTCAGATTATCTCAGCGCACCTCCTGCACCGTCGACAGCACTGCGCCTGCTGCGCTGCAGCGACGACGACAACGACGGTATCCATCTTCGCAATGCGAAAGCACTGACCGACAGCATGCTGGCCCTCAACGGAAATCTCTATGTTGCGCCGGCTGATATACTGTATTATCCTTATTCCGGGTTGACGGCGACGACCTCGGCCCGGATAGTAGCCAACAGCCTTGAACGCGGCAGCGGATTTTTCCACTACAACGGTCATGGCGGCGAAAACGGCCTCTCGGGAGAGGGTGTCTACACCACCGCGATAGCCAAGAGCCTTCGATACGACAGCCCGGGGCTGATGATGTTCTCGTCGTGCAGCTCATTGCCTTTTGACCTCAAGAGCGGCGCCTTGGCCGAAGTGGCAGCCTATACCCGAGGCGGAGGCGCGATAGGGTGTATCGGTGCCTGCCGTGCAGTGTACCTTGAGTTTAACCGCCAGCTGAGTCTTAATGTCGGCAAGGCATACTCTGAGGCCGGGGCCGGGGCTACAGGTGCCGACATATTCCGCAATGGCCGCAACAGCCTTGTGAGCGGGAAACATGTGAGCAGCGACGCCGCCAACAACGCCCTTTGCTATAATTATTGCGGCGACCCGGCAGTGCGCCTGCCCATAGCCTCGTGCCGAATCGACTTCGAGAGCCCGGTTGAAAGTATGCTTGCCCGCGGAGAGGTGAAAATCAAGGCTATTGTAAAAGACGAAAGCGGCCGGCATTTAGGCAACTTCAACGGGCAGGCCTTGATAGAGGTGTTTGACAACAGCACTGTGGCCGAGCCTACAAAGCCCGTCGCCGGCGTGACTTCCGAGCAGGTCTACAACAATCTGATGGGTGAATTTGCAGCCGAGGTTGTCGGTGGCCGGATAGAGACTGTCATAGTATTGCCTGACTCATACCTGCCGGGCTCAGACAGCCGGATAGTAATCACGGCAAGCGACACCGGCAAGCGCCTCTATGCAGCCGGAGTGCTCAAAGGGCTGACGATAGAAAGTAACGACTCGGAACCCGCGACCGCCGAGCCGGCGCGTATCGTTGAGTTTTACATCAATCAGGACGATTATACAAGTGCTGAAAGTGTAAGATCCGATATCCGCCTTCATGCGACAATCAAACCGTCGGCCGCCGGCATAGCATGCGGCAATACGGGCGTGCGGAGCTGTCTGAATCTCGTTTTGGATGAAGGCACTACCTATCCTGAAATCCAAAACCACATAAGATATGACGCCGCCGGCTTTGCCCATATCGATTTTGAAATCACCGGATTGACATTCGGAGCACACACTCTCGAACTTCGTGTGCCTGACAATTCGGGAGGTTTGGCAAATACATATCTCGATTTCACCGTTGGCGGACAAGCGCTTGGCGGACGTCTCACAATGGAAGATACCGACAAGCCTGTGCGAGAGGAAGCCGTCTTCGACCTCGACACCGACGGCACGGCCAAGAGGCTTGTTATCGTTGATTCTGACAGTGAGACGATTTTATCCGAGGCCAATCCCTCATTTCCTTACCGCTGGAATCTCACCGACGGTCGTGGCGCAAAAGTGCCTGACGGGCTATACCGCGCATGGGTTATACTTGAGTCTAATCAGGCAAGGGGCGCGACGGACGCACTTGAAATAACTGTAATCAAATTATGAGAGTGCGGTTGATATCTTTTGCAATGTCGGTGATGGTTGCTTTCGCAGCCATGGGGATTGACATCGATAGCCGGGCAGGGCACCTGAGCGGGCTGTTGACAGATTTGGATGTGACCGAATTACGCCTTAGCGGCACTGTCAACGCGCAGGACATGGAGTTTATCGCAGGCAATCTTCCCTTGCTGAAGACGCTCGACCTTGGCAAATGCCGGATTGAAGCCGACAGTGAAAGACTGCAGAACCCGGCAAATACGATACCGGCAGGAATGTTCGCCGGGTCGGCCATTGAATCAGTGGTATTTCCTACTGACGGACCGATTTATATAGAAGCCGGTGCGTTTGCGTCGACAAAACTGAAGTCAGTGACGATAGCATGCGGTGACATCAGAATCGGCACCGGTGCTTTCGCCGACTGCAAAGAACTGACAGAAATAAACATTAGTGGCCCTGCGGTTGTTGGAGACTATGCTTTCCGAGGCTGCCGCGGGTTGACAGCCGCTGACCTTAGCGGTGTCACCGCAATCGGCGACAAGGCTTTTGGCACATGTCCGTCGCTGACAAATGTTACATTCGGCAGCAGGCTGGCAAGCATTGGCTTCTCTGCATTCGAGGGCTGTGCTCTTGCAAAAGCCAATCTTGCGGCGACGAAGCTGACGGCAGTAGGCGACAGAGCTTTTGCACGCAATACCCGATTGTCGGAAACGGCATTGCCCTCAAGTGTTGGCCGGCTCGGCAAAGGCGCTTTTGCCGATTGCACGGGATTACGCTCGTTTATCCTTCCGTCCTCATGCGATAGAGTGCCGATGGCTCTGCTTAAAGACTCGGGTGTAAGAGAACTCGGATTGTCCGACGCCGTTGAACTTGGGGCGTACAGCCTTAAGGGATGTAGTGAACTTCAGAAGGTAGTGCTACCGCCAACTCTCAGCCATATCGCCGACAATGCCATGGAAGGCATGACGGCGCTGTGGGTGGTCAACGCCGCCGACCTGCGCGCCGTGCCCGAGCTCGGAGAGAATGTGTGGGCCGGGGTAGAGCAGAGCAATGTGACGCTCCTTACATCGGGCGCGATGGTGGAAGAATTCCGAGAGGCCGTGCAATGGCAGGAATTCAATATCCTTGATGAGGCCGAGAGCTCGCTGGGAGCTTCGCCGGAAGTGGCGACCGTGCGCGGCCGCATAGCCGGCGGTGAACTGCAAATAGAATCCACGGGGGCGAACATCACCGAAGTGGAAATATATAATGTCGCGGGTGTGAAAACCGGCGGCATAAAATGTGATACTCCAATCTGCCGGCTCAGTCTGCAAGATATGGAAACCGGAATATTGATCATACGTGTAACCCTTGCCGACGCAAGTAAGGCAATTCTAAAACTCGCCCGCTGATGGGAAAGAATAAATTACGAAAGTTTAAAGACCTCGAGAGTAATCCTTTAGTGCTGCAGTATCCCTTCGGCAAGCTTGCCGACACGCCATTCCCTCTGAAAGGCCGCTGGCACAGCGATTTCTTCCATAACGACCGGCCGATAGTGCTTGAGCTCGGATGTGGAAAAGGAGAGTATACCGTAGGGCTTGCCCGGCGCTATCCTGACCGTAACTTTATCGGCATTGATATCAAGGGCGCCCGAATGTGGACAGGAGCAACCGAGGCCATGCGCACCGGCATGACCAATGTGGCTTTTCTGCGCACGTCGATAGAGCTTCTTGCGAGCTTCTTCGCTCCGGGCGAAATCTCCGAGATTTGGATCACCTTCCCCGACCCTCAGATGAAGAAGGTGAACAAACGCCTTACCGGCACGCGCATGTTGACGCTCTACAACAGCCTGCTTGCCCCCGGCGGCACTATACATCTCAAGACCGATAGCCCTTTCCTCTATACCTATACCAAGATGATGGCCGAATACAACGGGCTTGACATACTGACGTCGTCGACAGATATCTATGCCGAATACGAGCCCGGTCATCCACTGGTGGATATCCGCACCCACTACGAACAGCAGTGGCTCGACCGCGGCCTCACCATAAAATACTTATCATTCAAACTTAAAGAAGACATCCGCTTGGCCGAACCGCCTGAAGCTGCCGATATCGAGCCCGATACCTATCGCAGCTACTCGCGCGGCTATATTCAGATGCCTGATCAAATGTAATTTGGGGGTTGGTGGTTGGTAGGTTGTGGGCAGCGGATTACTTATTGCTATCCTCAAAAGCTAACTCTCTGACCACCACCTACCAACTACCAACCACGAACCCCCAACCACTCACCACCAACTACCAACCATAATATGTTATATCCCGCTCTCATCACTGAGGCATTGTCGACAGTGCGCTATCCCGGCGCCGGCAAGAGCCTTATCGAACTCGACATGCTCGCCGATGATATCCGTATCGCCGGCGACAAGGTAAGTTTCACCCTTATATTCGACAAACCGACCGATCCATTCCGAGCCTCAGTGCTCAAGGCAGCCGAGGCAGCCATAAAACTCCGCGAGCCTGCCGCCGAAGTCACCATCAACACAGCCGTGCGCAAAGGCGAAGTCGCACCTCCAAAGCCACCGGTGCTTCCCGGCGTGAAAAATATAGTAGCAGTATCTTCGGGTAAAGGCGGTGTAGGCAAAAGCACCGTTGCCGCCAACCTTGCAGTGGCGCTTGCCGCTGAGGGATATCGTGTCGGTATCCTCGACGCCGATATCTTCGGTCCGTCGCTTCCCAAGATGTTCGGCCTTGAAGGCACAGAGCTGTATATGCACGAGGTAGACGGCCGCAACCTTATAATTCCAGCGCAGGCCTACGGCGTGAAAATGCTTTCGATAGGTTTCCTCATCGACCCCGACAGCGCGGCTATCTGGCGTGGTGCTATGGCCTCGAACGCTCTCAAACAGCTCATAGAGCAGGCCGACTGGGGCGAGCTCGACTACTTCCTCATCGACATGCCTCCGGGTACGAGCGATATACATCTCACCCTTGTGCAGACCCTCGGTCTGACCGGTACTGTCGTTGTAACCACACCCCAGCAGGTGGCGCTTGCCGACGCAAGAAAAGGTATAGCCATGTTCCGCGAGCCTAAGATCAATGTGCCTGTGCTCGGCCTTGTCGACAATATGGCATGGTTCACTCCCGAGACCCACCCCGATGAGCGCTACTACCTCTTCGGCCGCGACGAAGACGTCGACGCCCTCGCCAAAGACTTCGACGTGCCCGTGCTGGCGCGCATACCCCTTGTTGCCGCCGTAGGCGAACACTCCGACAAAGGCCGCCCCATCGCCACCGAGAACACCGCGTCGGCACTCGCCTTTATCCACCTCGCCCACGAAGTGATAGAAG
Source organism: uncultured Muribaculaceae bacterium (assembly GCA_910579995.1). Lineage (GTDB taxonomy): Bacteria > Bacteroidota > Bacteroidia > Bacteroidales > Muribaculaceae > CAG-873. Next base: position 31,555 of record CAJTWH010000021.1, on the reverse strand, counting down.
CCGTAGACCGCCGCAACAACGACCTGCCCCCCACAAGCAAAGTAGAACTGCACTGAAAAAATAACTATGGACAGTGGATATATAATGATATTGAACGGGCCTAATATCAATCTGACGGGTATACGGCGGAGAGATGTTTATGGCGCGGAGAGCTATGACGACATGATGGCGTATATCGCCGGGCATGTGGCATGTGGGCTCAAGGCCGAGCAGCATAACGGTGAGGGCGAGATTATCGACGCACTCCACCGCTGCCATTTCGACGATGAGTGTCGCGGCGTGGTGCTCAATGCGGGCGCCTATACCCACTACTCCTACGCCATCGCCGACGCCATAGAGGCCATCGCCAAGCCGGTGGTGGAGGTACATCTGTCGAACATCGCCGCCCGCGAGGAGTTCCGTGCCAAGTCGGTGATTGCGCCGATGTGCGTCGGCAGCATAGCGGGATTCGGAAAGATGAGTTATATATTGGCTGTAAACGCTTTGCTTGCCCATGCCTCGGAAGATTGATATCAACAAATCGGCGCTTGTGATTGGCCTCGACGGCAAGCGCGCCGTGCTCAACAATACCGGCTTGGGCAACTACAGCCGCTATTATCTCAATATCATGTCGATGGCCTATCCGTCGTCGCGCTTCAGATTGTATTCGCCGGTTGAGAAAGACAACGACCGCTTGAAACCGCTTCTCGACCGCGCCAACGTAGAGCTTTTCGTGCCCCGCTTGTCTATGCCGCTAATGCGCGGATGGTGGCGGAGCATAGATATGCCCATACAGCTTAAGGCCGATGATATTTCGATATATCACGGGTTGAGCAACGAATTGCCGCTGACAATCAAGAACGTCTGCCCGAGCGTGGTGACAATCCACGACCTCATCTACCGCCGCTGCAAAGGTGATTACTCGGCCATCGACCGCCGGCTCTATGACTTCAAATACAGCCGGTCGGCCCGCATAGCCACACGCGTTGTCGCTATCAGCGAGCGCACCAAGGCCGACCTTGTGAGCGACTATGACATCGACCCCGACAAGATAGACATTATCTATCAGGGGGTTGACCCTATATTCAGCCTGCCGATAGATACGGCCAAGCGTATGGAAGTGCGTGAGCGCTACAGTCTGCCCGAGCGTTTTATCCTCACGGTGGGCACGGTGCAGGAGCGCAAGAACCAGTTGCTTGCCGTAAAGGCGCTCGAAGGTCTGCCGGAGAGTGTGAAGCTTGTGATAGTGGGCCGCATGTCGGGGCGTTATGCCGATGAGGTGCGCCGATATATCTCCAAGCACGGGCTTTCTGACAGGGTAATGCATATCGAAGTGCCTTTCGCCGACCTTCCGGCGGTGTATTCCTGCGCGGCCTTGTCGTCGTATACATCGCGCTACGAGGGCTTCGGGCTGCCTGTGGTGGAGTCGCTGACCGCCGGCACACCTGTGATAGCATGCACGGGCTCGTGTCTGGAAGAAGCCGGCGGCGAAGGGGGGATATATATTGACCCCGACGACGTAGGCGCATATATCGAGGCAGCCCGACATCTGCTTGACGATATGATTTACCGCGACAAGACCGTTCGCCAAGGGCAGCGGCATGTGCGTCGCTTCACGGCCGACGCCTTTGCCAAGGCCACTATGGCAACATATAAAAAAGCTATTATCAGCGAATTATTATGAGCTCAAATACAAAGAAGACATTACTGGTAGTAGGAGCCGGCGGCTTTATCGGCGGCTTTATCTGCTCGGAAGGCCTGCGCCGCGGCTTCGACACCTACGCCGGCGTGCGCGAGACTACAAGCCGCCGCTATCTCTCCGACCCGGCGCTGCATATAGTGGATTTCGACTACGACAGCCCCTCCGACCTCGGGCGTCAACTGCGGGAGGCCGCTCCCGAGGGTGGCTGGGATATGATCATATATAATCTCGGCGCAACCAAGGCTCTGAATTTCGGCGACTTCAACCGCGTCAATTTCGAATATCTGCGCAATTTCACCGAAGCTCTTCAGCGCAACAGTCTCATGCCTGCCAAATTCTTATATATGAGCTCACTGAGTGCGCTCGGCGTCGGCGATGAAAAAGATTATACACCTATGGACTCCTCGACGGTGCCACATCCCAACACCCGCTACGGTCTGTCGAAAATCAAGGCTGAGATGTATCTTGAGACTCATCCCGAGATTCCTTGGATTATCTTCCGCCCCACCGGAGTCTACGGCCCTCATGAGAAAGACTATCTGATGATGATAGAGTGCATAGACCGTCACTTCGATTTCGGTGTGGGCTACAAGAAGCAGTTGTTGACCTTTATCTATGTCGACGACCTTGTGGGCGCGATGTTCGACGCCCTCGCCTCCGACAAGACCCTGCACAAGAAATATATCATCAGCGAGCCCCGCTCGTATACCCAGACAGAATTCCGCGCGATAGTGGCCAAGGCCTTGGGGCGCAAGGCTGTGATACCTGTCAAGTTGCCTTTGTGGGCAGCCTATATAGCTTCGTTCGCAGCCGAGAAATGGAGCCATATCAGCCTTAAACCGTCGACACTCAACCGCGACAAATTCAAGATTATGCGTCAGCGCAACTGGAACTGCTCAGTCGCCGACGCCGAGGCCGACTTCGGCTTCAAAGCCGACTATCCGCTCGAACGCGGCATAGAGGAAACCGTCAAGGCATATTTAGCTGAAAAGGCAGCTGCTAAATCTCGAAAATGAAAGCGCCGCGTTGGGCTGCATGGGTGGCAGCGGCGGTGTGCGTGCCGGTGGTGGCGCTTCCTTGGCTGATATCGCTGAGCGCACCGGAGCGGATGACAGAGACCTTGCTGTGGATATATCCGTTTGCTGTATTCGGCGGCGCATATTGCGCTTGGAAGTCAATGCCGGAGCGCCCCGAGGTGTATTGGATTCTTATCGCTGTAATCCTGCTTATCCATGCGGCTATGTGGATGTTGGCAGACCCTACTATTGTAACCCGACTTGCATTATGAACATCGACGAATATATAGAACGTCATATCGACGCCGAGCCCGCCTATCTGCATGCTCTCTATCGGCGCACGCACCTTGAGCGGCTCTACCCACGCATGTGTACCGACCACACGCAAGGGCGCATACTTGCCATGCTTACGGCGATGATACGTCCGCGCCGCATAGTTGAGCTCGGCACATTCACGGGATATTCAACCCTCTGCATGGCCGAGACAATGCCTGCGGGCTGCCATATCGACACGATAGAGCTCGACGCCGAGTATGCCGAAGATATCCGCGAAACTTTCGCCGGCGCCGGACACGAGGCCGATATCACCCTCCACACCGGCGACGCCCTCGAGGTGCTGCCGCGCCTCTTGGCCGAGAATACCTACGACATGGCTTTTATCGACGCCAACAAACGGCACTATGTCGAATATTTCGACCTGCTCGCTGCGGCTATGCCCTCGGGGTCATATATACTTGCCGACAATACATTGTGGAGCGATAAAGTGGCCGATGAGACCTCGCACGACGCGCAGACCGACGGCATACGCCGCTTCAACGACGCCATAGCCGCCAACAGCTCGGTGAGCAAGATTATCCTGCCTATCCGCGACGGCCTGACAATAATAAGGAAAATTTGATGGTGTGTGGTTGGTGGGCTGTGGTTGGTGGTGTGTAAGCGGTTACTAATAATCGGCGTTCATACGAACGCCACATCGATTACTTTTACAAAGCTCAGAAGAAATGGCATCCAAAATACGAAAAAAATATCGCCAGCTGCGCTCATGGCGCTGGAATATAGCTCTTTGCGATACACCTGTTGAAGACCTGCTGCAAGGTAAGGAGATGAAGCTCAGATGGCTTAAGCATGAGCACAGCGGCGGATGGTTCGCCGACCCTTTCATACTCTCGGCCAATGACAGAGAGGTGGAATTTCTGGTGGAGGAATTTGTGTATGCCGACCGCAAAGGCTGCATATCGCGCCTTGTGGCAGACCGCAAGAGCATGGAGCTCAAGGAGATACACCCGGTGCTCGATATCGGTTGCCATCTGAGTTTTCCGGCCATAATGAGGATTGGTGAAGAGGTGTATATCTACCCCGAGAGCTGCGGCGACAGCAATCTCGTGCTCTACCGCTACGACCGGAGCACCGATACTTGCGAGGCCGTGACCACAGTGAGTGACCGACCGCTCACCGACGCTACCGTCAACGATATCGCCGGGCGCCGCTATCTGCTCACAACCTCGCTGCCCGACGCCAACGGTTCTACCCTTGAGATACGCGCCGTAGACAAGGACTGCTGCGAGGGTGAGCGCCTGCAGACAGTGAAATTCAGTCGCAACAATGCCCGCAATGCCGGCGCAGTGTTTGAAAACGGCGGTAGATATTATCGCCCGGCGCAGGAGACAGTAGGGCATGAATACGGTGCTGCGGTGTGGCTTCAGGAGATTGATGTAGACGCCTCCGGCAGGCTTACCTTTACCGACAAGGTGCGCCTGACCTCACCCCACCCCGACCTTCGGCTGGGCTTCCACACCTTCAATAAAACGGGTGATCTGATAGTTGTCGACGCCAAGGGCTACCGCTATCCCCATATCGCGCCGGTGATAGAGGCGCTCCGCAAGGTGGTGAAAAGAGATGATTAACACCCTCTTTAACAATATTTCACTATTGCGTAAAAATGCCTTACGCGGCTGTCAAAGGGCGATTTAGCTCAGAAATTGGCAGTTATGGCCGGCGGCTATTGAATAAAAATTTCCGTATTAGCAAAAAAATTCATAACTTTGCACCGCAAAAATTGAATTTTATTAATCACAAATAATTAAACTAACATGTCTGAAATTGCAGATCGCGTGAAAAGCATCGTAGTTGACAAACTCGGTGTAGAGCCCGAAAAAGTAACAGAAGAAGCAGCATTCATCACCGACCTCGGCGCCGACAGCCTCGACACCGTAGAGCTCATCATGGACTTCGAGAAAGAATTCGGTATCACCATTCCCGACGAAGAAGCTGAGAAGATCAAAACTGTAGGTGACGCTGTTGCCTTCGTTGAAGCACACAATGCCTAAGCGGCTTACCCGCGTCAGCACTCCACAAGAAACTTTAAGCCGCCGCGGTTTTTCGTTCAGCCGAAAATAGCGGCGGTTTTCTTTATTCAAGTTTCGCTTCCGAAACTTAAATAAGCATATAAACTTAGCCACAACAGTATATATGGAACTCAAACGAGTAGTAGTTACCGGTCTGGGCGCCATCACTCCCCTTGGCAACGACGTCGCCACAACATGGGAGAACGCCAAAGCCGGTGTCAGCGGTGCCGGACCTATCACTCACTTCGATGCGAGCCTGTTCAAGACACAGTTTGCATGCGAGGTAAAAGGCTTCAATGCCGAAGAACACTTCGACCGCAAGAAAATGCGCCAGCTCGACCTGTACGCTCAATATGCCCTTGTGGCTGCCCGACAGGCCGTAAAGGACGCCGGTCTTGAAGAAGCCGGCGACAAGAACCGTATCGGCGTAATCGTAGCCGCAGGTATCGGTGGTCTTCACACCTTCGAGGAAGAAGCCGGCTACTATGCCCTCAACGCCGACAAAGGCCCCAAATACAACCCCTTCTTCATCCCTAAGATGATCGCTGACATCGCCAGCGGCCACATCTCGATGGAGTATGGTTTCCACGGCCCCAACTACGGTGTGGTATCGGCCTGTGCCTCATCCAACAACGCCATCATCGACGCGTTCAACCTCATACGTCTTGGCAAAGCCGACGCTTTTGTAACCGGCGGTGCCGAAGCAGCCATTTTCCCTGCAGGTGTAGGCGGCTTCAACTCAATGCACGCACTCTCTACCCGCAACGACAGCCCCGCGACGGCTTCTCGTCCGTTCAGCAAGAGCCGCGATGGTTTTGTGATGGGCGAAGGCTCTGCAGTGCTCGTGCTTGAAGAGCTTGAGCACGCTCTTGCCCGCGGCGCACACATCTACTGCGAGGTAGCCGGCGGCGGTATGAGCGCCGACGCTCACCACCTCACAGCCACCCACCCCGAAGGTCTCGGTGCGAAGTTGGCTATGTCGGCTGCCCTTGAAGACGCCGGCATGACTCCCGACGATATCGACTATATCAACGTTCACGGTACTTCTACCCCCGTAGGCGACGTGAGCGAGGTGAAGGCTATCGTAGAGCTCTTCGGCGACGCTGCCAAGAAAGTAAACATCTCATCTACCAAATCGATGACCGGTCACCTTCTCGGCGCTACCGGCGCCCTCGAGGCCATGTTCTCTATCAAGGCCGTAGAGGAAGACATCGTGCCCCCGACAATCAACCATGAAGAGGGCGACGAAGATGAGAATATCGACTACAGCCTCAACTTCACCTTCAACAAGGCTCAGAAACGCACAGTGCGCGCAGCCCTTTCGAATGCTTTCGGCTTCGGCGGCCACAATGCGACAGTCATTGTAAAGAAATTCGAGAAATAAGCCGAGGGTTTATTTCTGCAATATAACAGGGGCTGCCGGCATATCAGCGATATGCCGGCAGCCTTTTGCTTTGCTGAGCGGGCTGCGCCCGCTCCCGGGACGAAAAGCTCGGCAATTACAAAATAAATTTTGAATTGCACTCGCTTATTCGTATCTTTGGCCTGCGGCCTTAGATACTTTCGCTCGGCAATGCTCAAATAAATTTGGCATTGCGCTCGCTTATTCGTATCTTTGTGGCGACATGGAACAATATATCGTATCGGCACGAAAATACCGCCCGACGACATTTGACAGCGTAGTGGGCCAGCAAGCGCTGACCGGAACGCTCAAGAATGCGATCACCAGCGGCCGACTGGCTCATGCTTACCTCTTCTGCGGCTCGCGAGGAGTAGGCAAGACGTCGTGTGCGCGTATTTTTGCCAAGACTATCAACTGCACCAACCGCACGGCCGCGGGAGAAGCGTGCAATGAGTGTGATTCGTGTCGGCAGTTTAATGAAAACCGGAGTCTGAATATCATCGAGCTTGACGCCGCGAGCAACAACGGCGTTGATGATATCCGCGCGCTGATAGAGCAGGTGGCCGTACCGCCGACACAGGGGCGCTACCGTGTGTTTATCATCGATGAGGTGCACATGCTCTCCAATGCGGCTTTCAACTCTTTCCTCAAGACTCTCGAGGAGCCGCCGGGCTATGTGATTTTCATTCTTGCCACGACCGAAAAGCATAAGATTATCCCTACCATACTTTCGCGTTGCCAGATCTATGATTTCAACCGCATATCGATCAATGATATGGTGGTTCATCTGCAGCATGTGGCTTCGAACGAGGGTATCACCACCGAGCCGGAGGCTCTCAATGTGATAGCGCGCAAGGCCGACGGCGCTATGCGCGACGCCTTGTCGATCTTCGATCAGGTGGCGGCTTCGACGCAGGGCAATATCACCTACGCGGCAACGATCGAGAATCTCAATGTGCTTGACCAGAGCTATTACAACCGTCTGCTCGACGCTTTTGTGGCTCAGGATATAGCGCAGGCATTGCTGATATACAAGGAGATACGCAACCAAGGCTTCGACTCGCAATTTTTTGTGAACGGTCTGGCGTCGTATCTGCGTGATCTTGCAGTGGCGCAGAATCCCGACACACTTCAGTTGCTTGAAGCCACCGATGATGTGCGCCAGCAGATGGCCGAGCGGGCCTCGAAGCTCCATCCGACTTTCCTATACAAAGCGATGGACCTCTGCAACGAGGCAGATTTCAACTTCCGCGCGGCAAGCAACAAACAATTTTTGGTAGAGCTGACGCTCATCAAACTGTGCCAACTACTAAGCCCCTCGTCCGATGATACCGGAGCCGGCGAGGGGCAATTACAACCGCTCGAAGCATACTCTACGAGCGTAGCTCCGCAAGAGGCGGCGCCAGCAGCCACACCCGCAGCCGCCCCGCACACCGACCTTAAGGTCGCCCCCGCCCCGGTGAGCACACCTTCCAAGACGCGCAGCACGTATACCTTGGGAGGCATGTCGCTTGCCGGTGCGGCAATGAAAGCCCGCGAGGCACATACACAATATACAGCGGCGGCGCCGACATCAGCCCCGGCGCAACACCGCAGCGACAGCTACTCAGAGGCCGATCTCGAACGGGCATGGACCTCGGCGACGCGACTCTTCGCAAGCGACCGGGTGCTTGGGTCGGTGCTCAGCGCCATCGTTCCCCATGCTCAGGGAGGCGACAAGTATCTGCTGCGCTGTGCCTCGCAACTTGTGGCTGATATGGTGGGTAAGTCGCTTGGCAGCATTACAGCACATGTGCGCGACGTACTCTCAAATGACAATGTCGGCTTCGAGACGGAAGTGAGCGACGCCGACATACCCAAAACAATGTGGACCGACGACCGAGTGCTCGAAGACCTTATCAACGAGCACCCCGCCATTGGTGAAATGATAAAGAAATTTCAATTACGCAGAATCTGACCATGCGACATTTTCGCGGCTTAAGCCTCACAATCATTTCTACGATTGCGGGCTGCGCGTTTGCGGCAGCCCCGTCGATGTATTACAGTTCGGCCAGCGGCTATTACGGCAAGAATCTCATAGAAGCGCTGAGCGACATTATAGAAGACCATACCCAGCTGAGCTACAGCGGAGTATGGACGGCCTACCAGACCACCGACCTTGACGAGAACGGCAAGGTGTGGGATATGTATTCGACCAAGCGCTGGACCTATAAAAAGGAGCAATGCGGCAGTTACTCATCAATCGGCGATTGCTACAACCGCGAGCACTCTTTCCCCAAGAGCTGGTTTGACGACGGATATCCGATGTATACCGACCTCAATCACCTCTATCCTACCGACGGCTATGTGAACAATCAGCGCGGCAACCTGCCTTTCGGCGAGTGTGCCAACGGTTCGTACGTGGCGTCGAGCGGATCGGTGAAACCTCTCGGCCGCCGCGGTGCGAGCACGTTCTCGGGGTACAGCGGCACGGTTTTCGAGCCGGATGATGAATACAAGGGCGACTTCGCACGCGCATATTTCTATATGGCAACGTGCTACAACGACGTCAACTCGCGCTGGAAGAGCGACATGCTCGCCGGCAACAGCTATCCTTTTTTCACTACATGGGCGGTGAACCTGCTGCTGAAATGGCACCGTCAAGACCCTGTCAGCGACAAGGAAATCAAGCGCAACGACGCAGTATATGAAGTGCAGGGCAACCGCAACCCCTTTATCGACCATCCCGAGCTTGCAGAGCATATCTGGGGAGACAAGAAGACAGAGCGCTGGACTCCCGGAGAGCAGGGTGCAGCCATCAACCAACCCGTCGACGGCTCTACGGTAGACTTCGGAGTGACAGCCTTGGATGTACCTGTCACCATCAGCATACCTGTGCGTACTACGGGTGCCACTTCTGCCGTGAATGTGGCTGTGAGCGGCAACTTTACCACGGCAATAAGCTCTATTTCAGCCGATCAGGCCAATGCCGGCACAACGGTGAAAGTGAAATATGAGCCTAAGTCACTGGGCAAGCACAGCGGCACGATGACCCTTACCATGGGCGATGTGAAATCAACCGTCACACTCAGCGGCGAGACCGTAGACGGCCTTCCGGCAATGCCTGCCACTTACGTCAGCTCAGAGTCGTTCCGCGCCAACTGGACCTATATCGGCGACGATATGGGTGGAAAATATGACCTCGCCGTCACCGACGACAACGGCCCCCTGCCGGGCTATCCATGCAGTGTCGACGCCGCCAAGGGATATTTCGATGTCAAGGATCTGCAGCCTCTCACCACATATACCTACACGCTCAGGAGCGAGATGTTCACCAGCAACAGCGTGAAGGTGACCACAGCTGCCCCGGAGCCATTTATAGACTTCCTTTTCGATGGCAACCTGTATTTCACCACGAGCCCCGGCGAGCCGTCGGAAGTGGCTGAGATACTTGTGCAGATAGAGAATATAGAGAGCGATATCACTATCGGTGTGGGTGCGCCTTTCGAGCTTTCGCTTGACCGCAGCGCATGGAGCAGCTCTATCACTATCAGCCCCGATGAAAGCCGAATCTATCTGCGCCTGAACAGCGACGAGGCCGGTGCTTTCGAATCGACTCTGACAGCCCGTGCCGGTGATTATTTCAACGACAATACTACAGTAAGCGGTGTGGCCGGTTCGGCTGCCGGCTTCTTCGAGGACTTTGAGACCGGGGGACTACCGAGCCCCTACGCCACAACGACTTACGAGGGTACTGCCGCCGTGTGGACAATCTATAATGCCGGACACGACCCCAAGCAGGATGCAGGTTATGAGTCGGCAACAGCGCTTCGACTTGGCAAAGCAAGCACCAACACCACCGGCATAGAGATGACCGAGGCCAAGCGCGGAGGCGCCGGAGTGGTGAGCTTCATGGCCAAGAAATGGAGTGCCGGGGAGGCCGACAGCAAGATAGCGGTAGAAACCAGCACCGACGGCATTGCATGGCGCGAGGCCGGTGTGGCAAACATCACCGACGCCGAATGGCAGCAGTATACCGTGACCGCCAATGTGGCCGGCGATGTGCGCATACGTCTGCGCCGCACCGAGGGTGCGCGCATGCACTTGGACGACATCGCCGTGAGCAACTACAGCGCCGGCGTCGCCGACCCGTCGGCCGAGCGTCATCAGTGGGATGCATATTGCCTCGACGGTAAACTTGTCGTGACAGTGACAGCTGCGTCGGGTGTGCGCTTAGGCATTTATACCGTTGCCGGTCTTACCGTTTTCGACGGCCTGCTCGGCGAGGGCGTGCACAGTTTCGACCTTTCGGCAGGTCAGTTTGTGGTGGTGAGCAGCCGCGACTTCACCCGCACAGTACTCATGCGGTAACTACACGGCAATGGAGAAAAAGACAATATGGGACATGGGGCGGCTCTCGGTAGAACAATACCGGGCGGCCGCCAAAATGCCCGTCGTGGTTGTGCTCGACAATGTGCGGAGCCTCAACAATATAGGCTCGCTCTTCCGCACAGCCGACTGCTTCGCTGCCGGCGGGATAGCTCTCTGCGGTATTTCGGCCACGCCGCCGTCGGTGGAAATCCACAAGACGGCTCTCGGCGCAGAAGACTCGGTAGACTGGCAATATTACCCTACGACAGCTGAGGCTGTGGTCGACCTGCGCAGCCGTGGCTTCAAGATTGTATGTCTTGAGCAGGTGAAAGGCAGCGTGGCGCTTCAGGATTTCCGCCCGGAGGAAGGGGAGGCCTACGCGCTGATTGTCGGCAATGAGGTCGACGGAGTTGCGCCCGATATCGTTGATTCGGCCGATATTTGGCTCGAGATACCCCAGAGCGGCACCAAACACTCTCTCAACGTGACAATATCGGCAGCCGTTGCGCTATGGCATATCTACAGTCACAGTAATATTTTAGGAACAGTTTAGAATATGATATATCCCAAGCCCCTTAAAAAAGGAGATAAAATAGCCATCTGCTCTCCGGCCGGCAAAATCAAGCCTGAAATCGTCAATAAGGCTGCGGCCGTATTGCGCGGTCAAGGCTATCGGGTGGAGATCATGCCTCACGCTTTCGGGGCCGACGGCCAGTTCAGCGGTACTGCCGACGAGCGCTATGCCGACCTCAAGGCCGCTTTCGCCGACCCCGATGTAAGGCTTATATTATGCAGCCGCGGCGGCTACGGCGTGGTGCATATCCTCGATCGCCTCAACCAGTTGCCGCTGACCGACGACCCAAAGTGGGTGGCCGGCTTCAGCGACATATCTGCGCTTCATGCACTTATGGCGACAAAAGGCATAGCGAGCATACATTCGCTGATGTGCGCCGGCATACAGCGCGGCGCCGACGACCCCGACATCGCGGCATTCTTCGATATCTTGGAGGGCGAGCGGCCTGTGCACATCTTCGACGGCCATGCCTACGACCGCCCCGGGCTTGCCACGGGCACGCTCTATGGCGGCAATGTGGCCGTGCTCGCCGAACTTATCAGCACACCCTACGATATCATCAAGCCCGACACGATACTCTTTATAGAGGATGTGGCCGAGCCTATCTATAAGATAGAGCGCATACTCTATCAGCTCAAACTGAGCGGAGTGCTCGGCAAATTGCGCGGTCTCGTGGTAGGGCAGTTCACTGATTACAAGCCCGATGACAATCATCCCGACATGGAGAGCATGATACGCGACATGGTGGCCGAATACAACTATCCTGTAGCGTTCAACACACCAATCGGGCATGTCGACCATAATGTGCCCCTGATCGAGTCGGCCAAGGTGACGCTGAAAGTCAATTCCGAAGGCCGGAACAGTATTATCTTCCATCGCTGAACAAAGCAGCGCAGGCAAGTGTTAATCTTTATGACAATCCTTAAAAAAATAAGATTATGATAAAGAAATTATTACTTTGCCTGGCACTTGCAGTGGCGACGGTCAGCGCCGCCTACGCCGATGAATATACCCATGACAGCACCATCCTGCCACAGGCGGCGCGTGATGTGATACATACGGCTTTCAAGGCTGAAATCAGCGTGATAAAGATAGATAAAGATTTTGGGCGTGTGAGCGAATATGAAGTTGTGCTCACCGACGGGTCGGAAATCCAATTTGACAGCAAAGGCAACTGGAAGGATGTCGAGGCTGCCCGGGGCAAGAGCGTGCCGGGAATTTTTGTGCCGACAGCGATAAGCGACTATGTGGCCAATTATCAGAAAGGCGCAAAGATTGTAGGCATAGAGCGTACGCGGGGCGGCTACGAAATAGAGCTGAGCAACGGCATAGAGATGAAATTTGATAAAGACGGCAAATTCCAACGTTACGATTGATGAGCTATGAAAAAGTATATCAAATATCTTCTCTACACTCTATTGGGAGTGATACTCTTTGCTGCGTGGGGCTGCTCGTCGATTGACTATGATGAGCCACAAATCCATACAACAATCAACAGATAATGAAAGTATATACCCGCACCGGCGACAAGGGCACGACCTCGCTTGTAGGAGGCACCCGGATTGCCAAAGACGATCCACGACTTGAGGCCTACGGCACCGTAGATGAGCTCAATTCGTGGCTCGGCCTTTTAGAATCATCAGAAGTATTGCCCGAGGGAGCGCATGCCACCTTGGGCGCGGCCATGAACAGGCTTTTCGACATAGGGTCGGCGCTGGCCACCGAAGCCACATCGAAATGGCAGCCTGCTCCTTTCCCGGCCTCTGCTACAAAAGAGCTCGAAGAGGCTATAGACAATCTTGAGGGCATATTGCCCCGCCATAACCGCTTTGTGCTTCCCGGCGGCCATGCCGACTCGGCGCGAGCCAATGTGGCGCGTACTGTTGCCCGGCGGGCAGAGCGGCGTATCATCACCTTGTCGGGGCTTGTGGATGTCGACGCCGAGATCATACGCTATGTGAACCGCCTGAGCGATTACCTGTTTGTGCTGTCGCGGGCTATCAATCACGTGACCGGCACTCCCGAGCGCTTCTGGGAAAACTGAGTGTACGCGGGCTGCGCCCGCGCCGGACGACGAAAGCTTTTCTTTGGTTTATGTGTGTTGCTAACTTTGCATCGCAAAAACATATATAAGCCTCAGAGCAGCGAGATCATGCGCTCGAAAGCCGAGAGTGCCTACGACTGCATTTATAACCTCGACAAGAAAGGCACTGCCGACAATCCAATCGAGATTACTTCATACGAAGGAGAGAAGGTGACCTTTGACCTTTCGGATGTAAAGACAGAAAACCGCATAATCGGCTTCTATGTCAAGGCTGATTACTGGCGTCTGCGCGGATTTGATATCGTAGGTATTCAGGTGACTCAGACCGGCCACACTCAGAGTATCAACGTCGGTCTGTTCGGAGGCAGCAATTGCATTATAGAGCGTGTCGATATGCACGACGGGATGGGTATCGGCGTGTATGCCACCCGCGGCAATGACAATCTGGTGCTCAACTGCGACGCATACAACAACTACGACCCCGTGACTATCGAGAACTGCCGGGTATAGACTTCATCAACAATACAGCCTACCGCAACATACACGCCGCCTCCGCTTTCAAGAAGTAGAGGCGGTTTTTTTAACTATCTTTCTTTGTGTTTTGTTTGTAAATATATAACTAATTAGTTATCTTTGCGACATGGAATCAGAAGAAGCCTCAGCGCAATATGTACGGACAATACTAAGAACGCCCGAATTTATGGAGTTCTATGGATCTTTACCCATAAGGGTACAGACCAAATTTCAGTATGTCATGAATGTCATAGCCTCTGTATATAATATTTCTACAAAGTTCGTAAAGCATTTGGAGAATACTGATCTTTATGAAATGCGTGTATCGATTGGAACTAATGAATATCGCACGGTTTTATTTGCAGCAGATCATAATAACATTATAGAGGCTAAAAACATCATCCTTCTTAATGGCTTCGTTAAGAAAGATAAAAAAGATTATCGAAAACAGATAGAAATAGCAACCGCAATACTAAATAATTTGGAATTATGAGAACTTTGAATCTCGAAAAATTGGCGAAATTAACATCGTTTAATGATGAACTTGATGAAAAATATGGAAAGCCCGGCACTCCCGGGCGTGAGCTTTTTGACGAAGAATCTATCGCATGGTTCTACGGAAATATGTTGCGTGAGCGACGTAAGGAATTAAACATGACGCAGAAGCAAGTGGCAGAGAAACTTGGACGCGAGCAAAGCTATATCGCCCGGGTGGAAAATGGTAAAGCAGATATACAATTGTCAAGTTTCTTCCGGATTGCCGCCATACTTGGAATACAATTTGTACCTACTTTCATGCAGGTGATGAGATGATAGAATTCAAAATTCATGTCTGAAAGGCGAATCCGTATGTTGAGGCTCTCTTTGAGATTCTGCTTTTTTTGCCTAACTTTGCATTTATAGAAGGATTTCTTAGTATTATGAGCGTTCACTCCATATCCGACTTGCCTGTTACCCGAATAAACAACCGGCGTTATTTGGGTAATAAGTATCGGCTTTTGCCATTTATCCGTGGGGTTGTCGATGCGCATTGTGAGGATATAGAAGTTTTCGCAGATTTGTTTGCAGGCACCGGAGCGGTGTCTTCGGCTTTCAGCGATTGCGCTGTCATCACCAATGATATATTGTATAGCAATTATCTGAGCAATTATGCATGGTTCGGCGCCGAGGGCTACGACACTACCCGATTGCGCAAACTGATATTATATTACAATACTGTTGATGTGACAGGCGACAATTATATGTCGGATAATTTTGCCGATACATATTTCTCGCTTGAAGATTGCCGGAGAATCGGTTTTATCCGTGAAGACATCGAATCACGCCGAGAGGCCGGAGAGATAAATTTCAGGGAGAAATCTCTGTTGGTCACCTCCCTGCTGTATGCCATGGACAAGATAGCGCAGACCTGCGGGCATTACGATGCATACCGCAAGGGCGCTCAGTTTAAAGATCATCTGGAGCTGAGGGTGCCCTTGGCAAGTCAGGAGAATAATCCGGCCAACCTTTGCTATAACTTGGATATCAACGAACTAGCACCTACGATCGAGGCAGATCTGGTATATCTCGACCCGCCATATAATTCCCGCCAATATTGCGATACTTACCACCTTCTTGAGAATGTGGCCCGGTGGGAGAAACCGCAGCTTTTCGGTGTGGCAAAGAAAATGGAACGCACTGCGCTCAAAAGTGCATATTGCTCACGCAAGGCTATAGAGACGTTTGAAAATCTTATAGATAATCTCAACGCACGCTATATTGCATTGTCATACAACAATATGGCAAAAAAGGGCAACGACCGCTCCAACGCCCGGATGACCGACGCCGATATCCTGCGAGTGCTTGAGGCCAAGGGTGATGTGCAGGTATTCTCGGAGGGCTACCGCGCTTTCACTACCGGGAAATCGGATATCGCCGATAATGAGGAGCGCTTATTTCTTTGCACCTGTCATTAATGAAACTTATCGGGTCACCACTCAATTATACCGGCGGCAAGTTCAGGTTATTGCCTCAGATACGGCCATTGTTTCCACGGGAGATAGCAACATTTGTAGATTTGTTCTGTGGTGGCGGTGTAGTGGGCGCAAATGTGGAATGTCAGCGGGTGTGCTTCAATGATATCAATGATAAGTTGATTAATCTTCTACAGTTGTTCAGACAGCATGACATAGACTTCATTCTTGAGAATATCAAAACAATCATAGGCAGATACGGTCTGTCGGATTCCGGCAAGATGGGCTATGGCTTTTACGGTTGCGAGAGCGGCAAAGGCTTGGGGGCTTACAATAAAAGTCCTTATCTACGTATGCGTGACGACCTCAACAGCAAGCGGAATTTGGATGATGACTATTATCTGCACCTGTATGTAGCTATGGTTTATGCTTTCAACAATCAGATGCGCTTTAATTCCAAGGGCAGCTTCAATCTTCCGGTTGGCAAACGCGACTTCAACGGGCGCATGCGCAAGAAACTCTGCGAGTTTGTAGAACGCTTACATTCGATAGAGGTAGACTTTTCCGCCCGCGATTTTGCTGAGGTTGATTTAGACGTCTTGGGGGCAGATGATTTTGTCTATGCCGATCCGCCCTATCTCATCACATGCGCCACATATAATGAAAACGGCGGGTGGAGCGAAGCCCATGAACATCAACTATATGCCACCTTGGACGCCTTGCACGGGGATGGTGTGAGATTCGCTCTTTCGAATGTGCTTTCAACCAAAGGAAAGGAAAACGGAATTTTGGCCCGTTGGCTTGAAGAGCACCCCGAATATACATGCCATCATCTCAACTATACTTATTCTAATTCAAATTATCATAAAAAAGACCGCGACGCGGTAAACGATGAAGTATTGATTGTTAATTATTAATTATTTGATATTATGTTTGAAAAAATATCCTACAAGAGATTTTGCTGGAGTTTAGGCACAACAAGTTTCAGAACCAAAAATTTCAACCGTACCATCGAGACTCAGATTGCGATGCTCAACCGCTTTTGGCGGCAACCTGAAAATGCTGATGAAAAATGGGAGGGCAATAATGATGTTCAGACCCGGTATTATGAATATATGCAAGATGAGGGTTTTGTAGACGGAGATGCTCCGCGCCCGGATAAAGATGCCCGTCAGAAGACATCAGGCTTGGTGGAGATTGGCTTGCTGAATGATAACCGCCGTCTTACCGGAGCCGGCTGCGCTCTGCTGGAGATATGCAGCAAAGGCGATTTCACCCCTGACAATATATTCAGAATTGAGAAAGACAGCTACCTTTATCTTAAGCAACTGTTGAAAACCTCATGTGATATTGATGGAAATATTGTAAGGCCGCTTCTGATACTTCTTCATTTCCTTAATGACCCGGCTCTCGACGGCAAAGTGACCAAAGAGGAGTTTACCTATCTTCTTCCGCTTTGTATCAATGAGGATACAACGGAGTGGATAGGGCAGGAGATTCTAAAACTCAGAGCGGGCAAAACGAGCATTGACGCAATCATAAACGGCTTTATAGCGGATAAACCTAACTACAGAGAGGCGAGAAATCTTCTGATGTCAAACGCTGTGTCGGAAGAGCTGATATGTGCTGTGGGCATAAACCGCAAGAGTCCCAAGTATGATAAAGCATATTATGGCCTCTACAATTCCATGCTAAGGCTCTATCTCTATAGAGATGATTCTGCGGCAAAGCAGGTGCTTTCGATTCTTAACGGACTTACCAATAAGAAGATAACTACAGCATGGAAGTCGCTGCAGTTCGACACATCCGTTACAAGCAGGATAGAGAAAGATCCTTTCGGGCATTTCTGTGCGTCAAATCCCTTCTGCGCTGTAACTACAGAGGACGAATTCAAGGAGTTGTTCTTTGATACCATGCACCTCTATAAGACCAAGGCCACGCTGTCGGATTACTGCGATCTCAACCGACGCTACCTTTCTACGGCTGATATCATTATCTTCAAGGACGATGAAATAAAGTTAGACGTCATTCCCGAGCAGTTATTCTCTTTGTGCGAGGATAAGCTGTATGAAATCGCGTTTACAAAATCGGCTGATCTTTGCAATGATGTGCCGCTGTCGGCCATCTCCGGGGCTCTCAAGGTGAGTGAGGAACTTCTTATTGAAAAACTCGGCGAGAAGTTCAAAAAGAAATTCGCAGACCTCGAAGATGCCATGAGTGAGGTCGACAAGGAGCGCTATGCCCGTTTCGATAAGCTCATAGATGAGAGATTCGCCGACGACGACCTCATCAATCTTCTGGGCTTGTTTGAAGAAAGGAATGATGAAGAGATAAGCGCTCTTGTGACAGACAATGCCACCGTGCCGACCATCTTCGAGTATGTCCTCGGCATTATATGGTATAAGGTGAGCAATCGCAAAGGCAAGGTGCTCGACTATATGAAACTGTCGCTTGATGCGAATCTTCTGCCCAAGACCCATGCCGCCGGCGGGGAGGCAGACATAGTATATGAATACCCTGACACGCAAGCGTTTCCCGCACACCATCTGCTCTTGGAGGCGACATTGGCAAACGTCGGCAACCAGCGTCAGATGGAGGCCGAGCCCGTTACGCGCCACTTGGGTAACAACATATTGGCTACAGGCAATAAGGTTAATTATTGCGTGTTTGTCTCGACGTCGCTTAATCCGAATATCATAAGCGACTTCCGCTCGCGCAAACGCACGACATGGTACGACACCAACGACGTCACCCGTAAAGTGCAAGGAATGAAAATCATACCCTTGAGCACCGGCGATATACGTAGTATTCTGAGCAACAAGCATCAGTACCACAACCTGTATGCAAAGTTTGAATCAGCCTTTAGTGACACCGCGCATGACGACCCGTACGAATGGTATGTCAACTGCGTGACTATGTGAATTTGCGGTTAAAAATTTGCCGTTTGAGGAATAATGCGTAAATTTGCCAAAAATGCATATTTATGAAAGCTCAATATCAACGAATACTCCTCAAGCTCAGCGGTGAGTCGCTGATGGGCCATCAAGGTTATGGCATTGATTCGGAACGCCTCAACGCTTACGCACAGCAGATTGCAGAGCTGCGCGGAGCGGGTGTGGAGGTCGGCATTGTGATTGGCGGCGGCAATATTTTCCGCGGCCTCTCGGGTGCGGCCAAGGGCTTTGACCGTGTCAAAGGCGACCAGATGGGCATGCTTGCCACTGTAATCAATTCGCTCGCACTTAGCTCAGCCTTGGAGAGTATCGGGTGCAAGGCGCGTGTGCTGACGTCGATAGGCATGTTCCCCATCGGCGAGCCTTACAGCCCTGCCCGTGCCATCGAGTCGCTTGAAGCAGGCGTTGTCACCATAATAGCTGGCGGCACCGGCAATCCGTTCTTCACCACCGACACCGCCTCAGCGCTGCGTGCGGTAGAAATCAAGGCCGAGGTAATGCTCAAAGGCACTCGCGTAGACGGTATCTACACCGCCGACCCGGAGAAAGACCCCACCGCCACCAAGTTCGACAAGATAAGCTACGACGAGATCTACAACCGCGGCCTGCGTATCATGGACCTCACGGCCACCACACTCTGCCGCGAGAACGGCATGAAGATCATCGTCTTCGACATGGATACCCCCGGCAATCTCGCCAAGGTGATATCGGGCGAGAATATCGGCACACTTGTGTATTAAGTTTCAGGAGTGAAACTTGGTTTATGGGTTTAACAAGTTTAAGGGGTTTAAATACAGCTCGGTAAAACTAAACTTTTTAAACTTTATGATTCGCAAATTGCGAATCATGAATAAATTGAAAAACAAATAAAGACTATCAATAATGACTGATCCCAAAACTTACATCGGCCCGGCAGAAGAGAAGATGGAACTGGCTGTGGCTTATCTTGACGAGACACTGGCACGTATCCGCGCAGGCAAGGCCAATCCCAAGATTCTCGACGCTGTGAGAGTAGAGTATTACGGCTCTATGGCTCCTTTATCGAATGTTGCCAATATCAGCGTTCCCGACGCCCGCACAATCGTTATCACCCCATGGGAGAAATCGATGTTCAAGCCAATCGAGAAGGCCATCATCAATTCGGAAGTGGGTATCATGCCTGAGAACAACGGCGAGGTTATCCGCCTGTCAATCCCCCCGCTGACTGAAGACCGCCGCAAGGCTCTCGTAAAACAGTGCAAGGCAGAGGCCGAGACTGCCAAGGTGTCGGTGCGCAATGCACGTCGCGACGCTATCGACGGCCTCAAGAAAGCTATCAAGCAAGGTATGCCCGAAGACGTAGAGAAAGACGCCGAGGCATCAGTGCAGAAGCTTCACGACAAATATCTCAAGAAAATCGACGATTTATTCGCAGCCAAAGAGCGCGAGATACTTACAGTGTAGTGGCGAACTATCAGACCGCAGCGGTTGTTATAAAGTTGAAGACGTGCGAGATGCGCCGTCGGAGATAGAAATCTCAATCGCAATATGCGGCTGAAATCGCCGCAAACGCACGCGTCTCTCTCCCCTATAGCCCACAGGCCTCCCGATCCGGGAGGCCTGTGGGCTATATATGTATGGCACTATGATTGTTTTTATTTGAATTTATTTGGTTGGTGTCGGTATTTTGTTTACTTTTGTGGCAAAAGTAAATCTTTCTTATGAAATTCGAGGCAAAGGTTCTGTCAATAGCGCTATTTATGTTGACACCGGCTATTGTGAGTGGTGTGCCGGCTCACCCGGGAGCGCGGACTGTTGTAAATCCCGACGGCACGGAAATCACCATCCGCCTGCTTGGCGATGAGTATGGTCATGTGACCGTTGACAGCGACGGTAAGGCCGTAGAGCAGGACGCCGACGGCTATTGGCGCCGTGTCGAGCGCCGACGCGTGCCTGCCCGCAAGCCACGCCGCATGATGGCCGGTGAGGTCAACCGCTCATCGTTTCCGCGCACGGGCAAGGTAAGGTCGCTTGTAGTGCTTGTAGATTTCCCTGATGTCGAGTTTGTCACTCCGGATATCAAGCGCGAGGTAGATGAAATGCTCAATCTTCCCGGTTTCGACCGCCGCGAGCACATAGGCTGCGCCGCCGATTATTTCAGAACACAGTCGATGGGGCTCTTTGACCCCTCTTTCGATGTCTACGGGCCGGTGAGAGCCTCTCATCCCGCCACATATTATGGCGAGAACGACTCCAACGGTGATGATATGAGGGCGCACGAGCTTGCTATCGAACTTTGCCAAAAGCTTGACGGCGAGATTGATTTCAGCCGCTATGATCTTGACGATGACGGGCAGATCGACAATCTCTATTTCTTCTATGCCGGCTATGGCGAGAACTTCGCCGGCAACAAGGCTGCATGGATATGGCCACATGCAGCCCATATCGACGAGTGGGGCATTGCCGCCGGAGAGCGTACGTTCGACGGCAAGGTGCTCAACAGCTATGGCTGTTGCGCCGAGCTCTATGGCAGCACGGGCGCGGATGTCGCTGCCATGGGCACATTCTGCCATGAATTCGGGCATATCCTCGGCCTGCCCGATACCTACGATGTCAACTACGGCGATGACGGCAGCGGCAATCATCCCGACCAATGGGATATAATGGCCTCAGGCTCGTACTTGCCTGCGACGCGCAACTGCGGCGCCGTGCCGGCCGGATATACAGCCCTCGAGCGTTGGCTTTTGGGATGGGCGGAGCCTATAGAAATATCGGCGCCGCAAAGCGTGAGTCTGTCGCCGATAAATACGTCGGCACAGTCGGCGCGCATATCCACATCCGACCCCGATGAATTTTTCCTCCTCGAAAACCGCCAGCAGACCGGCTATGACCGCTACATACCCTCTCACGGTTTGCTGATATGGCATGTAGACCGCCGCAAGGGAGCTTATATCAACGTGACACTCGGCGGAGAAAACAAGACTATAAGCTGTGCCGACGCTTGGGATCTGAGCTATAATGCCCTCAACTGCAATGCCTCGCACCAATGCCTTGAAATTGAAAAAGCCTCGGGCAACGACGGCAGCAAGTCGAGCCTCGACACACCCTTCCCCGGCCGTCAGCTGCGCACATCATTTACCGACGACACCAATCCCTCAATGCGCTCGTGGAGCGGAAGTGTTACTGCAAAACCCGTCACCGCAATCGCCGAGCGCGGCGGCATTATCTCTTTCGACTTCATGGGTGGCGGCAGCGAGCTTGTGAAAGTACAGACTCTCGCGGCCTCAGATATCAGCGAGACAGGTTTCACCGCCCGTTGGGAGACGGTTGAGCAAGCCGCGGAAGGCTATTATGTGACACTCTACAAGGTGAGCCGCAGCTTGGAGGCGGAGGCGAGAAGCATAGACACCTCATTCGGTTCTCTGCCTACGGGATGGACTGTCGAGGGCAACGCTGCATACAGCGGCAACACCCTCACCCTCGGCGCTACGGCAGCCTCTTCTTTGACCACCCCGGCTCTTGACCTGAGCAAAGGGGCGACTCTTACAATACGTGCCGCCCAGAGCGGTGCGTCGGCCGCGACATTAAAAGTATACGCCGGCGACGAGCTGATAGAGCAGTATATTCCGACTGCGCTTTCATCAGACTATGAAATTGAAATAGACCCATGCGAGGCCACCTCGCTGACATTTGCCGTAGACCGCCGCAAGAGTGTGGCCATCGAGCATGTGACTCTCACTCAGGAAATGGAAAATATCGCGATGACCCGTGTCATGACAATTCAGGAGCAGGGTCTGAGCCATCGTTTCGAGGGGCTTGAGAGTGACTGCGAGTATGCCTACTCTGTAGGGGTGAGCGGATATGCCGGCAGCGATTCGGAGCCCGAATATGTGGTGCTGAGGATTTCGACAGGCATAGAGACTACTGTCGGCGACGACACCGGGATAGAATACTTCAATCTGCAGGGACTTCCCGTAGCCAATCCACAAGCGGGAAATATCTATATAATCAGACAAGGAACCAATACACAAAAAATCAGGATATGAAAAAACTTTGCATCTCAATGTTAATGGCCATGGCGGCGTCGACACTTCCGTTGGCGGCGCAGACCACCGACTTGCCGTACGACATTTCCTTTACGGCCGACAATTACGCCACTTGGACGGCGGTAGACGACGGACAATCTGACCCGAGTTTCAAGAACTTGATGTGGATGTGGAATGAGAACTCGTGGTGGTACAGTCTGACCTCCGGCCAGAAGACCGACGCCAACGACTGGGTGCTTTCTCCCTCATTCTCGATTTCGGCAGGCACACAATATGAGATAACTTACCGTATCGACCGCTATACAGGAAACGACGCGACCGTGACACTTGAACTCGTAGAAAGCACCGAGGCTCCTGCCGGGCTTCAGCTTATCGACACATGGACTATGTCGGCCGACAAGGACAAGGAAAAGACCGTGACCTTCACAGCCGAGAAGGGCGGCGAGCTACGCGTAGGCGCGCACATGGCCATGACCTATCCCGGCAGTGCCGTTAAAATCAAATTCAAATCATTCTCTATCAAGGCGCTCTCCAAAGCGTCGGCCCCGGCTGCCGTGACGGCGCTCAAAGTAACGCCCGGTGAGAAAGGTGCTGCGACGGCCTCTATCAGCTTCACAGCTCCTGCAACCGACGCCGAGGGCAATCCTCTGAGCGGTAATGTGACAGTGAGCCTCTATCGTGAAGATGAGGCCGACGCATTCTTCACCAGCGAGCCTTTGGCACCCGGCGCCACCTCTTCGGCTGTCGACAATGACGCCTATACCGGAGAGACATGGTATACCGCCAAAGCCGTCAACGACGGCGGCGAGAGTGTGCCCGTGCGTGCCGACGCTTGGATTGGAGAGGACGAGCCCACTGCTGTAAGCGCACTTGCCGTAAGCACAGCCGGCAAACCGTCGCTTACATGGACCGCCCCGACCACCGGCGTGCACGGCGGCTATCTCGACAGCGGTAAACTCACATATACCGTCAGCCGAGTGGTAGACGGCAAGCTCTCGAAGGCCGGCACAAGCACCACCACAAGCTTCACCGACTCGGATGTCGATGACAGCCGTCAGATCAATATTTCATATCAGGTGGTAGCCGTAAGCTCGGCCGGTCTTGGCGCGGCTGCCCAGACGAAGGCTGTAAACGTGGGCCCGCAGCTCGCACTGCCTTTCGCCGAATCTTTCGCCAACAAGAGCTACACCACTTCGCCGTGGATGAGCGAGACTGTAAAAAATGCCGAAGACGCCAGCCGTGAGCCCGAGTGGGTGCTGATTTCAAGCAAGACTATGGCTGTTGACGCCACCGACGACAACCCCGACGGCGTGGAGGTGACCATTGCCTCGCAGGATACCGACCAAGGTCTGCTGCAGTTTATCCCTACAGGACAGTGGACGAACTACTGCGAGAGTCGCTTGGTAATGCCCGCTATCGATTTCAGCACTATGGAAAATCCGGTGCTCACTTTCTATCTCTTCCGCGAGACATGGAATACCAAAGACCCTGCCACACAGAACGGACGCAATGATGACTATCTCACCGTTGCCGCCCGCAGCGAGAACGGCGATTTCATCGCAGCCGAGGGAGAATTCCACCGCTACGGCACATCAAACTCTTGGGAACTTTGCGAGGTGCCTCTCTATGCCTTTGCAGGCAAGAGCCGTGTTCAGGTGGCGCTTGTCGGTCATGGTGTAGGCACACCGATGTATATCGACAATATCCGCATACAGGAGCGCACAGCGCACGACCTCGCCGTAGTCGATTTCACCGTGCCGGCCCGCGTGCGTGTAGGTGAGCCTTGCGGCATGACTCTTATCGTCAAGAACAACGGCGGCTTCATCGTCAGCGACTATACCGCAGAACTCTATAAAAACGGAAGCAAGGTCGACAGCCAAAGCGGCGAGGCGATCGCTCCGGGCAAGACTACAGCCGTGCGCTTCGACTACAGCCCCGCCGGCGGAGAAGAACAGAGCGACGCCGTGTTTACCGCCAAAGTTGTCTATGCAAAAGACCAAGACCTCACCAACAATGAATCGGCAAGCGCTACAGTTGCTCTTACCGCAGCTCTTCTTCCTGCCGTGGATGACCTCAAAGCTACAGTAAGCGGCGGAAAGGTGAAACTTACGTGGACCAAGGCCGACTATCTGCCTGCCGAGACTCTCATCGAAGAAGATGGCTTCGAGACTTACGAGCCCTTTGTAATCGACGCTTTCGGCGATTTCAGCAGCTTCGACCTCGACGGCAAGATTACCGCTCCCATCACCGGCCTGAGCTATCCCAATGCCGGCGAGAAGATGGCTTGCCAGATCATGACACCGTCGCTCACAAACATCGACCCCGATGAACTCGGTATCTGGGCACCCCACAGCGGCGCTTCGATGGTAGTGTTCCCGCAGGCTACCACAGCCACCGGCGATGTTGCCTCCAACGACTGGCTTGTGTTCCCTGCCCTGAGCGGATATGCCCAGACTATAAAGCTTTGGGTACGCTGCCTCAACAGCGAGAATTATCCCGAATATGTAATCGGCTACTATGCCACAACCTCTCGCCCGACCGACGCCGACGACTTCTTGCCCTGTCCCGGTGGCGAGGCTGCATACGCCGTGCCGCAGACATGGACGCAGATTGACTATACCGTGCCCGCCGGAGCCAAGTACTTCGCTCTGCGCCACACATCGCAGGGCGGCTACATGCTCATGCTCGATGATGTCACCTACCAGCGTGCAATCCCCGCTCTTACTCCCGACGGATATAACGTTTACTGCAATGGCGAGAGGGTCAACGAATCGCCTGTGACCGAATGTGCCTTTGAGCATACTCCCGCCGCCGGCGACGTGAAGTATCATGTTTCGGCAGTCTACGACGGAGCCGAGTCTACGGCAAGCAATGCCGTGTCGCTCTCAGTGTCGGGTATCGAGGCCGTGGCTACCGACAGCGTTGAGGCAGAGTATTTCAATCTGCAGGGCATACGCGTTGACAAGCCTGAGCATGGTGTATATATCCGTCGCCAAGGCAATGTAGTAACAAAAGTAATCCTCTGACAATGCGCACGACAGTTTCCATATTCCTAATGGCAGCTGCGCTTATGGCTCACGGCAGCGACTTCGGCACACTTAAGCCCGGAGCGCGCCGTGCGCCCGAGGCGCAGGCCGCCCCGACACCGGCACGTGCGGCGGCAAAGGCTGCGTCCGGAAAAGCCGAGTTCTATACAGTCAGCTCCGACTACAGCAGCTCGCAGATCTGCTCTTTCACAGCCGGCTATTCGTCGGTGCTTTCGCCGGTAATGACGATAGCCGACGCCTCGGGATTCTCGGGCACATCGGTGGATAATAATTTCTATTACTGCGACTATAATGCCAACAGTACAGGTGGAATCACTTCAGTAAACTGGCGCTGTGTGGATATGACCTCACTCAAAGTGGTGTCTAATCTGTCGCAGACGACGGCCAATGGCGTGTGTATGGATATGACCTACGATGTCACCACATCGACGCTCTATGGCATGTCGGCTATGGCCGACGCCATCGTGACCTTTGACCCGGTTACCGGCGCGGCTGAATATGCATTCTCCACACTGCCTTTCTATACTCTTTCTGCCGACGCCGCGGGACAGCTTTACGGTATACTTCTTGAGGCCGACGGCGAGGCTGCCCTCTATACTATCAACAAGTTTACAGGCAGCTCTATGAAAGTAGGCAATACGGGTGTGAAAATGCTCACATCCGATGGCTATGCCTATTTCCAGACTGCGGCGTTCAGCCGTGCCGACGGCCGTCTCTATTGGCTCACGCCCTCGCAGGCAGGCACTGACCTCTACCGCGTGGATGTGGCAACAGGCCGCGCCACCAATTTATGCACCCTTGAGACTATGGAGGCTCTTTGCCTCTTCGATCTGCAAGGCGAACCGCTTGCCGGAAGCCCCGCTATCGTGAGCGAGGCCATGGCAAGTGCCGAGGGCAATCAGGTGAAGGTGTCTTTCAAAGCTCCCTCGCAGACAGCCGACGGGCAGGCTCTTGACGCTCTGAACCGCATTGATATTTACCGTGGAGCGTCGCTTGAGGCAGCCCACAGTGTAAATGCGGCCACTCCCGGTGCTTCTTATTCATGGGTTGACGCCGAGCCGGCAGCCGGATTCAACTCTTACCGCATAGTGGCGGTCAACGACAAGGGTGAGAGTCTGCCGGTGTATGTATCGGTATTCTGTGGTGAGGATTATCCGCAGGCTCCTACGGCTGTGGCTGCTTCGGTCGATACCGACGGCTACCCGACCCTCACATGGAAAGCTCCGGAGAAAGGTCTCAACGGTCTTGATGTTGACCCCTCGCGGCTGAGCTATAACATCTACCGCGACGTCGCCGGGCGCGACGAACTGATAGCAAGCGGTGTAAAGACCTGCAGCTACCACGACAGCGGCCTCGACCTTACCCGACAGGCTTATACTTACTATTATGTCAGCGCCGTAAGCAGCGCCGGCGAGGGGGCTAAATCGGCACCTGCGGGCGTGCATACAGGCCCTGCCTATAAACTGCCTTTTGAAGAGGCTTTCACCGAAGGACAGCCCTCTACGGCGCCTTGGACAATGCAATCTCTCGCACTCGGAGGGGCATGGGAAATAGGCATAGTGTCGAATGCTCCCGGTACGGGTCCGTATGTCGGTGCGGGTATGCTGATTTTCAAAGGCTTTATCGGCGTCGCCGAGGGTGCTGAAGCACGTATCGTAACGCCCGAGCTGACATTTGAGGGAGTATCGCCTGAGCTGCGCTTCCATTTCTTCCATGCTGACTTCGGCGACGACATGCACTTCGACGACCATCTGCTTGTGGAAGTGTCGGCCGACGGAGGAGATTTCGAGGCTCTTCCGGACGCAGATCTCTATCAGTACACATCAAACAGCCGCTGGACCGAGTATATTTTCGATCTCTCTCAATATGCCGGCAAGGCCAAGGTGCGGATAGGTTTCCACGGTATATCGGCAGCCGGAATGGATCTGGTGGTGGATAATATCCGCGTGCTCGACAAGTCTACAGGCCTTGAGAATATCGACGCTGAGGCTCCGGTTGAATATTACGACCTGCGTGGTCTGCGCGTAGACAATCCCTCCGGCGGTATCTTCATCCGCCGTCAAGGCTCTCAGGTTAGTAAAGTGCTTGTGAAGTAAGATTCTGAAAAGCAACAATGTATGGACGTGCCGAGGCACGTCCGCTTCTCAAAAGGTAATTCGGTAGCCCGGAGGGGCGGACGCGCCGCGGCGCGTCCCTACTGTGAATCAGCGATTTGGTATAAAATACGGCGCCCGGCAGATAGCTGTCGGGCGCTGTTGTCGGTTATGCTTTGTCTATTCGTCGTAGTGCTGATAGAGGAGGTCGTTGTAGGGGAAGCGGGCGAGGTGTATCTCGCGGGCCATGGTGTAGAGCTTGTCTTTGAGCTCGTCGATGTTTGTGCCTTTACGGGCGCTGATAAATACGCAGTTGTCGTTCATCTTGGCCATCCACGAGGCTTTCAGTTCGTCAAGAGATATGTTGCAGCGTTCGCGCGGAGTGAGGTCGTCATCGTCTTTCGGTGTGCATGTGAAGGCGTCGATTTTGTTGAATACGAGCAGCATGGGCTTGTCGGCGCCGTTGCATACCTCGCGGAGGGTGCGGTCAACGACTTCAATCTGCTCCTCGAAGTTGGGGTGTGATATATCCACTACATGCACGAGGATATCAGCCTCGCGCACCTCGTCGAGGGTTGATTTGAAAGAGTCTACGAGGTGTGTGGGCAGCTTGCGGATAAAACCTACGGTGTCGGTGAGGAGGAAGGGCAGGTTGTCGATGACGACTTTGCGGACGGTTGTGTCGAGGGTTGCGAAGAGCTTGTTCTCGGCGAAGACGTCGCTCTTGCTGAGCAGGTTCATCAAGGTAGACTTGCCTACGTTGGTGTATCCTACCAATGCCACGCGGGTGAGCTTGCCGCGGTTTTTGCGCTGCACGGCTTTCTGGCGGTCGATGGCAGCGAGTTCCTGCTTGAGCAGAGATATGCGGTTGAGGATTATCCGTCGGTCGGTCTCGATCTGGGTCTCACCGGGGCCGCGCATACCGATACCGCCACGCTGGCGTTCGAGGTGGGTCCACATTCGGGTCAGGCGGGGGAGTAGGTATTGGTATTGGGCGAGCTCTACCTGCGTCTTTGCATTTGCTGTCTGGGCTCGGTTGGCGAAAATATCGAGGATGAGCGATGTGCGGTCGAGGATTTTCACGCCGAGCTCGCGCTCGATGTTGAGCACCTGCTTGCTTGTGAGGTCATCGTCGAAGATGGCCATGTCGATGTCGCCACGGTCTTCGATATATTGCTTTATTTCCTCAAGTTTACCTTTGCCGACGAATGTGCGCGGGTTGGGGTAGTCGAGCTTCTGTGTGAAAGTCTCGACAGTCTGCGCGCCGGCCGTATCGGCAAGGAAAGCGAGCTCGGCGAGGTATTCCGCCGATTTGAGTTCGTCTTGCTGCGGGGTGACGAGGCCGATGAGTATCGCCTTTTCCGGCTCGGCGCCTTGCGTTATAATCGAAGTCTGCTTCATAGTCGTAATTTTTTTTACAAGCTGAATATCAGCAATACATCGCTTCAATCTCAGAGGCGTAGTGGCTGTTGATGGCCGGGCGCCTGATCTTGAGGGTGTTCGTGAGCTCGCCGTTCTCGATGGTGAACTCTTTGGGGAGGAGTGTGAATTTCTTGATTTTTTCAAAACCGGCGAGGCCTTTCTGCAGGCGCTCGATACGCTCTTCGATAAATTTGCGTATCTCGGCGTTTTCAACAAGGTCTTCGAGCGAATTGAAGGAAATGCCTTTCTTGCGGGCATATTCCTTGAGAGCCTCGAATGCCGGAATGATGATGGCCGTGACATATTTGCGCTGGTCGCCGATTACGGCCACCTGCTCGATATATTTGTCTTCGCCGAGGCGGCTTTCGATAGCCTGCGGGGCTATGTATTTGCCGTTTGAGGTCTTGAAGAGGTCTTTTATGCGCTCAGTGAGCACGAGAGCGCCGCTTTGGTCGAAGAGGCCGGCGTCGCCTGTGCGGAACCATCCGTCCTCGGTAAATGCCTTGGCATTTTCTTCGGGTCGGCCATAGTATCCGCGCATTACCGTCGGGCCTTTGACGAGGATTTCATTGTTCTCGCCAATCTTGACCTGCACGCCCTCGAGGATGGTGCCGATACTGCCGATTTCATAGCCTATCGATGGGTAGCAGCTCACGGTGGCAGTGGTCTCGCTCAGACCGTAGCCAATGACGATATTTATGCCGCATGAGTGAAGGAATTCGGTGATGGTGGCCGACAGAGGCGCTCCGGCGGTGGGGAACATGTTGCCGTTGTCGATACCTATGGTGTGGCGCAGTTTGCTGAATATCTGCTTGTCGAAAAACTTATATTGCATTTCGAGCCAAGCGGGCACTTTGAGGCCGAGGCGCACGTATTCGAGGTTGCGCTTTGCCCCGACTTTGAGCGCGCGCTCCACCATGATTTTCGCCACGCCTTTCATAGAGCCGATTTTGTCTTGCACGGCGGCGTAGACTTTCTCCCAGAAACGCGGCACGCTGCACATACACGTCGGGCGGGCTATCTTAATGCCCTCCTGAATACGCTTGGGGTTGGTGTTAATGGCAACCTGCATGCCTTTGCAGAGGCAGAAGTATGTCCAAGCTTTCTCGAAGATATGGCTCAGAGGCAGGAAGCATACTGAGGTGTCGGCGTCGGAGAGGTTGTCGAGCCGGCGGAAGTGGAAGTCGATGGCAGCGTTGAAGCAGCTGTGGGGCAGAATGGCTCCTTTGGGCTCGCCCGTGGTGCCGGAGGTGTAGATGAGGGTGGCTATATCGTCGGGCGAGGCGGCCGCGGCGCGGAGAGCTACGGCATTACGGCATTTGTCGCTCGCCATTGCCCCGAGTTCGAGAAGCTGGCTGAAGCGGAGAGTGTCTTTGTCGTTGTTGTCGAGCTCTATGTCGGGGTTGATGGCCACAATCTTAAAGAGCTTGGGGCATTGGTCGAACACCGAGCGGGCAGCGCGGTAGTTGGCTTGGTCGCCTACAAAAATAATCTTTGCTCCGGCGTCGTTTACGATGTATTTCACTTGGTCGGAGCTGCTTGTCGCATATATAGCTACGGGGACTGCACGGTTGCGGTAGCAACCGAAGTCGGCCTGAAGTATTTCTTGACAGTTAGGCGCAAAGATAGCAATCATGTCGCCCTCTTCGATGCCGAGCACCTCAAGGGCACAGGCCACCTTGTCGACAGATTCGGCGAACTCTCCCCAAGTGGTGGGCTTGAGAGAACGAGAGTCGTAATCTATCGTGCTGTATGCCACACGGTCGGCGCCGTAGCGCTCGAGCTGATGGTCAATCAGGGTGGTAAGTAAATTCGCCATTGTTATATTCTTCTGATTAATTTTGCAAAGTTACTGCCTTTGTCTTTCATTATTAACAAGAAAGGGCTTAAATGTGATGTATCGTTAACATATCTTTCCAACTTGCGGGGCTTGATTTAACTGATGTTAACATTTGTTTGATAAACTGCAATAATGCTCTATCGGGCAAAATAAAAACAAAATGAAAAAAAGTGCGAAAATATTTTGTCAGTAAAAAAATTTGATGTAACTTTGCACTGCAAAGCCGGAAAGGCAGCGCCAAACGCTTCAATAGCTCAGTCGGTTAGAGCATCTGACTGTTAATCAGAGGGTCGTTGG
>CAJTWH010000020.1 GCA_910579995.1 uncultured Muribaculaceae bacterium | reverse complement strand
CCCGGTTACGGGTTAATCTATGTCCTGCGGACATGAGTTCGCTGCCTATCCCATCAGCCGGGCACACCTGCGCAGAGCTGCGGTGTACCCGGTTACGGGTTAATCTATGTCCTGCGGACATGAGTTCGCTGCCTATCTCATCTGCCGGGACACCTGCGCGGAGCTGCGGTGTACCCGGTTACGGGATTAATCTATGTCCTGCGGACATGGATTCGCTGCCTATCACATCTGCCGGGCACACCTGCGTAAAGCTGCGGTGTACCCGGTTACGGGTTAATCTATGTCCTGCGGACATGGGGCGCTGTCTCTTGTTTCGCAATGGTAGCCGCATGGCGGCGAACGACGGCGTAGCTGTCGCGACTCCGTGTAGCCTGTGGTAAGCATGGCGTAGCTATGCGCAACCACAGGTCCGGGCAATCTCCCCGATAATTTGCGCTGCGTCGCTGCGCGACTTGCATACCTGCGATGTTTGTCGCGCAGCTACGCAGCGCGCTATTTATCTGCTCTTTCTGTGACCTATGGCAGCGAACAGCTACACGGTTCTTGGCAAAGGCTAAGCAGAGTCGCGACAGCTACGCTGTCTTTTGCCGCTGACGCGGCTAATGTGTTAATCCGTGGATGGATTGGTATCGTCTTGTTAGTAAATCGGCCTCCTTCGGACGCCTTATTCGTTTGGCTTTTTCTCTGTCCGCATACACCTTCGCTACGCTACGGTGTAAGCGGCTACTAGTAAATCAGCGTTCTGCGAACGCCCCGTAAACGGTTTGCCGCCTCCGGGATATATAATCCGCGTCCTGCCGGACGCATGCTCTGCCTATATCACCAGCCGGGCACACCTGCGCAGAGCTGCGGTGTACCCGGTTACGGGATTAATCTATGTCCTGCGGACATAGGTTCTACCTCTTGCCATTTATTGCGAATGTTCTGTATTATTACTCTACTCCCTATAATAAACAATGCCGCCCGACTGTCGGAGTCGACGGCCGGGCGGCGATTATATTTCTGAATGATTATCAGCGGGCAACAGCGGGTTTTGCTGCGGCGGCTTTACGACGCGAGTCGGCGAGGTAAGCAACCGGACAGGCAACCCAGATTGTGGCGCATGTACCGATGATCACACCGAAGAGCATTGCGAATGTGAAGCTGCGGATAGCGTCGCCACCGAGGATGAAGATACAGAGAAGTACGAGCAGGGTCGAAGCCGAGGTCATGATCGTACGGCTCAGTGTGGTGTTGATTGACTTGTTGATGGTGGTGAAGAAGTCCTGCTTGGGATAGAGGGCTGTGTTTTCACGCACACGGTCGAATACCACCACGGTATCGTTGATCTGATAACCGATTACGGTAAGGATAGCGGCGATAAAGGTCTGGTCAACTTCCATAGCGAAGGGGAATACGCCGTAGAAGAGCGAGTAGAAGCCGATGATGGTGAATGCGGTGAACGCAACGGCAGCGAGGGCGCCGAGCGAGAATGCCACATTGCGGAAGCGGAGCAAGATGTAGAGGAACATTGCGAGCAGGGCGATAGCCACGGCAATGTATGCGTCGGTACGCATGTCGTCGGCTACCGACGGGCCCACTTTCTGCGAGCTCACGATACCTTGCGAGGCGTCGGTGGTAGAGAATTCCTCGGCTGTCATGCCTGCGCGGAGATAAGGCTGGAGTGCTGTGAAGAGCTTGCCTGTGATCTCGCGCTCGGTGTCGGCGTTCTCATCGTTGATCTTGTAGTTGGTAGACACGCGCACCTGATTTGAGCTTTCGATGGTGATCACCGAAGTAGAGGCACCGGGGAACTGCTCAGAGAGAACCTGCTGGAGCTCTGTGGTGTTCACGGGCTGCTCGAACTTGACGATGTAGTTGCGGCCACCTGAGAAATCGATACCTTGGTTGAGGCCTCGGGCGAAGAGCGATACAACAACAATCACTACCATGGCGGCAACGACAGAGAAACTGATCTTGCGCTGGCCGAGGAAGTTTATGTTAGAGTTGATAAACATCTTGCGCGACAGACCGGTAGAGAATGTGAGCTTGTTGAAAGCGTCGGTCTTGGCGAACCAGAGGAAGAAGAGACGGCTCAGATATACTGCGGTAAAGAATGAGCAGACGAGGCCGATGATAAGTGTTGTGGCGAAGCCTTTGATTGGGCCTGTACCGAAGAGGAGAAGGATAACACCGGTGATGATCGATGTCAGGTTAGAGTCGAAGATGGCAGAGAAGGCATTGCTGTAGCCGTCGGCGAGGGCGTTGCGCACATTCTTGCCGGCGCGGAGCTCTTCTTTGGTACGCTCGAAGATAAGCACGTTGGCGTCGACAGCCATACCGAGCGAGAGCACGATACCTGCGATACCACTCATGGTGAGCACGGCTTGGAACGAAGCGAGGATACCCATGGTGAAGAAGAGGTTGCAGAGCAAGCAGATGTTGGCGATCAGACCGGGGATAACGCCGTAGAAAGCCATCATGAAAATCATAAGGAGCACGAGCGCCACAACGAACGAGATGAAGCCGGCCTCGATAGCCTGCTTACCGAGTGAAGGACCTACAACCATGTCGGAGATGATGTGCACTTTGGCGTCCATCTTACCCGATTTGAGCACGTTGGCAAGGTCGCGGGCTTCCTCGATAGAGAAGTCACCGGTGATCGACGACTGACCGCCTTCAATCTTATCATTAACATTGGGAGCTGAGTATACTTTGTCGTCAAGTACGATAGCCACCTGACGGCCTACGTTCTGGCCGGTGACACGAGCCCAGTTGCGGGCACCCTCGGCATTCATGCGCATCGAAACCTCTACGCCGCGCAGGGGGTCGGGGTTAGAGGTAGCGTCGCTTACAGCCTTGCCGTCGAGGGCAGGCTTGCCGCCGGTAGCCTTGAGGGCATAGAGGGCGGTGCCGAAGTTGGTTTCCTGACCGTTGGCGTCGGTGCGCACGGTGGGTTTCACGGCCCAGCGCAGACGGAGGTCGGAGGGAAGGAGGTTCTTGGCAGCGGCAGACTCAAGAAGAGCGTCGACAGCGTTCATAGTCTTGGCGTCCATGGCATAGCCTACAGTCGCGCCGTAGCCACCGCGGGCGAGCACATTCTGAAGAGCTGCTGCATTTACGGTAGTGTCGGCTGCAAGACGGTTGAGAAGCGCGCCGAAAGCACCTTGAAGCTGTTCGCCTGTATATGTCTCGTAGAACTCGAGGTTTGCAGAGCGCTGGAGCAGGTCGCGCACACGTTCGTGGTCTTTCACACCGGGGAGCTCGAGAAGGATCTGACCATCCTTGCCCTGAAGCACCTGGATGTTGGGCGAAACCACACCGAACTGGTCGATACGGTTGCGGAGCACGTTGGTGGCAGAGTTGTCTACACGGTCTTTGATCTGTGCCTTGAGGGTAGAACGCACGGCGTCGTCGCTTGCACCGCTGGCTACGATATCCTGAAATACCACCGAGAAGTCGGCCTGAGGTTTGGCCTGACGGTAGAGCTGGATAAAGCTGCTTACGAAGTCGTCGCTCTGGTGCGAAGCCACCATCTGGTTGGCACCCTTGACAGCGGCCTCGAATGTAGAGTCGGTGTCACCGGCTTTCATCGAGCGGAGCATGTCGGGCATGTCTACCTGAAGGATAACGTTCATACCGCCCTTGAGGTCGAGGCCGAGGCCTACACCCCATTTGCGTACATCATTGAGTGTGTAAAGACCGGCATACACTTTCTTTTCGCCGAGCGAGTCCATGTAGTGCTTGTAGGCCTGGTTGTAGGCAGCGTCATCATTGTCGCCTGATTCTACCTTGGCATATTCGGCTGCTGCATTTTCATACTTGCTGGTCACAAAGGTGAACGACAGGTAGAAAAGACACACCAAAACCAAGAAAATAGCAATCACGCCGGCAACAACGCTTCCTAATTTTCCTTTGCTTTGCATGTAATTTATGGTTTAATTATTAATAAAAATTTCGAGTTTTTATTTCAGCTTGCAAATATAGTGATAAATCTTCAAATGCACAAAAAAAAGCGCCTTGTGGCGCTTTTTTACATAGTAGATATGATTTCAGTTGTATATTTTCTAACACCATCAAGGCGTAATTCGGGAGTATTTATCCTGATATCACAATCAATGACAAAGATATTTCCCTTAGGTGACTTTATCAAGTTTTCATCGTGCATGTCGCTCAAGTATATCTCCGGTGTGGTATAAGTCCAATTTTTTAAATTTCGCAATTCAAATCCAAGATTGGTTACAAATTCAATAATCTCGCCTTCAGTCAATTGAGTTCCCTCAACAAATGGCTGTTCTACGATTATTTTAAATTCATCATTTAAATCCCTGCCAAAACCGATTACCTGCAATCGTGTTTCCGGAAAATATGCGTTGTGCAGCGAAATTCTATCCAGAGCAAACAATGGTTGAATATAATAATCGAGTCCGATAGATTTAATTATTGAGGCTCCATTGTCATAAACTTTCGCTTCGCCACCTTCAGAGATTATATCTCCAAAACTTTTATATAAAAAATCATCGACGTTTTCAATCCATACACCTACTCGTCGTGCCCATTGTTCAATCCGTGAAGCCTGTTGCGCTGCTCGTTTGAGCTCTCTTTTGAACTCTGAGAGGTTTGCATCTTCCTGATCTGTTCGAGTTTCTGCTCCCGCGAGTATGGTCGCAACGACATGAGACGAACCTCCCGCTGCGCAGCCATGCTGTTCTTGCGGTGAAAATCGCTTAAATATCCACTTCCCTGAGATGTATAAGTTGGCATAATAATCCAGTTTTTCAAGACCTTCGGAATTGAAATCCTCTTGGATAATTTCTTTTATATCCTTCCAAAAGTCCGTGTTGTTTATCATTTCAACAAAGAGCTTATCTATAAAGTTTTTACAAAAATAATTACAATTTCATGATAAAACAAATATAGTGACAAAAAAAGCGCCTTGTGGCGCTTTTTTGCTGTTTATGACGTAAACTATTAATCTTCTTTCGGGGCTTTGTCGATCAGGTCGAGGAACTGGTCGAGCTTGGGCGTGATGATAATCTCGGTGCGGCGGTTGCGCTGGCGGCCGACGTCGGTGGAGTTGTCGGCAATGGGGTTGTATTCGCCACGGCCGGCAGCGGTGAGGCGGCCGGGATCCACGCCATAGTCATTCTGGAGCACCTGCACTATCGACGAGGCACGGAGCGCCGAGAGATCCCAGTTGTTGCGGATATTGGTGCGGTTGATAGGCACAGGATCGGTGTTGCCCTCCACGAGCACATCATAATCGCTATAATCTTTGATAATCTTTGCAATCTTGCTCAGTGTGGTCAGGGCGCGGTCATTGACCTCATAACTACCTGATTTGAAGAGCATATTATCGGCAAGCGATATATATACCACGCCTTTGAGCACCTTTACATTGACCTCGTCGGCGTCGCTGCCCGAGAGTGAGCGGGTAAGGTTGGTGGCAAGGACGAGATTGAGCGAGTCGCTCTTGCTCTTGGCCGACACCAATTGCTTGATATACTTGTTGCTGGCATTGATCTCATCTACAAGTTTGGAGATATTCACATTGCCTTGAGTATTCTGGGTGATACTCTTGTCGAGGAGAGCCTGCTGGCGCTCATACTGGGCTTTGAGCTCGGCATTGTTGGCACGGGCCTCTTTGAGAAGGGCGTCGATAGTCTGCGCTTTAGTCTGCGACTGATTGTAATTTGTCTGCAGGGTCGTATAATCCTGCTGCAGGGCTTGGTGCTGCGCCTCGAGTTCGGCATATTTTTTCTTGCTTACGCATCCGGGCATTGCCAATATCATGGCGCCACCGAGGAGCAGGGCTAAATTTCGTAGTCTCATAAATATGTGTTTTTAGTTATACTCTTTATATATAACGTAGTTTCTGACGTTTTTTCTTCTGCCGGCGAGAAAAAAGCCGGTTTTGACATTCAAAATTAAGAATATTTTTTCAGTTGGCAAAAAGATATGTTATAGATTTTTTTGTTAACTTTGTAAGTTAAACGCGCAACTTATGGATTTCAAGCTACACTCTCAATATCAACCCACGGGCGACCAGCCACAGGCCATCAGCCAGCTCGCAGAAGGCGTGGAGGCCGGCGTCAACTCGCAGGTGCTTCTCGGCGTGACGGGCTCGGGTAAGACTTTCACTATGGCAAACGTGATTGAGAAGGTGCGCAAACCCACCCTCATCCTCAGCCACAACAAGACTCTCGCCGCCCAGCTCTACAGCGAGATGACCCAGTTCTTTCCCGAAAATTCGGTGCAGTATTTCGTGTCGTATTATGATTATTACCAGCCCGAAGCCTACATACCGTCGGTAGATAAATACATTGAGAAAGACCTGATGATCAACGACGAGATCGACCGCCTGCGCCTCGCTACCACCTCTGCTCTACTCTCGGGCCGGCGCGATGTGATAGTGGTTTCGTCGGTATCGTGCCTCTACGGCATGGGCAATCCCGAAGACTTCCATGAGAATGTGGTTACGGTGAGCAAAGGCATGAGAATCAGCCGCAATGCTTTCCTGCGCAAACTTGTCGCCGCGCTCTACAGCCGCAATGAGGTTGACTTCCAGCGAGGTAATTTCCGCGTCAAAGGCGACACGGTAGATATCCGCCTGGCCTACGAAGACATCATCGTAAGGGTAGTATTCTGGGGCGACGAGGTTGAGAAAGTAATAACAATCCATCCCGACGACAACGCCCATCTCGGCACTCACGACAGCTTCAACATCTACCCCGCCAACCTCTTCGTGACATCTCCGGCACGTCAGGCCTCGGCCATAGCACAGATACAACTCGACCTCGGCCGTCAGATAGAATACTTCCGCCGCGAGGGTCATCTGCTTGAAGCCCAGCGCATAGAAGAGCGCGTGACCTACGATGTAGAGATGATAAAGGAGCTCGGCTACTGCCCCGGTATCGAGAACTACTCACGCTATTTCGACGGCAGGCGCGAGGGCGAACGCCCCTTCTGCCTCCTCGACTATTTCCCCAAGGATTACCTCACCATAATCGACGAGAGCCATGTCACAATTCCTCAGGTGCGCGCCATGTATGGCGGCGACCGCTCCCGCAAGGAAAACCTCGTGCAATACGGCTTCCGTCTCCCGGCGGCGCTCGACAACCGGCCCCTCAAATTCGAGGAATTCGAGAGCATGACACGCCAGACAATCTATGTGAGCGCCACCCCGGCCGACTATGAGCTTGAGCAAAGCGAGGGCGTGATCGTAGAGCAGGTGATACGCCCGACAGGCCTGCTCGACCCGCTTATCCGCGTCGTACCTTCGGCCAACCAGATCGACCACCTTCTCGAAGAAATACAGCAACGCATAGAGCGCAACGAGCGCACACTCGTCACTACCCTCACCAAACGCATGGCCGAGGAGCTCAACGACTATTTCCTCAAGCTCAAGATAAAGACCGCATATATCCACAGCGACGTCGACACTCTCGACCGAATCAAGATTCTCGACGGGCTACGGGCCGGAGAGTTTGATGTGCTCATCGGCGTCAACCTGCTCCGCGAAGGCCTCGACTTGCCCGAGGTGTCGCTCGTGGCTATTCTCGACGCCGACAAAGAAGGCTTCCTGCGCAGCCACCGCTCGCTCACCCAGACCGTCGGCCGCGCCGCACGTAACCTCAACGGTGAGGTGATAATGTATGCCGACAAAATCACCGACTCCATGCAGCAGACCATCGACGAGACCGAACGCCGCCGCTCGATTCAGCTGGCCTACAACGAAGAGCACGGTATCACTCCGCAAGCCATCGTGAAAGCCCGCAACGTGATTGTCGGCCTCGAGAAAGAAGAGGTCGACATGGACGCCACAAGCCGCTCTTCATCGCGCCCGGCCAAGCAGCAGAACGCCCGCGACAAACGCGACAAGAACCGTCTGCCCTACGCCGAGGAATTCTCTACCTCGGTAGATATCGCCGCCGACCCGGTGGTGCAATATATGACCGCCGACGAGATGGAGCGCTCGGTCAACCGTCTGCGCTCCGAAATGCTCAAGGCGGCAAAAGACATGGAATTCATGACCGCCGCACGACTGCGCGATGAAATAATCAAACTCGAACAACGCCTTGAAGACCTCCGCAAAGCCCAATGAAAGAAATAGATTACAATAATCTCCGCCCTACCGACTGGCTTCCGACCTCGGTAAAGGAAATGCGTGCCCGCGGCTGGGACGAAGTTGATGTCGTGCTTTTTTCAGGCGACGCCTACGTTGACCATCCGGCCTTCGGAGCTGCAGTGATAGGCCGCGTTCTCGAGGCTCACGGCTACAAGGTGGCTATCGTGCCCCAGCCCAACTGGCAGGACGACCTGCGCGACTTCCGCAAGTTCGGCAAGCCGAGGCTTTTCTTCGGCATCAGCCCCGGCGCAATGGACTCTATGGTCAACCACTACACGGCCAACCGCCGTCGTCGCAGTGACGACGCCTACACTGCCGGCGGCCGCCACGGCGCACGCCCCGACTATCCCACCATTGTCTACTCCAAGATTCTCAAAGAGATATATCCCGATGTGCCGGTGATAGGCGGAGGCATAGAAGCCTCGTTGAGACGTCTGTCGCACTACGATTATTGGCAGGATCGCCTCCGCCCCTCCATCCTCGCCGACTCAGCTCTCGACATGCTCAGCTATGGTATGGGCGAGCGCACTATCGTGGAGCTTGCCCGGCGCCTCGACGCCGGCGAGAAAATCGAGGATATCACCGACCTGTCCCAGACCGTCGTCATGCGCCCCAAGAGCGAAATACCCGAGCCTGACGCCGACAATATCATACTTGCCTCATACGAGACATGCCTCGCCGACAAGCGCTCGCAGTCGGCCAACTTCAAGCACATCGAGCAGCAGAGCAACCGACTCGACGGCGGAGCGACACTATGGCAAGCCATAGGCGACAAGGCAGTCAAAGTCAACCCCATGCTGCCGGCAATGACGCAAGGCGAGATCGACGCGGCGTTCGACCTGCCCTATACCCGTCTGCCACATCCCCGCTACAAGGGCAAGATGATACCTGCCTACGAAATGATACGCCACAGCGTCAACCTCCACCGGGGCTGTTTCGGCGGCTGCGCTTTCTGCACAATCTCGGCACATCAGGGCAAATTCATAGCCTCGCGCTCGCCTGAATCTATTCTCCGTGAGGCCCGTCAGGTTACGCGTATGCCTGATTTCAAAGGGTATATCAGCGACCTCGGAGGCCCGTCGGCAAACATGTATGCCATGCACGGCAAAGACCTCGAGCGCTGCCGACGCTGCCTGCGTCCGTCGTGCCTTCATCCGTCGCCGTGCCCTAACCTCAACACCGACCACGGCCCCCTGCTCGACATCTACAAGGCCGTCGACGCGCTCCCGGGGGTGAAGAAGTCTTTCATCGGCTCGGGCGTGCGCTACGACCTATCCATGCACCCAACAGGCGACAAAGAAATCGACCGCACCAACCGACGATACAACAGCGAGCTCATACGCAATCACGTGAGCGGACGCCTCAAAGTGGCACCCGAGCACACCTCCGACCGCGTGCTGTCGGTAATGCGCAAGCCCTCTTTTGAGCTTTTCGGGAAATTCAAACAGATTTTCGACCGCGAGAACCAAGCCGCCGGCCTGCGCCAGCAACTCATACCATATTTCATATCCTCACACCCCGGCTGCCATGCCGAAGACATGGCTGAGCTCGCCCTTGCCACCAAAGACCTCAATTTCCATCTTGAGCAGGTGCAGGATTTCACGCCCACACCAATGACAGTGGCCACCGAGATTTACTACACCGGCATACACCCCTA
Organism: uncultured Muribaculaceae bacterium; assembly: GCA_910579995.1. Lineage (GTDB taxonomy): Bacteria > Bacteroidota > Bacteroidia > Bacteroidales > Muribaculaceae > CAG-873. The sequence continues at coordinate 54,946 of CAJTWH010000020.1, read as the reverse complement.
CACCGGCGAGGAAATATTCACCGCCACCGACGCCCGCGACAAGCTCGACCAGCGCATGTTCTTCTTCTGGTACGACCCCGAATACCGCCGTCAGATCACGCAGACCCTCCACCGCATAGGCCGCCCCGACCTCATATCAAAGCTCTTCGGCTCCGCCCCGCCCCACCGCCGCAAGCGCTAAGGGGGTAAGTGAATCTGAGGTTTTCGTTGCAGGTGTGAGCGCAGCTCACATCAGTCATTACCTCGCGAGGGATTTGTAGCGGTGTACCATGTAGAAGAGCGCCAGTGCGGCGATTACGGCTCCGGGGATTCCGACGATTGCCGGCGACGCCAATCCGAGGCCATGGTGGATTGCCGCGCCGCCGATGACGGCAGCGACGGCGTTCGACACATTGAATGCTATCTGTATGCCCGCACCGCCAAGCATTTCCCCGCCTTTGGCAAAACGCACGATAAGATACTGAAGCGGTCCGCCGATACCGAAGAGACATGCCGTGGCGAAGAACAGCAGCACAAGCGACGGCAATTTATAAGGCGCACACAGATACACCGCCGGCATAAGCACAACGATAAACGCTGCTATACAGCCCGAAATACGCGCGGCGCCGAAGCGGTCGGCGAGTTTGCCGGCCAAGAAATTACCTGCCACCATACCGCTGCCGGCGAGAACCATAATCCATGTCATATTGCCGAGTGTGAAGCCTGTGACTTCGGTCATGACCGGCTCAACATAGCTGAAATAGCAGTATACGCTCATCTGTCCGAAAAAGACACCTGCATATATGAGCCACGGCGCAAGGCTGCGCAAAAATTTAAATTGGCCTTTCAAGCCCGAGTCAGGCAGCGGAGCAAGATAGGGCAACCACGCACGGATAAATATCAGCGCGGCAAGGCCGAACACCGATACAATGGCAAAAGCCACACGCCATGATAAAGCAGTGGAGACAAACGTCGCCGCCGGGACGCCCACAACATTTGCAACCGTCATTCCTCCGACCATCACGGCCACGGCAGCAGCGCCATGCCCCGCTCCGGCGAGACGGGAGCAGACGATAGCCCCGGCACCGAAAAACGCACCGTGAGGCAATCCCGACAGGAAGCGGGCACACAAGAGCACGGCATAACCCGGCGACAAGGCCGCGAAAGCATTTCCTACAACTATTATGGCTGCGAGAAACATCATAAGACGCTTCAACGGCCACCTGCGCAGGAATATCAACATAGGTGAGCCCACGGCAACACCGAGGGCATACGCCGAGATAAGGTGGCCGGCTTTCACTATACTCACATCAAGACTGCGGGCCACATCTCCGAGTATGCCCATCATTGTAAACTCGGCTATACCGAGCGCAAAAGTACCTATTGCAAGAGCTGTTAAAGATTTGGTCATGACTAATATAATATGCAGAGAAAAGGCCTCTGATTGAGCAGAGACCTTGATATTCATTTACGGCGGCGGACCGAACGCGCGGCCGACGTCGTTGTCGTACTTTTTATTTCCTTCGGCTTCTTTTCCTTTACCTTCTTTTCCTTGGCTGCCGATGATTTCGACGAGCGCTTCGTAGAGCGGCTTGCCGCACGCGTGGTCGAAGTCTTGTCGGTCGACGCTATCTGAGTGCTGTCGGCCACTCCGGCCTCGAGAGCCTCGCGGGCCTCACGTGCCGCTATCACTTCCTCGCGGGTCGGCACCCACAGTTTCTTCTCAAAATTATCGAGGCGGCTCTGTATGCTGTCCTGCGCACGCTTGAGTGCGTCGGGGTCGGGATACTGCTGCACCATCGACTTGTTCTTGAGGTTGCGGGTCTTGTAGATATCGCCGTCATACATCGTAAGGGTGAAGAAATCATCATAGCTGCAGGTGGGCAGGTTGTTGTCATCATCTACAAAAATCTGCTGAGCTGCAAGATAGGGGCGAAGATCGGAGAATTTCACCCAGAACATAGGATATTTCAACGCCTCGCCGCCGAAGTCGCCCGAACGATGCAACACCGGGCATATAGCTTCAACTACCGGACGCAGACGATTGTGACGGGTGTCATACTCCCAACGCTCCACTACATAATACGACAGAACCTCATTTGTAGGCACATCGCTTGGATCTACGGTAAAGCGCGGATTCTTCTCTGTAGAGCCCTTGGCCTCGGTGTAGGGGATGTAGAACTTATCAAGCACGTCGCGGGTCTTGATTCGGTACTGGTCGGTGAAAATCTCCCGGCCGTCAAGATACTCGTATGCCGGGATGGTGTTGGCTGCAAGCAGACGCATGATTATGCGGAAGAGGTTTTCCTGTCCGTCAATCGGCTCTTCAGGGAAATAGAGGGCCGCATTCTTGTCTTTGTCAAGGTCTATCGAGCGGTAGATCACACGCATCCACTGGCGGTCGGCGTCGCTGATCGATTCGTCGCTGTCGCTGTAGAAGCTCTGCATACGCTCGGTCACCTGCGTACCGTCTTGCTGCTGCTCGGCTTTTCGGTCGCGCGGGCTGCTGCGGCGCACTACCCCACCCTGACTCTGCTCTTGCGCCGGAAGATCGGGGCAAAACATCATAAGGGCAAGTGCCGCAAGACTGATTTTAAATATCTTATGCATCGTTTCTGGTATTTTCAATTAATAATTACCTCCATCGGTGAGAGGTCGCGGGTGAGTCCGTCGGGTCCTTTGGCTCGGATTCTCGATATATAGAAGCGCTTACCTCGGCCAAGACGTTGGAACTGCTGTTTCTGACGCTGCGAGAATTGAGAGCCGTTGCTCACCTCGGGCATGGCATTGCCGGATGAGTCAAAAAACACTGTCTCAAAGCTCTCTACAGTAAAGGGTGTGTCGAGAAGACCGTCGTCAATCGCAGCCTCGAGGCCGGGCGACGCAAGCAGAAGCGCTTTCTTAAACGGTTTACCGCCTCGATAGTGGTCGGTATTGCCCGACTCGTCTTTAAAGGCGATAAAAGGAGTTGGGTCAGGCAGTTTGCGGACGCGGAACTTTGTCTGCGCCATCTGTATGGCCTTGCCGTCCATATTTGCGGTGACTGTGACGGTGGCGTCGCTGCCCACCTGTCCCGGACGGGCTACCCAATGGTCACCCTGACGGGTGAGGCTGCCGTTTGTCATCGTCGCTGAGATATCACCCATCGCCACGCCGGGCACCGATATGCTCACCGGATTGTCGATACCGGCATAAAGCACGTTCATCATCGTGGCAGATACTGTTGCCATAGGCTCAATCACGGTATACGACGAAGTGAAGTCTCGCCGGGTAGTGCTGCCGTCGGGATTGGGCACCTCGAGCCAGCCTTTATATGTGAAATCGCCGGTAGAGCCTGTAGATACTTCATAGAGCCCGCGGTCGTTTTCAAGCATGCGTCCTTCGATATATACCTGCGGACGCTGGGTGGTATCCACCGCCGCCAGAACGATGTTGGCCGAATACTTGCTGCCGCGCATTACAAGACGCGACTGAGGCATTACGTAGGCCGAAAGTTCGTTGACACGCACATCGCCGGCGTCGACCTGACTCAGAAGTGAGTTGAGAGCCTCGCCCTCGGCATAGAGTATGTCGCTCTGAAGTTTGGCAAGAATCGTGACAGCCGCAACCACAGGCTGCTGGTCAAACTTGGCCTCCTCCCAGCTTTGGGGTGCGAGCGTGCCGCGGCGTGTCACCGACGCTGTCGAAAGAGCTTCGGCTATGGTAGCCCGCTTGGTGGTGTCGGGGATAAACGATGTCACGAAGTCGCTGTATTCATCTACCCGATGTCTCAGCTCTGCTCCACGCGGATTGCCCGGAGCAAGCATAACCACTGCAGCCGACTCGAGGTCGTCGCGGTTGAGGATATCAAGCACATTGCCGTCTTCGCCATCGGCTTTCTTTACGATAGCCTGTTTGAGAGTATCTACGTAGTTATAAAGCTGCTGCGTGCGGCGGCGCACCTCCGAGGCTTTCTCAAGCCATGCGGTGGCTTTGTCGGGATTCTGCACCGCCAAAGCCTCAAGCTCGCCATAGACAGCACTGTTGCGTTGGCCGTAGTTGCTGTTGGAGCGGTTGAGACCCTCGTGTACCTGTGTGAAACCGTCAAGGACGTCGCTCGACACATTAAGCGCCAGCATTGCCGTCAAGACGATATACATCAGGTTGATCATCTTCTGACGTGGAGTAAGTCTTGAACTGTTTGCTCCCATCTATTCTTTTCGCTTGAATATTAAACATTGACCTGCTGCTCGGCAGGGCTTGTGTGGGCGGCTCCGTTGTGGGCGTTCACATCGCTGTTGATATTTATACCACCCAGATCGGGCATAGCGGCCGGACGGTACATATTCACTGTCATAGCCTGTATCATGCGCTCGTATATGCTGTTGAGCTGCTGCATGTAGCGGGCCATCTTCTCGGTTTCCTCGCAGTAGCGTGCGCTCTGGTTGGCGCTCTTCTCATACATGTCGCGGATATCCTTGATACCGCGGTTCACACGGTCGATAGCGTCGATCTGCGACGATACGCTGCGGAGCTGGAGCTCGTAGATTGTGTTCAGACCGCCAAGATTATGATGAAGAGCTGTCATCTGCTCCACATAGCCGGCAGAGCTGCGGCTTATGCCCTCGCTGTTCTCGGTGATGGCACGGTAGCTTTCAAGAAGAGTGGCCGACACCTGATTGAGCGCCTCGGTGGTAGCATGCAGCTGACGCATTTCGGCGGCAAGAGCTGCCATCTGGTCATGACATTCCTGTGCCGACGAGGTAAACGATTGAGCTCCGGCGGCATTGACATCTACCGGAAGGCCTGTAGACTGAGCCGACGCCACTGCCGGTCCGGCAACTGCTGCGCCGCCGAAACCGCCGCGTACCTGTGCGTCTTCCTCGCCGCGCAAGGCAGGGAATACATCTTCCCATTTATACTCTTTTGGCGGACGGTCGAAGGCTGTGAGCACAAACATCAGCACCTCAGTGCCCATGCCTATCGAGAGCAGCGCGTTGCCGCCGGGCAGGTGCAGAATCTTGAAGAGAGCGCCCCAGATTACTACGGCCGCACCCATTGAATATGCGAAATTGAAAAAGCGCTGGCCCTTTTCGCTGCTGATAAACGAACCTATCACGCTCTTGTATGTATTTACTTTTCCCATGGTTTCTTATTTCTTATTCTGTTTCTGACCTTTGGCAAATCCTATCTGCGACCGCACACAGCGGAAGCCGATATAAGAGCGCTGTTCATTCTGATATTCCCACATGCGAAGGTCGGAACGCACATTATGGGCTACATCTTTCCAAGAGCCGCCGCGTATGATCTTACGCTTCATCTTGTAGGGGTCTTCATCGGCGGCGTTGTATCGGTATTCGGGATTGAGATCGCTGGTGAGGCGCCCTACACTTTCGGTAAAGGCCGTAGAGGTCCATTCGCTCACATTACCCGCCATGTCGTAGAGGCCGAAGTCGTTGGGGGCGTATGTGCCTACGCGGGATGTAATCACATGTCCGTCGCGCACGTAGTTGCCCTCGGCAGGCTTGAAGTTTGCATAGAAGCAACCTTTGTCTTCGCTCATTGTCAAGTCGCCGTCCCACGGATACATGTTTTCGTCTACACCGGCGCGGGCGGCATATTCCCACTCGGCCTCGGTAGGCAGACGGTAAGGCTCTACATACACGCCCTCTTTACCGAGCGACCGGCGAAGGAAGTCTGTGCGCCAGTTGGCGAAGGCATTGGCCTGCTCCCAGCTCACGCCCACTACAGGATAGTCGTTATATCCGCCATGCGAGAAATACATGCGCACGTATGGCTCATTGTAGGCGTTCTCGAAGTCGTTGACCCATGCGGTTGTATCGGGATACACATTCACAATATAGGTATTGAGGAAGTCGTACGGTCCGGTAAGGCTGCGCGAGATAGTCTGACGACGAATCTGACCCTCTTCATCCACCCATGCGGTATCCTTGGAAATAGTGGGGTCTACACGCTGCACGTTGCGGCGGTCGGTATTGTAGTCGCGGCGGTCCGCCTCAAGGCGGTTGCGGCGACGTGCAGCCTCGGTATGGTTGTAGATTTCGTAGCGGTAGTTGAGCTGCGTATGGTCAAGCTCGCGCGCACCGGTGATGGGGTTGGTGCGGTAGACGCTTTCTATCGCACGTTGCTCGTCTTCATTGGGGTTGCGCCATGGTATGGGCTTGTTCCAGTTGAGATGGGGAGTCACGGGGTTACCCTCGCGGTCTTCCTCGATCTTGAAGTCTTCGTTGCCTCCGTAGGCCGGGTCGGCAAGACGCTCGCGGATAATACTGTCGCGCACCCAGAATACAAACTGCTTGTATTTGCTGTTGGTAATCTCGGTCTCATCCATCCAGAAGCCGTCTACGCTGATTCCGCGGGCATTGGCCTGAAGATTCCAGAGGGAGTCGTCTTTATTGACGCCCACTTTCATCGAGCCACGGTCTACCAGAACCATACCGTATGGGGTAGGCTCGGCCCACGATGTACCGCCGACACCCGTGACTTCGCCGCCTGCCGACCCGCGCGATCCGCCGGTAGCACACGACGCCAGTGCTGTCACCAATGCCAAGGTTATAAATATGTTGCTTAACTTTTTCATATATTCTTACAAAGTGGAGCCTGCGCCCCGTGATAATTTCTTTTTTTACATTATCCGCACACTCTTGTGGCGGTTGCGGTTTTTATCGCTCATGTCGAGTTTGAGGCTGTAGCCTACAAACAATTCATGACTGCCCGACGATGCGCTGCGTATGGCGCTTGTAGCGTAATCATAGCTGTAGCCGATGTAGAAGTTCTTCACCTCGGCGGCTATGGTGGCTATCACCGCGTCGTCCCAGCGGTAGCCTATGCCGAAGCTGAGGAATTTGCGGTAGCGCGCACGTGCCATGATCTCGCCGCTCGTAAAGGTGAAATCGCTTTTCACCAATATTGAGGGCATTATTTCAAATAACGTATTTTTTATCGGAATATTGCACCCGGAAGTAAAATAAAGAGTGCGCCGGGCTTGAAATACATATTTGCGGTCGCTTGAAGTCTCCGACCCTCCCGAAGAGCTTTCGGCATTCATCGTGATAGTGGGCGACATCAGGTGCGTGCACGACAGACCTGCGTAGAACTTAGGGTGCTCATACCAGAGTCCGAGCGCTCCGTCGAAGGCTGTACCGTGGATATCGCTTGTCGGTATGGCGTCGTCGGTGCCCTGATGATAATCATCGCCGTCGGGCAGATACACCTCCGAGCCCTTGAAGCTCTGGTCGCGGAATCCTATCTGAAGGCCTATGCTCCACACACCGCCCCATTTCTTAAGTTTATAAGAAGCCTGCACACCAAGGTCCATACTTGAGTAAAGACCTATGCTCTCCTGAGCGACAACCGCACCGACGCCAACGCGGCTGTTACCTACCTTGAAGGGCATGTCGGCGGCGCCCATGAATGTCTTCGGCGCATTTTCGATTCCGAGCCACTGCAGACGTGCTCCGCCGCGGATACGGACAAAGTCGGTCTGACCCGTCGCCGCAGGGTTGATGAGCGTAGGGGCTGCGTAGTACTGAGAGATATTGGCTTCGGTCTGTGCCGAGGCGCATAACGGCAGTATACACAGAAGTATTATTATAAGATACTTAACTCGGGTCATTCGAAATAAAAGGTCAGCACAATCATTTTCGATGTCGCCTTGGCTATCGATTGTGTATATTTGAATTTTATGGGGTCGTCGACAAGATCGGGGCGGTCATGCACCAGCACATCGCTCAACCCGAAGCAGAATTTCAACTCCGGAATGAGCTTGAAATACGGCAGATAGAAATCGCAGCCGAAGCCTATCGATACATAACAGTCGGTAGATTTGAGCTGCAATATGTCGCTGCGCTTCTTGGTGACGTCAAAAGCCGGCATTATACCGCCCACCACGTAGGGACGGGCATTGCGGTAGCGCTGCGCCGCAAATTTGACATCTATCGGCAACACTACAAAGGTCGACTTGATATTCTGTCTTTCCCTCGCTCCGCTGTTGAGTTCCTGCATTGTGACATCGCGGCTGCCGAAGTACATACCCGGCGACACACGGAGTGAGAAATAGTTATTCAATCGCAAGTCAAACAAGCCGTTGACGCAGAATCCGGGCTGATAGGTCGGCTGGTCAATTCGCCATTGTTCGCCGCTTTCTGTAACAAATCCGTTGTGGGTGATATGCAGGTCGGAGGTATATGCTCCCACTGAAAAGCCCAAGTGCCAACGGCGCAGGTCGGCGTATGGCCGGTTTTGAAGTTTGTCATTGAACGCGCGCGACGCCGCCGGAGCACATGCCACGGCTGCAAAAATCGCTATCATTATCAATTTTAAGTACTTCATCAATACACTAACGTCCCCAATGGCCGTTTATTGCCTTTGGGGACGTTATTTTTTGAAGATATGTTTTCTTACTTAGCTGATATTTTCTTAGAGCCCGCCGGGCTTACAACTATATATATACCGCCGGAAGGAATTTGAATGCTTGCCATGCCGTCGTGTCCGGCAGTTGCCGACGCCACTGTGATACCGCTGAGGTTGACAAGGGCTATGCGGTCGCCGCTCACGCCGCGGTAGATTACATTGCCGCCGTCTACGCTGATGTCATTTTTGACCGTCGCGTCGTTGACTCCTGAGAGCATATCTACCGTAAGTGTTTCAGAGGGCAACGAATAACGGCCTGTAGCGTCAACACCTTCCACATAGAAGCGCACGGCTGTAGAACCGGCCGGAACATCTACGGAATAGTTCTGCACGTCGCCTACATCAAGACGGTCGTGAAGTTTGCTGTAGGTGCGGGCAACAGTGCTCACGGCCACATTGTCGAAGCCGACATTACCACCTCCGGCAGGCTTGATATAAGAGAAACGGAGCTGGTGCATTCCGGCAGGCACATCTACGGTTATTGTCGCGCCTTTGGCTTCATATTGATTTACATTATCTATGGTGTGGATAGCAGTCCATGTGTCATTCTCTGTGGCTCGTGCCTCTACGGTAAATACCGACTTGATAGTTGCCACTGTAGCACTGCCGACAAGCCAGAACGACAAACCGGTTATCTCGCTTGCATAAACCTCCGACACAAGCTCCACACCGGTGCGGGCGAACTTGAGCACCGGCGCACCCGATTCAACCAATGCCGAGGGTTGGCTGGTAGATTTATAAACATCGGAAGCTCGGCCCGACCATTCCCAGCCGGCCGGGATGGCAAGCACATCGTCAGAGCCGAAATCATGGGTCTCTGTCTTGGAGCCGCCTTCAATCTCGTTTTCTACAGTCAGGGCATAGCTTGTCGCTCCGGCCACAGGCTCCCAAGCAAAGTGAGCCCGGTTGCTTTCGCGCTTGGCCGATATGGCGCGGGGCACAAGATATATGAAATCAATTACAGGAGTGCTTATATAGGCCTCTTCTGAATAATCGGAATATTGACGTCCGTTGACGGCCCTTACCTTGACGGCATAGTCGCTTTCGCCCGATACGCCCTTGATAATATGCTCGGTGACATTGCCGGTGCTGAAGTCGGTATATTCTCCGAAGGGCTCACCCTCGCAGCTCACACTAAGATGATAATCTACGGCCTTGGGATGTGCCGCCCATGTCACCTTGATTGTGCCGTTGTCGAACGCCTCCAACGCGGGCTTGGCTATCTCGCCGAAGTCTATGCGGCCGCCGCATACATCGAAGCTGACCACTCCGTCGGTCTCGGTGATATCGGTAATGGGGTAATCAAGTGCAACGCCTGCCCATGTAGTAAGCGCGGGATAGGTGGTGGATGTAAGCGAGGTCACATTGCGGCTGCCCGGGAAGCTGTAGCCGTCAAGATAGAGTGGATTGCCATGCTTGTCTTGCGAAGCGTCGGCAAAGCCGCATGCCTCTACTATATCAACGCCTTTATTGAATCCGCGACGTCCGTCGTTGGGCTCGTTACTGTCCCAGATTGTCTGGTTGAAGCTGATATGCCATACCAAGAGGCCGTGACCGGGAAGATAGGTATCCCAGCCATCCTGCTGGCGGTTTTCAACTACAAAAAACTCATTATCAAGATTGGTTGGTATGATGTATGCCTCGTTGCTCTTCGTAAGCGATTCGAGGGTTATGCTTTCCGGGCCTATAAATTCAGCCGGGAACATCCAACCCATGGCATTGCGCTCCACTGCAGAATAATTCGGAGGTGTGCGGCCGTCATTGTTATATGAGCCGTAGTCCATCAGATCCCAGGCATTGGGCGTGGTGAGATCGTAGGGGTTGGTGGTGTTATAGAGGTCAGGCAAGCCGAGAACATGCGAGAATTCGTGGCAGAATGTGGCGATACCGTTGGTGGAATCGTAGGGTTTGGTCTCGCTCGGAGGGGTGATTTCGTTGGCGCAGGCATAGCCATAGAGGCGCTTGCCGTCAAATTCAACCACTCTGTCGTATATTTCAAAGGCATGTGGCCACACCGTATCTTCATCATCGTAGTCAGCCTCGCCATAGCCGGCATAGATCACAAACACATTGTCGATGTTGCCGTTGTTGTCGTAGTCGTATTTTGTAAAGTCGATCTTGCCTCGGTAGGCTTCTACGGCCTCTATAATCATCTCAAAGACGTTCGCGTCATCATTTCCGCCATAGTATGCCATGTCGTGCTCAAGCTGCACAGGGCCGTAGACCTCAAATGTGGGGTCGAAAAGGCCGTGCGACTGCTCCTGAAAGTAATCATGAGCCGAGCCCATCGCGCCGTCTTCCTTGAAGCCGGGCTCATTGAGCTGGCGTGTGAAATATTCCTGAGGGTTGGGGGTAGTGAACTTCACATCCGTAAATTCAACCAAGAAGACAAGACTGTTGCTTTTGCCTGTGCGGGGGAAAGGAAGCGAGAAATGACCGATTCCATGATATTTCGAGCCCGTCTCTGAGCTTTGTGCCATGGTGGTGCTGTAGCTGCGCGATTTACGCGCCTCTGCACGCGTCGTCACTGCCCGGATTGCCTCGTTGTCGGCTTTCTGCAGACGGCCTTGTGCATTGCGGAGCATGGGGGTGCCCTCGGCTGTCACGTAGTAATGGCCGAATTCATCGCCGACTTTCATAGCAGTCACACTGCTGCCGTCGGCCTGTGTATATGTGCGGTAAACGCGCTTGGCCGGTATAGCATTCGCTACGGCAAGCCCTAAGAGTGCTGAGAAGACTAATGCAACTACTTTTTTCATATACAATATTTTTCAAGGTTGTTTTAATGGTTGATATCTTCACTCTTCCGAGGCCTTGGCAATCTCTCCGGGGTGCTTTTCAAAATACTGGTGAAGAAGCTCACTGATATTGAAGTAGTAGCCCTTGGGAGTCTGATTGTCGCCGCTCGTAACCTCTATATAGTCGTAATACGGAGGCTCGAAGCGCTGGCTCGTCGCAGTGTGTTTCGACAGATTCAGGAAGTCATACTCATGCTGCGGATATACTACGATAAAGGCATTCTCAGGGTCTACCCCCGTGCCTGACGCAGCTATCACGAGCAAGAGATGATTCAGCTTATACTGCCAGATTTTGGCAAGGTCGTACTTGCCGTTCTGCTCGTATACATAGATTCGGTTGGTGAGCTGGCGCAGATCGATAGGGTTATCGTCAAGCACCTGCAGTGCATAGTCGAGCATTTTGCCGCGGTCGGCACGTGTGCGCTTCTCCTTGGCATAGATGGGCATGAGTTCTTGGAGCAACGCTTGGTTGGGAGCCTCGCGGTAGGGGTCATAGTCTTCCTGAAACATCGTGCCGTAGTAGAAATACTGGAAGTCGGTGGCGGTCATGGTGGTGTCGTTGGCATTGAACGACTTCAGCAGCTTGGGATAATAGTATGGTGATGTCTCGTCTACTGTGGCAGCGGCGATAGCGGCCATATCGGGTGCGCCGAGTTCGCTGCGGGCATTATTTTTGGAGGCGGCGCTGACAGCGACAGCAATGCCTATTGTCGCGATGATTATTCGTTTCATAGAGCGGATGCTACGGTTAGGGTCACCATCGAGATAGCCACTACAGCCGGAAGACCTTTGGCACAGAGATATTGCATGAATTCAGATGAAGCGACAGCAAAATGAGGCCCCTTGGGTGTGCGCATGAATGCCATTGTTCCGAAAAAAGCACCCATGGCCGAGCCAAGGATTATAGCCGACGCCGTCGGCGAGGCAAGGTAGCCCAACAATGCTCCCACCACAGTGCCGCCGGCAACGTATGCGTGCCCGTGGCGGGTGGAAGTGAGTGCCCGTGGCTGGAGTATCTCCAAGCCGAGAACTATCACTGTGGCCACACCCCAGAATATCAAGACTTTTGCATCGAAGTATGGAATGCCGGCAAATGCCATGCAGATCATCGACAGGTATGCTGCCACTCCCGACGGAAAACGAGGCACGAAAGTGCCTCCTACGCCGACACCGGCAAGCACGAACGATACTATTTCGAGGTAACTAATATTCATAACTCACAAATTTAAGCAAAAAATGCCAAAGAGAATGTAACTTTACACTCTTTTTGGCATTTTTTAGCATATTATGAGTATCAGAATATCACCTTGCGCGTAGCGTCTCCACGTCGTTCGATATATACGCCGCTCACAGGAGTTTTGACTTCAATTCCCTGCAGGTTGTAATATACGGGGGCTGCTTCGTCGGCTTCGATATTCTCTACGCCGGTGCTCTCACCGAAGTACTGCACCTGCTCATCGTTCTTGATCTGATATACTGCCCACCATTTACTCATGGCGAGGTTGACATCGGTGGCGAGGCACACGTTTTTCTCGTCGGCGTAGTCGGCGTCATAGAGTGTGATGGTGCCGTAGTCGGCCTTGGTCAAAGTAACCAGTGAATTGATCATGTCGGTCATGCCGTTGCCGCTGATACGGTTGCCGTAGCAAAGAACCTGACGGAGAGCCGGACAGCTCGAGAAGTCAAGCGATGAAAGCTCATTGTCGCATACATTGATGATTTCAAGTGCGATATTGGCGCTAAGATCAAGCTCGGTAAGATAAGAGCCCATCATCATGAAATATTGCAGACCCGGAAGATGGCTGATGTCGGCCGAGGAAAGGTCGCAAACCGCTCCTTGGATTTCGTTGAAGTCGCCATAGATCTTGAATTCTTCGCCCGGGGTGACATTGAGCTGCATTGCACGGCCTGTCCATTGTGCGATAGTGGCATTTTCTACTACCAGCACCTGTGTTTCCGAAACATTGCTGCCGGCAACTTCGATCTGTACCTGTGTTGCATTGGCTGTCGTTGCGGCGAAATAGCGTTGGTCGCTGTCCTCGCCGGGAGTGCTGCCTTCATAGCGTTTGCCCATGCCATAATTGCCGCCACCGTAGTAGTCCCATACGCCCCAGCCTTTGTCAGTAGCGATTTTCACATCGGTGGTGGTAGCTATATTTTTCTCTGTGCTTGACTCGGTGTCGATAATGCGGAGCACGCCGCTCTTGGTTTCCGGCAACGAACGCATGAAGTTCGACATTGCATAGCCTGACAGCGCATTGTCATAGATATTCACTTGGCTAAGGCCGGTGCAGCCCTGCAGTGTGGTTGTCTTCAGGGAGTTTTTCTGTGCCGACAGATTCACAAGCGCACTGCCGTTGACAATGCTCAGATGTTCGATCTTGTTGTCGGAGCAGTCGAGGTTGGTGATTACGGGGGTGCCATAGAAACTCAGCGCGCTGAGGTCGTTGCCATGACAGTCGAGCTCGGTGACATCTCCGTAGATTATTACATTCTGAGAGGTCAAGGTATAGGGGAGCGCCTTGTCAGCACCTACAACAACTGTCTCTTTAAGGCCTTCGAAACGCAGGTCGCCCGACGCTTTCACCATAAGTGTGATGGTCTCGCCTACATTTCGTGAGCTTGTAAGGCTGATCTGATGATTCTCGTTGACTGTCGGGGCTACATCATAGCCATAGTAGATTTTGCCCTGCATGCCGTTGATAATCTCACCGTTGCACCAGTCGAGCACACCCCAGTCCTTGCGGTCGTGGAGATAGGCTACATTTGCAGCCGAGCAGCGGTTACCCTCCTCCGGGTCAAGTGTATTTACGATATAGAGAGCATAGTACGACGATCCGGTAGGCTTGGCGATGGTCTCGCAGAATTCATCCATTTCATCCTGACCTATCTTATTGCTGAACACCTGCAGCCAATCTACTTTCGTATTGGCTGAAAGATCGATATATTCGAAATTGTTGTTGTTGAGCTTCAGTGTGTTCAGTGCCGGGCAACCGTCGAGTTCGATTTCGCTCAGTTGATTATGGCTCAGGTCAAGCTCTGCAAGCGATGGCAAGGCTCCGGCCACGGCGCTGACAAGCTCATTGGTGTTCAAATTCACACTTTCGAGCTTGGTATTTGCCGAAAGATTTATCGTGCTAAGCTTATTGTTCTGGGCGTCAAGATTAGTGAGCTCTGGGCAGCCGCTCACATCAAGGCTCGCAATCTTGTTGTTGTAGCATTTGAGTATAAAGAGATCCTTGGCGCCGTCGATAGTCAAAGATGTCAGCTGATTGCCGTAAACCTCAAGCTGGGTGATCTTGCCCGTCAAGGTTATGGCTGAGCCTTCTCCTTTTGAGAGATAGATACCGAATTCATCAGTCTTATCAGCACCGTTAACTGTCACATCATCGTTGAATGCCGGATAGATACGAAGACGAGTACCCGCAGGAGCATCCGTAGTCATGCTGATGGTCTGGCCTTGGGCGAAAAGTCCCGTAAGAAGAGTCAGAGACACAAGCATTGTTCTGAAGAATTGTTTTATCATAGCGATATCATTTTTAGTACGTCGCAAAGGTAATAAATAATCTATATAAATGCACTATATATTCTCAAAATCACAGAAATTAACGCATAAAAAACCGACTTTTATCCATTTTATCTTCATTATCATAATCAATCATTGACGATTTTTATGTAATTTTGTCTTTGGAGAGCTTTCTCTGTTTGCCACTGAATTTTTATCAATAACCTTATATCAACCCTAAACACTATCTCTGAATGAAGCTATTGACGCGCAAAGCGCTGTTTGCCATCGCTTTGCTAAGTTTCAGCCTGCCATTGGCACAGGCTGCCGCCATCAAGCAGACCGTCACGACGCATGCCGCCGGCAATGTGAGTCTGACCTGTGAAGACCCCGGATTATGGCACTTCGACATGACCGTCGAATCTTCTGATGACGTAGAAGTCATCACCGTTACGCTCAACGCCGATACGCCTCAGCAACCGCCGCGTTTCTCTGTAGCGATGGAAATGCCGCAGGTCGACACTCAGCACATCTGGTCACCCACCAATCTTGACCGATTCCAGTTGCGCCCCAATTGGGGAGGATTCTTCAGCAGCGAGCTTGCCTTGTCAATGCCTCTCTATTCTTTGTTTAACGACAACAACCAAAACCGCCTCACTATCGCGAGCAGCGAACCGCTCAGGCGCGTTGATGTCAATCTCGGTCTCCGCGAGGAAGGGTGCGTCATAATCGGATCTCTGAGCTATTTCAACGTGCCAGAAGCACCGATAAGCCGCTATCAGACAAAAATCAAGCTCGACAGCCGCCCCATATTCTGGGCCGACGCCCTGCGCCAAGGCACTCAATGGATAACCGACGAGGCCGGTATCACGCCTATCGAAGCCCCCGCGGGCGCTTTCGACCCCCTCTATTCCACTTGGTATCAGTTCCACCAGAACGTGTCTGACAAAGCAATCGAGGATGAGTGCCGCAAAGCCGCTGAGCTCGGCATGAAGACTCTCATTGTAGATGATGGCTGGCAGACCGACGACAACAACCGCGGATACGCCTACTGCGGCGACTGGGAGGTGAGCCGCAACCGATTCCCCGACATGGCTGCCCATGTGAAGCGGGTGCAGGATATGGGCATAAAATACATGATGTGGTATTCTGTACCTTTCGTGGGTATACACAGCCGCGCTTATCAGCACTTCAAAGGCAAATTCCTGAGCGAGCACGACAATATCGGCGAACTCGATCCACGTTTCCCCGAAGTACGCGAGTACCTTTGCTCTACCTACGAAAAAGCACTCCGAGAATGGAATCTCGACGGTTTCAAGCTCGATTTCATCGACGGATTCAGAGTGACCGATGATCCTGCAGTAGCCGAAAACTATGCAGGCCGCGACATCAAATCTGTTCCGGAGGCTGTAGATGTGCTCATGACAGAAATCTACCGTCGACTCAGTGCAATCAAGCCCGACATTCTCATCGAGTTCCGGCAGGCATACATAGGCCCGTCAATCCGACGGTATGGCAATATGCTCCGCGTCGGCGATTGCCCCGGCGACCATCATGCCAACCGACGCGGCATTGCCAACCTGCGACTGACTTCGGGCAACAGCGCCGTACATGCCGACATGCTCGAATGGAACGTTGCCGACACTCCGGAGACTGCCGCACGCAACATCCTTTCCTCGCTCTTCGGCGTGATTCAATACTCCATGATGCTCAACGAATTGCCTCAAGACCACCTCAAGGTAATCAAGCACTGGCTCGATTTCTCGCAGCTTCACCGTGCCACATTGCTCGAATCAGACTTCCGTCCGTATCACCCCGAGGCTTGCTACCCCGTTATAGAGGCGGAGAGCAATGATGAAAAAATCGTGGCTGTCTACGACGACATGACCGTGCCCACCATCACAGGCGACAGCAAGCCCGTTTATCTGATCAACGCCACCGGAGCAAAATCTGTAGTTACAGAATTGGAATCAAAGCCGAAGTCTATCGAAGCCTTCAACGTCTACGGCGAGCTGGTCGGAATCGACAAACCCGCCAAAGGCCTCAACCGCATATCAATCCCCAAAAGCGGCTACGCAATCCTGCGGTATTGAAATCACCTGCTGATAACATATAGCCCGATGGAGCAGTGCTCCATCGGGCTATCTTATATATTATTTGAGCGAGATTACTTCACGAACACTTTAGTGGTTTTGCCACCCTGTCGCTTTATATAGAAGCCGTTTTCGGGATTGTCGACGCGCACACCATTGAGATTGAAGTACTCGGCGGGGGCATTGTCACCGGCAGCCTCGATGTCGTCTATGCCGGATTCTCCGATAAGACCACCCTTGATGATGAAATCTTTCCACTGCTCGGCGGTGGAATATGCCTCTACCGACTCTGTCGGCACGTGCAAGATCACTTTATCTGTCGGAACTTCCGTAAACACTTGATAAACAATCTCGCATGGGGTTATAGCCGGGGAATATATGTCAGTCAACGACGTGCAACCCATGAAAGCGTTTTGACCGATTGATCTGACGGTTGCTGGGATAACTATGGAGGTCAGCGCACTGCATTCTTCAAAAGCTGACTGTCCTATGCTTCTGGCGCCTTTGGGCATGTCGACCGAGGTCAAGGAGGTACAACCGCTTAAAAGGGATTCTCCGATGGCGGTGACTCCTTCGGGGATAAATAGAGATGTCAGGTTTGTGCAATCGCGGAAGGCTCCATTGCCAATGCTTTTGACTGTTTCGGGGATATTTATCGAAGGCAGCGAAGTGCAACTACAGAAAGCATGTTTTCCAATGGATGTGACGCTTTCAGGGATATTTATCGAAGTCAGCGATAAGCAATAGTTGAAAGTGGACTCGCCAATGGATGTGACGCCGTCGGGTATGCTTATCTCTGTCAGAGCTGTCATACCGAAGAAAGCCTCCGGGGCAATCGATGTGACGCTTTCGGGGAGTGTAATAGAAGTCATATCAGTACAATGACCGAAAGCACTCTTGCCAATGGTTGTGACTGTCTCAGGAATGGATATCGATGTCAGTGAAGAGCAACCGAAGAAGAGGCCATCGCTGATAGATGTGATACTCCGGGGAATATTTACCGAGGTCAGTCCATTGCACCCACTGAAAACGTATGTTCCAAGGCTTGTGACCGCTTCGGGGATTGTTATGGAGGTCACGGAAGAGCAACCGGAGAAAGCGTGGTCCCCAATTTTGGTGACACTCCCGGGGATTGTTATGGAGGTCAGGGAAGAGCAACCGGAGAAAAGGTCACGACTGATGGAGGTGATAGCTTTCGGGATGTTTACCGAGGTCAGGCCTCGGCAATTGCCGAAAGCTTGTGTGCCAATGTATGTAACAGTCTCGGGGATGTGTAGCGAGGTCAGAGCCGAGCAATCCGAAAAAGCTTCCCGTTCAATACTTGTGACTCCTTCCGGAATGTTGATCGAGGTCAGGGAATGACAATCGTAGAAAGTGCCATATCCAATTTGTGTAATAGCTTTCGGAAGATTTGCAGAGGTCAATGCAATACATTTTTTGAAAGCTTCCTGATCAATGAATGTGACAGATTCGGGAATGTGTATCGAGGTCAATGCATAGCAACAAAAGAAAGCAGCTTTGCCAATGGAAGTGACGCCGTCGGGAATATTGATCGAGGACAGGGTCGTGCAACTGGAGAAAGCGGAGTTGCCAATGGATGTGACTGTCTCTGGAATTCTGAGAGAGTTCAGGGCAGAGCAACCTCTGAAAGCGTAATCACCGATGGATGTCACAGCACCTTGAATGGTTACCGTCTTCAAAGATGTGCAATTATAGAAAAGATGATCGCTGATGTCTGTGACTGCTTTTGGGATGCTTACCGAGGTGACGTTGCTGGCGGAGAAAGCGCTTGCACCAATAAAGGATACACTTTCGGGCAAGTCTACCGAGGTCAGATTCCCGCAAGAGCTGAAAGCATAGCCCTTAATGGATGTGACGCCTTCAGGGATGCTTATCGAGGATAAGGAACGGCAAGATCTGAAAGCGTGCTGGCCGATGGTTGTGACGCTTGAGGGGATGCTTACCGAAGTCAGATAGCAATTATTGAAACCGAAGTCACCGATTTCGGTCAAGGAGTAATCAGCACCATTGTATTGAACAGTGGCAGGTAAAATCAACTCGCCACTTATATAATTGCCGGCAGAAGTGGAAAAGCCTCTTTTTGTTGACACCGTTTTGTCGGTTTCTGATGTGATGGTGTAGGAGATGGTTTGTCCTTCGTATGTGTACTCGAAGGTCTGTGCGGCGGCGCGCTCTGCAAAGCCGAGCGTCACACCTGCCATAAGGAATAGCAAAATCTTCTTCATTCTTAGTTGTTTTGCAGCCATCATAGTTCCCTTGGATGGCGAGTGATAGTAAATGGATAAAATGAGAGCATTAGAGCAAATGCACCATATCTAATGTCAGAAGCTAACGAATCCTCGAAAGCGTTCAACGCTGCAAAGTTAGCAAAATTTTTGAATCTTCTTCATTACATTCGTTTTTTAACTAAAAACGCCTCCAAATCATCTCTCCTTCCATTAATAAAGCATTTTTCGTCCCCGACGTGAGCGAAGCTCACGTCCGTCATAGAACAAGCACGGGCTTCCCGAAATTCGGGAAGCCCGTGAATTATAATTACAGCTATTATCAGCCGATGAAATAAGCTGACATCGAGCTTACTGCGGTCAGATCAAGAAGTGAGCTGTAGAAGTAGCTTACGATACCGAGCACGAGGATACCGCCCACGGTAATCCAAAGACCTACACGCTCGCTGCATGCCGATTTGAAGTTAGCGATAACACACTCATCTTCGCTGATAAACATCGCTTTCACTACAAGCAGGTAGTAGTAGAGCGACACGATAGTGTTGATCAAGGCGATAAGCACAAGCACGTAGATCGCAACCGAACCTTGGTTGATGGCTCCGGTGAAGATAAAGAACTTCGAGAAGAAGCCGGCGAAAGGAGGAATACCTGCAAGCGAGAACATGGCAAGCATCATCGCTACCGACAGACGGGGGTTGGTCTGATAGAGGCCTTTGTAGTCGTCCATCGACACCTTGCCTGTGGCATTCTCGATAGCTCCTATCACGCCGAATGCAGCGAGGTTGGAGAAGATATACACAAGCACGTAGTACATCAGCGCTGCAACACCCATGGCATTGTAGGCGATAACACCGAGCATGATATAACCGGCCTGAGAAATCGACGAGAATGCGAGGAAGCGCTTCATGTTGCACTGGCGGATAGCGAAGAGGTTACCGATAGTGATGGTAAGGATAATGAGCGCATAGAGCATCCACTCCCATACCTGCGAGTAGAGCGAGCCGAAAACTTGGCTGAGCACTACGAGGAATGCAAACGCGGTAGCACCCTTCGAGATTACCGAAAGATAAGAGGTAACCGAAGTGGGAGCTCCCTGATATACATCGGCTGTCCACAAGTGGAAGGGCACGAGTGAAAGTTTGAAGCCGATACCGGCGATCACGAATGCGATAGCCATGATAAGGAGCAGGCTGCGCTGCGCTGTCAGGGCGAAGTAGATGTCGCTGAAATACATCGAGCCGGTAAGACCGTATACAAACGACAGACCCATCATGAATATAGCCGACGAGAACACCGCTGTAAGAATGTATTTCACAGCAGCCTCATGGCTCTCATAGCGGTTCTTGTCGAGTGCCACCATGGCGGCAAGCGGCAGAGAGGCGCTTTCAAGACCGATGAGGAAGAGCAGGAAGTGACGGCCTGAAATCATCAGGTACATACCAAAGAGAGTCACAAGCAGAAGCTCGTAGAACTCGCCGCGGCGCATTGTCATTGCCTCGCTGTTTGTCCATTTGATCGATTGTATCAATACTATCACCACGCCTACATTCAAGATATTCTTGATGGCGGCGATGACAGGAGATGTCACATACATGCCTGCGAAAGCCGAGGTTTCGCCGCACGGTGCCAGACAATAGCTGCAGAAACCGCCGAGGGTAACAAGCAGCATGAGAACGGTAGTGAAGACGGGCAAACCTTTCTGAGCCCCTCGTGGCATGAAGGTGTCGTAGAGGAACACCAGCAGGAAAACGACCAGCAGGCCGATTTCTTGCTTCATAGCTAAAAATTGTGAGTAATCCATTGCAATTTATACTGAGGGGTTACATACCGAGCACACGGAAGATTTCCGGTGTGAAGGTTGTGTTGATCAGGTTATTGAAGAAGTTGGGGAAGCAACCGATAGCGGCTACACAGAGGATGAGGGTCACTGTAGAGAGACGCTCCCACCATGTAGCGTCGGTGAGTGTACGGTGGTGGTCATCGTATACCGGGCCGAAGAGCAACTTGCCTACCACGCGCAGGATATACACTGCAGTGATTACAATCGAGCAGCATGCGATGATGGTGAAGACGATCTTGAGCGAACCGTCACCGGCAAGATACTGGGCCATACCGGCTTTGAACGAACCTACGAAGATTGTCATCTCGGCTACGAAACCGCTCAGACCGGGAAGACCGAGCGAAGCCATACCGGCAATCACATAGCATACCGACAGATAAGGCATAATCTGCATCATGCCGCCCATCTGGGTGATTTCACGGGTGTGGGTACGACCGTAGATCATACCGATCAGGGCGAAGAACAAGGCTGTCATAAGACCGTGCGACAACATCTGCATGATAGCACCGGTCATTGCGGTAGAGTTGAGCATGAGGATGGCGAAAAGCACAAGGCCGCAGTGCGACACCGACGAGTAAGCATTGATATACTTGAGGTCGGTCTTGACGCAGGCGCAGAACGCTCCGTAGACAACCGAGATACCGGTAAGGATCAAGAAGATGTACGACAGTTCCTGTGCGGCGTAGGGCATAAGATAGATAGCCACGCGGAAGCAACCGTAACCGCCAAGTTTCATAAGTACGCCGGCGTGGAGCATAGACACTGCTGTAGGCGCTGAGGCGTGGCCGTCGGGGCTCCATGTATGGAAGGGGAACATAGCGCCAAGTACACCGAAGCCTACAAAGGTCATCGGGAAGAGGAACTGCTGCCATCCGTGGGGAATCGCGTCGTGCGCGGCAATCTCAAGGATATTCCATGTGAGCTGGCCTCCTTCGGGAGCCGAATGGTAGTAGATACCGATCAGGCCGAGCATGAGGAAAGCCGAGCCGCCCATAAGCATGAGGGTAAGCTTCATTGCCGAGTAGTTCTTGCGGCCCGAGCCCCATACGCCGATGAGAAGGTACATCGGGATAAGAGCAACCTCGTAGAACATGAACATCGTGAAGAGGTCCACCGAGATAAAGAAGCCGAACACACCGGTCGACAGAAGTATGAGCCAAAGGAAGAACTCTTTTGGCTGTTTGATTGTCCAAGAGGCGAAAGAGCCTGCGAAAACGATAATCGACGAAAGGATGAGCATGGCAATCGAGATACCGTCGACACCGACAGCAAGATTGATATGCAATGGCTCAAACCACGACCATGAGCCCGTGAAGAGCATGGGGTCGGTATTACCGGCTGCGCGGATGCCAAGGTATTCTACCAGAACATACACCGACAGTGCCATCAACGCGATTGAGCCTACAACGGCTACCGCGCGGATCTGCTTGATGTTGCGGCAGAGGCCGAGGCCGGCAAGCATAAGCACCGGTATTACAACAAAGTAGATTAATATATTGGAAAACATCGTATTTACTGATTTTTATGTGTTTGCACCGTCATGTTAGATTAAGCAAAGGGCTGTGATTCCGCCGAGAGCGAGTGCGCCGATGAGATAATACCACACATACATCTGTATCTGACCCGACTGCAAGGGCTTGATGGCGT
This sequence comes from uncultured Muribaculaceae bacterium, assembly GCA_910579995.1. GTDB lineage: Bacteria > Bacteroidota > Bacteroidia > Bacteroidales > Muribaculaceae > CAG-873. The sequence goes on along the minus strand of CAJTWH010000020.1, from coordinate 32,426 downwards.
CGCTTGCCTTGTTGGTGATGGTGGCGAAGCTGTCCATGGTGCCGTCGATGATGTGGCGGTCAAACCATGCCAAGGGGCGGCATACGCTGTCGAAGATGATACGATGGGTGATAAACATATACAGCTCGTCGAAGTAGAAGCGGTGGTAGCACCATGTCCACAGGGCAGGAACTGCATTGCGGAATTTTGCAGGAAGACTGTTCTCTTTGCGATACATCACCGTGGCGAGGCCGATGGCTACGAGAGCTACGATAAGGCTTATCGAGGCTACGCTCCAGTCAAGCGCCTTGAGGTTGGTGAAGAAGTCTACATGCTCAAACATCGGGTGACCGTTCCATGTCACGAGGTTGCCGAAAGGAACGAAGCCGGCAACGCACGATACGGCTGCGAGGATAACCAGCGGGAGGGTCATTGTCCAAGGCTGGTCGTGGGGAGCGTGATGTCCTTGGGGAGTCTCATGCTCTTTCCACCAGAAAATCAGATAGTAGAGACGGAACATGTAGAAGGCGGTGAGGCCGGCTACGAGCGACATCCAGATATACCAGAAGGTCGAGTGTCCGAAAGTGGCAGTAAGGATTTCATCTTTTGAGAAGAATCCGGCGAAAGGTATGATACCGGCGATGGCAAGACAGCCGATCAGGAACGTGATGTGCGTGATAGGCATATACTTGCGGAGGCCGTGCATTTCAGTGTAGTTGTTAGAGCCGATGGCGTGGATGAGTGCACCTGCGCAGAGGAAGAGCAACGCCTTGAACATAGCGTGGGTGAACAGGTGGAACATCGAGGCCATATAGCCGAGGCCATGGTGGAAGTCGGGACGGGCAACGCCGAGCGATACCATCATGAAAGCGATCTGCGAGATGGTTGAGAACGCGAGCACACGTTTGATATCAAGCTGCGTGCAGGCCACCATGGCGGCATAAAATGCAGTCACCGCACCTACGACAACAATGATATTGAGCGCGGCCTCTTCCATCAGATAGAGCGGGAACAGACGGGCTACCAGATATACACCGGCGACAACCATAGTCGCAGCGTGGATAAGCGCCGATACAGGGGTCGGGCCTTCCATAGCGTCGGGAAGCCAGATGTGCAGAGGCATCATCGCCGACTTACCCATACCGCCCATGTAGATGAGCACGAGAGCCCATGTCAGCACTGAGGCACCCATGAATGTCGGGGCTGCGCTGTTGGCGAATATACCGCGGATATACTCGGCAGTGCCGATATTCACTTGGCTTACGTTGGCCATGCCTTCAACGGGTATCGAGGTGAGCTCGGTGAAGTTGAATGTGCCGGTATACCACGAAAGGGTAAGAATACCGATCAAGAAGCCAAGGTCGGCGAAGCGGGTTACGATGAATGCTTTCTTTGAGGCTGATACTGCGCTGGGTTTGGTATAGTAGAAACCGATGAGCAGGTATGATGAAGCGCCCACGAGCTCCCAGAAGATATACATCTGGAAAATGTTGGGAGCTACAACAAGACCGAGCATTGAGAAGCTGAAGAGCGACAGGAAAGCGTAGAAACGCTGGAAGCCGTGCTCGAAAACTCCGTGGTGGTCGCGCATGTAGCCCATGCTGTAGAGATGTACCATGAAGGAGATGGTGGTGATCACCACAAGCATCATGGCCGAAATCGGGTCAAGCAGGAAGCCCAGCTTGATCACGAGGGTATCAGTGAACTGCAGCCATGTCTGGTCGAAGACAAGATACTGCAGGCGCTCGCCGGCTCCGTTGATGAAGATGTCGGCGCCGGAGAAGAAATACTGGAATGCCGTATAGTAGGCAAGCACCAAGACGGTGCCCATGCCGCATGTGCCAAGTATACCGGCAAGCTTATGTGTCATCTTCATGCCGGTAAGGCCGAGGAAGATGAACATGAACAGCGGTATGGCAAGGATTAGGATAGGAATCGTTATGCCCATGGTGCTTTAGAATTTCATTTCGTTAAGTGAGCGCACGTCAATATTCTTGGCGGCTCTGAAAATGTTGATGATGATGGCGATGGCCAAGGCTGTCTCGGCGGCCGCTATCGCTATGGCGAAGAGGGTGAAGAACATACCCTCCATCTGCTCGGGATAGAGAAAACGGTTGAAGACAACGAAGTTGATATCTACGGCGTTGAGCATCAACTCCAATGATATCAGCATGGCGATCATATTCTTGCGGGTGATGAATCCATACACACCGCAGCAGAACATCACCAATGCCGGTACGAGGTAATATATTGCTGTTATTTCCATAATATCAACGTTTGCGGGCAACGACTACGCCGCCGATTATACATGCGAGCAACAGCACACTCACTGCCTCGAAAGGCAAGAGGTACTCTCCGTGTCCCGACCCTAAAAGTGTCTTGCCGACAAGTTGCATGTCGGGGGTTTCCATCAAGGGTTTGGAGGCAAAGGCAACGCAGCAACGGCTCACAAGCGCATAGCCTGCAAGCAACAGTGTGGCTACGGCTGCAAGTCCACCGAGAAAGCGCGACTTCGAGGTCAGACGCTCGGTGTTGTCTCCGGGTTTGCTCGTAAGAAGGATGGCAAACACAAACAGCACCACGATACCGCCGGCGTACACCGCTATCTGCACTGCGCCGAGGAACTCATAGTCGAGCATGAAGTAGACCACGGCGGCGGCAAAAAGGGTGAACAGCAGGTAGGTGGCTGCACGCAGAATCTTGCGTGTTGTTACGGCCATCACTGAGAAGACTATCATCGCAAGTGCGACGATAAAATACAAGATTAAACTTCCTACTGATTCCATATCGGTTTATTTATTTTCCTCTGTTTTGTCGGGCGTGGCCTTGGGTGCGGCCTCACCTGTCTGTGCCTTGGCTTTGGCGGCTGCAGCTGCGGCTGCCTTTGCTTTGGCTTCGGCTATCTTAGCCTGTTTCTCGGCTTCGATTTTGGCAAGTTGCTCGGGTGTGGGTTCCGGCTCTTCTTTCTCAGGCAGATAATTGAGCTGCTTCACCAGTTTGGAGCGGGTGAAGACGGCTTGCTCGAAATCATTGTCAAATTCGATTGCCGAGGTGGGGCAATTGGTCACACAGAGCTGGCAGAAGGTGCAGCTGCCAAGATCGTAGAGATATTTGACAAGCTTTTTCTTCTTGGTGCCCTGCATGGTGGTCACCATTTTTGTCTCTATGGCGATGGTACCGTTGGGGCAGTTGCGCTCGCAGTTCTGACATGCGATACACTTGTGGTCCCCTTTGTCGTCGTAGACAAATTTCAGTTGTGCGCGAAAACGCTCGGGCCATTTGTGCTCGGTGCGGTTTTCGGGATAGCACTCGGTGATTTTCGGCGTCACGAACTCTTTGCCGGTCACCTTCATGCCTTTAAGCAGGCTCAGGATGCCGGAGCCTAACGTTGAAAAGTATTCTGATACACTACCCATTGATATGAGGTCTGGTTGGTTTACTATTATATTGAATCTTTACGATTTCCATTTGTTAATCCCGACGCTGTCCGCCCACTATATCGAGCAGCTCGGTGGTGATACCTTGCTGGCGGAGCTTGTTGTATTCAAGCTGAAGTTGCTCGAGAAGTTTCTGGGCATTGTCGTTGGCGCTCTGCATTGCCATCACACGCGCTGCCTGCTCGCTTGCCCTGTTCTGGGCGAAAGCCTCCTGCATTTGCGACAGCAGATACATCGGCAGGACGGTGCGGAAGATTGTGCCGGCATCGGGCTCGAATAGATACGGGCGTCCGCTTGCCTTGGCCTCGCCGCTGAGTCGCGCCGGGCTGATGGGGAGATAGCTGTCGTTGACAAGACGCTGGCGGCCGGCTGAGTAGAAATGCACGTATGTGAGATCCACTCTGTCAGTGGCGCCGCTGAGAAATTCCTGCTCCAAGCCTTGGGCGAAGAGCTTCACGGCGTCGCCGTCGCTCTTGGAGTCTACCCCTGCCGCTGCAGTGTAGTGAAGCTTCGGGTCAGAGGCGGCAAGTTTCTCTACCGCTTTCTGCAGCTTCTTGCCTACGGGCACGAGCTTAATTTCAACGTCTTCGCCACACTCTTGCCTCAACTGAGCAATAGTGGCTATGACTCCCTTGAAGATATTCACATTATAAGCGCCGCACAGACCGTCGTCGCTGCCGAGCATTACTACTGTGGCGTGATGTACGGCTTGACGGGCAACTGTAAGCGGTGAGCTTACGGCGGCGTCGCTGCTGAGCAAATTGCCGATAATGCCCTGCACGCAGTCGCGGAAGGGCGACAGACGCCGCAGTATACCCTCGGCCTTGTGCATTTTGGCCGACGATATCATTTTCATCGCGCCGGTAATCTTCTCAGAAGATCCTACCGACCCGATTCGGCCTTTCAATTCACGTAATGTTGCCATTGGTTTATTATCGGTTGTTAATTCGCTTTATATTAATTGAATCGCGCTGCGACGTCTTGTGCAGCCGAAGTGATTTTCTGTGCAATGTCGTCGGTGAGATTGCCTTTGCCGAGCTCGGTCATCTCCTGCTCATACTTGGCGTGCATGATCTGGAGGAACTGTTTCTCGAATTCAGCAACCTTGTCAATGGGCACATTCTCGAGCAATCCGTGCACACCGCAGTAAATAACTGCAATCTCGTCCTCTACCGGCATCGGGCGGTATTGGGGCTGGATGAGCAGTCGCTCGTTCTTGCGGCCTTTGTCGATTACGCGGGCTGTCACGGCGTCCATGTCGCCACCGAATTTGGTGAAGGCTTCAAGCTCGCGGAACTGTGCCTGGTCAATTTTCAGCGTACCGGCAACTTTCTTCATCGATTTCACCTGAGCCGAGCCGCCTACACGCGATACCGAGATACCTACGTTGATGGCCGGGCGGATACCGCGGTTGAAGAGTGCGGTCTCGAGGAAGATCTGACCGTCGGTAATCGAGATAACGTTGGTCGGGATATATGCCGAAACGTCGCCCGCCTGCGTCTCGATGATAGGAAGCGCAGTGAGAGAGCCACCGGCTTTCATTATAGGTTTGAGAGCTTCGGGAAGGTCGTTCATCTGCGAGGCCACTTCCTGATTGTCGATAATCTTGGCGGCACGTTCGAGCAGACGCGAGTGGAGGTAGAAAATATCGCCGGGGTATGCCTCGCGGCCGGAGGGGCGCTTGAGGATAAGCGATACCTCGCGATAGGCAACGGCCTGTTTTGAAAGGTCGTCGTATACGATAAGTGCATCGCGGCCGGTGTCGCGGAAGAACTCTCCGATTGCAACACCTGCGAAGGGTGCGAAATAGCGCATGGCAGCCGACTCTGAGGCGGTGGCGGCGACAACTACGGTGTAGTCGAGTGCGCCGTGCTCTTTGAGCGTGCTCACGATAGAGGCGATAGATGAGGCTTTCTGGCCGATTGCAACATATATGCAATATACGGGCTTGCCTTCTTCATAGCCTTTGCGCTGGTTGATGATGGTGTCGATGGCGATGGCGGTCTTGCCGATCTGGCGGTCACCGATGATGAGCTCGCGCTGACCACGGCCGATAGGCACCATTGAGTCGATGGCTTTCAGACCGGTCTGGAGCGGCTGCTTCACCGGCTGGCGGTAGATAACGCCGGGAGCCTTGCGCTCGAGGGGCAGGCGGATGAGGTCGCCTGCGATAGGGCCGTTGCCGTCGATGGGTTCGCCAAGGATGTTAACCACACGTCCCAGCAAGCCTTCGCCTACGGGTATCGACGCGATTTGGCCGGTGCGGCGCACTGTCATATTCTCGGCTACCTCATTGACATTGTTGAGCAGAATCACACCGACGTTGCTCTCCTCGAGGTTCATGGCTACGCCTTTTACGCCATTTTCGAATTCTACAAGTTCGTTGGCACCGACGTTATCGAGGCCATAGACGTGTGCGACACCATCGCCCACGTCGAGCACGGTGCCTACTTCCTCGAAAGTAATCTTGGAGTTGATGTTTTCGAGCTCTTGTTTCAATACTTGAGATATCTCGCTGGGATTTATCATTGTATGCGGATAGCTTGCTGTTGGGGGTTGTTAGAAGATATCACTCCGGCTCAGTTTATCAACTTGAGGCGGAGTTGTTTTAATTGGCTGCTTACCGAAGCGTCGAGCCTCTCGGAATTTACCGTGACGGTGAATCCGCCTATCAGAGCCGGGTCAACGGTGTAGTTGTATTCAAACGTACCGTTGCCTATATGCTTGCTGATAAGAGCTTGCAGGCGTTCGCGCTCGGGCTCGGCCATAGGAGCCGCAGAACAGATGTCAATGCGGTAGATCGCATTTTCCTTGCGGTAGAGGTCAACGTAGGCTCTCGCTATATCACGGGCCAAGGCCATACGCTTGTTCTTCCGCAGCAGCTGCAGGAAATCCATATAGGTGCTGTCGGGTTTCTCGTCAGCGCCATACACAGCTTTAGAGAGCAGGGCTGTCTTGTCGGCGTCGCTCACGTATGGGTTCGCGATAGTGTCGGCCAGACCCGGTGTTGAAACGAACGCATTTGTCAACGCCTGCATCACCTTGTAGAGCGTTGCCGTGTCAGAGCGCTCTTCACCTACGGCATAGAGCGCTTTGGCATAGCGGCGGGGAATAAGACCTTGGTCCATAACAGTTATTTTGCAGGGTCAATTTGATCAAGCAGATTGTCGACGAGCTGCTTCTGGGCAGCGTCGTTCTGCATCTGGTTCTTAACAATCTTACCGGCGATGTCGAGAGCGAAAGAGCTCACTTGGTTGCGGAATTGCTGCTGTGCTTCTTTCTGCTGCTGGGCGATCTGAAGTTTCGCATTGTCCATAACCTTCTGAGCCTCGACCTGAGCGGCGCTGCGCGCCTGCTCAATGATCTGGGTCTTCATCTTGTCGGCCTCCCGCAGAATGTCGGCTTGTTGGCGGCGGGCGTCGTTGATATAGCTCTCGGCCTCTGCCCGTGCGTTGTCGAGTTGTGCCTTAGCGTCCTGGGCGTATTCCACCCCCTTGTCGATAAGGTCGGCACGGCTGTCGACACTACGCAGTATCACCGGCCAGGCATATTTCCACAAAGCGAGGAAAAGGATGCCAAAGGCGATGAACATCCAGAAGACGAGGCCGAAATCGGGCGTGAATAGTTCCATTTAGCGTTGGGTTGTGGCGTGGATTACAAGAACAGGCACAGGGCGCAGACGATAACGGCGAAGAGGGCAACACCTTCTACCAGCGCCGCAATAACGATCATGTTGCTTCGGATGTCGCCTGAAGCTTCGGGCTGACGTGCGATGGCTTCCATGGCTGCCGCGCCGATTTTACCGATGCCGATACCTGCGCCGATGGCGGCGATGGCGGCGCCAAGGCTGGCGCCAAGTCCCAGAACGGGAGCAATTGCTGCTAAAAGTCCAAACATTGTTGTGTGTGTTTATTTATGGATTATTATTTTTTATACAAGTGTGTCTACAATTTTTTTGCCGAGGCTTTTGTCTTTGTCTTGCTCTTCTTCATGCTCATGCTCGTGGGCAAGGCCGATGAAGAGTGTCGAAAGCATGGTGAATACGTAGGCTTGGATAAAGCTCACAAGCACATCGATAAGCAACATGAAGATCGAGAACAAAAGCGATACTACCGTTGCCGCGCCTCCTGCCACCGGGCTGATGGCCGAGAAGATAAAGATAAGCAAGGTGAGTGATATCACTATTATGTGGCCGCCCATCATGTTGGCGAAAAGACGTACGGTAAGGGCCGCCGGCTTGGTAAACATGCCGAAAATCTCAATCACGGGCATGATAGGAATGGGCACCTTGAGCCACATCGGCACTTCAGGCCAAAAGATTTCTTTCCAATAATGCTTGTTGGCAAAGAAGTTGGTGGCCACAAAAGTGCAGATCGACAGCACAAGCGTCACTGCTATATTGCCGGTGAGGTTGGCACCGCCGGGGAATATCACAATAAGGCCGAGCAGGTTCATCACAAGGATGAAGAAGAACACCGTCATCAGATAGGGGGCGAACTTCCGGGCCAGCGGACCAAGAATAGGCTTCACAACACCATCGTAGACAAATGTCACCACCACCTCAATCGCTCCAAGGCCTTTGCGTGGAGCCTTATAGGGGTGTTTGCGATGGAAAGAGGCAAGCCAAAGAAGCAGCCCGAGAATCACAAGCACGGTGATAAAAACTGCGCATACATTCTTGGTGATAGAGAAATCCCACGGACGAAGCTCCTCGCCATTGACAATCTCTACAAGTTTCCCTTTGTATTTGCTGTCTTCTCCTGCGATAGTGAAAGTGCAGTCACCGTCCTGATACACAGCTCCATGATCGAGGTGGCTCGAAGAGAAGCAGTGCAGACCGTCGGAGGCGTAGCATATCACGGGCAGAGGTATGCGGTGGTGATGGTCGAAAGGAACTTCCCAACCGTAACCGTCAAGCAAGTGCTCGAAGATAATCTCCTTGGCATTTATGGTCGATTCTTCCGACTCCTTTGCTTGGGCTGCCGATGCGCCTACCGACACTACAGCCAGCAACATCAGCAAGATAATATGTTTGAAGCGGCTTATCATATCAATAAACGCAAACAGACACTACATTGCTATCCACATCAACTATGCCACCAGTGATGGCAGTCGACTGCTCTGCTCCGCCGGTGGCGGTATACCGTATGTTGCCGGCCGCAAGGGCGGCGAGCAGCGAGGCATGTTTGCGCAGAACCGTAAACTCACCCATGACACCGGGGAGTGTCACCGAGTCAACTTCACCGCTGTAGAGCACGGCGTCTGCAGATATTATTTTGAGTGTCATCAGTTTAAATTTTCAATTTTATTTAACTTCGGCAAGCAGACGTTTGCCCTTTTCAATAGCATCGTCGATAGTGCCCACGTTGAGGAAGGCCTGCTCGGGATACTCGTCCATCTCGCCTGAGAGAATCATCTTGAAGCCACGGATAGTCTCGCTCAGCGGCACCATCACACCGGGCAGACCGGTAAACTGCTCTGCCACATGGAAGGGCTGCGAGAGGAAACGCTGTGCGCGGCGGGCACGGGCAACGACAAGTTTGTCGTCGTCGCTGAGCTCGTCGACGCCGAGGATGGCGATGATATCCTGAAGCTCGTTGTATTTCTGGAGAAGCTGCTTCACTGCCTGAGCGGTGTTGTAGTGCTCCTCGCCGATGATATTGGGGTCGAGGATACGCGATGTAGATTCGAGGGGATCCACAGCGGGGTAGATACCGAGCTCGGTGATCTTACGGCTAAGCACCGTAGTGGCGTCAAGGAAGTTGAAGGTGGTAGCCGGAGCCGGGTCAGTCAAGTCATCGGCAGGCACATAGATTGCCTGCACTGATGTGATAGAGCCATTCTTTGTAGAGGTGATTCGCTCCTGCAGCGCACCCATCTCCGAGGCAAGTGTAGGCTGGTAACCTACGGCAGAGGGCATACGGCCGAGAAGAGCCGAAACCTCCGAACCTGCCTGGGTGAAACGGAAGATATTGTCGATAAACAGGAGCACATCCTTACCGCCGGCACCTTGGTCGCGGAATTGCTCAGCAACGGTAAGACCCGACAGAGCCACGCGCAGACGTGCGCCCGGCGGCTCGTTCATCTGGCCGAAAACGAGGGTTGCCTGAGAGTTCTTGAGCTCTTCTTTGTCGACATCGGCAAGGTTCCACTCGCCGCGCTCCATACCTTCCTCAAACTTCTTGCCATATTTCATAACGCCGCTCTCGATCATCTCGCGGAGAAGGTCGTTACCCTCGCGGGTACGCTCGCCCACACCGGTAAACACCGAGAAACCGTCGTGACCTTTGGCAATATTGTTGATAAGCTCCATGATAAGCACGGTCTTGCCTACACCGGCACCGCCGAAAAGACCGATCTTGCCACCTTTGCTGTAGGGCTCGAGCAAGTCGATGACCTTGATACCGGTGGTAAGAATCTCGGTACTTGTGGTGAGGTCTTCAAACTCGGGTGCGGGCTGATGTATAGAGCGGAGATTCTCGCGCTTGAGAGCCGGCAGTTTGTCGATAGCCTCGCCGACAACATTGAGCAGACGGCCTTTGATCTGGTCGCCGGTAGGAACAGCGATCGGACGTTCGAGGTTCACTACAGGCATGCCGCGGCGCAGGCCGTCGGTACTCTCCATGGCCACGCAGCGTACGGTGTCTTCACCGATATGCTGCTCCACTTCGAGGATGGTTTCGCCGCCGTCGGGACGGTCGATTTTAAGAGCGGTATAGATGGGCGGTATGACATTGTTGTCGAAAGCAACGTCGACTACCGGACCTATGACCTGGGCAATTTTGCCTTGATTCTCGCTCATAGCTTATATGGAGGGTAGGGTTATTTAAAAATGAAAGTTTGTGATTATGATTATCACCATCAGCACGAGGTTAACCAAGTTGATGGGGAGGAGATATTTCCATTCGAGCGACAGCAACTGGTCGATACGCAGACGGGGGAATGTCCACTTGAACCAGATGATGACAAACGACAGGGCAAAGCATTTGATCAGGAACCAAACCACACCGGGGATGTAGTCCATGATGGCATTGAAGCCGTCCCAACCGGGGAAGTGGAGAGGCATCCAGCCGCCGAAGAAAAGCAGCGAGGCAACGCCCGACACGATGAAGAGGTTGAGGTACTCGGCGAGGTAGAAGAAGCCGAAGTGCATACCCGAATACTCGGTGTGGTAACCGGCGGTAAGCTCACTCTCGGCCTCGGGAAGGTCGAACGGGCCACGGTTTGTCTCGGCAGTACCGGCAATCATGTAGATTACGAAAGCGATGATTGCGGGGATGTGACCTTTGAAGATAAACCAGAGGTCAGACTGCTCTGCCACGATACCCTCCACCGACATTGTGCCGGCAAGGCATACCATAGTGATAACCGACAGGCCGATAGAAAGCTCGTAGCTCACCATCTGCGCGCCCGAGCGGAGCGAACCGATGAGGGTGAACTTGTTGTTTGACGACCAACCTGCGAGCAAGATACCGAGCACGCCGATCGAAGAAACGGCCACAAGGAAGAAAATGCCGATGTTGAAGTTGATGATCTGAAGACCGTTACCCCACGGGAGCACCGCGAAAGCGAGCATAGAAGCTATGATCACCAGATAAGGTGCGAGGGCGAAGAGGAAACGGTCGATGTGATTGAGGTGGATAATCTCCTTGATGAGCATCTTGAACATATCGGCGAAGCTCTGGCACAAGCCCATGGGGCCTACACGGTTAGGGCCAAGGCGGCACTGGAATGCGGCGCAAAGCTTACGCTCGTAGTAGATGTAGAATAGTGCGAGCAAGGCATAGACCAGCAGCAGACCGACGCCTACAAGGACGCACTCGGTAGTGACGGCAAGCCAGCCCGGCATGAGCGAACGCAGCGAATTGTCGATCCACGTGGTGATGAAAGAAAAATCTTGCATTATGCTGTGATATTACTGATTAGCTATTGTGTTACGTCGCAATTTATCGGTCGATGTCGGGCACGATGTAGTCGAGCGAGCCGCCGATGGTGATAAGGTCGGCAATCTTCTGGCCACGGGTGATGTGGTCTACCACGGCTGCCTGGGGCAGACAGGGGGTTGCCAGTTTGATACGGAAAGGCTTGGTATTGCCGTCGCTTTCAAGATAGATACCGAAAGCACCGCGGCAGCCCTCGGTGATCTGGAACCACTTGCCGGCGGGCAACTTGATTACCTTGGGTACTTTCACGCAATATTCGCCTTCGGGAATATTGTCGACGAGTTGTTCGAGAATCTTGGCGGATTCTTCCATCTCGCGCATGCGGCATTTGAAACGTGCCATCGAATCGCCCTCTTCCATTACGACCTCTTCGAAGTCGAGTTCGGGATAGATACTGTAGGGCTGGACCTTACGCATGTCGCAAGCCCAACCGGAGGCACGGCCTGAGGGTCCGGTGACACCGTAGGCGATAGCGTCTTCACGCGAGAGCACGCCGACGCCTTCCATACGGTTTTTGGCAATGACGTTGCCGGTGAAGATTTCGTTGTATTCCTTGATATTCTTGGGCAGGACTGCAAGAAGAGCCTTCACATCCTCTACGAAGTCGGGTGCGAGGTCTTGCATTACGCCACCGATACAATCGTAGTTGAAAGTCATGCGGGCACCGCAGGTCTTCTCCATGATATCGAGAATCTGCTCACGCACACGCAGGGTGTAGAAGAGCATTGTGGTGGCACCGAGGTCCATGCAGTATGTGCCGATGAAAAGGCAGTGCGAGGCGATACGCGAAAGCTCGTCCATCATCACGCGGATTACCTGAGCGCGGCGGCTGATCTCGATACCGGCGGCCTTCTCTATAATCATACACAGGGCGTGATGATAGTTGTGGGCCGAGAAGTAGTCCATACGGTCCATGAAATGGAGCGTCTGAGGATATGTGAGCGATTCACACAGTTTCTCGATACCGCGGTGGATATAGCCCAGATAGATGTCGATTTTCTTGATTTCCTCACCGTTTACGGCAGTGCGGAAGCGGAGCACACCGTGAGTCGCGGGGTGCTGCGGGCCGATGTTTACAACGAAGTCGTCTTTCTCGAACACACGACGCTCGCTCTTCACGAGTTGGCCTTTATCATCAAGGCTGTAGACGTCGGTGAAGTCGGTCTGACGTTCGTTTTCAATCGATACCGGATTGATGGCGGGGTCTGCGTCATAATCCTTGCGCAGAGGATAGCCTACCCAGTCGATATTGAGGAAAAGACGACGCATGTCGCTGTTTCCTACGAAGATGATACCGAAGAAGTCGTATACCTCACGTTCGTAGAGGCCGGCAACATGCCATACATCTTCAGCAGAGTGAATCCAAGGTTTCTCGCGGTCGCCTTTAGCTATGACCTTGACACCTACCACAGCTTTGCTTTCTGTAGACATCAGGTAATAGATAGCGCCGAGATTCTCGGTCCAGTCCATTCCGACTACAGTCACGCAGTAGTCGAATTTAAGGTCGGCGTCGTCGCGGAGTGCGAGAGCCATATCGTGCCACTGTTCCTCGGGGATAGTGAAGAGAGGCGTTGCTGCCTCTTCTAAAGTAGCGGCGGGGAAGAGGGTCTGTATCTTTTGGATGAAATTAGCCATGACAGAAATTAATGACCGATGTTAATCTTCGACGCCCTCCACGGGGTGCTGGGCGAGAAATTCTTGCTGTTTTTCCTTGCGGTTGACACCTCCGAAGAAGCGCTCCACCTTAATCTTGCGCGAGAGCTGCATGATACCGTAGATCATAGCTTCGGGGCGGGGAGGACAGCCGGGGACAAAAACGTCGACGGGCACGATATCCTCGATACCTTTGGCCACATGATAGCTCTTGCGGAAAGGACCGCCGGAGATAGCGCAGCTACCGCAGGCAATCACATATTTGGGCTCGGCGAGCTGATCGTAGAGACGGCGGAACACGGGCACCATACGATGTACGATGGTTCCGGCCACCATCATGAAGTCGGCCTGACGGGGCGACGAACGGGCAACTTCCCATCCGAAGCGTGCCATATCGAAGCGTGCGGCGCCGAGGCTCACGAATTCGATACCGCAGCAGCTCGTAGCGAAAGTAAGAGGCCATATCGAGTTGGAGCGGCCCCAGTTGATAAGTTTATCGAGCGAGCCGACAATCACGTTTGTGCCGCTTTCCTGCAGCTGCTTTACGAGACCTTCTATATACTCGTTATCCTGCCATGCGTCGTATGGCATGCTTTTGGTAGTTACTTCCATTCAAGAGCTCCTTTCCGCCAGGCATATACAAGGCCCAGCACCAAGATGCCGAAGAAGACGGCGATACATAATAGACCATCGACGCCAAGCTCACGCATTCTCACTGCCCAAGGGAAGAGGAAGACGGTCTCAACGTCGAACATAAGGAACAGGATAGCAAAAAGATAGTATCCCACTTTAAACTGCGACATTGATTCGCCGCGTGTAGGGATACCGCATTCGTAGGCTTCACCCTTCTGGGGGTTGAAGGAACTCGGCGAGATGAGCTTGGCAATCCAAAGAGCCAAGGCCACCAGCGCAACGCCGGTGAGCAGCGCCGTGATACCCAAGAGCCCATTGTTCTCTATTCCGAAGATGGCTGTTGTGATCATATTGATTTAGTTTATTTTCATCGGTCTCAAGGCAGCGTCAAAGCATTGAGCAAACGTCGGACTAATGAGGAGAGAACGCGCTTACAGCCAAAACCTTACGCCACAAGTTGGCAATCATGCACCCATAGAGTGCACAATCAGTGCTGCAAAGATACGCTTTTTATCTCGATTTTAAAAATCTTCGGCGCAATATTTTTCAATATTTTTGTTTTTGTTTAGTTTTATTTAACCCGCCTTAAGTACGAAAAAAAATAGTGGCGGACCGCCGGAAGACCCGGATGCCCGCCACCTGCATATCGCTTCGCAGAAGCCTTTTCTTATGACGCCGGCACAAAACCGCAATCAGCGGAGATGTGGAATACCGCACCGCCGAACATTTCGGGCGCGCAGTCGAAGTCGAGGTCGAGACCCGCACCGAAATCAAGCTCTCCCTTGAGATTGCTTATCCTGAATGCCGGATACGGAGTGTCGTTGCTCTCCGGCACGATGTTGTCGATCTCGAAATATGCCGTTGTGCCACGCATGGTAAACGGTATGTTTTTGAGCACAATATCCATGGCAGGCATTTTCTCCATAAACTGAGCCTTTACAATGCTGATTGTGACACAGCGAGTCTCTATATTGAATGCCAATGCATATTGCGTGTCTTTAGTCTGGAATGTGGCAAAAGATTCCGAGGTGCTGGTGGTAGTACCGAAGCAACCTTGGCTTGCGTATGCCGAAGCCACCGAATAACGGCCGTCGATTGTCATGCCGACACTGAAAGCCGGAGAATATACATTACCTACGATACGCTGGTAAAGGCGCATTGAAAAACGCGACACCAACAGCGACGACGACACACCCGATGGAGTGAGATTCTCTCCCGAGAGCACAATCCAGCCATCTTTATCGATTGAAAATTTAAGGCCGGAGAGTGTAAACGACGGATACGAAGTTCCGTCGGTGAGTTTGAGACCCGACACTGTCACCTCGGCAGAGGGCTCGGTGTAATTGAGGCGCACTTTATATGCAAGACCGCTATAATACGCAGCCGGTCCGTCAGCTATATCAGTCACGTAAGCAAAGCAATTGGGGAGAGTCTGCTCTGTGATTGTCTGATTTCCCTTATTATCATCACACGACGCCAACAGCAAGCATGCAACGACAATTGCTGTAAGATAATGTAGATATTTCTTCATTTTATGTATTGATTGATTCTTGGGTGCAAAAATAGCAACAATAGTCGAAGCGTGCAACAGGTTTTGCCAATTGTCACCAATTTTAACATCAAAGCCACGAATTTACCCTGTCGCGCACCGCCATCGAAGCGCTGAGAATCTTGATAAACTCCTGCATTGACCGCTTGTGATAAGAATCGCGCAGGGTGTGCACGCAGCCGGCCATCTCATTGTCGGGGATATCGAGTCGTACGGCACGCACTCCGCTCTCGCTATGCACGGAAGCCTCGGCAAGAACAGTGGCCAAGCGGTTTTGGCGTATAAGCTTGAGCAGGATGTTCACCTCATTCAGCTCCGCCCTGATTTTCAAGTCGGCGTGGTAATGCCGGAGCACATTGTCAAGAGCATTCCGGGCCTGCAGGCCTTTGGCCGGCAGAGCAAGCTCATATCCGGAGAGTTCGGATAGCGAGATTCTGTCGTGCTTCGCCAAGTGGTGCATATCCCCTACAACTACAGCGAGATAGTTCTGAAACAGGACATGAGAATCAACATCAGGCACAGCCACCGAAGGCTTGAAGGCAAGGGCGAAATCGACCTTGCGCTCGCGCAGCATTTCCATCAGCTCCGCCATCGGGCGGTAGCAGATATTGAGCTTCACCTTCGGGTACTGCTTCATAAAATCCACAAGAGCCTCGGTGAGGATAGGGCCGAAAGAATATGTGACACCAATATTAAGTGTGCCGCAGAGCATACTCCGGAGATCCGACAGGCGGTCGACACACAAGTCGGCGTCAAGCAAGGTGCGTTGCGCGTAGGGCAATAGTTCCTCACCGGCCTCAGTGAGACCCACACTGTGGCTGCTGCGGCGGAGCAAGACGGTGTCAAGTTCGGTTTCGAGCTGTTTTATCTGTTGGGAAAGAGTGCTCTGCGTAACGCAAAGAATACGGGCAGCCTCGGAGAAATTAAGCGTCTCGGCCACTTTTACAAAATATCGGAGTTGTCGGAGTTCCATTATCGTCGGGTTGCTTGAAATGATACTTGCTTGAACATAAAAATCGGAATTACAGCACCGACGGCCATCGCGAG
The DNA here is from genome assembly GCA_910579995.1 of uncultured Muribaculaceae bacterium. Lineage (GTDB taxonomy): Bacteria > Bacteroidota > Bacteroidia > Bacteroidales > Muribaculaceae > CAG-873. Next base: position 16,185 of record CAJTWH010000020.1, on the reverse strand, counting down.
GAGTATGAAAAAGGCCATCATGCCATTAGAGGCGAAGAGGTAGAAATTGTGGACAAACGACGGTTCGTCGGAGAAAAACAGGCACATCGCCAGACCGCCGAAAGCCTTATAGGCATAAACACCCGGCACCATAGGCAGCAGCGACGGGAAGATATACGTCTCGGGAGGCACCGTAGAGCGCTTTGAAAGGAAAACAGCCAGAAGACCTATCACCAACGCAGCCAAAGCAGTCGCCGGAACGATATGAAGTCCGCAGACCCCGGGCTGCATAAGCACGAAGCGCAGGCTATGCCCCACTGCAGCAATAAAGGCACAGTAGGCGTAGGAGCGCACGGGAGGGTTGCTTATGGCCGAAAAGCCGATTGCTGCTATCGCCGAGAACAATGCATCCTGTAAAATTTGAATCAACATAATGCAGAGATTTTAAATCAGAACATACCCACTCTCATAAGCAACATGCCGAAACAAAGCCCTATCGAGAGGCAGGCCGTGAGCACAACGGCGTCCATCATACGGCCGAACGCACAGATATAGCGGCGGTCGAGCATATCGCAGAAAGAGTTGATATATGGTATACCGGGAACAAGATACAATATACTCGTGCCCAAGGCTACATCGGGTGTCGAGCCAAGACCGAAAAGCCCGTCGGCAGCGCCAAGCACAGCCGACACAAAGGAGCACAGCACAAACACCAAGCGGAGATCGACATGCCTCTCCACCAGTGTCTGCCGCAACGAGAAGCCGGCCGCCGTGGCCACAAACACCACCGCCATAGCAGCCATATCACCACCGAAAAGGCGGCAGAAAGCGGCATTGGCAAGCGACGCCAACACCAACACCACCCACGGATTGCCCCCGGGGGCTGCAGCGATCTCCCTGAATCTCGTCTGCAACTCGTCAAAGCCTACCTTACCGTCGGCATAATCCCAGCTGAGACGGCTCAGGCGCGTGTTGACATCAAAGCTGACCGGCCGCGCCGATGTATCCACGAGCTTGGCCGCCGACCCATCGGCGCCGCTGACATTCACATGGATATGACGCGGCATAATGGAAAGCCTCACCTCCATGCCCGCCCTCGACGCCATACGGCTGACGTTTTTCTCCAATCTTATACATGTGGCGCCGCTGCCGAAAAGACATGCGGCATAGTCGGCAAGGAAATTGCATAGGCGGGAAGCGTCGGGCTCAGATGTCGTCGTAGTCATAACGTTGGTCTTCGTGATAGATTTTATCGCCGGGCACATAAATCTCCTCCCATTCATGGCCCATACTCAGAAATTTGAAAAGCCGGCTGCTGCGATTGTGATTCTTTACAGAAGAGGCAACCCTCATTACAAACAAGACTGCAGCCACAGCGGCAATGCACGTCCAGATAATCAACGGTGTGTTCATATTTGTCTTCGATTAAAAATTTCTGCAAAAGAACAAACAAAAACACCACGCGGTTTTTGATTTCAGAGGAAAAAATCGATAGCGGCGAAAGCCATTTTCGATAGCCGGAGCCGTCAATCAGCCGCAAAGAAAAGAAAAAGTTTCCGCACAGTCAAAAAATTCGGAGTCAAAATACACTCTATTTCGCACATTTTGTGTAATTTTGCACATTAAAACAATCCAATAGAGTAATGCAGAATATACGCAACATCGCCATTATTGCCCATGTCGACCATGGCAAGACTACAATAGTGGATAAAATGCTTCTCGCCGGCAATCTTTTTCGCGAGAACCAGAATGCCGGAGAACTCATACTTGACAACAATGACCTCGAGCGCGAGCGTGGCATAACGATTCTTTCAAAGAACGTATCCATCAACTACAAAGGCTACAAGATCAACATCATCGACACCCCGGGACACGCCGACTTCGGCGGCGAGGTCGAGCGCGTGCTCAACATGGCCGACGGCTGCCTGCTTCTCGTCGACGCATTCGAAGGCCCCATGCCCCAGACCCGCTTCGTGCTCCAGAAAGCTATAGAAATCGGCCTCAAGCCCATCGTGGTGATCAATAAGGTCGACAAGCCCAACTGCCGCCCCGAAGAGGTGCAGGAGATGGTATTCGACCTCATGTTCAGCCTCGACGCCACCGAAGAGCAGCTCGACTTCCCCACCCTCTACGGCTCGGCAAAACAAGGCTGGATGAGCACCGATGTCAACAAGCCCACCGACAATATCCTGCCCCTGCTCGACACCATCGTCGAGGCCATCCCCGGCCCGGAGGATAATCCCGGAGAGACCCAAATGCTCATCACCTCGCTCGACTACTCCAAATATGTAGGCCGTATCGCCATCGGCCGCGTACACCGCGGCGAGATCCGCGAGGGTCAGGAGATAGCCTTGTGCCGCAAAGACGGCTCCATCTCGAAGCAGCGTATCAAAGAGCTCCACACATTCGAGGGCATGGGCCGCAAACGTGTGGAAAGCGTGAGCAACGGCGACATCTGCGCGGTTGTCGGTATCGAGGGTTTTGAAATCGGCGACACCATCTCCATTCCCGAGAATCCCGAACCACTGCCCCGTATCGCAATCGACGAGCCTACAATGTCGATGACTTTCACCATCAACGACAGCCCCTTCTTCGGCAAAGACGGCAAATATGTGACCTCGCGCCACATCCACGACCGCCTCACCGCCGAGCTCGACCGCAACCTCGCCCTCCGCGTAGAGAAAGGCGACACTGAAGACGCTTGGACAGTCTACGGCCGTGGCGTGCTCCACTTGTCGGTACTTATCGAGACCATGCGCCGCGAGGGCTACGAACTTCAGGTAGGCCAGCCCCGCGTCATCATCAAGGAAATCGACGGTGTGAAATGCGAGCCGGTAGAGCTGCTCACCATCAATGTCACCGAAGAATCATCGTCGAAGATGATCGATATGGTAACCCGCCGCAAGGGCGAGCTCGTGGCCATGTCGACCAAGAACGACCGCGTGCAGATGGAGTTCCAGATACCCTCGCGCGGTATCATCGGTCTGCGCAGCAACGTGCTCACCGCCTCGGGTGGCGAAGCCATCATGGCACACCGCTTCCTTGAGTTCCAACCGTGGAAAGGCGACATCGAGCGCCGCACCAACGGCAGCCTCATCGCCATCGAGTCGGGTACAGCCTACGCCTACGCCATCGACAAGCTTCAGGACCGCGGCCGCTTCTTCATCTTCCCGCAAGAGGAGGTCTACGCCGGACAGGTGGTGGGAGAGAACGCCAAGGACAACGACATCCCCGTCAATGTGACCAAGAGCAAAAAGCTCACCAACATGCGCGCCAGCGGTGCCGACGACAAAGCCCGTATCGTGCCCCCGGTGGTATTCAGCCTCGAAGAAGCGCTCGAATATATCAAAGGCGACGAATATGTGGAGGTGACACCCCACCACATCCGTCTGCGCAAGATCATACTTGACGAAACCGAGCGCAAACGCGCCAACCGCTAAGCAAAATGCCCATGCAACCCTTCACGCTCAACCTGCACGGCCGGCTGATAGAATATAGCCGGCCTGCGGTGATGGGTGTGCTCAACATCACCCCCGACTCTTTCTACAGTTCTTCGCGCGCACAGACACGCGCCGACATCATGGCTGCTGCCGAACGACTCGTCTCCGACGGAGCCGACATGCTCGACCTCGGCGCTTATTCATCGCGGCCGGGCGCCGATGAGGTTCCGGCCGAAGAAGAGATGGCGCGCCTCGACCTCGGCATACACGCCGTGAGAGAAGCCGTGGGGGATGATATACCTATATCTATAGATACATTCCGCGCCGACGTGGCCGAAAAAGCCATCGGATGGGGCGGTGATATAATCAACGACATCGCCGGCGGTACACTTGACCCCGAGATGTTTGCCACTGTCGCACGGCTTCGCGTACCTTATATACTTATGCACATGCGCGGCACTCCGGCGACAATGCAGACTATGACTGACTACGGCGATGTGGTCGCCGACGTCATCTCCGAGCTCTCGTTCAAGATTGCGGAGCTGCAGGAACTCGGCGTGGCCGACATAATCGTCGACCCCGGCTTCGGCTTCGCCAAGACCCTTGACCAGAACTACCGTCTCTTGGCTCATCTTGCCGATTTCGCCATTCTCGGACGCCCCGTCCTTGCCGGAATGTCGCGTAAATCCATGCTCACACGTCTGCTCGGAATCGACGCCGCCGACGCTCTCACGCCAACAGCCATCGCCGGCACCCTCGCACTCGAACGCGGCGCCGCCATCCTGCGCGTGCACGACCCGCGCGAGGCCGCCCAATCGGTGACCATCATCGAAAAGCTCTTCTGCCAACAATAACCCAACTCTAATATTTCTCCACACCGTGCTCGACTTCGGAATTAAAGACGCCATCGACATACTGCTCTTCGCAGTACTGCTCTACTACATCTACCGCCTCATGAAAGAGTCGGGCACAATCAATATATTCTACGGCGTACTTGCATTCATAGTAGTGTGGGTGCTTGCGTCGGAGATTTTCGACATGCGCCTGATAGGCTCCATACTCGACAAGTTCATGGGTATCGGCCTTATAATCTTGGTGATCCTTTTCCAAGAACCTATCAAGCGCTTCCTCGTGGAGCTCGGCAGCCAGCGGCGGTGGCGCTTCCTGAGCAATATATTCCACCACCACAAAGAAGAAATCGACAATGAGGCTCTCTCATGGGTAATGCCCATAGTCTATGCCTGCATGAGCATGAGCAAGAGCAAGACAGGCGCACTGATAGTGGTGGAGCAATCTGTGCCACTCGACAACTACGCCGCCTCGGGCGACCGTATCGACGCTCTTATCAACACCCGCCTGATTGAAAACATCTTCTTCAAGAACTCTCCGCTCCACGACGGCGCAATGATTATCGCCCACGGGCGCATAGAGGCGGCAGGCTGTATATTGCCTGTGAGCCACGACAGCGACGTGCCCCGCGCGCTCGGCCTGCGCCACCGCTCGGCCCTCGGCATAGCACAGGCCACCGACGCCCTTGCCATAGTGGTGAGCGAGGAAACGGGCAACATATCGATTGCCTACCGCGGCAAACTGTCGACCCGCCTGAGCACTACAGAGCTCGAGCACCGCCTCAATACAGTGGCCATAACCATGGCACGCTGACAATCAGTGTGCTTCAACCTTAAAAAAATATAAGCGGGCTAAAAAAATATGCTCTGCAAAATTGAAATACCGAAATTTTTCATTAATTTTGCAGCTGCAAAACGGCAATAGCCGCAGCACTTAACATTGACACATTAAACAACCCAATATTCAATCAACCAAACTATGACTAAAATAGGTATCAATGGCTTTGGTCGTATCGGTCGCTTCGTCTTCCGTGCTTCAACAAAGCGTGACGACATCGAAGTAGTCGCTATCAACGACCTTCTCCCCGTAGATTACATGGCTTACATGCTCAAGTATGACACCATGCACGGCCACTTCGAAGGCACCGTAGACTACGACCTCGAAAAAAGCGAACTGATTGTAAACGGCAAGCACATCCGCGTAACCGCATGCAAAAACCCCGCAGAAATCGGCTGGGGCGCTGTAGGTGCTGAATACGTTGTTGAGTCAACCGGTCTTTTCCTCACCAAAGAGAAAGCTCAGGCTCACATCGAAGCCGGTGCTAAATATGTTGTAATGTCTGCTCCCTCTAAAGACGACACCCCCATGTTCGTTTGCGGTGTGAACGCCGACACTTACGTTAAAGGCACACAGTTCGTTTCTAACGCTTCTTGCACCACCAACTGCCTTGCTCCTATCGCCAAAGTCCTCAACGACAAATTCGGCATTGTAAACGGTCTTATGACCACCGTACACTCTACCACCGCTACTCAGAAGACTGTTGACGGTCCTTCTATGAAAGACTGGCGTGGTGGCCGTGCCGCTTCAGGCAACATCATCCCCTCTTCTACAGGTGCTGCCAAGGCTGTAGGCAAAGTTATCCCCGAACTCAACGGCAAACTCACCGGTATCTCGATGCGTGTGCCCACCCTCGACGTATCTGTAGTTGACCTCACCGTTAACCTCGCCAAACCCGCTACCAAAGAAGCTATCTGCGCTGCTATGAAAGAAGCTGCAGAAGGCGAACTCAAAGGCGTACTCGGCTACACCGAAGACGCTGTTGTATCGAGCGACTTCCTCGGCGACACCCGCACTTCTATCTTCGACGCAAACGCCGGTGTATACCTGACCGACAACTTCGTAAAAGTTGTTTCTTGGTACGACAACGAGATCGGCTACTCTAACAAAGTGCTCGACCTCATCGCTACCATGGTACGCATCAACGGCTAAGCCATAACTGCACTATAAAAAATCCTTCAGGCGCAGGCCTGAAGGATTTTTTTTGCACTTTAATTTAATCTTTAAAGTCATTAATGACCTTAATGACCTTAAAAAAGTCTACTCTTTAAAAGCGTCGAGGGCGACGGTGGGGGCGTCGTTTTCGAAGCAGCCGAGCTGGTAGCCGCCGTTGTAGCGCGCGGGAGCCTCGGGCTCCCAGTAGAATATGCCTTCTACATCAGCAGTCATCATCTTCTCAATCATAGCTTTGCACTGCTCGCCTTTGCTCCAGTGCTCGCCAATCTCGCATATCATCACCGGCTTGCCATAGCGCTTCGTCACATAATCTACATTTGCAATGCAATCCTCGGTGATTTCGAGCCAACCGCGCTTGTCGCCACCCTCCTGCACCCAATAGGGATAGAGCGACATTCCTATCATGTCGTATTTACCTCCGTTGGCTTCGAGGAGGCCGAACATACGGTCGTAGCGGCGGCGATCATTGCCTTGGTCGAGGTGGACTATTACCTTGGCGTCGGGAAATACAGCCTTCACAGCGTCGTAGCCGGCATTGTTCAGTGCCGTGAGTTCCTTCGGATTGTCGATTGAGCCGACGGGCAGCAACATGCCGGGTGTCGTTTCATTGCCAATCTGCACCCATTCGGGCGACACGCCTGCTGCTTTTAGCGCTTTGAGCGTCTCATCTACATGTCCGGCAAGAGCCTTGCAAAGACCGTCGAGGTCGAGATTTTGCCAAGCTGCCGGGATCACCTGCTTGCCGGGGTCAGCCCAGCTGTCGGAGAAATGGAAGTCAATCATCACGCGCATACCAAGGCTATCTGCCCGCGCAGCTTTTTTGACCACATCAGGAATGGCATTCCACTGCCGTTTGGGATTCACCCACACACGCAGACGTATAGCATTGACGCCGCAATCGTCGCGCAGCAGCTCCATACACTCTTTCTCAACGCGCCCGGGGCCGCGGGTGTAGAACTTACGTCCCTGCGCCTCCATCTCCGTTACCCAGCTCACATCTGCACCGCGGGCGAAACTTATATCCTTTGCCGGAGATTCAGCTTCAGCGGAAAGCCCCATCAGGAGAATAGCGGCAATAAAAAGATTCTTTGTTTTCATGATATATGAGGTAAAAAAGGCGGGCAGTGGTCAAACACCGCCCGCCTTCTATATTATAAGCGGTTTATGCCAATGCGGCGCGAACCTGCTCGTAGATGTTAGAGGCTGTGAAGCCGAATTTCTCGTCGAGCACCTTGTAGGGAGCAGAGGCACCGAAGCGCTCCATGCCGAATACGGGGCCGTCGAAGCCTTTGATCATATTGAGGGTGACAGGCAGACCTGCTGTGAGGCCGAACTGACGCACACCGGCGGGAAGCACCGACATGCGGTATGCCTCGTCCTGACGGTTGAAGAGACCGATCGAGGGCATTGACACAACAGAAGCCTTGATACCGTCGGCCTCAAGAAGAACTGCCACCTCGCAAAGCAGCGATACCTCAGAACCGTTGGCAACGAGCACAACATCGGGAGTGCCTTGGGGAGCAACTACTGTGTAGCCGCCGCGCATAGCGCCCTTGGCAGCCTCGGCACGTGTCTCTCCGGCGGGTGCGGGAAGGTCGTTGATGTCCTGACGCGAGAGGATGAGTGCTGTGGGGGCATGACGGTTTTCCATCGCCATCTGATATGCAACCGAGGTCTCGGCAGCGTCGGCCGGACGAAGGACGAGCATAGCCTGCTTGCCGGCGAAGTTGTTGATCATCTCCATAAGACGGATCTGGGCTTCCTGCTCGATAGGCTCGTGAGTGGGGCCGTCTTCGCCTACACGGAAGGCGTCGTGCGTCCAGATATATTTCACCGGCTGCTCCATAAGGGCTGCCATGCGCACGGCGGGCTTCATATAGTCAGAGAATACGAAGAATGTGCCACAACCGCACCATACGCCGCCGTGGAGAGCGATACCGTTCATGATACAAGCCATGGTGAGCTCGCTCACGCCGGCCTGAAGGAATGCGCCGGTGAAGTCGCCTTTGGCGAAAGCGTGGGTCTTCTTGAGGAAGCCGTCGGTCTTGTCGCTGTTGGCAAGGTCGGCAGAAGATATGATCATGTTGCCAACTTTCTCGGCGAGAACGCTGAGCACATCGGCCGAAGCCTGACGTGTTGAAGTGTTGGCTTTGTGCATGATGGCTGTGTAGTCGATCTCGGGGAGAACGCCTTCGAGGTAGCCTTTGAGTTCGGCAGCTTTTTCAGGATATGCCTGAGCCCAAGCAGCGAAGTCGGCGCGGCGGGCAGCGACAATCTTGCGGAGGTCTTCGGCGCGGCGGGCATAAAGCTCCTTGACATCGTCGAAGATAACGAAAGGATTCTCGGGGTCGCCGCCGAGGTTCTTGACAGTGGCTGCATAGTCGGCACCGCTCTTGCTCAGGGGCTGACCGTGGGTAGAGCACTGGCCCTCGAAATTGGCTCCGTCGGCTTTGACTGCGCCTTTGCCCATAGTGGTATGGCCGATGATGATGGTGGGGCGCTCCTCTTCGGCCTGAGCCTTGACGAGTGCGTCGGCGATTTCGGCGGGGTTGTTGCCGTCGATTTCAATCACATTCCAATGCCATGCGCGGTATTTGGCTGCGTAGTCTTCGGTGTCTACGGCGTCGACCATAGTGGAGAGCTGCACCTTGTTGCAGTCGTAGAACATGATGAGGTTAGAGAGGCCGAGGAAACCGGCAATACGTCCGGCACCCTGCGAAATCTCTTCCTGAATACCGCCATCGCTGATGAAAGCGTAGGTCTTGTGGCTTACCACTCCGCCGAAACGTGCTTCGAGGAAACGCTCGGCAATAGCGCAGCCAACAGCCATGGTATGGCCTTGGCCAAGAGGGCCGGAAGTATTCTCAACGCCACGCATGGGGTCGAGCTCGGGGTGACCGGGAGTCACCGAACCCCACTGGCGGAACTGCGACAGTTCTTCGGGAGTATATTTGCCTGTGAGGGCAAGCGCGGAATAGAGCATGGGCGACATGTGGCCCGGATCAAGGAAGAAACGGTCGCGGGCAAACCATGTAGGATCGTCGGGATCGGTTACGAGGAACGACGAATAAAGAACATTTACGAAGTCGGCACCACCCATAGCGCCGCCGGGATGACCGGATTTGGCCTTTTCGACCATCGAGGCAGCGAGAATACGGATATTGTCGGCTGCGTGATTCATGAGTTTAGAGTCCATTATATAAGGTATATGTATTTCATGCTTTAACATGCCGAAATTACAACAATTTTTTCAAAACTCCAAATCAAAACCGCCCCTAAGCGCTATTTATCGGCCACAAGTACCTCTGCCGAACAATAGCACCGCATTAATGGTTTTACTAAATAGATTAAATAACTTCTACTATGGATACGACCAACAACCCCCTGAGCCGCGAATATGAGAAAAAACTCAGCCAGATGAGCCCTTTTGAAATAAAGAATGAACTCATCAAGCTGGCGCAGGACGACACCCGCACTTCAAGTGCCACATATCTCAACGCCGGCCGAGGCAACCCCAACTGGATTTGCTCTGACGCCCGCGAGGCTTTTCTGATACTCGGACAATTTGCCTTGGCCGAGTGCCGCCGCGTACATTACGAAGCCCCCGGCATTGCCGGTTGCCCAACGAAAGACGGTATTGCAGACCGCTTCGAGAAGTTCCTCGCCGACAACAACGAGAGCGAGGGCGGCAAGCTGCTCAACAAATCATACCGCTATATGACCGAAGAGCTCAAAGCCGACCGCGACGAGCTTGTCCTCGAGTGGGTTGACGGATTCATAGGCGACCACTACCCCACTCCGCCGCGTATACTCAAATATACGGAAGAGGCCATTCGCCCCTACATGGCGCAGGAAATGGGCAAACGCGACCCCAAAGGAGGCAAGGATTACGACCTCTTCGCCACCGAGGGCGGTACGGCGGCAATGTGCTACGTATTCGATTCGCTGCAGGCCAACCACCTTGTAAACAAGGGTGACAAGATAGCCCTTATGGCACCGCTCTTCACCCCGTATATCGAGATTCCGGAGCTCGACCGCTTCAATTTCGATGTCGTCACGGTGAGCGCAAACAAGGTAGAGGCCGACGGCTACCACTATTGGCAATATCCCGACTCGGAGCTCGACAAGCTCCGCGACCCGGCCGTCAAACTGGTATGCCTCATCAACCCGTCGAACCCGCCGAGCTACCGTCTGAGCGACCACGATCTTGAGAGATTCGTCGATATCGTAAAGAAAGACAATCCTAACCTGATAGTGATCACCGACGATGTCTACGGCACTTTCGCCACCGACTTTGAGTCGCTGCTCTATACATTGCCTCAGAACACTCTCTGCGTCTACTCGTTCTCGAAATATTTCGGAGCCACCGGATGGCGTCTTGCAGTCATCGCTGCTCATCAGGACAATATCATGGATAAGATGATCGCCGCCCTCCCGGCCGACAAACGCGCAGATCTGGAGCGCCGATACGGCTCGCTGACACTCGATGTGAGCAAGCTCAAATTCATCGACCGACTCGTAGCCGACAGCCGCGATGTCGCCCTCAACCACACTGCCGGCCTCTCCACACCTCAGCAGATACAGATGAGCCTCTTCGCTCTCAAATGTATCCTCGACCCCGACGACGTTTACAAACGTAAAATGCAGGCCATGATCCACGACCGCCTGCAGGCACTGTGGGAGAATATGGGCTTCACCGTCCTGCCCGACCCCTTGCGCGTGGGCTACTACTCGGAAATCGACATGATGGTATGGGCCAAGAAGTTCTATGGCGACGATTTCGCACAATGGCTGCGCGACACCCACGATCCTCTCGACGTGACAATGCGTCTGGCCGTGGAGAAACACATCGTCGTGCTCAATGGCTCGGGATTCGACGGCCCTGACTGGTCAATCCGCACATCTGAGGCCAACCTCAACCGCGAGGCTTACGTGACAATAGGTGAGAAAGTACGTGATATACTTGAGGAATATCACAATGAATATGAAAAATCAAAAAACTAAACTACTATTATTATGAATACCAAACAGCAACAGGCAGACATCGCTGCCGAAGTATCGAAAGAAGCTGCTCAGGTGAGCGCAGCGGCAGCCAACGTGGCCGCACAGGATCAAGTGGAGGCTGCAAAAGAAAAACTGAGCGAAAAAGCAGCTCAGGCAAAAGAAAAGGCTCAGGAAGCAATCGACTCCGTACGTCAGAAAATCGCCGACCAGCAGAATGACCCCGACTCGGCTCTCAATCAAGCCAAAGAAAAGGCTTCGGGCGTGGTTGACAAAGTGAAAGACGCTACCGGAAATATCGTTGACAAGGCAGGAGACCTCCTCGACAACCTCGCCGACAAGGCTCACGACCTCGCCGACCGCATGGGCAAGTAAAACATCCCGTCTATCAATACAAAAGCCGCCGCAGATTTTTTCTGCGGCGGCTTTTGTATTGATATTGTATTTTTATCAGAGATAGCTCTTGAGGAGTTTGCTCTTCTGGCCTTTGAGGCGGCGGATAGCTTTCTCTTTGATCTGGCGCACACGCTCGCGTGTGAGGTCAAATTTGGCTCCGATTTCCTCAAGTGTCATTTCCTGACATCCTATGCCGAAGAACATCTTCAGAATCTCGCGCTCGCGCTCATTGAGCTGGCGGAGAGCACGCTCCACTTCGTTGGAGAGCGACTCCTGAGTGAGCGAGGCGTCGGCAGAGGGGCTGTCGTCGTTGGTGAGCACATCGAGGAGGCTGTTGTCTTCACCTTCTACAAAGGGAGCGTCAACCGAAATATGACGGCCGCTCACCTTAAGAGTGTCGGCGATTTTCTCAACAGGTACGTCGAGACGCTCGGCGAGCTCTTCGGGCGACGGACGGCGCTCGTTTTCCTGCTCGAATTTCGAGAGAGCCTTGCCGATTTTATTGAGCGAGCCTACCTGATTGAGAGGCAGACGCACAATGCGGCTCTGCTCGGCAAGAGCCTGCAGAATGCTCTGGCGAATCCACCACACGGCGTATGAGATAAACTTGAAACCGCGTGTCTCATCGAATTTGCGGGCAGCCTTGATAAGGCCGAAATTACCCTCATTGATAAGGTCGGGCAACGAAAGGCCCTGATTCTGATATTGTTTTGCCACCGACACTACGAAGCGGAGGTTGGCGCGTGTTAGCTTTTCGAGAGCGGCCTGATCACCTTGGCGTATACGCTGCGCCAGCTCAACTTCCTCTTCTACCGAAATAAGTTCTTCACGACCTATCTCCTGAAGATATTTGTCAAGCGACGCGCTTTCGCGGTTGGTAATCGACTTTGTAATCTTAAGTTGTCTCATTCTCTAATATGTACCTGATGACTGCAATTAGCGTGCAAAGTTACGAATTTTTTTTAACATACGAAAATTAAAATAAATTTTCGCGCAAAACATGGAGAGGAGAGAAAGCAGCCTGCACGCACTGCGGCTCTTTCACTGAGGGTTTAACGCCGGCAATGCCTTAATTGGTACATTGCCGGCGTTAATTTTATATATTTTTAACAGCTTATTTATACCGTGCCCAACGGATAATCTCCACGAGAGTCGGTTTTTTGCCATACATGAATATGCCAACACGATAGATTTTGGCGCATACCCACAGCAGGAGCATGAAGCAGATGTAGAGCACCACCAGCGACAGCAGCGTCTCCCACACAGGGACACCAAAGGGCAGGCGGCTCATCATGGTCATAGGCGACGTGAAAGGTATTATCGACAGCCAGAAAGCCATGCCGGAGGTGGGGTTGTTGATAACGGCCATCGAGGCCACAATGCCAATAATCACCGGCATAGTGGCGATAGATGTAAGCTGTGAAGCGTCTTGGATATTGTCGACAGCCGAGCCGATAGCGGCGAAAATGGCTGAATAGAAGAGGTAGCCGCCGATGAAGAAAAGCAGCATATACACCACCAGCGACACCATGAACCCTACATCCGACAGCTGGGCTATCGCTCCGGCAATCTCGGGCTCGCCTGCGGCTGCCGGCATGGCGGCGAAAGCGGGGAGAGCGAAGACTGAGCACATGCCGATAATCGCAGCCCAGATAAGTATCTGGGTGATAGCGACAAGACCTACGCCGATAATCTTGCCGAGCATAAGCCACTGAGGCTTGACAGATGAAACCACGAGCTCAAGTACGCGGTTGGTCTTCTCCTCTATAATAGAGGTCATAACCATCTGGCCATAGATGAGGATAAACATATAGAGCATCATATCCATCACAAGGGCGAGGATATACGACAGGACAGATGATGTGGCTGTATCCTCGGCCTTGTCAATGTCGATGACCGGCATTGAGAGGTCTACCTCTATCTCGCGCAAAATCTTGTCGAGATTCTCTATGTTGTATGCCTTCAGGCGGACATTCTCGATAGCGTCGCTCACCTGTGAGCTGATATACTGGTCGGTAGCCATTGTGAGAGAGCCGTGAGAGTAAAGCTTCACCGACTCCTGCGGACGCTCTACGGCGGCGCTCTCTATGACAAGAATAGCGTCGTAGCCGCTGTTGGCGCGGGCACTGTCGAGACTCTCGCCACCGGCGATGACAAATGTTATCTCATCGTTGCTGCTCAGACGTGGAGCTACTACGCCGCTGTCGTCGAGCACGGCCACCGTCTTGCTCTCGCTTTCGCTGAAAAGCATGATAAGCGCCGGGGCAAACATGAGGGCTATCATCAGTACAGGCACAAGAAGTGTGCTGATGATGAAACTTTTACGTTTTACGCGTTCGAGATACTCGCGCGTAATCACTATACTAAGGCCGGATTTCATTGCTCTTGATTTTCTTGATGTGAAGATTGATTTGAAGCCTCTACCGCCGACACGAATATATCATCCATCGACGAAAGCACACGGTGGAAATCGCTGATACCCACCACTTGGTTAGCGGCTCCGAGGAAAGCACGCACGGCGTCGGCGTCGGGCAGGCAGACTGAGGCCGTGGCATAGCCGTCAGTGTTGATACCTCCGAGCTCCACGTCAAAACCTGTCGAGGCAAGGGCGTCGGGCGCTCCTACATAGCTTATCTCGTAGCGGTTGCTGCTGAAGCGCTCACGGATCTCACGCACAGGGCCACTCAATATATTATGGCTGCGGTTGATGAGCGATATCTCATCGCAAAGCTCTTCTACCGACGACATGTTGTGGGTAGAGAATATCACCGTAGCGCCTTCGTCGCGCAAACGCAATATCTCGCGTTTGAGGATATTGGCGTTGATGGGATCGAAGCCCGAGAAAGGCTCGTCGAAAATCAGGAGCGAGGGCTTATGCAGTACCGTGACGATAAACTGCACTTTCTGGGCCATACCCTTCGAGAGCTCCTCTACTTTCTTGCCCCACCACTCGGTGATTTCAAGACGCTCGAACCACTCGCGGAGCGACGCTTCGGCCGTCTTGCGGTCAAGACCTTTGAGGCGGGCGAAGAAAAGCGCCTGCTCGCCCACCTTCATTTTTTTATAGAGACCGCGCTCTTCAGGCAGGTAGCCGATGTTTACCACATCGTCGGCCGTGAGCGGGTGGCCGTCAAATGTCACTATACCCTTGTCGGGGGCGGTGATATGGTTGATGATTCGTATCAGCGTGGTTTTGCCCGCTCCGTTGGGGCCAAGCAGACCGTAGACTTTGCCGCGCGGAACGGCTATCGACACATCATCGAGTGCCCGATGATTGCTGAAGTCTTTTGTTATATGTTCGGCTGTAAGTATATGTTCCATACTTATCAGACGCAGCAAAGTGCAGTTTTATTACATAAAAATGTCAAAAATTTTTCAGTTGCAGCTGCGTGCCGTCGAAAACCGCGTAGGTAGATCCGTCGATCCAGTTACCCAATATTATAAGACGACAATCGGGGCCGACTTCCTTGTCGAGTTCTATATGCAGGTGCCCCATTATTATATAGCGAAGCTCGGGTTGGGCTTCGCTCATGCGCCGGGCCTCGGCCTCTACCTGCTCCAGAGCATGCTCCGGCAGGCCTTCCGCACCCTCTGAGCCTTTGCGGCTATGGCTGCTCCATGCGTGGGCGAATGGTATCGTCCAGCGAGGATGTATGCCGGCAAACATTTTCTGTAGAACGCGGTTGTGGAACATCGACCGCAGAAAACGGTAGCTCCGCGGCTGACGTCCGAAGTTGTCACCGTGGCCGAGGAAGAACAGGCTTCCGTCGATCTCGCGCTCTATGCCGGCACCGGGAGCGTCGACAAGCTCAAGGCCAATCTCATCGCGGAGATAATCAAAAATCCAGATATCGTGATTGCCGGTAAACCACACTATCTTTATGCCCATGTCGGCCATACGGGCCAACTGGCCGAAGAACCGGACATAGCCGCGGGGCACCACCGTGCGGTATTCAAACCAGTAGTCGAGAACATCGCCGAGCAGATATACCGCTTTGGCGTCGGCCTCTATCGAGCGCAGAAAATCCACCACGCGGCGCTGGTGTGCATGGCCGTCGGCGATATACGAGGCTCCCAGATGGAGGTCGCTCAGAAAATATGTCTTTGTGCGGCTCATAGGAGGCCAAGTTCGAGCTTGGCTTCCTCGCTCATCATATCCTGCGTCCACTCAGGCTCGAATACGATGTTGACATTTACCGAAGTCACGCCCTCCACGCCTTCGAGCTTCATGCGCACGTCTTCGAGTATAAAGTCGGCCATGGGGCAGTTGGGAGCTGTGAGAGTCATATCTACCGAGAGAGCGCCGTCGTCGGCAAGGTCAATCTTGTAGACGAGGCCGAGCGAGTAGATATCCACGGGTATTTCGGGGTCGTAGACAGTGCGAAGCACCTCCACTACCTTTTCTTCTATCTTGAGTCGTTGTTCTGAATCCATACGCTTATATTGAGGTCACAAAAGTACATAAAAAATTCGAGATTTATTACACCGGCAGAATAAAAAGGTCAAG
>CAJTWH010000019.1 GCA_910579995.1 uncultured Muribaculaceae bacterium | reverse complement strand
TTTTTCGAGGATTTTAACATTATTTTAACACTTCACCCCAAACAATCCCGCCTCAGCGGCTGTTTTAATCGCTTGGAGCATGCAAAGATAGACCTTTTTTTCCACTTCCACAACTTTTCCACCGGTTTTTGGCGATATTTTAATAAAAAACTTGAGGCGACTATTTGATGACTTCAAAATATTGACAAAAAAATTTTTGCCCTGCGTGGATTTATTGCTACTTTTGCGGCAAATAAATATATGATCATGAAAAAACTTCTGCTTCTTTTATTATGTGCAGTGGCCGCAAGCGGTGTGTTTGCCGCCGACAAGGCCAAACCTGTAGTATCGATTCTCGGTGATTCCTACTCCACTTTCGACGGATATATCCCCGAAGGGAATGCCTCATGGTATTTCACCAACACTCAGAACGGCCGCACCGACGTCACCGACGTCCGCCAGACATGGTGGTGGCAGCTCATCAGCGAGGGCGGCTACATCCTCGGCAGCAACGAGAGCTACAGCGGCGCCACCATATCTTACACCGGCTATCGCGGCGAAGACTACAGCGACCGCTCCTTTATCACCCGTCTGCCCCGCATAGCTCCCTCCGACATCATCCTTATCTTCGGTGCCACCAACGACAGCTGGGTCGGCGGCCCGCTCGGCGAATTTACCTACCGCAATCTCACGCGCGGACATTATTATGAATTCCGCCCCGCGATGGGCAAACTGCTCAGCGAGGCACAGAACCGCTTCCCCGGCACACGACTTGTATTCATCATCAATTCGGAGTTGCGCGCCGAAATTGTAGAGTCAATAAAGGAGATATGCAAGCATTATAATGTAGAATATCTCGAGCTCCATGATATCGACAAGAAAAACAGCCACCCTACCATCAAAGGCATGACCGCCATCAAAGAGCAGGTGCTGGATTTCTTGAAATAAAAACTTTTTTGTAATTTTGCGGCTCAAGAGATAATTCACATATTTAGAAACTTGTTTAATTTATTTATCTTGTTTTTGAGCGTCTTGTCAATGTATTCTTGATATTAATTCAGTCATTTAGGAGCCACTAAACTCCATCATAAATATCAAAAATCCAAATGACAATCCATCTCAAACCCTGCGACAATAAATTTAAACAGTTTCTTAGGGGTGCCCATCCGGCTACATGCCAAGGCTGAGATTATACCCTTTGAACCTGATCCGGGTAATACCGGCGTAGAGAAAAATTGCAATGAAGAAAGTACTTCTTGCAGCCGCCGCGACGGCTATAGTCGCCGGCGAGGCTGCCACTGCGCACGCGCAGGCCGACACCGCTGTGGTGTTGCAACAGATTGAAGTTGTGGCAAACCGTGCCACCGACAAAACTCCCGTAGCTTTTACAAATATCAAGAAGGCGCAGCTCGAAAGCTATAACGACGGCCGCGACATGCCCTACCTGCTGCAGATGACGCCATCGGTAATCACCACCTCCGACGCAGGCGCAGGCATGGGATATACGTCAATGCGTGTGCGCGGCACCGACGCCTCGCGTATCAACGTGACGGCGAACGGCGTGCCCATCAACGACTCCGAGAGCCACCGCGTATATTGGGTGAATATGCCCGACCTTGCCTCGTCGCTGCGCGATGTGCAGATCCAGCGCGGCGCCGGCACAAGCGTAAACGGCGCCGGTGCTTTCGGCGCGAGTGTAAATATGCTCACCGACGCCCCAGCCCAAGACCCTTACGCTGAGATTTCGGGCTCTTACGGCATGTATAACACCAACCGCGAGACTATCCGCGTGGGTTCAGGACTCCTCGGCGAGCACTGGAGCTTCGACGCGCGCGTGAGTCATGCCGGCTCCGACGGATATATCGAGCGCGCTTCCTCTAAGCTATGGAGCTACTTCACCCAAGGCGCCTATCAGAACAAGGGTACACTCCTGCGCCTGATAATCTTCGGTGGCAAGGAGCAGACCTACATGGCATGGGACTATGCCTCAAAGGAAGACATGGAGAAGTATGGCCGACGCTACAACCCCTGTGGCGAATACACCGACAGCGAGGGCAACCGCGCCTACTACAAAGACCAACACGATAATTTCGCCCAGCACCACTTCCAGCTACATCTGTCGCAGGTGATCAACGACCGCTGGCGCATGAACGCCGCCCTCCACTATACCAACGACTTCGGCTACTACAACCAATATAAGACAAAACGCACTCTCGAAGAATATGGCCTTGACAACTTCGTGAACGCCGACGGAGAAACCGTGACAAAATCAGACCTCATACGTCTGAAATATAACGACAACGACTTCGGCGGTGGCACGGTAAACTTCAACTACGGTCACGACCGCTGGAATATCACCTTTGGCGGAGCGGCAAACTATTTCGTAGGGCGCCACTATGGCGAGGTGTCGTGGGTGCGCAACTATGTCGGCCCCATCAACCCGCAGCAGGAATACTACCGCAACCAAGGCAAGAAATTCGACTCCAACATCTATGCCCGCGCCAACTACGACATCAGCCGCGACTTCTCGGCCTTTGCCGACCTCCAATACCGCCACATACATTATACTATAGACGGAGCCAGCGACAATTTCGACTGGAACACCGGCGCGATGATGGATCTCGACGTTGACCGCCGCTGGGATTTCTTCAACCCCAAGGTGGGCATAAACTATACCCGTGGCAAGCACCGTGCCTTCGCCTCATGGAGCGTTGCCCACAAAGAGCCTGTGCGCGACAACTTCACCGACGGCGACCCCAACCACCGTCCGGAGTCAGAGCGCCTCTTCGACTATGAATTAGGCTATACTTTCAACACCGACATCTTCAGCGCCGGAGCCAACCTGTATTATATGGATTATAAGGACCAGCTCGTTGTCACCGGCCAGCTCTCCGACACCGGCAACGCGCTGAGCGTAAACACACCCTCGTCGTACCGCATGGGCATTGAGCTGCAGGCGGCTCTGCGCCCCTGCCGTTGGTTCGACTGGGACATCAACGCCACACTCTCGCGCAACCGTATCAAGAATTTCACCGAATATATATATGAGGATGAGTGGACAAACCCCATCGCCTTCGACCGCGGCGACACTCCCATAGCATTCTCACCCGACTTCATCCTCAACAACGCTTTCAACTTCCATGTGGCCGGCTTCGAGGCTCAGCTCGCAAGCCACTATGTGAGCAAGCAGTATATGAACAACGCCCGCACCGAAGAAACCGTACTCGACGCCTACTTTGTAAGCGACCTGCACCTCGGCTACACATTCAAGAACCTGCGCAGCTGCAAACGCCTCCATATCGGATTCTCTATCTACAACATATTCAACGAAAAATATTTCAACAACGGCTATTGCGGCGCCGGCTACACCATGGTAGACGGCAAACCCGAAATCTACCGCTATGCCGGATATTCGGCACAGGCGCCCACTCACGTGATGGCCAACATATCGCTCAATTTCTGACGCATGACATCCCATATCCTTGAAATACTCGGCTTCATCGTAGGCCTGCTTTACCTCTGGTGGGAGTATCATGCCGACGCCCGTGTGTGGCTCGCCTCGGTGATAATGCCGGCGATATCTATGTGGATATACTTCTCAAAAGGTATCTACGCCGACTTTGCCATAAATATCTACTATCTCATCATAGCCATCTACGGCTATGTGATATGGCGCACCGGCGGTATCCGGAAAGAGAAAAAGCCACAGCCGATAACTCACACTCCCATTGCCGTATGGGCCGGCATTGCCGCTGTCACGGCTTTGCTCTGGTGGGCGCTCACGTGGATACTGAGCAATTTCACCGACTCGACAGTGCCTGTTACCGACGCGTTCTCGACATCCCTTTCTATTGTCGGCACATGGATGCTCGCCCGCAAATATGCCGAGCAATGGCTGATATGGATTATTGTCGATATCGTATGCATGGGGCTATATGCCTATAAAGGACTCATTTTCTATCCTATATTATATGGCATATACACCGTAGTGGCTGTCTTCGGCTACCGCAAATGGCTGGGGCTGATGAAAAGCACTACTGCCGGTTGAGCATTTTTCCCAAGGCGGAGAAGAGAGTCAAGACTGTCTCGCGGCTGTCTACAGGTATCTCAAGCGAGGTACGCCCGTTCTGCGGGTCGGTCTTGACAAGGCTGTCAACCAAGGCTGCCGTAGTTTCGGGAGAAGCCAAGGCCTGCGCCAGATGGCCGAAGAATGTTTTTCCTGATTCGAGTACCGCCTCTGCGGGTGTGGAAGCCGCCGGCGTTGTGTCGGGCTGAGGCTCTTCCTCAAACATTTCAGTAAGGGCGCCCGCCACACGGGTGAGTTTTGAATCATCGAGAGTAATGCTGTCGTCGCCGCCGTCGAGAGCTCCGGCAAAAAGATTTTTCTTGAAATTTATCGTCGACAACATCCGCTCCTCTATCGTACCCGCCGCAATGAGGTTGATCACCTGCACCGGACGGCGCTGACCTATGCGGTAGATTCGCGCAATGCGCTGCTCAAGCACAGCAGGATTCCACGGCAGGTCGATGTTGATTATCACCGACGCACACTGCAGGTTCAAGCCCGTGCTGCCTGCGTCGGTCGACAGGAACACATGTATCTCAGGGTCCGAGGCAAAGCGCTCGGTGATTGCCCCGCGCTTTGCCGACGGCACCCCCCCATGCAGATACTCATAGCCGATACCCTCCCGCTCGAGTTCTTCGGCAACAATACGCGTCATCCGCTCCCATTGGCTGAAGATCACAATCTTTTCGTTGCCGTTGTCGATGGCGTCGCGCACGAGCTGCACCACCTCCGCCACCTTGGTATCATAGCGTGAGCGCTGGTCGAGGATATAAGTGCTGTCGCAAACCATGCGCATTTGCCCGAGGGTGAGAAGGAGGCGCTTGCGGTCTTTCTCGGAGAGGAAACGATGGCGCTGCCACTTCATGGCAAGCTGCGCCACCGTAGAGCGGCAATCATCATGGATAGCCTGCTGCTCCTTTGTCATCGGCACGAGCAACATCTGGTCGCTGCGCGCGGGCAACTGCAGGGCTACATCGGCCTTTCGACGGCGTATCATGCAGTTTTTCAAGCGCTCCCCTACCTCATTGAGATTGCGGTAGCCGGTGATTTTGCCGGCCGGAGATGTGACTGCCGTTTTGTCGACAAACTCATGATATGGCCCGAGGGCATACTGGTCAACGAACTGCACCACCGAGTAGAGCTCATCGAGTTTATTCTCAAGAGGCGTGCCCGATAGCACCACGGCATAGTCGCTGTCAATGCGGCGCGCGGCCTGGGCGATCTGGGTGTTCCAATTTTTGAGGCGCTGCACCTCGTCCATAATCAACATATCGGTGTGCAGCGAGCCGAGTGCCTTGATATCGTTGGCAAGAGTGTGATACGAGACTATCTTATAGAACGTAGGGGCGGCGTAAAGCTCGCGGCGACGCGTATATACACCCTCCACCACCGTCACATCACTGTCGGT
Source organism: uncultured Muribaculaceae bacterium (assembly GCA_910579995.1). GTDB lineage: Bacteria > Bacteroidota > Bacteroidia > Bacteroidales > Muribaculaceae > CAG-873. The sequence goes on along the minus strand of CAJTWH010000019.1, from coordinate 61,444 downwards.
GAAGCGCTCTATCTCGCGCTTCCACTGATATTTAAGCGATGTCGGGCACACTATCAAGGCCGACGACACCATGCTCCGCGCCTTCAGCAACTCGGCTGTGCCGATGGCCTGCACGGTCTTGCCAAGCCCCATCTCATCTGCGATAAGCGAACGCCCGGCGCCGAAAGCAAACCGAATTCCCTCTATCTGATAGGGATAGAGCTTCGTCTTGAGCACGGCGCCGATTTCCTTGTCGGTCATATCGGCCACAAGCCTACGGCGGCGACGGCTGTCGCGCTCGTCGAGTATGAGGTTGAGGGCGTCGCTGCTGATATAAAACCGTGGGTCGAGGCGCTTTACTTGCTCTATGAAAGCCGGCAGCTCGGTTATCATGCCGGGCACGGCAAAGTAATCATCATCGAAATAGCGCATTGCCGCCATAAGTATATCGCCCTGATTGGCCGTGCCGGGGCGAAGACGCAGACGGCGCTGCCCCATATAGCATACGTCGATAGCAGTGTTTCGCGGCAGACGCGCGTCGGGTTGGCGATCTTTGCTTTTAAGCCATAGCCCTACAGCCTCGATATGCTTGCAAGTGCCGAGGCCATTGGTGCGGAAGTCCATGCAGTCGCAGCTGTTCCAGCTGCTCGCAAGGCCATGATATGCCACACGATAGTTGCGGCGCGTCTTGGGATTTGTGACAGAGAAGAGGCCCGGCACATTCTTGTCCGGAAGATCGGCCACAGCGAAAGCACCCTTGCGCGCCGCCTGCGTCCGCAGTTGAACCTGCCATTGAGCCAACGACATACCCTCGGGGCACACCGCCGCCGACAAAACCGCCTCTTTCTTTGCCATAATCTCTGAGTATTATAAATTGAATTGCAAAAATAAATATAAAACTTAAGTAACCCAAATAAAAACAGCAAAGGCCGCCGGGGTGCCGGTGGCCTTTGTGTGATAGGGGTATTTATTATTGGATGTCGAGAAGCTCTACGTCGAAGATAAGGGTCTCGTCGGGCTGAATGCTGCCGTCGGGTGTGCCGTTGGCACCGTAGGCAAGGTTGCCGGGCATTACAAGAGTAGCCTTGCCACCTTTGCCGAGAAGCATGAGGCCTTCGCGGAAGCCGGGTACTACGCCCTGAAGGTTGAATGTGGCGGGGCCGCGGCCATCGGTGCTGTCGAATACCTCACCGTTGATGTGCTTGCCGGTATAGTTTACAACTACAGTGGCGTCGGCTGCGGGAGTAGGATTCTCGCCCTGCACCTCGATGAGATAGGTGAGGCCGTTGTCGGTAGTCTTGGCGTCGGCATTCTCGGCCTTGAACTGAGCTACATATTCCTCGCCGGCCTTTACATTGTCGTTAGCCTCTGCAGCTTCTGATTCACTTGCCTTTGCAGCCTGAGCCTCATTGAGGGCACGCTGATAGAGCATACGGAAGTTGTCGCTGCTTGCCGACATGCGGCCGAAATCTACAGAATCGTTGAGGAATGCGGCCTTGAAAGCGTTCATCACTGCCACGCGGTCAACCTCGATACCCTGCTCTTTCATCTGCGAGAGTTCGCCGGCCATCTGCAGGGCAACCTGCATACCCATCTGGGTGTTTTTGCTGTCGTCGGCGCCGAAAACAATCTGCATGCCGCGCACGAAAGCCTCTTTGTCGGCCTTGCTGTGATCGTCGAAGCGAGAGAAGTCGGCATTGATCATCGAGCCTACATAGTTGCCGTAAGCTGCCGACAGCGAGTCATTGGCTGTCTTGCATGAGTTGTCGGCACATTTGTCGCATGAGCTGAATGCGGCCACCATACCGAGGGCTGCAACGCCCATCATAATTTTTTTCATATCTTTTTAATTAAAAATTTTAGTTTACATTTTAAGATTTGCAAGCAAATCTTAAGTTGGTGGTGTGTGGGTTGTGGGCAGCAAGTTAGTTTTTGAAGATTGCAGGAGTAATTGGCTGCCTACCAATCTTTTTAGTCTGTGGAGCGTGGGTTGTGGGTGGTACATTAGCAAAAACTAATTCGCTGCCCACCAACTACAAACCACCAACTATAACCCACTGCCTACCAACCACCAACCATATCACAAAGTGACTGTAAATTGGATGGCGCAGTCGGGGGGGATGACTCCTTGCACACCGTGCTCGCCGTAGGCTTGCGCTGCCGGGATAGTGATGATATACTCGCCGCCGGGGCGCATATAGGTAAGACCCTCTGTCATGCCGGGCACAAACTGCGTCACCGGGCTCACGATAGGCTCATCTTCCTCGCTCATCGAATCGAAGACCGTGCCGTCGGGCAGACGCCCGATATAGCGCATGGTAACCTTGTCGGCGCGGGTAAGCAGCGGGCCACTGCCCTCTCTGACGGTCTGCACCACCACACCCGAAGGCAATACAACAGCTCCGGGCGCCTTGGCTGCCTCGGCAAGCATACGCTCGCTCTCTGCAGCAACAACACCCTTGGCCGCGGCGTCGATCACGGCGAAAGCCCTGTCTTGCTCGGCAGCGTCGTAGGGGCGCGTAAGTTGCTCGGCAACAAGGCTCAATACCTTGGCAGAGTCAACATCGAGCCCCGTAGCGCGGAGATCGCCGATACCGTTGGCAAAGGCCATCTTGAATTGCGAGGCGAAAAAGGTGGCCACGGCGCGGTCAAGCGAATCTGTAGCCGCCGGCTCTGCTTTCAGACCGACAGCCACAGACGCAAGTATCGCGAGGAGACAGATTCGGCGCATTAGTCCTTGGGATTTACAGCAATAAGCTCTACGTCGAAAATCAGAGTCTGGTTCGGGCCGATAACGCCGCCCGCACCCTGAGGACCGTAAGCCAGCTGCGAGGGGATGAACAGACGCCATTTTGCGCCCGGTTTCATAAGCTGAAGAGCCTCTACCCAGCCGGGGATAACCTGTGTGACGCCGAAAGTGGCAGGCTCACCGCGGTCTACCGACGAATCGAATACGGTGCCGTCGATAAGTTTGCCTGTGTAGTGCACTTTCACAGTGTCGCTTGCCTTGGGGCTCTCGCCTTCGCCGGCCTCAAGCACTTCGTACTGCAATCCCGAGGGAAGAGTCTTCACTTCCTCGCGCTTGCCGTTGACATCAAGGAACTCCTTGCCGGCCTTGGCATTTACATCGGCCATGGCTGCTGCTTCGGCTTCCTGTTTCTTCTGAAGTTCGGTGAAGAACTCCTGAATTGTGGCTTTGGCTTCGTTGTAGCTCATCTTGGGTTCGCTGCCATAGAATACGGCTGCTACACCGTCGGCGAAATCCTCTACATTGATTGTCTCAATTCCGGAGCTGCGGAAGTTATTGCCCATGCTCAGACCGAGAGCATAGCTCAAGCGGTTAAATTCTTTTGTTTCCATTTCGTTTTATGTCAGTTTTTGGAGTTTCGCAAGCTATTGTCAGGAGAGGACGTTGGACGCGAGCTGCACTCGCGCCGGTAAACGAAACCGGTCTCAACCAACTTGCGAAACTTGAATTATTAATCAAAGGAATAACAATCAATTATCCCCTTCGGTTCAATCAAGCTTGAGCACGGCGAGGAATGCCTTCTGGGGCACTTCAACCGAGCCGATCTGCTTCATACGCTTCTTGCCCTTCTTCTGCTTCTCGAGCAGTTTGCGCTTACGCGATATATCGCCGCCGTAGCACTTGGCGGTCACATCCTTGCGCACGGCCTTGATAGTCTCTCGGGCTATGATTTTGGCGCCGATAGCGGCCTGTACGGCGATGTCAAACTGCTGACGCGGTATCAGCTCCTTGAGTTTCTCGCACATGCGGCGGCCGAAAGTCACGGCATTGTCAACATGCGTAAGCGTCGAGAGAGCGTCGACACTCTCGCCGTTGAGCAGAATATCGAGCTTCACGAGCTTGCTCTCGCGGAAGTCGTGGATATGATAGTCAAACGAGGCATAACCTTTCGATATACTCTTCAGCTTATCGTAGAAGTCTATCACGATTTCACCCAAGGGCATGTCGAAGATAAGCTCCATGCGGTTACCCGATATGTATTCCTGCTTCACGAGCTCGCCGCGCTTGCCGAGGCAAAGCGTCATGATAGGGCCGATGAAATCGCTGCGGGTAATCACCGACGCGCGTATATACGGCTCCTCGATATGGTCGATGAGCGTGGGGTCGGGCAAGCCCGAGGGATTGTGCACCTCAAGCATTTCGCCGCGTTTGTCGTAGACTCGGTAGCTTACGTTGGGCACCGTGGTGATCACATCCATGTCGAACTCGCGGCCGAGGCGCTCCTGTATGATTTCCATGTGGAGCAGGCCGAGGAAGCCGCAGCGGAAACCGAAGCCGAGAGCCTGCGACGACTCGGGCGTGAATGTCAGCGAGGCGTCGTTGAGCTGTAGTTTCTCGAGCGACGCACGCAGATTCTCGAAATCCTCTGTCTCGATAGGATATACACCGGCAAACACCATCGGCTTCACTTCCTCGAAGCCGTCGATAGCCTCAGAGCAGGGGCGGTTGACATGGGTGATAGTATCGCCCACGCGCACCTCGCGGCTCGTCTTGATACCCGAGATGATATATCCCACATTGCCGGCTGAGAGCTCTTTGCGCGGCTGCATGTCGAGCTTGAGGATACCGATTTCATCGGCATGATACTCCTTGCCCGTCGACACGAATTTCACAAAATCGTTGGTACGGATTGTGCCGTTGACAATCTTGTAGTAGGCGATGATACCGCGGAAGGGGTTGAACACCGAGTCGAAAATCAAAGCCTGCAGCGGCGCCGACGGGTCTCCCTCGGGGGCGGGCACACGCTCTACTATGGCGCGCAAGATCTCCTCTACACCCATGCCGGTCTTGCCGCTGGCGCGGATAATCTCCTCGCGCTTGCAGCCCAAGAGGTCGATGATTTCATCTTCCACCTCCTCGGGGTTGGCCGAAGCAAGGTCGCACTTGTTGAGCACCGGTATGATTTCCAGATTATTGTCGATGGCCATGTAGAGGTTCGAGATAGTCTGGGCCTGCACGCCCTGCGAGGCGTCTACGATAAGGAGAGCTCCCTCGCAGGCGGCTATCGAACGCGACACCTCGTAGGAGAAGTCTACGTGTCCCGGAGTGTCGATAAGATTGAGAGTATACTGCTCGCCATCGAGAGTATAGTCCATCTGAATGGCATGACTCTTGATGGTGATTCCTCGTTCGCGCTCAAGATCCATATCATCGAGCACCTGAGCCTCCATATCCTTGGCGGCCACGGTATTGGTATATTCAAGCAGACGGTCGGCCAAGGTAGACTTGCCATGGTCGATGTGCGCTATTATGCAAAAATTGCGTATTCTTTTCATTCGCGTATATTTACCGCAAAATTACGCAAAAACTCTCAATCTGCAAAATCGATTTATCCGGCGGAGAGGCCGCCGTCGATAAGGTAGAGGCCGCCGGAGCAGAATGAGGATTTGTCGGAGGCAAGGAAATATACCATCTCAGCCACTTCTTCAGGCGTGCCCGCATAGCCGCGCGTATAGTCGGCGTTCTCCGCCTGCCACAGACTGTCGATACTCTCGCCGGTGCGCTCCGACACCTCATTGAAGAGACGGTCGACGAGAGCGGTATGAATCGTACCGGGGCATACGGCATTGACCCTCACCCCTTTAGGCAGCAGGTCGAGCGAGAGGCTGCGCGCTATCTGCCCAAGCGCACCTTTGGTAAGACCGTAGGTAAAGCTGGCCCGCTTGCCCACCATCGACTGGTCGGAGGCATTGATTACCACAGCCCCGCCACCCGACGCTATGATAGCCGGCACAGCGGCCTTGAGGGTATGGAAAGTGCCGTAGAGATTGGTTTTCACCACGAGGTCAAACTCTTCCTCGGGGGTGTCGAGCATGGTGTTGCGGCGGTGTATGCCCGCGTTGCAGAATACCGCAGTAAGACCGCCGAAAGCCTCTTTCGCCACATCAACGGCAGCCTGCACCTCGGCGGCATTGCGCGTGTCGGCATGAGCATAGAGAGCATCGGTCTCTGCTGCGAGCTCCTCGCCGGCAGCGTCGTCGATATCCGCAAAGGCCACATTCCAGCCCTCCGCAACAAACTTCCGCACCGTCGCAGCCCCTATACCCGAGCTACCCCCGGTGATAAATATCGCTTTCTTTTCCATTCCTAATTTCTGATTTAAGTTTCGCAAGCGAAACATGGTTTGTGGTGTGTGGGTTGTGGGCAGCGAGTTACTTACAGCTTACCTACAGAAGGTAATTCACTGCCCACCGCCTACCAACCACCAACCTAAAATAAATTACCCGAATAACCCGAGGTCTTCGCCGCGGGAGGCGCCGAGGTGTTCGTAGGCCAACTGTGTGACCTCGCGGCCGCGGGGAGTGCGCTTTATAAATCCTTCCTTTATAAGATAAGGCTCATACACCTCTTCTATAGTGCCGGGGTCTTCGCCGAGTGCTGTCGCTATGGTGGTGAGACCGACGGGACCGCCGCGGAATTTGCGGATTATCGTGTGGAGTATCTTGTTGTCGATTTCATCAAGGCCGTAGCGGTCGATATTTAGTGCTTCGAGGGCATAGCGGGCTATGCCGAGGTCGATGGAGCCGTTGCCCTTGACCTGAGCGAAGTCTCTCACGCGGCGCAGCAGCGCATTGGCGATACGGGGCGTGCCGCGGCTGCGCATGGCTATCTCGTCGGCGGCCTCTTCGGTGCAACCCACGTTGAGCAGCGCCGCCGAGCGGAGTATGATACGCCTCAGCACCTCATGGTCGTAATATTCGAGATGGCATTTTATGCCGAATCGGGCACGCAGGGGCGATGTCAGCAAACCCGAGCGCGTGGTGGCCCCGACAAGTGTAAAAGGGTTGAGAGAGAGCTGAACGCTGCGTGCACCGGGGCCTTTGTCAATCATGATGTCGATACGGTAGTCTTCCATCGCCGAGTAGAGATATTCCTCCACCACAGGGCTCAGGCGGTGTATCTCGTCAATGAAGAGCACATCGTTTTCTTCGAGCGAGGTTAGTATGCCGGCGAGGTCGCCCGGCTTGTCGAGCACGGGGCCGGATGTTATTTTTATGCCCACGCCGAGCTCGTTGGCCACGATACCCGCAAGCGTGGTCTTGCCCAGACCCGGAGGGCCGAAAAGCAAGATATGGTCAAGCGCTTCGCGGCGGAGTGTGGCAGCTTTCACGAATACGCGAAGGTTGTCGATAATCTTCTCCTGCCCGTTGAACGATTCGAACCGTCCCGGGCGGAGCGCCTTCTCGAAGTCGGATTCGCTACCCGCGGCAGCCTGACGTCGTATATCAAATTCTTCTTCTTCCAATGCTTTTAACAATATTTTGTTTGTTGTTTGTGGTTAGTGGGTGGTATATCACCCCATCATCCACCATTAATCGCTAAGCGCCTGATAATTTATGCCCATGGCTTCGAGGCGCTTGAGATGGGCAGGCACGAGCCGCCGGAATTCCTCGGCGCTTATACGCTCAGAGGGTGAGGAGTGCCACGCCGACTCGGCCATGGCTATCATGCGCGGAAATATCTGGTATTGAATACGCGATACGGAAGGAATGTATTCGGCCCACACGTTGGCCTGCAGGCCGTTGACAAGCCGCTGCTGACGAGGAGTAAGCCCGTCGAGAAGGTCGAGCGCGAGTATCTTGTCGAACTCTGTCTCAGGCTGCGGATAGTCGAAATACATGCACGAAGTCGGGGTGCAGGTCACATGTTTGCCTGCGTCGGTGGCCTGCTTCACCACATCGCGGTTGTCGGCGCGCCACCACATGATGGCTGTCTCGGAGCCAAGCCCGTCGTGGGCTATCTCATCCCAGCCGATAAGAGTGCGGCCATTGTTGCGGAAAAAGAGCTCCATGCGGCGCATAAACCATGCCTGCAGCTCCTCTGGCGATTCGAGCCCTTCCTCAGCCACGCGGCGCGCACAGTCGGCGCAGTCATGCCAGCGGCTTTTCTCCACTTCATCTCCGCCGACATGAACATATTTCGACGGAAAAATCTCAAACAGTTCTGCAAATATGTTTTGGCAAAATTCTACTGTGGCGTCTTTGCCGGGGCATACCGAACTGTTGGGTACGCCGCCACATGCCAGCTCATTATGCACGGAGGTCAACATAAGGCTATGCCCGGGCACATCGAATTCGGGCACAACCTCAATACCGCGCCGGGCGGCGAAGTCTACGATATGGCGCAAATCAGCCTTGGTGTAGAAACCGCCATATACGGTGTCGCCCTGCTCATTGGTGGTCATGCGGTCTCGCGGCAGGCGCATGGCCGGATTTTCGGCCGACGCTTTCTCGCAGGCAAGGTCGTGTTCGTTGAATTTTCGCCATGCTCCTTTGGCGGTGAGCTCAGGGTAGCGGTCCGACTCCACGCGCCAGCCTTGGTCGTCGATAAGGTGCCAGTGGAATACCGACATTTTATACAGCGCCATAAGATCGATATACTGCTCAATCTCGGCTATTGTCCAGAAATGGCGTGCCGAGTCGAGGTGCATGCCTCGCCACCAGAAGTCGGGGGCGTCGGATATGCTAAGGCACGGCAAGGTCAGGCGCTTGGCCTCTATGGGCATTAGTTGACGCAAGGTAGATATGCCGTTGATAATCCCGGAGTATGTCGCAGCGGTGAGATTTACCTTGTTTTTTGAAATCTCGAGGCGGTATGCACCCTTTACCGACAATAGCGAGTCGGGCTCCGCGAGCCTCAGCTCAATATCTGCCTTATCGGCCGGAGTATCAGCGATTTCTCCGTAAGCGGAAAGACTCTCGGCGAGGTATTCCGCCGCCGGTTGGAGGCTCGCGTCGGATATTGCGACACCGATTTTCTTGCCGGCCTTGAAGTTGCCCTCGGCAAGCTCTATTGCCTTAGGGCTCGGTATAAGGGCAGGCTGCGCGAGGCCAAGCGTAGGCAGCGCAGCTAAAAGAGTGATAATAAATATTTTCAGGTAAGTTGTCATAGATAATTTTTCACTTTATTGAGTATCAATTCGGGCTTTATTGCTGCCAGACAGAGGTAATCGCCGCGCAGGCATGGCTTATTGCCGAACACCGAGCACGGGCGGCAGTCCATCGGCAGTTGCACGGTGAGCTCCTCTTTCTGCCGCCATCCTCTGAATCCGCAATATGGATGTGTCGCGCCCCATACACTCACAGTCGGAGTGCCGGCGAGGGCGGCGAGGTGCATGTTGGCCGAGTCCATGGTCACGGCCACATCTATATGGTTGAGCAGCGCAAGCTCGGCCTTGAAGCCATAGCGCTTGCCGGCGAGCGACTGAGCGCACGGATAGCGCTCCTGCCACTGCTCAAGTACAGCCTTTTCATGATCTCCGCCGCCGAAGAGAAAAATCCTCAGCCTCCCGCCATATTCTTCCTGCAGGCGAGCCACCACCTTCTCCATCAGCTCAGGCGGATATATCTTGCCTTGATGGGCAGCAAACGGAGCTATGCCCACCCATTTCTCTCCGGGCTTCTTGGGCTCTGTGATGGCGGCGAAATCGGCAGTATCGGCTTTTCCTTGACCGCAATACAGGCCCTCGAAACTGTCGTCAGACTCCAAACCGGCTGCCGCGAAAGCCTCGCGATAGCGTTCGAGCTGCGATTTGAGCGGAAGAAGCACCTTGTTGTGGCGGCGCGTAAGAGCGCGGCGCTTAGAGCGAGGCTTCACTATCCGCACCGTAGATATGCCTTTAAGCAGCAGATATGCCGATATCACCTTGGTGCGCAGCACATTATGCAGGTCCACAAATATATCGGGACTATATGTGGCCACAAGGTGGCGCGCGAGCCTTATCAATCCGCCCGTACCTTCATATTCACCCTTGAGGTCAACGCCCTCAAGCACAAGGTTTTCCGGCGGGTCAACGAATATCGATGTCATCGACGTACGCGTGATGAATACAAAGCGTACCTCGGGATATCGGCGGCACGCGCTGTAGACCGACGGCACTGTCATGGCCACATCGCCGAGAGCGGAGAAGCGGGCAAGCAGCACCGTGCGGTAGCGCGGAGTGTCGGCAGCGGTCTTAAATGCCATTATTTTTTATAGAGCACCGGATTGGTGTCGGTGTCGTTATACATCTTCATCTGACGGTAGACCTTCATATACTTGCGTCCGGCGGCGATATCGTCAAGCAAGGTATCGATGGCGGCGGTGAGGTCGGCGCGCTGTTCAAGCAGCACGGCCAGTTTGGCGGCGCAACGTTGGCGGTGGGCCTCGGCGGCGTCGGGACGCTCGGTCTCGGCCTGCATGTGATATATCTTCAGGGCGAGAATCGACAGGCGGTCGAGAGCCCATGCGGGGCTTTCGGTGTTGATTGTGGCGTCGTCTGCAATCTTCACGTCTTTGTAGAGGTCACGGAAATATGAGTCGAGTTCCTCTACCATATCGGTACGGTCTTGATTCGACTTGTCGATACGGCGCTTGAGGGCGAGCGCGGCAACAGGGTCGATGTCCGGGTCGCGGATTATATCCTCGAGGTGCCACTGCACGGCGTCAATGCGGTTTTTAGCATAAAGCACACCCTCGATACTCTCGGCGGCGTAGGGCTGACGGGTTGCGGCGTCTACATCATCGTCAATGTGATAATCGGCGACACTGCGCTCAAAGATTGAATAGGCTTTTTCGGCAAATTTCATAGTAGTGGGAGTTTACGGCTTATTTTACGATTTATATTTGAGAGAAATTTTATAAGTCGGGGAAATCTCAGATGGCTCTCGATCTTCAGCTTGCCCATCAGCGACAGGGAGCGGTAGCCTTTACAGCGGCGGAAGTCGGCGATATACTCCCCTACATCCCAGCGAACCTCTTGGATCCGGTCGAATTGCAGACGGTCGAAGCGGTAGATGGCACCATAGACTGTGTGGATAAGAAATTGATTCGCAAAGAGCCAATCGATACTGTCGGGGAAGCGCCTGTAAATGCGGAGGCGCCGGAGATGTTCAATCATTGTGACGGCCGAACCGATACGGTCGAAGAAGCGGGGGTCGTTGTACGAGCGCGACACCGACTCATTGTCGCAGCGGTAGCTGTAGAGCACTTCATTGATTTTCACCGGATTGGCGGCAACAAGCTGCATGGCGATCGCCACGGCATTGTCTTCATAGAACACGCCCTCGGGAAACCACAGCTCATTGTCGACTATCACTTTGCGTGCATACATGGCACTCCACAGCGGCGCCGTGCGCTCTATCACCCTCAGGCGAAGGTCGTCGCCGCTCAGCCGGGCAGCGTCCTCGCCGAGCTGGCTCACGGGTTCACGCGTGCCGGCAGTCGGAGCAAAGCGCTCATAGTCAAAGAAAACCACTTCCGCATTTTCTCTGCCGGCAGCCTCCATACATTTTTCAAGAGCCTGCGGCCGAAGCATATCGTCGGCGTCGAGGAACACCACATATCGCCCCCGGGCCTCCTTGATAGCCCTGTTGCGACCTCCGCCCTGCCGCACATTCTCAGCAGAGTCGATAATGCGCACGCGGGCGTCGGCCTCGCTCATAGAGCGCAGCACGGCAAGGCTGTCGTCGGTAGAGGCGTCGTTGAAGCATATAAGCTCGAAGTCGCCGTAGGTCTGGCCCAACACCGACCCCACAGACTCGCGCAGATACGCCGACGCATTATAAACCGGCATGATAACCGATATAGCGGGTGTGTGAATTTCCTTTTGCATACTTCTGCAAAGGTACACAAAAAAACGAGATTTTTTATGTACCTTTGCAAGAAATTATATTTTTCAACAAACACCATGCTGAAAAGCGCTTTGACAATCATATTGACGGCAGCCTGCAGCCTCCTCGCGCAGGCTCAGACCGCCGTCCGCTTCGGCAATGAAGCTTCTGACACCACACTCATCAACAATCTGCTCACAAGCCGCGGCGCCTCTCAGCCGTTCGCCAATCCGGAGGCGAGGGTGGCCTTTTTCGCCGAGTCGTTTACCGGCACCCCCTACGGCGCACATACCCTCGAGGGCGACCCGGAGATTCTCACAGTAAGGCTCGACAGCCTCGACTGCACAACCTTTGTAGAGACGGCTATGGCCTTGGCCTGCACCACGATGGAGAGCCGCTCGTCGTGGCGTGACTTCGTTTATAATCTCGAGCACCTGCGGTATCGCGGTGGCGAGGTCAACGGATATCCCTCGCGCCTGCATTATATCTCCGACTGGATTGTAGACAACCGCCACCGAGGCATTTTGACTGAAGTCACCGACAAATTTCCGCGTGTGGCATACCAAATGCGCACTCTCGACTTCATGACCTCCAACCGCGACAAATATCCGGCTCTCGCCGACTCGGCCAATTATACACGCCTGCGCGACCTCGAGAACGGCTACCGCCAGCACCGTTTCCCATATATCAAGAGCGGCGATCTCGCCTTGAAGCAGACAAAGGCCGCCCTGCGCAACGGCGACGTCGTAGCCTTGGTGTCGAACCTCAAGAACCTCGATGTCACCCACATGGGCATTATCGTGAAAGAAAACCCCTCGGCAGAGCCTTATCTCCTCCATGCCTCGTCGAGCCACGGTAAAGTAGAGGTCACAAGCCTGCCATTGGCCGAGTTCATGAAGAAAAACCGCCAATGGATAGGAATCAGGGTAATACGTCTCAATCAGCACTGATGGTCTACGCTTTCGATTTAGACGACACTCTCTATACCGAGATGGACTTTGTCCGCTCGGGCTACCGCGCCGTTGCCCGCGAACTTGCTGCAGGCAGCACCCTCGGCAGCGAGGCCTATTACGAGGGCATACTCCCGCGCCGCCCTATAGGATTCGAGTGGGCACTCGAGGCCTACCGCGCCGCCGGCGGCTCCGACCCCGACATGAGCGTAGACAAAATGATTGAAATCTACCGCGCCCACGAGCCGGATATCCACCTGCGCCCCGGAGTCCGCGAGCTCCTTGAGAAACTCAAGGCCGAGGGACATACCCTCGTGCTTATCACCGACGGTTCAACCCGCCATCAACGCTCTAAAATCAAGGCTCTCGACATCGGGCGCTATTTCGACGACATTCTTATCAGCGAGGAAACCGGCGGCGACAAAAACAGCGAAGTGCCTTGGCGCCTCACCGAAGAACGCTACGGAGCTCCGGGTCAACGCTTTGTATATGTCGGCGACAATATGAGCAAAGATTTCAGGATAGCCGGCATGCGAGGCTGGCACACGGTGATGACCCTCGCCCCCGAGGGCGTCAATGTATTCCCGCAGCATATAGCCGACTGGCCGCCCCACTACCGCCCCCAATCGATCTGGTGTGGAGTGGATCGGTGGTCAGGAAGCCCTTTCGTCCCAGACACGAGCGCAGCTCGTGTGCATAGTCCACTCACCACACAACCCTCCAACCACCAACCACAATGCCAGTAGCACTAATAACCGGTATCACCGGACAAGACGGCTCTTACCTCGCCGAATTCCTGCTTTCCAAGGGCTATGAAGTACATGGCATAATACGCCGCAGCTCAAGCTTCAACACCGGCCGTATCGAGCACCTGTATCTCGACGAATGGGTGCGCGACATGCACCGCCGGCGCCTCGTACATCTGCACTACGGCGACATGACCGACTCTTCGTCGCTGATACGCATTATCAGCATGGTGAAGCCCGACGAGATATACAACCTTGCCGCACAGAGCCATGTCAAGGTATCTTTCGATGTGCCCGAATACACCGCCGACACCGACGCCATAGGCGTGCTGAGGCTTCTCGAAGCCGTGCGTATACTCGGCCGCGAGAAGAGCACACGCATATATCAGGCCTCTACATCAGAACTTTTCGGACAGGTGCAGGAAGTACCCCAGCGCGAGACTACCCCCTTCTATCCCCGCTCCCCCTACTCGGTGGCCAAGCTCTATGCTTTCTGGATAATGAAAAACTACCGAGAGAGCTATGGCATGTATGCCGTAAACGGTATTCTCTTCAACCATGAGTCGGAGCGCCGCGGCGAGAATTTCGTCACCCGCAAGATTACCCTCGCAGCTGCACGCATTGCCGCCGGCTTGCAGGACAAGCTATATCTCGGCAACCTCGACGCGCGCCGCGACTGGGGATATGCGCCTGACTATGTGGAATGTATGTGGCTTATACTCCAGCAGCCCGAGCCCGACGACTACGTTATTGCCACCGGCGAATATCACACCGTGCGCGAATTTGCCACCCTCGCTTTCGCCCGTGCCGGCATAGAGCTGCAATGGCAGGGCTCAGGCCTCGACGAGAAAGGCGTCGACGCTGCCACAGGCCGTGTGCTCGTGGAGGTTGACCCGCGATTCTTCCGCCCCGCAGAGGTGGAGCAACTTCTCGGCGACCCCTCCAAAGCCCGCGAGAAATTGGGATGGAATCCTACCAAGACATCATTTGAAGAACTCGTCAACCGTATGGTCGACGCTGACATAAAGCTCATCGGCAATGCTCAATAAAGACGACAAAATATATGTAGCCGGCCATCGCGGACTCGTTGGCTCGGCGATAATGGCCAACCTCAAAGCCCGTGGATTCACAAATGTGATAGGCCGCAGCCATGCCGAGCTCGATTTGCTCGACGCTGCCGCCGTGGCCGACTTTTTCGACCGCGAACGCCCCGTGGCAGTTGTGCTCGCCGCAGCACATGTAGGCGGCATAATGGCCAACTCCAAGTATCGCGCCGACTTCATAATGCAGAATCTGGGCATACAGCAGAATGTGATCGGCAATGCCTTCCGCACAGGTGTAAAGCACTTGCTCTTCCTCGGCTCTACCTGCATTTATCCGCGCGAGGCACCACAGCCAATAGTAGAGGAGGCACTGCTCACATCGCCGCTCGAGTACACCAACGAGCCCTACGCCATAGCTAAAATCGCCGGCCTGAAGATGTGCGAGTCGCTCAACCTGCAGTATGGCACCGACTATGTGGCCGTAATGCCCACAAACCTCTACGGCCCCAACGACAATTTCCACCTCGAAAACAGCCACGTGCTGCCGGCTATGCTGCGCAAAGTGCACTTGGCCAAGCTCTTGGGCAAGGGCATGATGGATGAGGTCCGCGCCGACCTCGCCAAGCGCCCCGTATCGGGTCTTGCAGCCGACGCCGCAGACAGCGACATAAAGGCTCGCCTTGCCGACTTCGGCATTTACCCCGGCAAGGTAGTGCTGTGGGGTACCGGCACTCCCCTGCGTGAGTTCCTATGGAGCGAGGATATGGCCGACGCATGCGTGCATATCCTGCTCAACGTGAGCTTCAACGACATCGTAAGCACCCGCACCGGCGACATACGCAACACTCACATCAACATCGGCACCGGCAAGGAAGTCACCATCGCCGGGCTTGCCGGCCTTGTGGCCGACACCGTAGGTTTCGACGGAACAATCGAGTGGGATTCATCGAAACCCGACGGGACCATGCGCAAACTATGCTCAGTTGACCGCCTGCACAGCCTCGGATGGCACCACAGCGTAGAACTACCCGAGGGCGTAGAACGTTTATATTCTTGGTATTTACAACACTAACACTCCACATACTATGAAAATCCATAACTTTGCCGACCAACCGTCGCTTGTAAGCCAATATCTTGCCGAAATGCGCGATATCAACGTGCAGGGCGACCGTCTGCGCTTCCGCCGCAACCTCGAGCGCCTCGGCGAAATATTTGCCTACGAAATCAGCAAGACTCTCAACTACAAGACCGTAGACATCTCAACCCCTCTCGGCGTGACCGCTCCGTGCCAGCTCATCGACGAGCCCTTGGTGCTCGCCACCATCTTCCGCGCCGGCGTGCCCTTCCACTCGGGCTTCCTGCGCTATCTCGACAATGCCGAGAACGCTTTCGTGTCGGCCTACCGCAAATATAAAGAGAAAGAAAACTTCGACATCTGCATAGAATATCTCGCTTCGCCGCGCCTCGACGGCAAGACCCTTATCCTCGTCGACCCCATGCTCGCCACCGGCGCCTCGATGGAGCTCAGCTATCGCGCCCTGCTCACAAAAGGCAATCCCGGCAAGCTGCATATAGCCTCGGTGATAGCGTCGAAAAAAGCCGTTGACTACCTTGAGAGCGTTATGCCCGCCGACGCAGAGCTCTGGGTAGGAGTTATCGACGACGAGATCAACGCCCACAGCTACATCGTCCCCGGCCTCGGCGACGCCGGCGACCTCGCCTACGGCACAAAAGAGTAAGTGGGGACACTTACGCGTTCGCAGAACGCAGATTAACCCGTAACCCCGTATACCGTAGCTTGCGGAGGTATGCGGGGTAGGGTCTGCTCTCGGGTTAGGGCGTCTGTGAAGACGCCGAAATTACTTCCGGTATAATCGGCGTTCTGCGAACGCCACTGTGGTTTTTCTCTTCCTAACCCCACACGCCTACGCAGGCTTCGGCGTATGGGGTTACTATAATTCGGCCTCCTTACGGAAGCCTTTTATCTGCTGCCTCATTGCGAGCGCGAGCGTAACTTACTGCACAGCGTCCCTACTGATTAACAACTCGTTAACTCGTTTTTTGATTAAATTTCACCTTCGCGCGGACTTTCTATTCATTTATATCACTCCAACAAACAACAGGCTCCAATGGTTGGTTAAAATATATTTTTAACGGGCGAAATGCACACTTTCTGTTAAAAAATTATCTGTAATGTAAAAAAATGTTGTATCTTTGCGGCGTCTCTTCTTTTTGCTGACGACAGAAACCACATTATCAATAATTCTATATTTTCAATGAGACGACTTTTATCAGTATTCTTAGTGCTCTGGCTCGCAGGCGTTGTAGCATACGCGGCCGGTGGCACGATCAACTGCAAAGGTACGGTAGTAGACGAAGAAGGCGAGCCTATCATTGGCGCCAGCATCGTCGTAACAGACGGCAAACCATTGGGTGTCACCGATTTCAATGGCACATTCGCGGTAAAAGTGCCCGAAAATGCCCGTAGCCTGACCTTCAGCTATGTCGGCTACAGCAGCCTTGAAGCTACTCCCAAAGCCGACATGGGCACCATCACTCTCCGACCCTCCAACCAAATGCTCAACGACGTCGTAGTGACCCAGTCGCTCGCCCGCACACGTCAGACTCCTGTGGCCGTATCGCAGGTGAGCCGCGCGGAAATCGACACCAAGCTCGGCTCTCAGGAGCTCCCCGAGGTGCTCAACACCACTCCCGGCGTATGGGCTACCAAAGACGGCGGTGGCTTCGGCGACGCTAAAATCAACATGCGCGGCTTCAAGAGCGAGAACCTCGCCGTGATGGTAAACGGTATCCCCGTCAACGACATGGAAGGCGGCTGGGTATACTGGTCGAACTGGGCGGGCCTCGGCGACGTCGCCTCAAATATACAGACACAGCGCGGCCTCGGCGCAGCAGTGCTCTCAGCTCCATCTGTCGGCGGCACCATCAATATCACAACTCAGAGCCTCGACGCTGAAAAAGGCGGCCGCGTATGGTATGGCTTCGGCAACGACGGCCTCAACGACATGGGTATCAAGCTCTCTACCGGCGTAATGAAAGGCGGATGGGCAGTGACCATCCTCGGTAGCCACAAATGGGGCGACGGCTACATTCAGGGCACTCCATTTACCTCTTACAACTACTTTGTAAACGTGTCGAAGCGTATCAACGACCGTCATCAGCTGTCACTGACCGCTTTCGGCGCTCCGCAGACCCACGACAAACGCGGCAACAAAGACGGCCTGTCAATCAAAAACTATCAGACCTACGCCAAAGAAGTGATGGGCAGCGAAAGCCCCTACCGCTATAATGCCACCTTCGGCTACGACCGCCACGGACAGGTGCGCAGCTCAAACAAGAACACCTACCACAAACCCCAGATATCACTGGCGCACATCTGGCAAATCGACAAGAAATCGAGCCTGTCGTCTACAGTGTATGTATCTCTGGCCAAGGGTGGCGGCTATGCAGGCCAAGGCCGCGGCAAATACAACGGCGTCGACCTCTCTAACCAAAGCTGGTATGGCGCCACCGACGGCGCAGCCAACACCCTCTTCCGCTGCGACGACGGCACTTTCGACTACGCCGCCATCCAAGAGATGAACATGGCCTCAACAACCGGCTCTAACATGGTGATGAGCCAGAGCAACAACTCGCACAACTGGTATGGCCTCGTTTCGACATATCAGAATTCTTTCTTTGACAAGAAACTCAACTTCCTCGCCGGTATCGACCTGCGCTACTATGTAGGCTACCACGACAACAAGATCATCGACCTCTACGACGGTGAATACTATATCGACGACAGCTCACGCGACGACGTTCTGCCTCAGAACAACGCCGCCGCCGCCAATCCCGAATGGGTATATGAAAAACTCGGCGTGGGCGACTACGTATACCGCCACTACACCGGCTACACCCAGCAGGAAGGCGCCTACGTGCAGGGAGAGCTCAACCTCCTCGACAAGAAACTCAACCTCGTGCTCTCAGGCTCGCTCAACCATGTGGGCTACAAGCGCAAGGATATGTTCTACTACGACGAGGCCCACGGCACCACTCCTTGGTACAGCTTCATGGGCGGAACTGCCAAATTCGGCGTAAACTACAACATCGACCGCCACAACAACGTATTCGGCAACGTTGGCTACATCAGCCGCGCTCCCTACTTCGCCAACGGCGTGTTCCTGTCGCAGGCCACATCAAACGCCACCAACCCCGACCCCCTCAACGAGAAAGTGTTCTCAGCTGAGATCGGCTACAACTTCCGCTCGAAAATCTTCTCAGCAGCCCTCAACGCCTACTACACCAAGTGGATGGACAAGACTTCTGTCCGCTCGGGTACATTCTACTCAGGCGAGCATGCAGGCGACCGATATGTGATGAACCTTGCCGGTGTAGACGCTCGCCACATGGGTATCGAGTTCAACTGCACATTCATACCCGTGAAATGGTTTGAGATGACCGGTATGCTCTCACTCGGCAACTACGAATGGTGCTCAAACGCAAAAGGCTATTTCTACAACATGCAAGGCCAGCCTATCCAGTCCAACGGCGACGTTGCCTCGGGTATCATGGCCGAAGACCACGCAAGCGGCACACTCAACCAGAAAGGTATCAAGGTGGGCGGCTCGGCACAGACAACAGCCGCCATCGGCGTTACCTTCCGCCCGTGGAAAGGCTTCCGCATAGGCGCAGACTGGAAAGTGAACGCCCGCAACTACTCTGACTATACCCTGTCGACTCCCGGCTTGGGCGGAGTGATAAACCTCGCCAAACCTTGGGAAATTCCATGGGGCAACCAGCTCGACCTCAACGCCTCTTGGAACTTCGACATCGCCGGTGTGAACGCCACACTCTTCGGCAATGTCCACAACCTCTTCAACTACAACTACGTAGTAGACGCATGGAGCAACTCGGCAGTAGACGGTGCTTGGGATAACATCTACGGCACATTCTACTCCTTCGGCCGCACATACTCGATGAAACTGCGTATCAACTTCTAACCAACCGACAAATGAAAGCAACAACATATATCCGCACTCTCGCCCTTGCCGGCTTGGCTCTCGCCGCCACGGCATGCGACGAAAACTCGTGGAACAATCACCTTGACGGGTTCGAAGATTTTGTCGACGAGCCTTTCACTCAGGTTGAGACTGTAGAATACACCCTCACCGACGCCGACTATTCCACCATCGCCGGCCTCGCCGCCAACATTGCCCTTGCCGGCACCGACGGCGCCGACGCCCTCAAGGCTGTAGGCGATCTCAAGCGCTTCTCCGAGGCAGCCCCGGCAAGCAAATATGTACCGGCATTCCTCGCCACCACAAATTTCCCCTATTTCGTGCTCTCCGACGGCTCGGCTGTCAAACTCACCTACAACGAGGCTACAGAAGAGCCCGAAAGCTATGCCCATGCCGCCAATGCACAGACTTTCACAGTCCACGACATCCAATATAAAGATTACGTCTGGGGAGGTTCTGATAACTATATCCTCGGCTTCGCACCCTCGCAGAATCCTGCCGACTACATCCCTATGTTACTTGCAAATTCTGTAAACTGCGGCCCGGGCACCTTCATGATTGTCAGCTACAATCAGGCCACACAGGAGCCGGTGTTCGGCGGCGAGATTCCCGCCACTCCCCAAGTGCTTCTCAACGCCACTTTCGCCGACAAGGACGACTTCGGTTTCACATTCGAGGATGTGGTACTCACCGAGCCTCTCACCTACGTGTGGAAACTCGACGACTATGGCTACATGAAAGCCTCCGCATTTAAAGACAATACCAACCTTGAATCGGATTCATGGCTCGTGTCGCCAGTCATCGACCTCACCGGCTATGAAGATCCGTTCTTCAGCTTCGACGAGGCCACCAACTTCTTCGCCGACATCGCTACAGCCGCCCAAGAGGCAACAGTATGGGCCCGCGAGGAAGGCGGCCAATGGCAACAACTCACCGACTACACTTTCCCATCGGCTCTTGGATGGACTTTTGTAAACTCGGGCGACATTGACCTCGCCGAGTATGCCGGCAAGAAAATGCAATTAGGCTTCAGATACAAGTCTACCGCCACCAAGGCAGGCACTTGGGAGGTGAAGAACATCGTTGTCACCGCCACCCCCGCCTCGCGCTCGGCTGCCTCGCGTGCGATGGTGACAGTGCCCATGGTAGTGAAAAACGTGCTCTACACATTCACCGAGACAGGCTGGGCTCCCGCTCCCTCCGACTTCTCTGTGCTCTCACCGGCCGACTATACAGCTATGGGGCAGACCTACCCCAACCTGCCCGCCGCAGAGCCTTATCTGAGCAAGTGGCTTGACTCCAACTATGGATTTGCAGCAAGCGGCGACGTGCGCTTCGTAGTATGGACCAAATATGCCGACGGCACCTCGTCGACACAATGCTCGGCCTACAGCTTCGACGGCACACAGTGGAAGCCCTTCAACTTCGCCGTAGAGAAGACCGTGCAATTTGTCCGTACCGGCGGCAAATGGATGTACGACCCCAACGTGACAATCACCCTCCCGGCAGGCAAAAACCAAGCCATGTCAACCCAATACTTCCAAGCCTGCGTCGACTGGGTATATGAGAACAAATGCGTTCCCTTGGGTAGCACCGGTATCAAGAGCGGCATGTACTGGGTCACCAAATATGGCAACAACGAGTACTACTCGGGCACATCGGCCTATCAGGGCAATGTAGATATCCGCCCCTCTGAGGTCCGCACCCAATATGCCGCCGGCGTAGAGGGCATGACCGACGAAGAGATTGTAGCCTTCCTCAAAAACAACTTCATGAACGAGGTAATGCCCGGCGCCCTCGCCGCACTCCACCCCGAGGCCGAGCCTGTAGCAGGTTTTGATGTGCTCTACACCGTCAACTTCTACACCTACGACGCCGACCGCAAGACACTGCCCCAGACCGCCGTGTTTAAAGTCACCGCCAAAGGCCAGTTCGCTCCCGTGAGCTGCACATGGGGCTACCCCGCCGAATAAACTCCCACAATCATTGAAATAAATAATCCGCAATTCCTTGACTGGAATTGCGGATTATTTATTAATTAAAGATTCGGATGGTGCGCACACTTTGGCGTTCGCAGAACGCAGATTAACCCATAACCCCGTATACCGTAGCTTGCGGAGGTATGCGGGGTGGGCGTCTGCACCGGTCGTAGGGCGTCTGTGAAGACGCCGAAATTACTTCCGGTATAATCGGCGTTCTGCGAACGCCATCGTGGTTTTTCTCTTCCTAACCCCACACGCCTCCGCAAGCTACGGCGTATGGGGTTACTAATAATCAGCGTTCTGCGAACACCATCAAGTGTGCGCGTTGTCTTATGCGGGTGAAGCTCAACGGGCGTTCGCAGAACGCAGATTTTCAAAAACACATGCCCGAACCAAATAAATTTTGGTTTGCCCTCGCTTATTAGTATCTTTGCATAATTTTCCGAAATCTTAAATTCCTATTATATGAAAACCACAGTAAAATTTCATCTCATTATATTGCTTGTATTGTGCGGATTGTGTGCTTCGGCTCAGTGCGCCGACGATTCGCTGCTCACGGGTAAATCGCTATGGGTGATAGGCGACAGCTACGTGCGCAACCACCGCTGTCCCCAAGAGGAGACATGGCATGCCAAGGCCGCAGCCAAACTCGGCATGAGCTACCACAACCTCGGACGCAACGGCAACTGCATTGCCTTTGACCGCACAAAAGAGGGATTCGGCGAGCAGATGACGCAGCGCTACCGACAGATTGCCCCCGACGCCGACTATATCCTCATCATCGCCGGCCACAATGACGCCGAAAAAATAAAGACCGACGAAGACTGGAAACAGTTTACCGACAGTCTTGACTATCTCTGCGACCGCCTCACAGCCGAATATCCCAACGCACGCGTGGGCATAGTGACTCCGTGGGCTGTTGACCGCCCCATGTTCGCCGAGGTCATAACCGAACTCAAGGCCGCCGGCAGCCGCCACTCATTCCCCGTCCTCGACATGGCCTACACCTCAGGTATCCGCGTCAACGACGACTCCTTCCGCGCCCTCTACTTCCAGAACAAAGGCGTGCGCGACACTGCCCACCTCAACGACGCCGGCCACAATCTTCTTGTGCCCTACGGGGTGGCGTTCCTGCGCCTCCTCGCTGCACAGAACAGATAGAATTCATGGCATATTGCGCACAAATAAGGCTTTACAACACTTTTTTGATTTATTTTGCCTTAAAATTTGCTCTAATTGTAGAATTTTGCTAATTTTGCAGAAAAATTAAGAGTCAATACTATGAGTGAAAAAATCGACAATCTCGACCGACGAATACTTCAGATTGTAATGCACAATGCGCGCATACCCTCTAAAGACGTAGCTGTGGTTTGCGGCGTATCGCGAGCTGCCATCCACCAACGACTTCAGCGCCTTATCGACATCAACGTAATCACAGGCTCGGGCTACCATGTGAATCAGAAAATCATGGGCTATGCCACCTGCACATACATCGGTGTCAACCTTGAGCGCGGTGCCATGTATAATGAGGTCGTACCCGAGCTCGAGAAGATTCCCGAAATCGTAGAATGTCACTTCACCACCGGCCCCTACACCATGCTCATCAAGCTCTATGCACGCGACAATGAGCACCTTATGGAGCTTCTCAACAAGAAGATTCAGATGATTCCGGGCGTAACAGGCACCGAGACCCTCATCTCGCTCGACCAGTCGATTGCCCGAGAAATACCTATAAACCTCGACCCCGAAGAGAATTAATATGAGCGACGACCAACCCCGGTGGACAGAAATCGAACATCTGCCCGAATGGGATGAGGAGTTCTATCATATCTACACTGCCAAGAAATTCGGCAAGTGGGTGATGATGAAGACCCTCCGTCCCGAACTTGCCGACGACCCGCGCTATCAAGCCATGATAGAGCAGGAGTTCGACGTCCGTTACAGTCTGTCACATCCGAATATCGTGATGATCAACGATTACGAGGATGTGCCGGGCGTAGGCCGCTGCATTATCACCGACGATGTATATGGCGACAGTCTGCGCAAACTCATAAATGAGAAGCGCGTCACCCGCAAGCATATCGAGCAGCTGCGACATCAGCTTGTCAACGCCCTCGACTATATACAGACCAAGCACATCGTCCACCCCGCCCTCACTCCCGACAATATCATCTTCACCGAGAACATCGGCAACCTCAAGCTCATCGACGTGGGCTACGAGCAGCGCCCCTCGCTCTCGCACCAGTCGATAGCCGACGACATCTACGCCTATGGCAAGGTGCTCGACGAAGCTCTCAAAGCCTCCAATGTCAGCGACCCTGTGCTGCGCCGCGTGGTGCGCCGCTGTACCGACGAGAACCCTGACCGCCGCTTCCGCGACATGCAGCAGGTTCATCTCGCCCTTGAGGGACGCAAATCCTCGCTTATCAACCTAATAATATTCATCTTCCTAATCCTGATGATATTGCTGGTGATATGGCTCATATCACCCTACCGTCCCCTGCCCCCGCAGGTTGGAGGACTGTAGGTTTATAGTTTGTGGTTGGTGGGCTGTGGGCAGCGAGTTACTTACTGCAATCCTCAAAAGCTAATTCACTGCCCACCAACTACAACCCACCAACCACTGCCCACCAACCCTCCATTCACACACCAATCTTGAACAATGTCAATCTACGTACACCCCATATCTACCGACCGCGACCAGCTGAGCCAGTATGTTCAATTTCCCATTGACCTCTACCGCGACAATGCCTGCTATGTTCCTCCTCTGGTAATCGACCAGATCGCCACTCTCACACCCGAGGGCAACCCGGCATTTGACTTCTGCGAGGCCCAGTCGTTCATGGCATTCGACAATGGCGAGCCCGTCGGCACCATCACCGCCATCATCAACCGCGCGGCAAACGAAAAGACAGGCAAGCGACAAATGCGCTTCGGTTTTATGGACTTCATTGACAATGAAGAAGTTGTAGACGGTCTTATCGACGCCGTGGCCGAGTGGGGACGTGAGCGCGGAATGACTGAGATGGTAGGCCCGGTAGGATTTACCGACTTGGATCAGGAGGGCATGCTCATTGAAGGCTTCGATGAGATGGGCACCATGGCTACTATCTACAACTACCCCTACTACGTGCGCCATTTCGAGCGCCTCGGCTTCGAGAAAGACGCCGACTGGGTGGAATACCGCATTACCGTGCCCGACAGTATACCCGAGAAGCACACCCGCATTGGCGAGATTGTAATGCGCAAATACGGCCTCTCGGTCAAGAAATTCACCTCGCGCAGCAAAATCCGTAAGGAATACGGCCGCGCCATCTTCGAGCTCATCAATGAAGCCTACGCCGACCTCTACGGCTTCGTGCCTCTCACCGACCGACAGATCGAGCACTATATCAACATCTACATCGGCGTGCTGCGCCTCGAAGACGTCACCCTTATCGTAGACAAAGACGAGAAACTCGTCGCCCTCGGCATATCAATGCCGTCGATGTCGGAGGCACTGCGCAAGAGCCGCGGCAAACTCTTCCCCTTCGGGTGGTATCATCTCCTCAGGGCGATAAAGGGCCATACCGACGTTGTTGACCTGCTCCTTGTGGCCGTAAAGCCCGAATACCAAAGCAAAGGCGTCAACGCCCTCATCTTCAACGACCTTATCCCGCGCTACAACGCCCACGGCTATAAGTTCGCCGAGAGCAACGTTGAGCTCGAGGGCAATGAGTCGGTGCAGAAGCAATGGGAATATTTCGAGCGCCGCCAGCACCGCCGCCGCCGCGCATGGAAGAAGGCGCTGTGATAGTACTCTCGATATTTCAGACCGTAGAATTTTATGTACTGACGGTGTTCGTCGCCGCCGCCATCGTGGGATTGGCGGCCATGCCCTCGCGCCGCGGCGCGGCACGTCAGCAATTGGTGGCAGGCACGATCACTTTCGACGACGCCCCCTCACAGCCGGGCATAGTGGCCATCGTCAACGACGACCTATCGCTCACCATATATCGTTTCGGCCTCGAAAACGTGGCTGAGAACGGCGCTTACTCTCTTGCCGTAACTTTTATCGGATTCGACATTACAATCGAAGAGAGGCTCACTTACGGCCGTCCTACGGGCGTCGAAGCCACCGGCGCGCACGCCACAATCACCGGCCTCGCCTCCGAGCGCTACCATATACTCTACAAAAGCGAGGCCACAGGCCGCAACGCAGCATTCAGCCTCAACATCCGCCCCGGCAACCGGATTGACCGTGTACTTTCTTAAAGGCAAAGAAGGCAAAAAAGGCAAGATAATAGTGGAATCTCAATAACTATTACCTTGCCTTTTTTGCCTTAAACCTTAATGTCCTTAATGTCCTTAATGACCTTAAAGTCCTTAAAAAAAAAAACTACTCCAGAGCCACCGCATAATAGGCGGCTTTGCCGGTGGGATAAATGCCGCTGATGAAGAGCACCTTGTCGCCGCCGGCAGCCTCTGTCACGGCGCGGGCGATAGCAGTGATCTGCTCGGGCTTGCTCACACGCTGGCCGTTGACACCGAGGATGATAAATCCCTCGCGTATGCCGGCAGAAGCCATCTTGCCGTCGGCCACGATATCATTCACCGACACACCGCCGCGCACCTGAAGCCGGCGTGCAGTATCCTCTGATAGCGACGAGAACTTAGCGCCGAGGTCGGAATCATCGCCCGAGCGGGTGAGGGCTACACCGCCGCGGTTGTTGCGCAGGGTGGTCTCAACGCTGTATGCGCGGCCGTCGCGGTAGTATTCGATATTCACAGTGTCGCCGGGGCTGAAGTGCGTGATCACCTCCTGAAGCTCGGCTGTAGAGCGGGTCGGCTTGCCGTTGATCGACGTGATAATATCGCCTTCGGTAAGACCTGCCGCCATAGCAGCGCTCCGCTCCTCTATGTCAGCCACATAGATACCCGAGGTCGGACCGGTGAGCTTTTTCTCGGCGATGAGCTCGGGCGAGAGCTCCACGAAGCGTATGCCAAGATAAGCACGCTGCACGGTGCCGTAAGCCTTGATATCGCCCACTACCTTCTCTACTATCGATGTAGGTATGGCAAAAGAGCAGCCCGCGTAAGTGCCTGTAGATGAATATATAGCCGTGTTTATGCCTACAAGCTCACCCTTGAGGTTCACGAGGGCGCCGCCCGAGTTACCTTGGTTGACGGCGGCGTCGGTCTGGATATACGATTCTATGCCGCCTGACGAGGGCATGCCGGTAGTTGAGGATATATTGCGGGCCTTGGCGCTGACGATACCCGAGGTCACCGACGAGGTGAAGCCGAAAGGATTGCCCACGGCGAGCACCCACTCGCCCACGCGGAGATCTTCGCTGTTGCCCATCGGTATTACATGGAGTTGTGGAGCGTCGATTTTGATAAGCGCGAGGTCGGTGTTGGGGTCGCTGCCCACTACTGTGGCGGCGAAGTTGCGGTTGTCGTTGAGAGTCACCTCAAGGCGCTCGGCGTCGGCAATGACATGGTTGTTGGTGACGATATAGCCGTCTTCGCTGATTATGACGCCCGAGCCGAGGCCAATCTGCTGTTGGCGGGGCTGCTGTCGGGGTTGCTGACGGCGCTGCTGCGGACGCCCGAAGAAGAAATCAAGCAAGGGGTCAGAAGAATAGCCGTCGTAGCCCTGCTGTTGCTGCTGAGAGCGCGGTGTGCCATAGCTTTTCACCGACACAACGCCGTTGACCGTCTGCTCGGCGGTGCGGATAAAATCGTCTTGAGATATCATGCGCGAGGTATCTTGAGCTGTGCATGAAGCAAAAGAGATAGCCGCTGCTGCGGCAAAGAGGATGAATTTATTCATAGATATTCTGTTAGCGATTGTAGAAATGTGTATGCAAAGATAATGCCAATACTCCTCTGTGCCAACTTCTTTATTGTTAATTAAATAAGAGTGAACTTTGTTAACAAAAAACCTTAGCCGCTTAGGATTTGTTAATATTATTGGTTGGTGGAGCGTGGTTGGTGGTTTGTGGGCTGTGGGCAGCGAGTTAGCTTTTGCGGATTGCAGTCAGTAATTCGCTGCCCACAGCCCACTCACCCCAAACCACCAACCACCAACCAATAACACCTAAAAAAAATAAGAAAATATGACAGACCGACTAAGCTACGAAGAAAAAAAAGAATTGCCCGACTCAGTATTCGGGCTTCCCGAACGCCGCGAATATCCCATGCCCGACGCCGCCCATGTGCGCGCCGCAGAGGCATATTTCCGCTATTGTCCCGAAGAACTCAAACCGCGCCTCGCCCGCGCCATCCTCGCCCGCGCCGCCCAGTACGGCGTCGACGTCGAATCCCCCACCGTCCTGAGCTACGCCAAGCAGTAGTTGGTGGTGTGTGGTTGGTGGGCTTTTTCGTTGCCGGCGCAAGCGCAGCTCGCGCTTACCGCTCGGCAACGAAAAATAAATTTTGCATTGCTCTCACTTATTCGTATCTTTGTGGTTCTAAAGATATTAATAAATGAAAGTTCCCGAGCATATTATAGGCCAAAGTGAGAATCTCATAACAGATATCCGACAACTTATACTCGAAACGAGACAACAACTTGCCTCATTTGCCAGCATGAGTGTAACAACTCTCTATTGGCATATTGGCGAAAGAATAAACCGTGAAATCCTTGGTAACCAAAGAGCTGAATATGGTAAAAAAATTGTGTCGACACTGTCTACACAATTACAGAATGAATATGGTGGACAAGAGTATTCAGAGAGGAATCTACGCAGGATGATGCAATTTGCAACATTATTCCCAGATATTAATATTGTGTCGACATTGTCTACACAATTGTCTTGGTCGCACTTTGTAGAAATTCTTCCACTTAAAAATGAATTACAGAGAGAATTCTATTTATCCATGGCAGCCGAAGAACGGTGGGGAATCAGAGTCTTACGGTCTAAAATTGACAGCATGCTTTTTGAGCGTACAGCTCTTAGTGACAAACCCGAAGAACTGATTCGGGCAGAACTTGCCGAACTTCGAAATGACCGAAAACTCTCACCGGATATGGTATTCAAAAGCCCGTACTTCTTAGAATTTACAGGGCTCAAAGGAATTTACAGTGAAGAGTCACTCGAAAACACCTTGATATCACACCTTGAGCAATTTCTGCTTGAACTCGGCGATGGGTTTACATTTGTAGCACGACAAAAAAGAATGATTATTGATGGCGAAGATTTTCATCTCGATCTTCTTTTCTTCCATAGGAAATTACGACGGCTCATCGCTGTGGAACTTAAACTGGGACGGTTCAAAGCACAATATAAAGGTCAAATGGAGCTATATCTACGTTGGCTTGAACGATACGAAATGCAGCCGGGAGAACACACTCCTCTCGGACTGATACTTTGCACAGAAGGAAGCAACGAGCAAATAGAACTACTTCAACTTGATTCAACAGGAATAAAAGTGGCACAATACTTTACAGAACTCCCCTCAAAAGAAGTATTGATACGTCAACTGCAAAAAACAATCAAGGCTAAGGATTGAGGTTAGGCGTGTAGGCGGTGGGCTTTTTCGTTGCCGGCGCGAGCTGCGCTCGCGCTTACCGCTCGGCAATGAAAAATAAATTTTGCATTGCTCTCACTTATTCGTATCTTTGTGGTTTGAAATCAGAAACTGACTTTTTTTAAGATGAAAAGAACGAAGATATGTGATATCTTCGACCCCGCGCTGATAGGGTCGGAGGTAGAGGTAAAAGGCTGGGTCCGCACCCGCCGCGGTAATAAAAATGTGCAGTTCGTAGCACTCAACGACGGTTCGACAGTGCGCAATCTCCAGATTGTTTTCGACCTCAGCCGTTTCTCCGACGAAGAGCTGAAGCCGGTCACCACCGGCTCGTCGATCCATGTCACCGGCAAACTCGTTGAGTCGATGGGCAAAGGCCAGAGCTGCGAGGTACAGGCCGACACTCTCGAAATCTACGGCACCGCCGACCCCGAGACTTATCCCCTCCAGAAAAAAGGCCACACCATGGAGTTCCTGCGCGAGAAAGCCCACCTGCGCCCCCGCACAGCCACTTTCGGCGCTATCCTGCGCATACGCAGCGCATTGGCCTTCGCCATCCATAAATTCTTCAACGAAAAAGGATTCTTCTATCTCCACACTCCCCTTATCACAGGCAGCGACTGCGAGGGTGCCGGCGCGATGTTCCAAGTGACTACCCTGCCCCTCAACGACCTCCCCCGCACCGAAGACGGCAGCATAGACTACAGCGAAGACTTCTTCGGCCGCCCCACAGCCCTCACCGTCAGCGGTCAGCTCGAAGGCGAGCTCGGAGCCACAGCCCTCGGCGCTATCTACACCTTCGGCCCCACATTCCGTGCTGAGCGCTCATTCACTCCCCGCCACCTCTCGGAGTTCTGGATGATAGAGCCCGAGATGGCATTCTATGACATCACCGACAACATGGATCTCGCCGAGGAGTTTGTGAAATATTGCATACAATATGTCCTCGACCATTGCCGCGACGATATCGACTTCCTCAGCGAGCACTTCGACCCCGAACTGGTGCAGCGCATGGAATTTGTGCTCCACAACGACTTCGTGCGCCTCACCTACACCGAGGGTATCGACATCCTTAAAGCCTCGGGCGTGAAATTCGAGGTGCCTGTAGAATGGGGTATCGACCTCCAGAGCGAGCACGAGCGCTACCTCGTAGAGCAGCACTTCAAGAAACCCGTAATCCTCACCGACTATCCCAAGGACATCAAAGCCTTCTATATGAAACAGAACGACGACGGCCGCACCGTGCGCGCCATGGACGTTCTCTTCCCCAAAATCGGCGAGATCATCGGCGGCAGCGAGCGCGAGGCCGACTATGGCAAGCTCCTCGCACGTATCGAAGAGCTCAACATACCGATGAAAGACATGTGGTGGTATCTCGACACCCGCCGCTTCGGCACCGTGCCCCACTCGGGCTTCGGTCTCGGCTTCGAGCGCCTCATGCTCTTCGTCACCGGCATGGCAAATATCCGCGACGTAATCCCCTTCCCACGCACGCCCAACAACGCCGAATTCTAATTCAAGCTAAACATACTGAGTCCATAAAGCCTTGTGCTTTATGGACTTTGATTTATGCGCCATCTCATTTTCATAGCCATAGCCCTGCTGCTCACCTGCTGCACATGGAAGCCACGCGGACGTCTCGCCGAGGCCGAACGGCTCTCCGACAGCGTGCCAGAGCAGGCGCTCGACACTCTCGCAGCCATCGACCGCGCCACTCTCGGCGAGGCCGACAGATATTTCTACGACCTGCTGTGCGTGAAAGCCACCGACCGCTCATTCCTCGACCATACCGACGACACCCTCATCGTAGGAGTGCTCAACTATGCCTACACCCACCAGAGCCACGGCTACTATCCCGAGGCTCTCTACTACGCCGGCCGCGTATACAGCGACCTCGGCGACTACCCCTCCGCCCTGCGCTACTACCAAGACGCCCTCGCCCTGCTACCCGCCGAAAAGCAAAAACTCCGCGGCAACATCCTCAGCCAAACCGGCCGCCTGCTCACAACCTTACGTCTCTACGATGAAGCCGTACCTTATATCGAAGAAGTTTTATCAATAGATCGCAATGAACAAGACACTTTAAACCTCGTTTACGACTTACAATTGTTAAGACATACATTCATGAATGACAAACAATTCGATAAAGCAGAGAATTGTTTCAAAGAGGCAATGAATTATTCCAAGAATTTAGAGCCGGAACTTATGGCCGGTTCAAAAATGTATTTAGCTTCTATCAAGTATTATAAAGGTGATATAGATTCTGCATTATACTATATACGCGGAATAAAAGAAACCATTGATACTGAATCTTACAATAATCTGTTAGCCTTTGGCGGAAATATCTACTATAAAGCAGGTATTCTTGACACTGCTTATCATTATGCTTCTGAACTCATAGCACAAAAAGAACTGATAAATAAGACAAGCGGATATAATATTATACTAAAGCCCGCACTACGCCAATTCTTATCTACAGATAGTCTCGAAATATATTTAAAAAAATATTTAGAGACACTTGAAAAAGAATATACCGGACATGGCGAGATTTATGCCATATATCAACAATCTATACATAACTATGAGTTGCATGAGCGTATGCGACAAACTGCGGAACTCAAGAACACCCGGCTGCAACTCTTTATCACTCTTATTGCCTGTGGTCTGTTTTTAACTATCATTGTCATTTTATATCAACAGAACCGGTCGAAAAAAACAATGATAGAATTGCAGAGTTTAAAAGAACGCTTACAACAACTAAAACTATCGCTCAATATTACCAATGATAATGTAAATAATATTAAACCGACAGACAATATTCAATCAATGCGAGAACAATTGCGCGATGAGTTGTTTTCGTTAATACAAAATTCATCTTCAAAAGAAATAGAACCTCAGATTGCAAGGTCAGATATTATTGTCAAACTTCAAGATCTAATAAACAATAAAAAGATAATTTCTGAAGAAAGTCCATTATGGCAAGAAATAGAGTCTGTCGTTATTTCTGTTTCTCCAAACTTCAAATCAAGACTGGAACTTCTCACACGTAAAAATTTATCCGACACAGACTACCACCTCGCCCTTCTAATCAGGTGTTTTTTATCTCCGACAAACATAGCTGTTTTGTTTGGAAGAGAAAGAGGAACTATCAATTCACGCAGAACAAAACTTGGCTTTCAAGTTTTTGAGAAGAAAGTTGGCTTCAAAGATATAGACAGTCTAATACGTTTATTATAATCGCTTTAACCATATATGCAGTGGTAAAATAGCGGCGGAAAAGCGGCGGAAATTAAATTCCGCCGCTTTTTCCGCCGCTATTTTCTTGTCCGGAACTTTCATTTATTAATACTTTTGCAGCAAACAAAATCAAAATTTATGAAAAAGCTTATCTCTATTTTTACTATAGCTTTGCTTTTTCTGATACAATCTTTAAATGTGTCGGCAGAATGTTATAAAAGCTATCGTATAACCCTTTTTAAAGTATCCGAGACAGAGACAGAAGTTGAGCCTCTTATCCGTCCCGGTAGTAAAGGCCACCGCACTCCCACACGTCCGATTCCCTGCACTGTCAGTGAAAGCGGTATCGAATTTGCGATTGGTACAGACGATATCACCGGCTATGAGCTGTGGGACGCCGACGGCGAGATTTGCCTCGGTGTTTACTCCGACGATATCGACGCCGCAAACCACATCTTCACTATCCCCGGAGAATATCAACTCGTAATCGAAACACAAGAGAGCTCTTACGTCGGATTTATTTCGACATTGTGATCAATAAACATATTACTAACAAAAAACAAGCGACATGGAAAACAAACTAAGCCGTATCGCCACGTTCATCGAATCTCTGCCTGCAGAAGATTCGGTTGGCGAAAACCAAAGCACCTTGCTGACCACCAATATCGACGCTATTGGTGGAGTCACAAAAAACGGTGGAAATTGCGAGAATTCAATAGAAACCAATTGTGATAACTCTAAAAACAAGGGAAACTGTAAGAATATTGGAGAATGCGCTGATACCGATAATGGTAAGGATTGCAAAAATCTTAAAAATCCAGATTGTATAATCGGAGTCAATCCCAGTCCGTCTACTCCTTTTACTTAATACCTTGACAACATCAAGACCAAGACTGAAAAATATCTCCTAACTACCTACCCTATAGTGGCACTTGCCACACCGGAAGGTGTCACTATTAACCAAGCTCCCGACGATGAAACTAAGCCTATATAATTCAGAAATCACAATAGAGGGAAAGCACACTTTGCTTTTCAACTCCTTTACGGGTAAATTTGTGGCTATCAAGAATAAATTGCAAAGCCTTAAAGGTCTCGACTTGGTTTCTCTTGCCGAATCCTCACCGGTATTATATGGGCAACTCTCAGAGGCCGGAATGATAGTTGAACACTCTACCGACGAGTTAGCATTGCTCAACGAGCGTATAGCCGAGGCAGACAATAATTCTTCTGAATTTATCTTACACATAAATCCTACTTTAGACTGTAACTTCAAGTGTTGGTATTGCTACGAAAATCATGTGGCAAACTCGAAAATGGACGCCGCCACGGTAGCGGCTGTATGCCGGTTTATCGACAAGACTTTGGAAAATCCGACAATAAAATCGTTCGACATAGGCTTTTTCGGTGGTGAGCCTCTCTATCATTTCAAAGATGTAGCAAAAAAAATCATAGAGCACGCCGCAGAGATATGTAGAGAAAAAGAAGTGAGCCTGCATACTCATTTCACATCAAACGGAGCATTGCTTACCGACGCTGCGATTTCATTTCTAAGCACTTACGACTGCGGATTCCAGATAACCTTAGATGGAGGCCGGCAAGACCATGACGCCACACGGTTCTTCGCCAACAAAGCGGGGAGCTTTGATAGGATTGTGCGAAATGTTAAAAAACTCGTTGAAAACAATATAAATGTTATAGTTCGCGTTAATTACACAAGCAAAAACATAAACAGTGTAAAATCTATTCCGGAATTTTTCTGCGAACTAACCCAAGAACAGATGAACCATCTCAGTTTCGATTTTCAACGAGTATGGCAAGACCGCGACGAGCGCAACGACAGCACCGAGGCCGAGATCAGCGTCATGCGTGAGGCCTGTCGCCAAATGGGCTTCCGCGTCCACACCAACTATCTGCCTCAGGATGTGCGCCACTCATGCTACGGCGACAAGATCAACCACGCCCTAATCAATTACAATGGAGAAGTTTTCGGCTGCACTGCCCGCGACTTCATCACCCCGAACTCGATAGGCAAGCTCTCCGCCGACGGCACAATAAGCTATCAACTCGATAAACTCAAGGTGCGCAACACCTCTAAAATGGCCAAGGCTGTATGCCGTCAGTGCCGCATAGCCCCTCTTTGCGGGGGTGGCTGCAAGCAAAAGGCTACCGAAGGGCTGAGCCATCAATACTGTTCGCAGGGCTACAGCGAAAAAGATATCGACAATATGATTATTGATATCTTCGATTATTACTTCACCTCCCCCAAATGTCAAACCAAACATCATCAACTATGCTCAGAAAAGTGATTATATTGTGTGCTGCGGCGTGCGCGCTTGGAGTCTATTCTCAGGAGCCGGAAGATTCTACAAAAGTAACTGAGCTCAAGGAGCTTACCGTGATGGGCGAGCGGGCATGGATTGGTGAAGACGGACGTGTGAACATCATACCGTCAAAGCAGGAAAAGCGCATATCCAACAGCGCGGGCAGTCTGATAAAAGCCCTTCATATACCTATGCTCAAGAGCGACGGCGACAATTCGATATCTACAATTGACGGCCGACCGGTGTCAATCTTCATCAATGGCGAACCGGCCACAGACACTGACCTCGCCACCTTTTGGCCAATGGATGTAAGGCGAGTGGAGTATATCATAGAGCCTGCTGACCCTAAATTCTTAGGAGCCGGCAGAGTGGTGAATTTCATTGTGGAGAAATATCTCGCCGGAGGTGTGACAAAAATCCGGGGCTACTATACAAGTCCGCGCTTCATCGACGGCAATCTGGCTTCTAAACTGGTTTACAAGAAGATGACCTACGGTATGTCGTTGATGAGCCACTACGATGACAATGACAAAGACCGCACTTACGGCACTCGAAGCTATAAGGATATATACTATAACGGCAAGAAATACGACAGAATCGACAACTTGCTTTCAGAGACCCTCAACGAGCGCAGCAACTACACCGAGTTCGCCTTCAATGCCAAATACACCGGCAGCAAGGTCAACGCCACGCATACTTTCGGCCTTGTCAACTACGATACACCCAACGAATGGTATAACTCCACCGACGATTGGACTCCCGAGCTCTTCGGGTCGGAGCAAAGCTCGGGGTCGAAAAAAACTACCTCGCTTGTGCCACAGCTGTCCGGAAACTACTACCTTACATTTTCCGATCGATTTATCGTGATAGCCAATTGGGGCTACAAATATGGCCGCAACACCTCATCGGGATGGACGCAGATGGGCACATTGGATAAAATCACAAATGCAACAAAAGAAGACTCCCACACGGCCAAATTGGGAGTATCGCCTTATTATCTTGTGAGGCCTAATCTTTCATTCCAACTTATTGCAAGTGCTTCGTTTGACTGGTTCCGCACCCATTACACCGGCTCTGCCAACGAGTCAATCAACCAGAACCGTCAGGAAATAAAATCGAGTCTGCGAATGGTTTGGTTACCCCGCAAAAACATCGGCCTTGTACTGCTCCCCGGCTTCAATGCCACGATATGGAATATAGGCGGCATAAAAGAGCACACTGTCAATCCATCTGCCGAGGCGTCGTTAAACTGGGGTATATCAAAGCGGGTCAGTATCAACGGCTCTCTCAATTATGGCCTGCATGCCCCGGAGGCTGCGCAATCGAATCCGGTGATGGTGCAAAATAATGAACTTGAGTGGACAGTAGGCAATCCTTACCTCAAGAGCATGAATCTATGGTATGCGGGCATCTCGGGTTCGTATATCACCAACGACTGGCTTTCGATGTCGCTCGGAGCGAACTATCGGCGGATAAACAACGATATTTACACTCTCTACACTCCGGCACCGGCCGAATATGGAGGTATAATCAAGCAGACAGCAAATCTCGATCCGTCTGATTGGCTTAGGGCATATTACAGCATAAGCGCCTCGTTTTTCGACCGCGACCTTTCTATATCGCTCCGTCCTGAGTTTACTTACGAGCGCTTTCACGGTCCATTAGGACAATCAGTCTGCTCGTTCAGATTAAATGGAGACATAGACTATACTATCGGCGACTTCAATTTAAACATCTGGTATGACCCCAGCTACACCGGGCTCGACTACGGAGGCATGGAGAAGTCATGGGCCAATGACAAATGGAACTTCGGCGCCACATACGGCAACGGCAACTGGCACATAACTATGCGTGTAGAAGATATATTCCATAAATATCACCGCGGCTGGACGAATTTCATCACCCCCAACTATACCTCCATGGTAGACACCTACCGCCGCGGCCGCACATTCAAGCTTGGCATAACCTACACCTTCGGCTACGGCAAGAAAGTAGACCGCAATATCGACATCAATTCACTCGAAAACGCCAAATCAAGCGTGCTATAGCCATGTTCCGCTGCTACCGACAGGTCGAGCACTCCGACTGCGGGCTCACATGTATCCGCATGGTGGCCCGCCACTTCGGGGCGAAGATACCTCTGAGATATCTTCATTCGATATCAGACCTCAACCGACTCGGTATGTCGATAAAAGACATGACCTCATGCCTCGAGACAATAGGCATGGTGGCCAAGGCGGTAAAGACCGGCCCCGAAAATATACCGGCCATGCCCCTGCCGGCGATACTCTATTGGCAGCAACGCCATTTTGTGGTGCTCTATAAATACGACAGCCGCAGAAAAAGGTACTACATCGCCGACCCTGCCGAGGGCAAAATGCGCTACAATCACGATGATTTCATAAAATATTGGATAGCTCCGGGCGACGTCTCCGGCCTTGCAGTGCTTTCCGACCCTACCGATGAATTCCACACCCGCCACTATGAGCGCGACAACAGCCTTATAGATTTCTTCCGCTACCTCAGAGAGTTTTTCAAGAATCACCGCAGCAAATTCGCCTACGCCCTTATCATCACCCTCGCGATAATGGCGGCGGATTTCATTGTACCCATATTGCTGAAAAAGACTGTAGACGAGGGTATAGGCATGCGCGATATCAACCTTGTGGTTCTCCTGCTTTTAGGTCAATTGGCAATAGCCGCCGGCGGGTTGGTAGCCTCCAACATCATGGATCTTATCCTCACCAAGGCCGGACTGAAGATTCACCGCGACATGGTGACAAGCTTTCTCGAGCGTCTTGCCCGGTTTCCTCTGTCGTTTTTCGACCGCAAGGTAAGCTCCGACTTCGTGCAGAAAATAAATGACCACTCGCGCATTAAAGATTTCCTGCTCACCTTTCCCAACTCAATGGTGATAATGATTCTCTCCTTAGTGGTATTCTCGACCTTGCTCTTCCATTACAGTCCGCTGATATTCATGCTGTTTATCGCCATGTCGGCAATGGAGATACTGTGGAGCACGGCTTTTCTCAACAAACGCAAGACCATCGACTATGCCCTCTTCACCAATATGGCCGAAAACCGCAACCATGCCTACGAACTTACCAACGGCATGGCCGACCTCAAGGTAAACAATGCCGAAAAAGCACGTATCGGCAAATGGAAAGAGACGCAAGACACCATCAACCGCATTAGCTTTACTTCGTCGCTCGTGAATATGGCGCAGGGCGGCGGACAGAATATTATTGTCCGCCTCAAAGACTTGACAGTCACCGGTATCGCCGCTCTTTTGGTAATCAACGGAGAGATGACACTGGGCACCATGATGACCTTGGGCTACATCACCGGGCGGCTGGCGCAGCCTTTCAACACCCTGAGCTCGTCGATAAGCTCGCTCCAGAGTGCCCTGCTCTCTTTTCAGCGTATCGACGACGTGATCAACGACGACACCGACGTCCGCGGCAACCGCCGTTTCTCCACCCCCACTATAGAGCTCCGCAATGTATGGTTTAAATATGCCGGCGCCGGCTCGCCTTTTGTTATCAAAGATTTCAACCTCACAATCGAAAAAGGCAAGGTCACTGCCCTTGTCGGAGAAAGCGGTTGCGGCAAATCGACTTTGATCAAGCTGATGTTGGGCTTCTACATACCGCAGAAAGGCACGCTCACCCTCAGCGGCCACGATGTGAGGGATATCGACAACAGCAACTGGCTCAGCCATTGCGGAGTGGTAATGCAGGAAGCTAAGATTTTCTCCGGCTCGATAATAGAAAATATATCGATGTCGGAAGAAAAACCCGACGTCGCCAAAGCTGTCGATATATTGGAAACCGTCGGGCTCGGGGAATACATAAAAACCCTGCCGATGGGCATAAACACGCGCATAGGTGTGGCGGGCATTGAGATGAGCGGAGGACAGAAGCAACGCCTCATGATAGCGAGGGCTTTATACAAGAATCCTGATATACTATTTCTCGATGAAGCCACATCGTCGCTCGACGCCAACAATGAGCGCAGCATAAGCATAAACGCTTTCGGTAAAGGCCGCACTATCGTAATCGCAGCCCACAGGCTCAGCACCGTGCAGAACGCCGATAAAATAGTATTCATAAAAGATGGCCGCATAGCCGAGACCGGCAACCACACCGAACTCACCGTGCGCAAAGGCGAATATTGGCAACTTGTCAAAAATCAGCTGCAACTCTCAGTGTGATAAAAATTTTTGTAACTTCACCACCATGGACTTAGCCGCATACAACCTCGATTTTTTTGAGCTTTCAATCATTATATATTGCTACGGTGTGATGATATGGCGGCTTGTCATGGCCATTATCCGCCGGGAGACCGGCGCTGTAAAGGTGCAGCTGCTCCTGCTGGCTATCGTAACCATAATCATGATTCTCATCATCAACATCTGAAACACCATCCCCTTGCCTTTAAAAAATTTTGCACTCAGCGAATTTTTACTTAACTTTGCAGCGACCTTAAAATCAAAAGGAAATGACATTTGAATACGACTATCTTGTGATAGGTTCGGGTATCGCCGGCATGAGTTTTGCCCTTAAAGTGGCCGGCAAGGAGGCACGTGTGGCACTGGTGTGCAAAACGACTCTCGACGAGGCCAATACGGCGCTTGCCCAAGGCGGCGTTGCCTCGGTGACCAATCTTGAGGTTGACGATTTCGACAAACATATCCACGACACCATGGTGGCCGGCGACTGGCTCAGCGACCCTAAGGCCGTGGAAAAGGTGGTGAAAGGCGCTCCCGAGCAGATACGCCAGCTCGTAGGCTGGGGCGTGGACTTCGACAAGAATGAGAATGGCGACTACGACCTCCACCGCGAGGGCGGACACAGCGAATTCCGTATTCTTCATCATGCCGACAATACCGGCTTCGAGATTCAGCAGAGCCTCATAGAGGCCGTCAAGGCTAATCCTTACATCGACATCTACGAAAATCATTTCGCAATCGAGATCATCACCCAGCACCATCTTGGCAAGATTGTCACCCGCCGCACCCCCGATATCACCTGCTACGGAGCCTACGTGCTCGACGTCGCTTCGGGACAGGTAGACACTTTCCTGTCGAAAATCACCGTGATGGCTACCGGCGGCGTAGGTGCTGTATATCAGACTACTACCAACCCCCTCGTGGCCACCGGCGACGGCATTGCCATGGTATACCGCGCCAAGGGCACAGTGAGCGACATGGAGTTTATCCAATTCCACCCCACTGCCCTCTTCCACCCCGGCGACCGCCCCTCATTCCTCATCACCGAGGCCATGCGTGGCTACGGCGCCGTGCTGCGCAATCTCAAGGGCGAGGAGTTCATGCACAAATACGACCCGCGCCTCTCCCTTGCGCCCCGCGACATCGTGGCACGCGCCATCGACTCGGAGATGAAGCTCTACGGCGACGACCATGTATATCTCGACGTAACCCACAAAGACCCCGAGGAGACAAAGCGCCATTTCCCCAATATCTATGCCAAATGCCTCTCGCTGGGCATTGATATCACCAAAGACTACATCCCCGTGGCTCCCGCTGCCCACTACCTCTGCGGCGGCATACGCGTGGACCTCAACGGAGAGTCGTCGATACGCCACCTCTACGCCCTCGGCGAATGTTCGTGCACAGGCCTGCACGGCGGCAACCGTCTGGCCTCCAACTCTTTGATTGAAGCCGTAGTATATGCCGACGCAGCAGCCCGCCATGCCGCCAAAGAAATGCCGCATGTAAATCTGCGCACCGACGTGCCCGCTTGGAACGACGAGGGCACAAGCCACAACGAAGAAATGGTGCTCATCACACAGAGCATACGAGAGGTCAACCAGATCATGGGCGTATATGTAGGTATCGTGCGCTCCAACCTCCGCCTCGACCGAGCTTGGAACCGCCTCGACATACTCTACGAAGAGACCGAGCGACTCTTCAAGAGCTCCAAAGCCTCCCGCGAGATCTGCGAGCTGCGCAATATCATAAATGTAGGATATCTCATTATGCGTCAGGCCAAAGAACGTCGCGAATCGCGCGGCCTGCACTACACCATAGACTATCCTCCACATAATCAAGCAGATACAAACAAATGTTAAATAATTCCAAACGTAGTTTTAGAAATTTTAACATAATATTGTTTTGATGGTCATTCTAAATTTCATAACTTTGCAATCGTAAATAGTAAAGAGCAGTTTTTGGCAAGATAGCGTTCTTGCTTTATGGTTTTGTGCTTTTTACCATTTATTCGCGATGTGATGTCGCGATAGACACACTAACAAAGATGAAAGTGAATGACAATAAAACATCATGGACATTAAATAGTTGTTTTATAGATAATTGTGTATTAGAAACAGGGCGTCGTGATGACAGCTCTGTTTTTATTTTGTCAAAAATTTTACTTATAAATAAAAACTTTTTTATATCTTTGCCGTTGTAATATCATGAATATGAGTGAGGCAGAATTAATACAATTAAACAAAGACCGAAATTGCACCCTTTATACCATTCAGTTCATCACTGAAGATAAAGGCGAATATCTACGTTTCTATAATCGTTTCAAAGACGACGCTACCTATAATGAAGATTTGGCGCGCATTGCCAAGTTTGTTGAAAGCATTGCCGATCTTGGAGCTTTAGAGCGTTTTTTTCGACCTGAAGGAAAAATGAACGACCGAGTCTGCGCGCTTCCTGTAGTAAAGTCTTCTTTGCGGCTATATTGTTTGCGCCTTTCCGACAGTATACTGATTCTTGGAAATGGCGGTATAAAGAAAACACGTACATACGATGAAGATGATGAACTAAGGGGTTTTGTAGTCACTCTTCAGAATTTTGACAAACTCATCCGACAAGGAGTAAAGGAAGGTACAATCACTATTTCAGAAAACGAAATTGTAACAGATAATACTTTCGACGTATGAAAACAGCTTTTGAACAATACAACCAAATTGTGGCTTCTATACCGGAAGAAATTCACAAAGAAGTAGAAATGCAGATTGCTGTTTCCAATCGGATTTTTGACCTTATGACACAAAAAGGTCTATCCAAGACTGAATTTGCGCGGGCTATTGGAAAACGACCGTGTGAAGTTACAAAATGGCTAAGCGGGCAACATAACTTCACTCTTAAAACTCTTGCTTTGCTTTCCACCTTTTTTGGAGTCCCCGTAGTCAGAATCTGATTGTAAAGCGGGTGATTCCGTCGGCGTCGGTGGCGAGGCGGAAGCGGCAGGCATGCTTGTGGAGCACCTCGCTGATAAACATCAGGCCTATGCCGTGGCCGTCGGTCTTGGTCGAGAAAAACGGGCTGAACAGCTTGTCGGCAGCCTCGCTGCTTATACCGGCGCCATTGTCGGAGATGACAAGCGTAGCCGGATATTCCGTGGCGATATTGATTTCCCCGGGGCCCGAGCCTATGCTCTCTGCCGAATTCTTGACTATGTTGATGAGCACCTGCTCGAAAAGCACCGAGTCTACATTCACAGGCAGCACGCCGGGGCAAAGACTATAGGTAATCTTTATGTCGCGCCCCGTGCAGAGGCTTTCGAGAATAACGCGGCTCCGTTCAAGCAAATCATTGAGCGACAGCAGGGTAGGGCAGGCGTCGGGTATCTTCACCACTGCCGACAGCGATGTGATAAACGAGCTCAGAGCCCGGCAGCGCTCCTCGCAAATACCGAGCACCTCAGCCGTCTCCGGGTCGGCGGCAAACTGCGCCGTGGTAGACAGCAGCGAGTTGACACCCGCCATCGAATTGTTCACCTCGTGCGCTATCACACGTATCACCTTCTCATAACTTTTCTTCTCAGCCTTCATCACCTCGTCGGTGAGCTTTTCTATGAGCAGAAAAGGATGGGCGTAGCCATTGTCCATATACTGCAGGCGGGAGCAGCGGTATATCATCGAGTCATTTAGCCTCACAGTATCGCTCTCGCCTTGTTTAAGGGCCGTCAGAGCGCCCGCGAGCTGCGAGTCGATACTTTTTATATCAAAGCCCGTAATCGCCTCAGAATCGGCGAAACCGAGGTATTGCGCCGCGGCCTTGTTGGCTGTCTGTATCCTGCCGTTGTCATCAAGGGTGAATATGCCCATGGGTGACACCTCCGTAATAAGAG
Source organism: uncultured Muribaculaceae bacterium (assembly GCA_910579995.1). Taxonomy (GTDB): domain Bacteria; phylum Bacteroidota; class Bacteroidia; order Bacteroidales; family Muribaculaceae; genus CAG-873. The sequence goes on along the minus strand of CAJTWH010000019.1, from coordinate 18,923 downwards.
ATAGAAAATGATTCTGCTCCAGAAGCGCGAGCCGCTCGTTTTTCAAGGCCGTCATCATAGAGTTGAACATATCTATGATTTTATCGGCCTCATATTGATTGACATGCGCGAGGCGGCTGCTGAAATCCTGTGCCCTGAGCAATTCGGCTCCGTTGGTGATACTGCGTATGGGCTTGAGCACCGAGCGGTAGAAAACCACAAGAAGGACAATCGCAAGCAAGGTGGCCGCCAGACCCACATAGCTGTCGAACGATGTTATCGCCGAGCATATCAGCAGCAGCAATATGATACCGAATATCAGGCTTATCCTCATATCTTGATATTATACTTCTCAATGCGGCGGTAGAGTGCCTGACGGCTTATGCCGAGCAATCCGGCAGCGCGGGTATAGTTGCCGCCCGACTGTGCCAGAGCCTGCTCTATGGCCGTGCGCTCCTTGCTCTCCAGACTCGTTGCCGACGCGCGCGGGCTCGACGCAGGGCCGCTGTATTGCCCCTTGAAGTCGGCCGCAGTCACCTCCGCACCGGGAGTCACAAACAAAGTGCGCTCTATCAGGTTCTTAAGCTCGCGTATATTGCCGGGATAGGGGAGTGTCTTGAGAAATTCGATGGCAGAAGCGTCGATATGCGGCGTCTCGCGGTGATTATCGCGGCAGTGAAGAGTCACAAAATGGTCAACAAGCAGCGGGATATCCTCGCTGCGGTCGCGCAGAGGCGGCAATGTCACCGTGATGAGATTTATGCGGTAATAGAGATCCTCGCGGAATGTCTTGTCGGCCACCATCGACGGCAGGTCGGCATTGGTGGCGCAGACGGCGCGGAAGTCGGTACGTCGTGGAGTCGAGTCTCCGAGCATTTCGTAGGTATGCTCCTGAAGCACGCGCAGCAGCTTGACCTGACAGTTGAGGTCGAGCTCGCCTATCTCGTCAAGAAAGATAGTGCCTCCGTCGGCAAGAGCGAAGCGCCCCGCACGATCGGCCACAGCCCCGGTAAAAGCACCCTTGCGGTGGCCGAACATCTCGCTCTCGAAGAGCGACGACGATATGCCTCCTAAATTCACCTTCACCATGCCCTTGGCGCGCCGCAGAGAGTTGCGGTGTATAGTCTCGGCAATGAGCTCCTTGCCGGTGCCGTTCTCGCCCATTATAAGCACGGGAGCGTCGGTGGCGGCTATGCGCTTGACAGTGTCGAGAACATTGAGCAGGGCAGGGGAGCGCCCGATGATGAGCGAGCGGTCGAAAGGCTCTGAATCCGAGGCCTCTACGGCGTCGGAATTAAGCTCAAGAGCCACCTTTATGCGGCCGAGCAACATTTGGTTGTCCCACGGCTTGGTGATAAAATCGAAAGCTCCTGCATGAATACCTTCCACAGCCAAGGGAATACTGCCCCATGCCGTCATGAGTATCACCTGCGCCTCAGGGCGGAAGATTTTGATCTGACGCAACAATATCAGCCCCTCCTCGCCGCTCGTCTTGCGCGAATAGTTCATATCGAGCAGCACGAGGTCTACCGCCGTAGAGCGCACAAGAGCCACAGCCTCCTCAGGCGATGAAGCCTCACAGGTCTCATAGCCTTGACGCCGCAGCAATATACGCAGCGAAAGCCTCACAGCCGAATCATCGTCTACTATCAGAATCATACTACAAAGATAAGCCTAATTTTTGAATTTTCAGCAAAGGAAATAAAAAACATACACCTCACAATTATTGTTATTGTAATACATTTATATTAACTTTGCATTATAAAATATTACAACTATGGATATAGCATTAAAAAGAAATCAGAGTTTTCGCCTGCCGGTCGATCTTATCGAAAGGCTCAAGCAATTGGCAAAAAGAGAAAACCGCAGCCTCAACAACTATGTAGAGACACTTCTTCTCGACGCCGCCGCCCATCAGCCCAATGCCGAGACTATGGCAGCAATGCAGGAAGCCGAAAGCGGTATTCTCAGAAATTCCACGCCACTTGACCTAACTTCCATTGAATCAATGGAAAAATCAATGGGCCTATGAAAAAGCTCATACCAACAACCAAATTTAAGAAAGATTATAAAAGATATAGAAACAATCCTAAAAAGGTTGAGAAACTTTTTGAAATTCTTCGAAAACTTGAGCAGGAAGAACCTCTTCCACCTGAAAACAAGCCACACCCTCTAACCGGAAACTATAGCGGTCACATGGAGTGCCATATAGAATCTGACTATCTACTGATATGGTTCGACCCGGCTACCGATGAGATTGAGTTGGTAAGACTTGGCTCGCACTCCGAATTATTCGGATAATAGTCATTAAGGTCATTAAAGACTTTAAAGACCTTAATGACCCTAAATGACCTTAAAACCTTACTCTCACTTCCTCATTATCTCGTCGATGTCGGCGTCTATGCTGGTGTTTGTCACGAAATCCCAAAGCGCTATGCTGCGCAGTTGGTAATAATAATTCCAATAGAGGAAGAGCTGATTGATATACTGCTGTCGGCTCTCGTCTTTGCTCACCTGCGAGTCGTTGAGGTCGAGAGTGGATATCTTGCCGATCATGAAAGTCTCCACATTGGTGTCGTAGCGCCGCTGCGCTATGGTGTCGGCCCGCAGAGAGATGTCGAGCTGCTGCTGCTGGTTGTTGAAGCGCTCGCAGAGTATGAAGATATTCTGGTCAAACTCCATCTGCTCCTTGCGCAGGCGGCTCTGCACCACATCGCGGTTGCTCTCGCTCACCTTCACTTTGCCGCGGCGCTTGCCCCAGTCGAGTATCGGTATCTTGAATCCTATTTCCACTATCTGATTGTCTTTCAGTGGGTCGTAGGCATTGCCTATGCGGTCGGATGTGCCCGTATAGCCCACCTGAGCGAAGAGCGTTACCTCGCGCTGCTCTCCCTTGGCCTTGGCCACGGCATAGTCGGCCTCAAGCTGGCGGCGGCGGATATTCTTGGAGAAACTGTTGTTGGCATGCGCCTTTTCGAGCACATCGGCATAGCTCACAGCCACATTGGGAATCGCCTCGGGAATCATCGGGTCGAGCACCACATCCTCTTCCATATCGAGAAAAGACTGAAGCTGGAACATCGACGAGCGATAGTTGCTCTCACAGTCGGTGTGCTCCGAGCGGGCGTTGAGCAGGTTGAGTTCGAGCTGCAGAAGGTCGTTCTTGCTTATCTGTCCCATCTCGCGCTTGGCCTTTGCCACCTCATAGAGTTTGCCGGCATTGGCAAGATTCTGCGCCGCTATGCTCAGATTCTCCTTAGCGAGTAGAAGATTGAAAAAATACTGTATGGCAGCAAGAGCCACATTCTCAGTCGCACTGATAAAAGCCGCCTTGGCCTCGGCATACCTCACCGGCTCTATGCGCCGGTTCCACTTTATGGTATTGGCCGCAAAAATAGGCTGCGAGAGCGTCAAGGCCACCGGCACCGACATAAAACGGTTATATCGCGGAGCCTGAAGTTCTTTGAGATAATCGAGCGAGGTGGTCAGCGACAGCTTGCCGCCGGTAAACCATATATTCTGGTCTATCGATATCTCGCCGTTCATCTCCATCACATTGTTGCGCACGAATGAGTATGAGCCGTCTTCATGCTGATAGGTGCTGTAGCTCTTACGGTAAGATGGCACCGTGGCATTGAAATTAACCTCCGGCAAGAGGTCGGCGCGATAAGTGCGGTAGCTCCAATAGGCCTGCCGCAGCTCATTGAGGGCCACAACAGCGTCAACACTCCGCGCTCTTGCCGTGATGATAGTCTCGGCCAAACTTATAGGCCGCACGTTTTCGGCCGACGCCCATAGCGCCGAGACTATCATGACCGCTGTAATTATTTTCCTTACCATTTTTAATAATCTTTTGTTTAACAATTAGTTGCTTTGCAACTTAATTGTTTTGTTTGTGGGTGGTGGGCTGTGGGTGGTAGATTAGTTCTACTAACTCGCTGCCCACAAACCACACACCACCAACCTTAAATTTATTCCTCCTTCAGCGCCACTGCCGGCTGGAGCTTCATGGCTCTGTAGGCCGGGATGGCTGTGCCGAGGATGATCATCACCGACATCATCACAAAAGTGAGTATCACACAGAATGAGAACCGCCAAGCCCCGAAATAGCCGTCATACCACGGATTGAACTCATAGTACGTCAGGCCCCAGTCTATGAGAGCTGCGAATGGCGTAATCAGCAACAGCAGCATGATACCCTCGCCTACTACACGGCGGAAAATATCCGCGCTCGAAGCTCCGTTGGCCTTGCGGATGGCGATTTCCGACACTCTCGCACGGGTGCGGAACCAGAATGTGCCCAGCAGGCCGAGGAAGATATTCACTGCAAGGAAAATCATCACCACATACATGTTGCGCTTCTTATTGTCCTGACTCTGCTGGTGGAAGTTGCGGATATCGTCGAACGACTGTACGTTGGCAATATACCAGTTGCCCACGCGGAGATTAGTCTGGGCGTCCTTCATGATGTTTTCGATGAAATCATGATCCATATTCTCTTTCACACGCACAAACATCTCATTGAAATAACTGTAATTCCTGCATGCTGTAGTATATAACATTGACCATGAAGCTTTCTCCTTCGCCGATATATAATCATTGTAGCGGATAGGCTTATAGGTGGCCAAGAGTCTTACAGTGTCGCCATTGGCCCAGTTGCCGAACTCCTTGCCTATATAGTCGCTCGCGCTCTCTATGCCGTATGCCGCAAGAAAATTGTCGGAGGCCAGCAGGGCATGGGGTTCATCACGCAAAATGCGGCTCAGCTCTTCCGGAGTCTCGCCGTTGGCGCCTTCCACCCTGAATACAAGCGGATATTCAGGCGATACCCAGCGACGGATTACTTCAGCGTCTAATGAATCGTAGGTGAGATGTGTGTTGCTGTTGGAATTATTGTAGATAAAGGCATTCTGCCCCAAGCCGGCAGCCTCTATTTCGGGGCGCGAGGCGATAAGTTCGAAGAATTTGAGGAAATCGTCGTTCATCTCCTTGCGGCTCTCCCACTCCTTATAGTCGGCCGAACGCTCCGAAAGATCATTATAGCGTATAAAATAGCAATGGTCTGTATTGAATCCGCGAGGTTCATTGAGAATGGAATAACTCACAAAGAGCGAATCGGTCACATACCACATCACCACGCTGACAATGAGCAATTCGAGTGCCAGCCATATATTGCTGCGCCATTCATTGATTATCTGGCGCATGAGTTTGCGTTTCATAGTTTATTTCTTTCCTGATAAAGCGTTTACAATATTTACTCTCGAGGCATTGATCGAAGGCAAGGCCGCACTGAGCACATTGAGGATAAAGCAGAAGAGCATGGCCCATGCGAATGTCGACCAGTGGAAAAGATGACGGATTGATATCGATGTCACCTTATAGTTGGCGCTGAATATCGACGGAGTGAATATCTTGTCGGCGAAGAGCAATCCGCCAATCAGACTCAGCAGCAGACCTATCAATCCGGCTATAATGGTGATTATCAGACACTCTATGAAAAGGTCGCGCACTATCTCTGAGCGGTGTGCGCCAAAAGCGCGCCTCACACCTATCTCTTCACGGCGCCGGGCAAGGCGGCTGTGGGTCATTGAGCTCAGATTGACAGCCGGCACTATGAGCAAGATAAGGAAGATAATGAATTTCTCGCGGTATACCGCCGGCATATCCGGGGGCAGGTTGGCCCAAGGAGTATTGGCTGCAACCTCCTGAGTATAGGGCCGGTCCATGAGCTTGAAATTCCATCCGCGCTCGCCGGCCTCTCTGTTGAGGTCATCAAAGAGGCGCTCGTATTCCGCACGGATCTCTCCGAAATCTTTCTTATCCTTGGCAAGCATGACCATTGAAAGCGAACCCATATATTCGCACCATGAGAAATCGCCTACATTGGTTGAGGTGAAAGGCACCCAAAGGTCAGCGTAGCAATACGATACCACATTCGACACATCCTCTACCACGCCGCTGACAGTGTAGTCGGAATGGTCGATGGAAAAATGACGCCCTACCACATCGGTGCTCTTGAACAGTTTGCGGGCGAGGCTCTCGCTGATAACAGCCTTGGTGATTCCCGACTCAAATTCTTCTTGTGTATAGGGATTGCCATTTATAAAGGTGAAATCGAACACATTCCAGAATCCGGCGTCGGTATTGAGCAGCATAGCTCCGAAAGCCGACTCATTGGGAACAGCCACCGACGCTGTCGACGGATTTGTCTCAAAGGCGCTAACAGCCTCGGGCGTTTCCATACGGTAGAGCACCTGCTTGACAGTGTTATAGCCGTAAGGACCGTTGGAGCTGTTGTCATTACCCCATTTATCATTTGTGATGGTACCGAACTTTGACACAAGCCAGCGGTCGCGGTTACTCTCGGGAGCGAATGGCGCTGTCTCGAGCTGACCGATCATCACCACTATCATTATCAGGAAGATAGCCAAGGCAGTGCCTATAATGCTCACACTGCTCAGCATAGGCTGCTGACGAAGCGACGCCCATGCTTGTTTTATATAATTAGTCTTCATTTATCTTGCCTTTATTGCCTTTAAATTTGCCTTAAACCTTTAAATAACCTGTCGTCCGTCGAAGAATCGGATGATACGGTCGGTCTGCTTGGCCTGCTGCTCATTGTGCGTCACCATCACTATGGTGCGGCCGTCTTCCTTGTTGAGAGCATGGAGCAAATCCATTACCTCTGCACCCATCTTGGAGTCAAGGTTACCGGTCGGTTCGTCGGCAAGGATGATATCAGGCTGGCCTACAATAGCCCTCGCTATGGCCACGCGTTGGCACTGACCGCCTGAAAGCTGCGACGGTTTATGGTGCATACGATGGCCAAGCCCTACGCGCTCGAGCACCTCGCGCACACGTTTCTCGCGGTAAGAGGACGACATCGAGCGGTAGATAAGGGGCAGCTCTACATTATCCATCACATTGAGCGACGGAATCAGGTGGAAGCTCTGGAATACGAAGCCCAGTTTCTTGTTACGGAAGCTTGCGAGGGCGCTGTCGCTCATCTTGTCTGTGTTTGTACCGTCAATGATAACTTTGCCAGAGGTAGGAGTGTCGAGAAGACCCATGATACTGAGCATCGTAGACTTGCCGCAACCCGACGGCCCCATAATACTCACAAATTCACCGGGTTCTACGCTCAGGTTAACATTCTCAAGGGCTATAGTCTCGATTTCGTCAGTGCGATAGATCTTATTTATAGAGTCAAGTTGTATGATTGCCATAATTATTTGAGTTTTACTGATTTATAGTTTGCATATTTTTTCATGTCGGATGTCACCACGCGGTCGCCGGCTTTCAGACCGTCTTCTACCTCTACATAGTCGTAGTTGTTACCGCCGAGTTTCACGCTGCGGCGTGTGAGTTCGTCGTCGGCTGTCACCACGAAGAGCTCATATTTGCCCGGGCCGGTATAATAAGACCCATTCTTTATTCTTACGGCGTCTTCTATCAGGTCGCAGAGTATATATACCTCGGTCTTCAGACCTGAGCGGAGGCGTGGCGAGGCGTCATCATCGAGGCGCACTGAGAAGGCTATCACACCGTTGCGCGAGAGCGGTGTCACATTGCTCACCACGCCATTCATGCGCTCACGTCCTACTTTCACCACAGCCTTGGTGCCTACATGTATGCGGTCGCCGTAGGCGTCGGCTATCTCACCGTCTACCTTGAAGTGCGACAGGTCTGATATTATGGCGATTTTCTCTCCCTCGCTCACCTTCTGGCCTATCTGGTCGCAGATATAGGTCAGGGTAGCCTTGCGTGGAGCAAGCACGCGGGCGTCGGCGAGGGTGCGGCTCATCTCATCGAGGGTCTTGCCGGCTATATTGATGTCGAGATTCTTCACCTTGAGGCCGGCGTCGGTTACGCGCTGCTCGTTGGCGAGCTGCTGGCGGAGTTGCTCAAGCTCAAGACGCCCGGTATCGAAAGCAAGTTCGGCCTGACGCACACGGTCGCCCGTCCCCGACCCAAGGCTGTCGAGATAGCGCTCGTTGGCAAGCTCTACCTCGAGGCGGTTGACAGTCATTTCCTTTACCTGCACCTGCATTTCGAGGTCGCTTATGCGCGTGGAGTTGTTTACCCGCTGCTGCTCAAGCTCATAGTGCTTCATCTCGATTTCATCTTTGATTTTGTTGAGCTGTGTCTCGGTGCTCTGCAGGTCGAGGCGGAGCAGGGGAGTGTCTACATCCACGCTGTCGCCGGCCTTGCAATAAACCTCTACTATGCGCGTATTGATAGGCGAGTTGATAATCTCCTCGAACGCAGGCACCACACTGCCCGAACCCGACACCGAGGTCTCTATCGTGCCTGTGTCGGCCGTACATATATTAAGATCGGTAGCCTTGACCGACGGACGCATGAGTGCGCCGGCCACAACTACAATCGCTACCACGCCCACCGCGCCGATACCGACGGGCACCAATTTTTTTCGGCGTGCAGAGTTGCGCTCTGCTTTTGACAATTCTCTATCCATGCCAATTATATTGCCATAATTATGCCAAATCGCTAATAGCTTGATAATCAGCAAAGGCCAAAAACTGCAGGTGTCCGATTTCGGGCGATTTTGTCCGCCGTACGCAACAATTTACACTCCCGCTTGTATATATATTATGACATCAACCAAACAACATACCGGCCCGCACCGCTATCTCGCCCTCATTGTCAAAGTGCTCAAATATGCGCTTCCGGTTGTTGTGAGCTCGCTGCTTGTGGTATGGCTATTCCATCGCGTCGATTATCACGAAGTCATGGGCATAATCCGCGAGGGCTGCGATTTCCGCTACATCGCCGGCATGATGTTCCTTACAATGCTCTCATACGTCATCCGCGGTATCCGTTGGGGCATACAGCTGCGTGCTGTCGGCATTCCGCGTCTGCCCGTCGCCGCCGAGAGCAGCTCTATTTTCGGTGCTTACGCCCTCAATCTGCTTTTCCCCTATCTCGGCGAGGCATGGCGGTGTGTAGACATATCCAAGCGCACCCGCACACCGCTCACTACCGTAGTGGGCACAGATATCGGCGACCGTATCTCCGACGCAATCGTAATATCCATTTTCATAATAGCCTCATTGATAGTCGCTCATCCGGTGATGATGAAATTTCTCAATCATTACCGCGTGGTGACAGATATCTCCACCACCCTGCGCGACCCCTACGTGTGGGGAGGCCTGTTTGTCCTTGCCGGCGTAGTTTTCGCCATATTCCATTGGTGCGGACGCCTGAGCATACTCAAGAAAATGGAGGGCGGCATAGCCAAGATATGGCAAGGCTTCATCGTCCTTTTCCATCTCAAGGGTGCTTGGTGGTATCTGATTCTTACAATAGGAATATGGGCTTGCTACTTCTACGAGACATACCTTTGCCTCTACGCCTTCCCCTTTACCCGCGAGCTTATCTCCGGCGCCGGCATGGCCGACGGCTATCTGCCCGGCCTCGTGGTGTTTGTGTTCGGCTCATGCAGCGTGGCCGTACCGTCCAACGGTGGCCTCGGCCCTTGGAACATCGCCGTGATGTTTGCCCTCTCGCTCTACAGCATATCCGAAGCCGAGGGCACAGCCTACTCCCTCACAGTCTGGACCTTCCAGACCCTCATGATCATAGCCTGCGGTATCTTCGCCGCCATCTACCTCGCCCTCACCCCCGCCCCTAAGAAAGGAAATAGCATAGAGATGGAAAAGTGACTTCATTTATTCCGTCACATATTCCGTCACTTTATCATACTGTATTTAAAGCAATTACCAAATAATCCTACTATTTTTCACCTATTATTCCGTCATTTATTCCGTCACTTGATATGTCAGAATTTGATAACTGATTTTGAGATTTAAGAATATGAGTCAAGCCAATTTTCGTAGCTTCATTCAATAAATCCATCTGACCAATGAATAATGGAGAAAGTGAATATTCCGTATTTGTCGTCTTTCCTTTTTTAACCAAAGGCCCATTAGGAACGGATAATCGTTCAATGGTTCTACGCAATTGCGTTTCTGAAATATGAGACCCTATGAGCCTGGCAATATCTCTTTTTTTTGCCTTTCCATATTTGTTTAAGAAAGGAATTAACACTGCAAGCACCTGATTATCATCCCAATCCGTCAACCCTGAATACTCCGACAAGTTATTGGTCAATTCATAATATCTACGAGGTAGGATATAGCGTATAGCTGATGTCTTACCACGTTTTTCTATATACCCCATTGCCAATAATTTTTTTGCAATTTCTTTATCTAATGGCACGTGTCCATCTTTTATTGCACAGAATGTAAGAATATCAAATACCGATAATTTTTGATTTTCAGGCAATTCTTCTTGTATACTCTTTATAAACAGCGCAAATCCGGGATCTTTGACTGTTGAAGATAGAATAGCAACAACTTGGTAATCATCTGATTTCTTATAATCAGGTGTAAGTTTACCCTCTGAAAGTGTAAGGCGGAAAATTACATCCATACCTTGTCCGGCTCGTTCGACTATACCGGTAAGGGCCAACACATCAGCCAATAATCTATTACGAGGGGTACTTGAGACTGTCAAAATATTATCAAGTGTTACGCCCAAAGGAAAGCCACCCGGGCTTGCAACAATCAGTCTTCCCGGATAGTGCTTGATCACTATTTCGCTTTGTAAACGGTAATCTCTATGAGCAAAAGCATTATTTACAACCTCGCGTATTACCAATTCATTGAAGAATGGTATATCAAAAATGTATGCACCTTCCTGCACCGGTACACTTCCATTTCTTTCATTTATCGCTCTCCATAATTTATCAATAAGTAGATAAAATGGATCTGTAAATGTCAGTCTTTTATCGAAACGCTCCTGACCTTCGGTATTTCTGAATTCTAATTGTACTTTTGCTTGCGGAAAATGGGCATGAATCAATTCTTCTTTACCGACTAAGAGTAATGCCGCATTTGTAACTTTTTGCCCCACCATCAGCTTCAAGTCATTCAAAGCTTGAAAATCTGATAGAGAGGTAAATGTCTGATTACCTTGTTTACGAGCATATTTTTCTTTTAAAATTCTTATAGCCTCCTTATTTAGATCATTAATTGTGACTCCATCACAAATAGCTTGAGAATAATCAGGATCCGTTTCCTGCAAAATATTAAATAATACTCTATCAGGCATTGGTATCAATTCATCTCCTGAACGCCAAAGGGCAACATCTTCATATTTTAAAGCTTTACCGACAGGATGACGTGGAATATCAACAACAACAACCCTGCGATTTTTATCGTCATATAATTCGTAGGCAGACACCGGTATACGTAATGAATTATAAATATCATTCTCCAACTTTCCAAGAGCGTTTTCATTTTGACGAGTTCCAACTACATTATGAGGATACTTATCTTCCATTCCAAATACAAGATAACCTCCACCGGAATTTGCAAGCGCAACAACATATCCAAGAATACATTTTCTACGTTCTGACGGTTTTTGTTTGTCAGCTCCATTAAAAGACATATTTCCATTCTGACAACGTTTGAATTCTACGTGATCTTCACTCTCACGCATTGATTTCAATCTTTCTATGGTCAACTTTGTTTTATCCATTTTACTGTTATATTATTTTTTACAACTGCAAAGATACTTATAATATTGGAAATTCATTTCTAAACCGAGCCCAACTTATTTACATCTTTATATTTTTATAAAATAGGTAGCAACCTAAATTAAAACGCCACAGATACAGAAGTATCCGTGGCGTTTGTGACGATGGAGATAGGGAGGTTTACTCTTTAACGCGCTCAAGATAAGAACCGTCGCGGGTGTCGATACGGATCTTGTCGCCGATGTTGCAGAAGAGGGGCACGCGTACCTCGGCGCCGGTCTCTACTGTGGCGGGCTTGAGGGTATTGGTGGCGGTGTCACCCTTGATACCGGGCTCGGTATAGGTGATTTCGAGAACGGTCTTTACGGGCATTTCTGCATAGAGTACAGTGTCGGTAGAAGCGTCGCTTACAACCTCAACCATGTCGCCTTCTTTCATGAAGTCGCTGCCGGTAACGAGTGTTTTGCTGATAGGAATCTGCTCGTAGGTCTCCTGATTCATGAAGATATCATCGCCGCCGTCGGCATAGAGATACTGATAGGGACGACGCTCCACGCGGACGTCTTCGAGCTTCTCGCCGATGTTGAAGCGACGCTCGAGAACTCGGCCGTCAACTACGTTTTTGAGCTTGGTGCGCATGAATGTGTTGCCTTTGCCGGGCTTTACGTGGAGGAATTCCACGCAGAAGTACAGACTGCCGTCCATGCGGATGCAGGTGCCGTTCTTGATGTCTTGTGCGTTAATCATATATGTGTTGTTGTGATATAATCGGTTTGAGAGTGCAAATTTACTAAATTCCCTCCTATCTCACAAATTTTTTCGTCATTCTACCACCGAGCTGACGGCCGGGCCTTGGGCGAATATTGTCTCTATCTTCGTGCCGGGGGTGAGGGCGGTGCTGTCGGTAACGGCATGGCCGTCCACGCGCGTTATGCTGTAGCCGCGCCGCAGGGTGGCCTCGGGCGAGAGGGCGTCGAGAAGTTCGCCGAGGGCGTCGAGGCGCTGCCGCTGCCGCGACATGATATTGGCTACAGAAGTGCCTATAAGCGTCGCTACGGCCTCGCCGGTGCGCTGACGGTGCCGTTCTACCACATTCTGCGCCAAGGCCGGCAGAAGGCCGCTATAATAGGCCAGTTGCTGCTTCTGGGAGCTGACGTTGCTCTTCACGGCCGAGAGGATGTCGTTTCCTATGCGGGCAATGGCGTCGTAGGCCGCCCCTACGCGCGATATCAGCACCTCGGCGGCGGCAGTTGGAGTCTTCACGCGGGTATTGGCGATATAGTCGAGCACGGTGATATCGCGCTCATGGCCTATGCCTACTATCACCGGCAGGGGGAAGGAGGCCACATTTAGAGCGAGCTTATAATCGTCGAACCATGCAAGGTCGGCCACAGCGCCACCGCCGCGGATTATCACCACGGCGTCGAAACTCTCTATCCGCTCCATCACCGCCTCAAGAGCCGCTATCACTCCCGGCGCCGTGCGCTCGCCCTGCATGGGCGCCTCGAAGAGGGTGGTGGTGAAGCGAAGTCGCAAAGGATTGGTGTGCAGGTGCTTGATAAAGTCGCCGTAGCCGGCAGCCCCGCGCGCCGATATCACGGCTATGCGGTATGGCACCGGCGCCCAAGGCAAGCTGCGGTTGAGCTCGTAGACGCCGTCTTTTTTCAGCTGCTCTATTATGGCATTGCGCCTGCGGGCAAGGTCGCCGACGGTATAATCGGGGTCTATGTCGGTGATTATAAGGCTGAAACCATATACGGCATGAAAATTAACATTTACCCTGACCATAATTTTCATGTCGGAGCGCAGCCGGCAGCCGGTGGCAGCCTCGAAGCGCGCGGCGAGCACTGCGAAAGTCGAAGCCCATATCACAGCCCTCGCCTTAGCCAAGGGTGTGCCGGAGTCGTCTTTCTGTATCAGCTCCATATAGCAATGACCTCCGCTTGTGCGGAGGTCAGAAGTCTCGCCCGCTACCCATACGCCGGTCAGGCCGGGAGCGGATGTGAGTGCACGTGCCACCCGGCGGTTGAGCTCGAGCAGCGATATAGGGTCGGCGGTCATTGTTGAGCGGCGGCTATCTTTTCTTTAAATTCCTTTACTCTCACCAACTTGCGGCCATCGTAGCGGTAGGCCTGCACGGAGTCCATCAGCTTGGCGGCTTCAGGGCGCTCTCCGGCCGGGAGATTGTCGAAACTATTGTTGTAAATCATGAAAAGCTCTTGCTCCGGGTCGTAGTCTATGCCTATGAAAAAAGGCGAGGGCATTTCTGCCAAAGCTGCTTCGGAGCGCTTTGCCGGCTGGATGAAATCTGCCGACGCAGGCAAGGCAACATCGGGCAGACGCTTCCAGTCGGCAGCGCGGTAGAAACTTACTCCGCTATCTTTCACCGGTGTAGCCACAGTCTCGATAAAAGCCACTATGGTATCGCCGCGGTTTGGCAGCACGGCCACCTGCAGCTCCGACAGCCCCGACATCACAGCCGTGAGCTTAGCCGGATTCTCTGCCACTACCCTCGCCTTGCCGTTGAGCATATTTGAGGTAGCGGTCTCTACTCCGCTGTGGAAATAGTCGAGCATGTCGAGGCGTGCATTTGTAGTGAGCATGGGCACTGCCTCTGCCGGGGCGGCGGCGAAAAATTCGGCTGCCGTGCGTCCCATGGCAGGCAGACTGAGAGCCAATGCGGCGATAAGAGCGGCGATTTTCATTTCTTACGGCTTTTACGGGGCTTTGCGGGTGTTTCTTTAGTTTTATCCTTGCGGCCTGAGGTGCGGGCATAGTCCCGGTCTTTGTCGGCCACCTCGCTGTAGAGGCGTTTGCCGAAGAAGTCGAGACCTTTGAGTGCCGCCACTACGCGGTTGGCGTCGGCCTTGCGCACATCGAAGAGCGAATATGAGGGCAACAGGTCGATACGGCCTACATCTACTCGCGAGCCGGCCACATTCTTGTTGAGCAGCTCTATGAGGTTGCCGGCGAAGAACCCGTCGGCCTTGCCTACATTGACATATATTCGCGCCATGCCGCGCTCGGCGGTGCGGCGGTCTTTGTCTTTCTCGCTGCGGGGCGCACGCTCTTTCTCCTTGCGTTCCTTGGCAGGTTTCTCGTCGATGAAGTCGATGTTGGGGGCGTCTTTATAATAGTTGAGCAGACGGTTGAACTCGAGCGACAGCACCCGTTTGAGGAGGTCTTCGGTGGTGAGCCAAGAGAGTTTCTTGAGCACACCGGGCAGGTAGCGCATGATCTCTTCTTCGTTGACCTCTACGCGCTCAAGGCGGTCGGCGAGGTTATAGAGCTGTTTCTCAATGATATGCTGAGGCGTAGGCACTTCCTTGCGCTCGAATTTCTTGCCTATGATACGCTCTATCTCGCGCAGCTTGCCTTTCTCGCGAGAGTGGATGATGGCAATAGACACACCTGTCTTGCCGGCACGGCCTGTACGGCCCGAGCGGTGGGTATAGACTGCCGTATCGTCGGGCAGACCGTAGTTGATCACATGGGTGAGGTCGTCTACATCAAGACCGCGGGCGGCGACGTCGGTGGCCACGAGGAGGGTGAGCACGCGGTCGCGGAATTTCTTCATCACGATGTCGCGCTGCTGCTGGCTGAGGTCGCCGTGGAGGGCGTCGGCATTATAGCCGTCGCTGATGAGGCGGTCGGCAATCTCCTGTGTGTCGCGGCGAGTGCGGCAGAATATGATGGCGTAGATATTGGGGTTGTTGTCGGCAATGCGCTTCAAGGCAAGATATTTGTCCTTGGCATTCACCATATAATATACATGGCGCACGTTCTTGGCGCCCTCATTGCGAGTGCCCACAACTATTTCCTCGGGGTCGTGCATGAAGCGCTTGGCTATCTTCGCTACCTCGGCAGGCATGGTGGCCGAGAACATGAGCATTTTGCGGTCGTCGGGCACATGGGAGAGGATATCGTTGATAGAATCGACGAATCCCATGTTGAGCATTTCGTCGGCCTCGTCGAGCACTACGGTGTGGACGCCTTCTAGCTTCACAACCCCGCGGTTGATAAGGTCGATGAGTCGGCCCGGGGTGGCGACGATGATCTGCACACCCTGCTTGAGGGCGCGGATCTGGCTCTCGATACTGCTGCCGCCATATACAGGCAGCACAGTCACATCTTCCATATATTTTGAGAAGTCGGCAAGGTCACCGGCTATCTGCAGGCAGAGCTCGCGGGTGGGGGCGAGGATGAGTGCCTGAGGAGAGTGTCGGTGAGCGTCGATTCGCTGCAATACCGGCAAGCCGAAAGCGGCTGTCTTGCCGGTGCCGGTCTGAGCCAGAGCCACCAGATCACGGTCGCCGCCGAGGAGCACCGGGATAACTTTTTCTTGTACGGGCATTGGTGTCTCGAAGCCCATATCGGCGATGCCGCGGAGTAAATCATCGCGTACGCCTAATTCTTCAAATGTCATATATCTATTTTTTTAATGAACTACAAAGATACGAATAAGAGAGAGCAATGCAAAATTTATTTTGACATTGCCGAGAACTCCTTTCATAGATACAACAATCCAAAACAAAAATGGTGCGCCGGGCTTTATATTTTTTGAAAAGTTTCCGGGGTGCTTTGAAGTATTGGTTTTTCGTCCATGGCGGGAGCAAAAGCTCCAGCGAGGCCTTGGATCCCGGCCGGTTTCAACCGCCACCCCGACTTTTCAACATCCCTTTATTTTTATTTATCTCTTTATTTGAAAAAAAATTTTTAAAACCAAAAAATTAAGGAATAATAATAATGGCTGTCGAAAACTTAGATAACTTTTCGGCCCATTTCTTGCATATATGGGTTATTGATGTCTGATATAGGGCACTTGACAAGTTATCTACACTCTAATATATTGATTATATGATGATTCGTGTAGTTATCAACATGGTGTTGGTAAGTCATAAAGTTGATAATTTGATAACTTTCAAGGGGTGAAAACGGTAGATAACAGCCCGTTTTTATGTCAGTAAGGCCGAGAAAAGTCGTTTGGAAAAACTATAGCCAAAAACTTGTATTTTGCAGTCGGCCATTTGTATATACAAATATAGCCAAAACCAAAATAAAGATATTGAAAACTTATTGCACGTTTTCTACAAGCTTTTCAACATCATTGTTGAAAGAGAAAAATGGCGTTCACAGAAAGCCAATGATGTAAACCTGCAGCTATGATTATATAGAAGAAAAAGCGTTCGTAGAACGCTGATTTACCGGTAGCCGCTTACACCGCAGCGTAGCGAAGGTGTATGCGGTATGCGGCAGACGAACAAGAGGCATACACGGCGTTCGTAGAACGCAGATTATTAGTAACCCCCCATACCGAAGCTTGCGTAGGTATGGGGGGCGGTATAGCGGAATAGAATCGGCGTCCGTATGGACGCCGATTCCATTAGCCCCGGGTTAACCGGCGTCCTAAACGGACGCCATACCTTCAGCCTATTACATCCCGGGCACACCTCCGGCAAGCTTCGGTGTACCCGGTTATGGGATTAATCTATGTCCGCAGGACATATCTGGCACTGCAGTTGTATTATCAGAACACGTAGCCGAGGTTGATTGAGAAGAGGTGGAGATTGTCGATGGCTTTGTCGGCGCCGATGATGTGGAGAAGGTTATATTCCACTCCGGCACGGTAGTGAGAGAGCAGGGTGGTGCTCAGGCGCACACTCGCTCCGGCTTCGAAACGCGATGTTGAAAACCCGTCGATACTGTGTGAAAAAAGATTGTTGGAGTGTAGGTCGCGGATGGTTTCGGCTTGGCCTCCTTGATAAGATACCGACTTGATATGGCTGCGGCCGAAGAGCCCCACGCCGGCAACCGGACCAATGCTCCATGTGAGATTCATCGTTGGCGACAGGCGGTAGCTGTGGCCGAGAATTCGCGCCGACAGGGTTAGATAGTAGGGCGTATAGTTGCGGATTTCATGGAATGAGGCTATCTCCGTTCCCCAGTCGAAAGTGTTGCCGCAGGGCTGCGACGACAGCTTTATGGCGCCGTCCATATACCAATTGTTGGGCGCCGTGAACTCGCCGGTCATGCCCATGTTGAAACCGGCCTTGGTGCCGTTTGTCTCGAAGCCGTGGCCGATGTTCACACCCGCCTCTACTCCCCAGCGGGCCTGTGCCGACACCCCAAGAGTCATGCCGAGGGCTACCAACGCTATGATAAGTTTCTTTTTCATCGTTGTGTTACTTTTAGTGTACCCTCTGAATAGCCGGTGTAGAGAACTATGTAGAGAAACCGCTTCTTATTGCTCTCGAGAGGCCGGGCTGTAAGTTTCATGCGGTTGTCGCCCGGCTCTACTTCAACAGTGAGCCACTGGTAGCTGACAGAGACGTTGTCCATTTCATCAGACTTATCCTCCCATTTGCCGGTCTCCTCGTCGAGGATAAATGTATCTATATTAACGTAATCTTCGTTGCCGTCGAAATCGCGGATTGAGATTGTCACAAGGTTCAGATCTTCGCCGCTGATATATTGCACACCGCCCTCGCGACCGAAATAAATATTCTTTGGATAACCTAAATCATCGTGCTCTATACACGACCCGATCAGGAATGTAAAGATAAATAGAAATGGGAAATAATACATTTTTGCAGTCATATAATGTTGATGATTATTTTTGTATAACTTTTGTCATACCCCAAGAGTCTCCCCATGAATATTCGAGGCGGAGTTCGCGTTTTTTCTCATTGCCGGTCATAGGCTCAGCAATAATTTTAAGACCTCTGCTGTCGGGATATGTCACCACCGTGAGCCATTGTGCTTTCTGCACAATGCTGTCTTCATACTCTATAGATTCACTGATGTTATTGCTGTGGTCGTCTATAATCCATACCGACATGATTTCAATACCATCTATATAATGCACGCCGCCATCGCGACCGATATTGACAGTCTTGGGGTAATCATGATTGTCTTGCGGATAGCATGACACCATAAGTAATGAGATAAGGAATAGAAAAGGAATATAATACGACTTACTGACTCTCATTGTAAAAGAATTTGGTTTAAGCTCTACAAATGTAGATAATATTGTTGATAAGTGCAAATGTGGAATTTTTAGATTTTTCATAGTGGGTTGATTTTTGGTGGCAAAATTAGGAGTAAAAACTATAAGAGCCAAAAAATATTTTGCCTCATGCCTACTTGTAAATGCTTGTATAATAATGATATATGCGATGAGTAAATATTATTTTTTCCTCATCGCTTTTTACTGCCTCTGATATGGCTTAAAATAGGGCAACTATAGCGTTCGCAGAACGCATATTTGACGGCGTAAAATGAACATAGCCGCGTCAGCGGCAAAAGACAGCGAAGCTGTCGCGACTTTGCTTAGCTTTTACCTTTGCAGACGATATTCAGAATTAACTTTTACTTTCTGAATTGT
>CAJTWH010000018.1 GCA_910579995.1 uncultured Muribaculaceae bacterium | reverse complement strand
GACCTTTTTATTCTGCCGGTGTAAAAAATCTCGAATTTTTTATGTACTTTTGCAGAGGCTTTACCAATACCGGCAAGTCTGAGTCTATGATTGAAAGAATAGTAATTATCGACAGTGTTGATCCTCTGTGTTTCTACGGCGTGAACAATGCCAACATGCAGCTGATCAAAAATCTCTATCCGAAGCTTCGCATTTCGGCGCGTGGCTCGGTGATCCGTGTGATTGGCGAAGAGACCGAAACGGCTGATTTCGAGGCCAAGATCAAAGAGCTCAGCGCCTACGCCGAGCATTACAACACTCTCACCGAAGAGGCCATTCTCGATATCATAAAAGGCGAGGCTCCCAAGGAGCTCAAGCGCGACGGCGTGATAATCTACGGTATCAACGGCAAGCCCATCAGCGCCCGCAATGCCAACCAGCAGCTTATGGTGGAGAGCTTCGCCAAGAACGACCTTACTTTCGCTCTCGGCCCCGCCGGTACGGGCAAGACTTATATCGCCATCGCCCTTGCCGTACGTGCCCTCAAAAACCGCGAGGTGCGCAAGATTATCCTCTCGCGCCCGGCAGTGGAGGCCGGAGAGAAGCTCGGCTTCCTCCCCGGCGACATGAAAGACAAGATCGACCCCTATCTGCAGCCGCTCTACGACGCTCTCGAAGACATGATACCCTCGATCAAGCTTAAGGAGTATATGGAGAGCAATGTCATACAGATCGCGCCGCTTGCCTTCATGCGAGGCCGCACTCTCAACGACGCCGTCATCGTGCTCGACGAGGCCCAGAACACCACCGTACATCAGATCAAGATGTTCCTCACGCGCCTTGGCATGAACGCCAAGATGATAATCACCGGCGACGTCACCCAGATCGACCTGCCGCGCTCGGTGCAGTCGGGTCTTGTGCAGGCCCTCAAGGTGCTTGCCAATGTCCCCGGCATAGGGCGCGTGGAGTTCGCCAAGAAAGATATCGTGCGCCACTCCCTTGTGCAGCGCATAGTCGAGGCCTACGAGCGTCATGAGGCACTCGCCAAGGAGCACCCCGACGACAATCCGGAAAATTAACATACTACAATACAACCATTCATTATCACTCTTATGCCCCTTACAAGCACAGATTTCCATTTCCCCAATCAAGACGCACCCGTATATCACGGCAAAGTGCGCGATGTTTATTCTATCGCAGGCGACCTGTTGGTGATGGTCGCTACCGACCGTATCTCGGCTTTCGATGTTGTGCTCCCCAAGGGCATTCCCTATAAGGGACAGGTGCTCAACCAGATTGCCAACTACTTCCTCGACGCCACCTCTGAGGAGATTCCCAACTGGAAACTTGCCGAGGTTGACCCGATGGTCACCGCCGGTGTGCGTGCCGAAGGTTTCAGAGTAGAGATGATTATCCGCGGCTATCTTGCCGGCAGCGCATGGCGCGAGTATGCCGCAGGTGCGCGCGAGCTTTGCGGTGTGAAACTCCCCGAAGGCCTTCGCGAGAACGAGCGTCTGCCCGAACCCATCATCACCCCCACCACCAAGGCCGACGCCGGTCACGACGAGAATATCTCGCGTGAGGAAATCATCGCCCAAGGTATCGTGAGCGAGGAAGACTACAAGGTGATGGAAGAGTATACCCGCCGCCTTTTCGCCATTGGCACAAAGATGGCAAACGACAAGGGCCTTATCCTCGTGGACACCAAATATGAATTTGGCAAGCACGACGGCAAGGTGATCCTCATCGACGAGGTCCACACCCCCGACTCATCGCGCTACTTCTATGCCGACACCTATCAGGAGCTCTTCGAGGCCGGCAAGCCCCAGCGTCAGCTCTCTAAGGAATTTGTGCGCCAGTGGCTCATGGAGAATGGCTTCATGGGACGTCCCGGCGAGACCGTGCCTGAGATGACTCCCGAGGTATGCCGCAGCATTTCTGAGCGCTATATCGAACTCTACGAGCACCTTACAGGCAAGAAATTCGTGCCTGCCGACGAAAACGGTGCCGACGCACGTATCGAAACCGGCGTTCTCGACTTCCTTGCCAATCTCAATAACTGATTCAGTTGGAAGTAGAGCACGTAAACCCCTACGATGACAAACGCGCCAAAACCGAACAGGTAGAGGCGATGTTCGACGCCATCGCTCCGGCCTACGACTTCATGAACCGCGCCATGACCTTCGGGCTCGACCGCCTGTGGCTCCGTGCGCTCGTGAAAGTCGTGCGCCGCAGCGGTGCGCGCCATATTGTGGATATGGCCACCGGTACCGGCGACGTAGCCCTCGCCCTTGCCAACCGTATAAGCGGCGTCAAGGTCACCGGCCTTGACCTGAGCGAAGGCATGCTCTCCAAGGCTCGCGCAAAGACCAAAGGCGAGGATGTCACTTTCCGTCAGGCCGACTGCCTGCATACAGGGCTGCCTGAGGCGAGCGCCGACGCCGTCACTGTAGCCTACGGCGTACGCAACTATGCCGATATAGCCGCCGGCTTGCGCGAGATCGCACGCATACTCCGGCCCGGAGGCACTGTGGCGATACTCGAGCTCTCCACCCCCGTCTCTCCCATTACCAAACCGCTCTATAAGCTTTATACACGTTTGCTTATACCGGCTGCAGGGCGGTTGATATCAGGCGACAGCCGCGCCTACTCTTATCTGCCCGAGAGTATCGCCGCCGCCCCGCAGCGAGGCGATATGACCGCACTCATGACAGAAGCAGGCCTCGCAGAGGCCTCTTATAAAGCTCTCTCTTTCGGCGTTTGTACGCTGTATACTGCCAAGAAGTATTGATCTTTTTCGTAAGCCATTCTGACCTGCTTGCGACAATAAAGTAGAACATGAAACTGACATTACGCACAATCGCAGCCGCCATTGGGGTGGCTTTCTGTATAAATGCCTCTGCGCAGGCCCAGTATTTCGGGTCGGCAAAAGTTAATGCCGACGATACATCTGCAGCCGCCGCTGTAGAAGACAGCTTAGCCCGTGCTGCAAGCCGCGCAAGCAAAGCCAGTGAGGCAAGCAAGGCCAGTAAGGCGAGCAAGGCAAGCAAAGCCAGCAAGGCAAGCAAAGCCGCCAAAGCCGCGCGCGAGGCTGATAGCGCTGCCAGCCGTGTGCGCTCGCTCGCCGAGCTCAACGCCTATCTCGACACTCTCGATATGAGCCGCTACGATAACGTGATGTCAACGCGCCTTCTGCCCAAGACCGCTTTCCTTCCTTCGGTTTTCACCGGCTATGAATATCCCGACACCACATCGGCTTTCACCCCCGAGCTGTCGGGAAATCCGGCTTTCGAATGGATAGAGGAGGAGATGGCCATGCAGCGCAAGCTCAAGGCACTCAACTATAATCTCTATCTCTCGCACCCCGACCGCGTGGCATATAACATCAACCTTTTGCCTGAGGCACCCAAGGTGTTCCACGCAGTTGTCGACCCCGAGAAGCACACCATAACCATAGAGGAGACAATCAACAAGGCCGAGGTCGTGAATCCTATCGACATAGGCCCGGCCAAGAAACGCCATTGGATACGCACTTTCACAGCCTCGCTGCAGTTCTCGCAGGCCTACGTGTCGCCCAACTGGTATCAGGGCGGCAACAACAACCTCAACGCTCTCGGCCAGCTCTACTATAATGTGAAGCTCAACACCCAGTATCATCCCAATCTGCTCTTCGAGACCACGGCGCAGTATAAGCTTGGCATAAACAGCGCCCCCGACGATACTATCCATGCCTATAATATCACCGATGACCTCTTTCAGGTCAACACCACATTCGGTATCCGTGCGCACAAGCGGTGGTACTATTCATTTACCGGTCAGTTCAAGACCCAGCTCCTCAACTCCTACCAGTCGAATACCAACAATCTGCGCTCATCGTTCCTATCTCCGGGCGAGCTCACAGCCGGTATCGGTATGACCTACAACTATGCCAACCCGGCGAAGACATTTACTTTCGACGCGTCGCTGGCGCCTCTTTCCTACGCTCTGCGCACATGTATAAGCACCAAAATCGACCCTACGAACTATAATATAGAGGCCGGTCGTAAGACCTCGCACCATTTCGGTTCGACCGCTGAGCTGAAACTGTACTGGAAGATCTGCTACAACATCACCTATTCGACGCGTCTGTTTGCGTTTACCGACTATGAGACGGCGCAGGTCGACTGGGAGCATACCCTGCAGTTTGAGATCAACCGCTTCCTGACAACGCAGATCTATTGCCATGCCCGCTATGACTCGAGCACTCCCCGCTGCGACGACCCGTCGTGGAAGAAACTGCAGATCAAGGAGATATTCTCTATCGGTCTGGCATATAAATTCAGCACCATCTGATGTTGAGGCTCTTATCCGCATTGGTGCTAATGCTCTGTGCTTTGTCGGCAAAGAGCGAGCCGATGTGGATAAAGCTTGACACAATACAATCAACCTCGCATACTCCCGAGGGGGTATGGCGCATAGCCGACGGCCCGCTTTTCGAAATCCGTGCGGCGTCGGGCCGGAGCGGCGTCTACGAGCTTGTATTGCTGATGAGCAGTGATCTGTCGGTGCCGGCCGGTACGCTCTTCGGCACTATGACGCGGGGCGCCGACAGCCGTCGTTACGACGCCCGCCTGTTGGCCGACCCCAAGGCGCGTAAGGACGCCGGAAGAGGCCGTGAGCGCGACTTTTCACTCGTTTTCAACGATGACTTCACTCAGCTTTCCCTGCGCCACTACCGCAAGGGCATAGCCGTAAATTTCATACGCCTTGTGCCTTATCTTTTCAGAGTGGGCATAGAGCGACACGACAATCTCCCCGACGGCGTGGTCGGTGCCTCGCGCTGTAATGCCGACGCCGTCGATTATCCTATAAAATTATGAAACCGATACTCTTGCTCCTCACAATTGCCGTGGCAGCCCTGACCGTCACGGCGCAGAAAACTACCCGTGCCGGCCTGCACGCAAAGTCAAGTCTTGCCGAGGCTTCCTCCACCGCAATCCCGGAAACCGCCGAAGTGGATACTGTAGTCAATCCGGCACATCATCAGCTCGATATCAACGGCTATGACAAGCCTCTGCGCTCGCGCCGCGAGACATTTTTTGTCACCAACAATACCAAGCAGGCTACGAAGGGCGTGGCAGTGACTATCACTTATTTCGACTCGAAGAACCGACAGTTGCATAAGCGGAGCGCACACTTGCCGCTGCAGATTCCGGCCGGTGAGACCCGTCAGGCGTCGCTGAAGTCGTGGGATGAGCAGCAGTCGTTCTACTACGAGCAATCGTCGGTGCCGGCGCGTGTTGACGTCGCCACACCTTATTCTGTGAAAATCGCTGTAGACACTATATTTTTTGCACGATGAGACTGGTTATCCAACGCGTAAGCCAAGCGAGCGTCAGTGTCGCCCGCGAGCTTGTGAGCAGTATCGGCCAAGGGTTGATGATACTTGTAGGTGTGGAGACCGGCGATACCGACGCCGATTGTCTGTGGCTGGCCGCAAAGGCCGCCAATATGCGTATCTTCGACGATGAGAACGGGGTGATGAACCGCTCTGTCATAGATATCGGGGGCGAAGTGATGGCAGTGAGCCAGTTTACACTGACAGCCTCCACGCGCAAGGGTAACCGCCCCAGCTATATCCGCGCTGCCGGCCACGAGGATGCCACGCGTCTCTACGAACTCTTCAAAAGCGAGATGTCGCGCCTCACAGGTCGTCCTGTCGCCGCCGGAATTTTCGGCGCCGACATGCAGGTGTCGCTCATCAACTCCGGCCCGGTGACGATAATCATCGACTCTCGCCTTAAGGAGTAAGTATCAATTAAACATTCATGGCATGGTGTTTGTTATAGTCTTTGAAAAAGATTATAACCCCTAAAACATACAACGCTATGAGCGATTTCAAACAAATCATCAGTGAAGACAAGCCTACGCTTGTCGATTTCTTCGCTACTTGGTGCGGCCCCTGCCGTGTGCAAGGCCCTATCCTTGAGGAAGTGAAGAAACGTGTCGGCGACGAGGCCAACATCATCAAAATCGATATAGACCAGAACGGCCCTGTTGCAGCCCAGTATAATGTCCGCTCGGTGCCTACTCTTATCCTCTTCAAAGGCGGAGAGGCCGTATGGCGTACGGTAGGCGTGCAGCAGGCGGATTTGCTCGAGGCAAAGATTCGCGAACATCTATCGTAAAAAAAGGAGGAACTGATTATGACCGATACAGATAAAACACTCAAAGGACTCTTGTCAGAGGATAAGCCGACGCTTGTGGTATTCTACCGCGCCGACTGTGCCAAGAAAGAGGAGCAGGGCAAGGTGCTCGATGATCTTGCCTCTGATTTCCGCGACAGAGCCAACATCTACCGTATCGACGGTACGGCAAATCAAGATCTCATGAAGGAATATAAGGTAGGAGCCTATCCGACTTTCATTCTCTTCAAGGATGGTCAGGAAGCATGGCGCGACACCGGTCACAAGCCCTACAGCGAGCTTGCCGACATGATCCGCCGGTTTATCTGACAGACGAAGACGACGAACGCGAGCTGCACCCGCGCCTTCGATTAGATAAACACTAAAATAAGAGGCTGCGTCAATTTTTTGACACAGCCTCTATGTGTTATATCTGTTTTGGAGTTGGTATATCCTCAATCATCTTCTTGATTTCTTTTTCATATTCGGCTACACCAATAGGGCGTTCCAATCCCTCAAACGACCATTCAACTACGGTGTCATCCTTTGATTTGCATATAAGCAATCCAATTGTTTGATTATCTTCCGGCCCTCGCATAAGATGATCTACTGCTGAAACATAGAAATTTAGCTGACCGGCATAATCTGGAATAAAAGGAACAATCTTTAATTCGCATACGACATATCTATGTGTTGGAATATGGTAAAATATCAAGTCGGGATAATACGTCTGTCCATTTGGCATTGACAACTGAAGTTGCCTGCCGACAAATGAAAATCCTTTTCCTAGTTCCAATAAAAAGTCGGTGATATGCTTTACCAAGGCATCTTCAAAGTCTCTTTCGTTGTAATCAAGAGGCATTTGCAAAAACTCCATATTATATGGACTCTTTAGCATTTGTTTAGCTAAAGACGATTCTACTTCAGGTAGACTCCTTTCAAAATTAGTCAGAGCTTTCCCATATCTAGTATAATACCCTTCAGAGTGATAGTATTCTAATTCTTTTCTACTCCAACCGTGTTCACACACTTGCCTCACATAGAACATGGCCTCATCTAATGATTCTGCCTTGGCCGTGATGAAAATATGTTGACCCCAAGGAACATTGGCAAAGAAATATGGCATTGACAAAATGCCTTCAGTTATGTTGCCTCCAAAAAGGTCAACAGGCTGTTGACCTTTTGTAATCCATTGGTAATAAGTTTTATACCATCGACGGGCAGCTTTGATATTACTAAGAGATAAACCTGTATCACCGGGAAACTCCGCTTGCAAATCAATAGTTACATTTTTTAATAACCCATCACCATATTTAGCTCTTTTTGACATCATAAAAATATCACGACCTAATTCCCAATAGAAATTGAGCATTTCTCCATTTACCTTTACGGCCGCACGAACTTGCGCCCTTCGATAGCGGCTTTTCAAATCAGTGAGCCATTTCTTGTATTCAGATGTCATTGATGTCAGTTCTCGATTAACAAACATCGGAGTTCTATTGTCTTTCAAGGTCATAAGCAAGGATGTTAGGCTACAAAGTTACTAATGCTTTTGTAAACTTGCAATATGTAATAGTCTTTTACGTGCGTCTTGAACATATTTCGACTCACCTACTAAAAACAACGCAGGCTCCCGGAGAGGGAGCCTGTGGTGTTTTAGCGGGTGAGTTTTCTTAAGGTTGCCGTGGCGAGGCCCGATGGCATTACCGGCCATGAGGAGTAGCCGGTGCGGCGGTAGTTGATATCAATGATGTTGATATCCTTGAATTTGCGCCATTCCACACCGCGGCGGTCCATATCGGCGATACGGTTGGCCGGCAGGTTGGTGACTTCTATGCGCAGTTCGTTGTCGCCGGCATGTAGCATACCGGGCAGGTCGATGACAAACGGAGCCGCCCATACCGTGCCGGCAAATTTGCCGTTGACATACACGCGGGCGCTCTCGCGCAGGTCGCCGAGTTCGAGTTGCCATTCTCCTCCGGCGTCGGCGTCAGGAATATTCACTGTAGTGGTATATACGCCGGTTCCGCCGAGGCGGTTGAGGGTGGAGTCGCCGAGCTCGGTCCAGTGTCTGAGCCCTGCGAGATTGTAGGTCTTGCCTACTTCGGGGACCGACTCGGTGAAGCTGAGTTTCCAAGGCATGGTCGAGAGGTCGCGCTCACTCACGGTCTTGCGGGCCGGAGAAGCTGCGAGGCTGCTCACCGGGTGACTGTAGGTGCGCAGTATGCGCGACTCGCCCGAGCGTAGCTGCACATCGACAGATTTGTCATTGATATCAGCGCGGTAAATACGGCCGCTCATGGGGTCGAACCATGCCGCGTCGGCAAACGATACCGTAAGCGGCGCCGTGGCGTCGACATCCTTGTCGCTGAGATTGGCGATGAAGTAGATATATCCGTCGTCGGTGGCGCGGCGCAATACACGCAGCCCGAGGTCTGTGCGGAGCGCTTCTGCCTCGCCTGCCGCCTTTATGCGCTCATTGTCTATGCCGTAGATAATCTGCGCACCTTGGGCTGCGAGCGAGTCGAGATGAGACTTGAGCTGAGGCTTGAGTTCGCCGCTGCCGGGAATAATGAGAGCCTTGTAGGGCGTCCCGGCGGCTGTGACGAGCCGGTTGCCGTCGAAAGATGTGCCCATCAGATAGCGGTCGCTGATATAGTCGCAATCGTAGCCGAGGCTGTCGATTTCCATCACACTGCTGATGAAGTCGGGTGCAAGGCGCCCCATATCGTGAATGCTGAAGCCCATCAGCAAGCCCTCTTCGCCGGGACTGTGACGCTGGCGCCACATATCGCGCACGGGCAGATATACGAGGAAGTCATTGTCGGGACGTCCTTGCTGAAGCATGCTCTGGCAGCGGGTGATATATTCCATCAGAGCCGGAGCGTCGCGCCAGATGGTGTTGGTGGGGCTCATGTCTACCGAAGCGTAGAATTTCCATCCCGGCCACTCCGCCTCCATGGGAGAGTAGGTGGTGCCGTGGAAGAAAATATGGTTTACGCCGCAGGCAAACATCAGGTCGAGGTCAGGCTTCATCTGCGAGAGCGAGGTGCGGAAGTGCTCGGTGAGCCAAGTGAAAGTCTCGCTCGAGGTAAGCGGCTTGCCTGTGATATGCGCCGCCGACGAGGCATATTTGAGCATTGACACGTCGCTGTCGTTGCGGCGGGTGAAGCCTTTGTCGGTGCGAAGCCCTTTGATTCCGAAGTCAGAGAGGCCGAAGCCCTCGATTTCGGGCACATCTACGGCAGCGTAGATGTCAATCAGGTTTGCCGGCGAGCCGTGGGCTTGGTTGCGTATCTCAACGCCGCGCTCATGCGCCCAGTCGACCCACTGCTGAGTGAAGTTTTCGAGCAGGAGTTCGCCGAGGGTCTCGCGGTAGTCGGCAAGTACGGCATTGCCGTCGTTGACAAGGCCGAGAAGCTCGGGCAGTTTGTCTTGCAGCTTATATCCGCGCCGTGCTTCAAATTCGGCGAAGAGAGTGGGAGTCCAGTTGGCTCGGAACACCTCGTAGCTGTCGTTGAAGAAGTTGTGAGGCCACGGCGTGCCGCTATCCTTGAATGCTTTGTCGAATTTTGCCAGATAGCGTGCTACGGTTGCGCGGTCGAAATGGTCAATCACCAGTCCTTCGCCTCCGGGAGCGGCGCGCTTCACCTGTTGGCCTGTGCGGCTTTGGAAGGCACGTATGATTTCCTCGCGGCCGTCGGGAAGAGTGCGTCGGCTTTCGGCTATGGGTGTGGCAAAAGGTTTCTCCTTTGCCGACAGTTCCTTAACCGGCACGTCGCCGGCGGCTACGGTATCGACGAGGAACACCGCCTTGCACGCCGCCTCTTCATGAGTCACCTCCGGTCCGCCGAAAGGCCATCCCGAGCCTTGGTTCATATCCACGAGCATGCCGTTGGCTGCAGCAGCGCTCTCTGTGGTGGCGAGCATACTCATCCATTGCGGCGAGAGGTAGTTGATGTCATTGGCCTCGTTGCCTTTCACGCCGTAGATGGGGGTGATTTCCACCGAACCCATGCCTGCGCGGGCATACTCTTTGATAAGCGCTTCGATATTGACGGAGTCAACAGCCGAGCCCATCCACCACCAGCGGGTGCCGGGCTTCATCTCAGGCGCCGGTACGGGCCACGACTGCGCAAAAGCGCAGGCTATTGCCAGGGCTCCGGCGAACGTTGTGACGGATCTTCGCATGGCTGTGTGATATTTTTGGGTAGTTCGAATTTTTTGCCGTCGGCCTCGATGTCGCTGAAATCGAATCCTGTAGTGACAAAATCAGGCGATTCAGCGTTTTTATAGAATCCTCGGCTTGTGTTTACCTTGACGTCTTTCACCGTGAGGTTGTCGACGCGCGACATAGGCATGTCGGGGCGGTCGAGCTTATTGTAGAACTGCGTCCAAGCGCTCACCTCGATACCGTTGCGCACGTCGCCGCGGATTTTCTCCACGAGCACATTGCGGTAGTGCTGGGGAGTGTCGGGGCGCATTTTGAAGAGCACGATATGGTGGGTGTCGTCAAACTCGCAGTCGCGCAGTATCACGTTGTTGCAGTCCCAAGCCTCGCTGCCGAAGGTAATGCCGGAGTTCGACTTGCCGAATTTGCAGTTCTCCACAAGCACACGGGCATTGCCGCCATTGCCGGGGATGGTGTCTACGTATGTGCCCTTGCCGCCTTTGAGGCATACGGCGTCGTCGTTGACATTCATGTAGCAGCCGTTGACGAGCACGTCGGAGCACACGTCGAGGTCAAGGGCGTCGGTGCTGGGGCCTTTGGGGTAGCCGTCGGTCTTGGCCCAGATGTAGTCGTTGAGATATTTTATATTGTTGCAGCGGTAGAGGTGGTTGGTCCAGAAGCCGGAGTTTACCAAGCGGACGTTGCTCACCTCCACGTTGTCGCTGTTGCTGATATATACCAGACGCGGGCGCAGGGCTTCGAGATTGGTGCATTTGGGGTTGACCTTGCGGCGGAGCCAGAACTCATCCCAGAAGCGCCAGCCGTTGCCGTCGATGGTGCCGGGGCCGGTGATGGTGAAGCCGTCTACGCCGTCGGCATTGACGAGGGCTGCGAAGTAGTCGATTGTCTGTCCTTCGAGGCGCGTCTTGATTATTTTATAATGAGTGATGGCGTCGCTGCCTTTGAGGCGTCCGCCCTCGGCGATGTTGAGGTGTGTGCCGGGTTTGAAGAAGAGCGAGCCGCTCAGATATACGCCCTCGGGAATGGTGATTACGCCGCCCCCGTTTTCGGCTGCGAGGTCGATGACTTTCTGTATGGCCTCGGTCTGGATAAGGGTGGAGTCACCCTTGACAACGCCGTAGTCGGTGACAACGTAGCGCTTGCCGAGGTTGTCGGGGTTGACCGGAGTGGTGTCGCTGAACCACTTGTCGATAGGAGTGCCGTCGGGCCATGAGCCTTGGGCTGCGCCGCTGAGTGCGATGAGAGAGCATGCTGCTGCCAATAGTATGTTTTTCATGTCTACAGAGTGACGCCGCTCTTGAAGATGGCGATTTCTTTAGAGTGAGATTTTTCGTTGAGGGTGAGGGCTCCGTCGGCGGTGGCTATCACTTTCTCGACCAAGCGGGCGAGAGCTTCGGCGGGAGTCTCGTTTTCTACAATGCCGCCTGCATTGAAGTCGATCCAGTTTGATTTCTTCGCCGCCAGAGGGCTGTTTGTGGAAATCTTCATGGTGGGCACAAAGGTGCCGAAGGGAGTGCCGCGGCCGGTGGTAAAGAGCACAATCTGACAGCCCGACAATGCGAGAGCCGACGCTGCCACAAGGTCGTTGCCGGGGGCTTGGAGCAGGTTGAGGCCATGCTCGCGGAGCTGTTGGCCGTAGGTGAGCACATCGGTCACAGGCATTGAGCCGCCTTTCTGCACGCAGCCGAGCGATTTCTCCTCAAGTGTGGTAATGCCGCCTTCCTTGTTGCCCGGCGAGGGGTTTTCGTAGATAGGCTGGCCGTAGGAGCGGAAGTAAGCCTTGAAATTGTTGATAAGGGCCACGGTCTTGTCGAAAATGCTGCGGTCGGTGGCGCGGTCCATAAGTATTGTCTCGGCGCCGAACATCTCGGGCACTTCGGTGAGAACAGTAGTGCCACCGTGCTCAATGAGCCAGTCGGAGAACAGACCTACAAGGGGATTGGCCGTAATGCCCGACATGCCGTCGGAGCCGCCGCATTTGAGTCCCACGCAGAGTTTCGATATCGGCAGTGGCTCGCGACGGTCGGCGCGCATGTTGGCTATAAGCTCGCCGCATAGGCGCACGCCCTCGGCGATCTCGTCGTCGACTTTCTGTGCTTCGAGGAAGCGCACGCGTGAAGCGTCGAAGTCGCCCATAGCCTCGCGCAAAGCCGAAATCTGATTGTTCTCGCAGCCCAGACCGAGCACGAGCACGCCGCCGGCATTGGGGTGCTTGGCAAGTGCCGCGAGCGCGGTGCGGGTGTTGGCATGGTCTTCGCCGAGCTGCGAGCAGCCGTAGTTGTGGGTAAAGGCGCGGATATCGTCTATGCCCTCGCTGCCGTAGAGTTCGCGCACCTGTGCGGCGATGGCGTTGGCCTGGCCGTTGACGCAGCCTACCGTGGGCACAATCCATAGCTCGTTGCGTATGCCCATGCGTCCGTCGCTGCGCAGGTAGCCGTTGACGGTGACATTTTCGGAGTTATGTTTTACCTCCGCAGCCTTGGGGCTGTAGGTGTATTCGAGGTCATCGCAGAGGCCGGTGGCGAGGTTGTGGCTGTGCACCCATTCGCCGGTCGCTATATCGGCTTTGGCAATGCCAATAGGGTAGCCGTATTTTATCACCGGCTCGCCTTTTGCTATAGGACGCAAGGCGAATTTATGTCCGCGGGTGATTGCCTCCGGCAGCACTACTCCGCAGGCTTCCTCGCCTTTGGCGAGCCCCTCGGCGGCGAGTGCCACACCTACATTGTCGGCCTGGTTTATCTGTATGAACCGTTTCATTCTTCAGCGAGGAATGTGGCCAGTGCCGTGTTGATACCCTTGTCGAGAATTTCTTTCACATACTTGGCGGCAGTAGCCGAAAATCCGGGCACGATGGCCTCGAAATCCTGCAGGAATATGCCGCTGCGGCTCACGATGGCCGCTACAGTGCCCTCGATATCATCGGCTTTCCAATTATCGCGGATAAAGGCGATGTGGGCGGCGTTGTCCTGCGGTTCGAAGCCCGACTCGGGAGAGTAGAGCGCAAGCAGACAGGCGAAGGTGAAGAGCTCATGACGGGCTATCAGGCCGCGTTTGAGCCAATTGTCTTTCACGGTGTCGAAGTTGCGCGCTTCCCATTTCGAGAGCGAGTTGAGGGCTATCGACTCAAGACGGTGGCGGATAAACGGATTGTAGAAGCGCTCCAATATGCCTTCGGCGAAAGCCGACAGCTCGGCGCGGTCGCCGTCGATTACGGGGAGCACTTCTGTCTCTACCATCGTGTTGACAAAGGTGTTGATATCTTTGTTGTCGAAGGCGTCCATCACTGTCTCGCAGCCGGCGAGCAGACCCATGGCCACCATGCCGGTGTGCGAGCCGTTGAGAATACGCACTTTCTTGTCGCGGAATTCTTTGATTGACGGCATGAAGAGCACATGCAGGCCGGCCTTGTCGAGAGGCAGCTCGGCCTGCAGGCGTGCCGCAGCGTCGCCGCTGATGGCCCAAAGGTGATAGAGCTCGCCCTTGACGATGGCATTGTCGTCGTAGCCGAGTTCGGCCTTGAGAGCCTCGGGGTCGTCGGGCGCTCCGGATACTATGCGGTCAACGAGTGTGTCGGTGAAGTAATTGCAGTTTTCTATCCAAGCGATGAAATCTTCGCCGAGATTTGCCTCGCGGGCATGGCGGAGCACATATTCGCGCAGCTTGGCGCCGTTGTCCTCGATGAGCTCGCAGGGGATGAAGAAGAGACCCTTGTCGGGGTCGCCGTTGAAATGACGGTAGCGCAGCAGGAGAAGACGGGTGACTTTACCGGGGAACGTCGCCGGTATGTCGGCCATGATGTCGTCGGCCTCGTAGCGTATGCCGGCCTCGGTGGTGTTGGATACCACGAAGCGCAGCTCGGGCGAGAGCACTGTCTGCTCGAAAGCGTCGGTGTCGTCGGGTGTGAAAGCTTTCTCTATCACCGATACGAGGCGGTTGGTTTTCTTTGGCTGACCGTTTTCCACACCTTCGAGGCATACGTGGTAGAGGCCGTCCTGACTGTTGAGGGTGTCGATCACGCGGCTTTTGCCGGCGCGGGGTTTCACGATGGCTACGCCGGTATCGGTGACTCCGGCTTCGTTGGCGATGTCGAGTTGCCAGTCAACGAAGGCGCGCAAGAAGTTGCCTTCGCCGAATTGAAGCACCCTCACCGGGTGGTGGGAGTGCTTCGCTGTATTGTTGTTGAGTGCTTTGATCATTTCATTTTCTGATTGTCGGGTTCGATAATCTTATATCGGGGCACGAGGAGCTTCATCATGCACCATCCGGCCAGATATGCCACGCCGCAGTAGCAGAACACTATGAAATATCCGGCGGGCTTTCCCTCGAAGCCGAGGAATGTCATGTTGGTGCGCCCGGCATAGTCGAAGAGTATGCCGGCGAGCAGGTTGACCAGCGAAGAGCCAATGCCGCTGGCGAGGCCGCCGATACCGACGATGGTGGCGATGGTGCTCTTGGGGAACATATCACCAACTACCGAATAGATGTTGGCCGACCATGACTGATGTGCAGCTCCGGCGATACCGATAATAATCACCGGCCACCAATACGACAGTGCGCCGAGAGGCTGTGCCGCAAGGGTGAGCAGCGGGAAGAGGGCGAAGATGAGCATGGCGCGCATACGGGCGGCGTAGGGGTTGAGGCCTGTCTTGTCCATGATAATGGTAGGCAGTTTGCCGCCGTAGATTGATAGTAGCGTCAGGGCATAGAGCACGAAGATGAGCAGCTGCGCCGTGCCCGAAGATGAGGGCAGGTTATATACGTCGGAGATATATGCCGGGGTCCAGAAGAGGAAGAACCACCACACGCCGTCGGTGAGGAAGCGTCCGAAGAAGATAGCCCATGTCTGGCGGTATTTGAAGCATTTGAGGAAGGGAATCTCATTTTTACGGGAGTCTTCGATCTGTGCTTTCTGTGCGGCCGACTCGTCGGGGGTGAGGTTGTCCTGCTCGATATAGTCGAGCTCGGCCTTGTTGACATGCGGGTTTTTCTCGGGTTTATGGTAGAGCCACATCCAGAATCCCATCCACACGAAGCCGAGGCCGCCGATGATGAGGAATGCCATCTCCCAGCCGTTGCCTACTCCGAGCTTCTGGAAGTAAGAGGCGAGCGAGGGTATGCTCACGGGAGCGAGAAGTGCGCCCACGGTGGCGCCGGCGTTGAAGATAGAGGTGGCGTAGGCGCGGTCTTTCTTGGGGAAGTATTCGGCTGTCACCTTTACGGCGGCGGGGAAGTTGCCCGACTCGCCGATACCGAGGATTATTCGTGCGGCGATGAAGTAATATACCGAGGTGATTGCGATTGCCGAGGCTACGGCGCCGGTGGCTCCTACGAGCTCGGCGGCGCTGTCAAGGCCGAGGGTGTGCTCTGTGGCCCAGCCGCAGAGGGCATGGAGGCACGCGCCGGCCGACCAGATGAAGATAGTCCACAGGTAGCCCTTCTTGGAGCCCATCCAGTCGATGAAGCGGCCCGCGAAGAGGTTGGCTATGGCATAGACAATGGAGAAAATCGCGGTGATGGTGCCGTAGTTGGCGTCGGTCCAGTGGAACTCGGGGGCAATGAAGTCTTTCCACGTCAGCGAGAGTACCTGACGGTCCATGTAGTTGACTGTCGTGGCGAAGAACAGGAGTCCGCAGATAATCCAGCGGAACGAGCTCATTTTCTTGATGTCTTTTCCCATTGTCAGAAGCCGAAATATTCTTTAGCGTTGCCGTATGCGATTTTGCTCACGTATTCGCGGCCGATGAAGTCGAGCTCGGAGGCAGGTAGGAGACCGGCCTCTATATCATTGCCGATGAGGTTGCAGAGTGTGCGGCGGAAGTACTCATGACGCGGGTAGCTCAGGAATGAGCGCGAGTCGGTGAGCATGCCTACGAAGCGGCTCAGCAGGCCCAGATTCGACAGGGCTGTCATCTGGCGCTCCATGCCGTCTTTCTGGTCAAGGAACCACCAGCCCGAGCCGAACTGTATCTTGCCGGCACCGTAGCGGCCGTCTTGGAAGTTGCCCAGCATGGTGGCGACGAGTTCGTTGTCGCGCGGGTTGAGGTTGTAGATGATGGTCTTGCCAAGTTTGTCGGCGGTGGCGAGCTTGTCAAGGAAGCGCGACATGTTCTTGGCCACGGTGAAGTCGCCGATAGAGTCGAAGCCTGTGTCGGGGCCGAGCTGACGCATCATGCGGGTGTTGTTGTTGCGGATGGCGCCGTAGTGGAATTGCTGTGTCCAGCCGGCGTCATGGTCCATGATGGCGAATTCGATCATCATGGCAGTCTTGAATTTGGCAGTCTCCTCGGGTGTGAGCTTATTGCCCTGATATACCTTGTCGAAGATAGCCTCTATTTCGGCGGGAGTATAGTCTTCGGCGTAGAACTCCTCGATACCGTGGTCGGAGAGGCGGCAGCCTACCGAGGCAAAGAAGTCGTGGCGCACCTGAAGGGCTGCGATGACGTCGGCGAACTTGGTGATAGTCACGCCCGACACCTCGGCGAGCTTGTCGAGATAAGCGCGGTAGGCGGCAGGGTCTTCAACAGCCATTGCCTTGTCGGGGCGCCATGTAGGCAGCATTTTTACCTTGAAGCCGTCTTCACGGGTCTTGATATGATATTCGAGCGAGTCGATGGGGTCGTCGGTGGTGCAGACGGTCTCCACATTGTAGTGGAGCATGAGGCCGCGGGCTGTGCGGTCGGGGTGCTGGAGCATTTCTGAGCAGTGCTCATAAATCTTTTTAGCGCTCTCGGGATTGAGCAGGTCGGTGACGCCGAAGGCAGTCTTGAGCTCAAGGTGAGTCCAGTGGTAGAGCGGGTTGCGCATTACGTAGGGCACCGTAGCTGCCCATTTCTCGAACTTCTCCCAGTCGGTGGTGTCGGCGCCGGTGATGAAGCGCTCGTCGACGCCGTTGGTGCGCATGGCGCGCCATTTATAGTGGTCGCCCTCGAGCCAGATTTTCGAGAGATTCTCGAATTTATGGTCGTTGGCCACATATTCCGGAATCAGATGACAGTGATAGTCTATGATAGGCTGGTTTTCCGCGTATTCATGGTAAAGCCTTTGTGCTGTAGGGGTTTGAAGTAAAAAATTTTCGTCGTTAAAGGATTTCATGAGTTTCAGAGTTTTGTTCTGATTGCAAAGATACGAATAAGCGAGAGCAATGCCAAATTTATTTGGGGCGACGCACGCGAGCTGCACTCGCGCCATTGACGAAAAAGCGGAAGCTAAGCCGATTTTATGACTTAGCCTCCGCTTGGTGAGGTTTAAGGTAAAAAAGATTATTTGATATTGGGGTTGAGAGAGTGCCATTCGCTGATGGGGGGAAGGACGCCCATGGCGATTACCTCGTCGCGGAGCTCGCAAAGGTGGCGGTAGCTCTGCTCGAGTTCCTGCTGCTCTTCGGGTGTGCCTTGGATTTCATGATAGTGGGTGCCGGTGGAGTCTACTGTGGTCTCCATGGCCATCATGATGTGGTCGAAGTGGCCGTTGTCAACGTAGGTGCCTACAGGCCAACGGAACGGTTTGCCTCCCATGGCCGCGGCTATCATCTCGATAGAGAGATAGGCAGGGCTCTGGAATGATGAGCGTCCGCGCAGCTCGATGATGTGTTTGCCGCCCTGTATCACGCGGCCTTTGAGCTCTTCCCACTCGCCTGAGGGGAGTTCTTCGGTGCCGATGATGTCGGTGAGGGCGCGGCCGTCTACGCTGGTCGTTGAGGCGAATACTGCCATCTGCTCGCCATGGCCGCCGTAGGTGCGGGCGTTGACAACCTTGTCGGGGCTTACCTTGAAATGTTTGGCAAGCTCATAGCGCAGACGGGTGCTGTCGAGCGCGGCAAGGGTAGAAACCTGCGAGGGTTTAAGACCGGAGTAGAGCAGGGTGATAAGACCTGTGATGTCGGCCGGGTTGAAGATTACGACAACATGCTTTACGTCAGGGCAATATGTACGCACATTCTTGCCGAACTCCTCGGCGATGGCAGCGTTGCCTTTGAGAAGGTCTTCGCGGGTCATGCCGGCCTTACGTGCTGCGCCGCCCGACGATACGATATAGTCGGCTCCGGTAAATGCTTCCTTGACATCAGAGGTGAAAGTGAGGTTGACACCCTCGAATGCACAGGCGAAGAGTTCTTCTGCCACGCCTTCAAGTGCCGGAGCGTAGGGGTCGTAGATGGTGATGTTGGGAGTAAGGTGCATCATCATGGCTGTCTGGGCCATGTTGGAGCCTATCATGCCGGCGGCGCCGACGATAAGCAGTTTGTCGTTGCTAAGAAATTCCATGTCGTTTTATTTGGGTTAGTTATGATAGTGTAACAATCGAGTGCTGATGTCGTTGATTGTCTTTTGATAATTTCACACAAATATATCACTTTTTAGCCTTTGCACAAAAAATTTTTAATTACTTTTGCATTATGAAGCCAGCATGCCCCGTGATGAGTGTGATTGTGCCTGTTTTCAACAGGGCCTCGCTCATCATGCCCACCCTGCGCTCGCTTGAGGCACAGACTGCCGTGCCGATAGAGATTATCCTTATTGACAATAATTCTACCGATGGCAGCTATGAATTGCTCAAAGAGTGGAGTGCGAAGGCATGGCGGCGAGGATTTGACATAATAGTTGACCGCTGCGCAAAGCCGGGAGCGTCGGCGGCGCGCAATGCCGGCTTTGCCCTTGCCTCGGCATCGTGGGTGATGTTTTTTGACTCCGACGATATCATGCCTCCCGGCCATGTGGCCGACGCCCTCGAGGCGATACGCAATAATCCTGACGCGGATATCATAGGCTGGGATTATATAAGCCGCAATGGCGAAAAGCGCCGCCTCAACCGCTTTTTCGGCTGCGATATGATGTGGAACAATCTCTTCCACGGTGCCATGTCGTCGGCGCGCTGGTGCGCCCGGGCTTCACTCGTGCGCAGAGCCGGCGCTTGGAACGAAGATGTCAGATATTGGGATGATATCGAGCTCGGCGCACGCATGCTCGCCCTCGGTCCGAAGATAGTTTACCGTGGACTCTCGGGAGTGGAGGTGCTCGAACATGCCGACTCTATCTCGGCAAGCTACATGAGCGACCCTGCGCGCATTGAGCCTGCGTTAAACTCGATAGCCGCCACATTGGGCCAATCATTGTGGCCCGACATCAAGCGCGCCATCGAATACGGCCTCAGCAGCCGAGCCGGCAATAAGCTCGGCCTTACCCTCCAACGCCGCCTCACGGCCGGCAAACCCCTGCGCCAACGCCTCCTTCTCAGTTTTGCCTACCACCACACCCGCCTCGGCCTCCGCGGCGCCGCCCGCCTGCTCAAACCCTTCGCCAATCGGCAAGAATAGATAGCATATTTATAAAGGTCCGGTTAGAGACAAAAGGTCATGTATGCAGGAATACGTATACAGTTATCTTCAACTCGTAGATTCTTTGGATGTATCACATAGCTAAAACCTATCCTGCTATGGAATATTTCTTCAAATCGTACAAGAGAAGTCATTGAGTACTTCTCTTTTGATTTTACTTCTATAGGGAAGATTTTATATTTCAGTTTGCTGGTATTGGATATTAGAAAGTCTATTTCAATATCATTGCGGTGTTTGTCCGGATTATAGCGGGTATAGAAAAATAATTTATGTCCTGCAGCCACGAGCATCTGAGCCACGGCATTTTCATAAAACATTCCTTCGTTTACAGATAGTTTTCCTAAAAGTAACTCTCTGTAGAGTTCGCCGTCTGATATTTCGTTTTCATCAAATGTGTGACTGATAAGTAGGCCGGTGTCGCACATATAGCATTTTACAAAACTCCGGTCTTCATTCAGCGAGAGCCCTACATTGGGGTCACTGCAATTAAAGCACTGATTGACAATCATCGAGTCGGCGAGCCAAAAGAATGTATCATGATACTTTGGGAACGTTGCACCTTTTTCTATTTTACTCAATACCACTCGACGCTCTGCTTTTGACAAGAAAGCAGGTATCTGGTCGTATATTGCGAGTACATTAGATCGGTATGGCGAATTTATTTTCATGATGTCGTTACGGTAAAGCTCAAGAATATCGCGTTTTTCCATATCTGCCATCTCGAAACTGCGATTATTCTTGAGATATGCGGCTAAAGGCTTAGGCATGCCTCCTACAATCATATATTGCCTGAAAAGGAGCATGGCCTTTGAGTGCAGTCCTTGTTCTAATGGAGTCTTTTCGATAAAACACTTGCGTATGTAGTCTGTAAGTTTTTTTTCACCCATAGCCCATCCGAATTCTTCAAAATCCATAGGATACATTGAGATTTTTCGTTCTTCTGAGGGTAGGGTGATGTCTTTGACCCGTTCTTTGATTGATATTAGGGAACCGGTTTCAATATAATCATACCTGCCGTCGGCAACAAGATATTTGATTGCCTGCCGCGCCTTGGGGCATTGTTGTATCTCATCAAAGATAATCAATGAGTCTCTTTGGTGTAAGGTGACATTGTATTCGGTTGACAATATCATGAAAAATGTATCAAGATCATTCAAATAATTGCTGAAAGCATTTATAACACTTTCGGAAGCCGTATTGAAATCTATAATTAGAGTAGATTTGTATTCGTTTTTTCCGAACTCCTGAGAGATGGTTGATTTACCGATTCGTCTCGCTCCTTCAATCAACAATGCTTTGGTCCCTTGTGCTTTTTGTTTCCAATCCAATAGCCGGCTATATATTTTT
Source organism: uncultured Muribaculaceae bacterium (assembly GCA_910579995.1). Lineage (GTDB taxonomy): Bacteria > Bacteroidota > Bacteroidia > Bacteroidales > Muribaculaceae > CAG-873. The sequence continues at coordinate 48,525 of CAJTWH010000018.1, read as the reverse complement.
CTTTTGAATATCATACTTTAAAATGCTTGTTATTGGGCAAAGTTAGTAATAATTTCAATAAAGCGCAAGTGTGAAAACTCCAAAAATAGCAATAAAGCGCAAGTATGGAAATGCAGGAAATGACAATAAAGCGCAGGTATGAATGGGTGAAAGCAAATAAATTTGGCATTGCACTCGCTTATTCGTATCTTTGCACCTGATTTTATCGATGGCTCTGAAATGATGATGAAACGTCTATACTCGTATATGTTGCAGCGGTTTCTGCCGTTGCTCGCCATGACGTTTTTTATTTGTCTGTTCATCGTGCTCATGCAGTTTCTGTGGCGTTTTGTCGACGACCTTGTCGGCAAGGGCCTGTCGGTGAGCGTTATCGGCGAGCTGTTTTTCTATGCCGCCCTTACGATGGTGCCTACAGCGCTGCCGCTTGCCGTGTTGCTGGCGAGCCTGATGGTGTTCGGCAACCTTGGCGAGAAATTCGAGCTCACGGCGATGAAGGCCTCTGGCATTTCGCTCTTCCGTATCATGCGGCCGCTGATGTGGCTGATGGCTTTTGTGTCGATAGGGGCTTTCTTTTTCCAGAATAATGTGCTGCCGGTGGCGCAGACGAAGATGTGGACGCTCATGTTCTCGGTGCGTCAGAAGTCGCCCGAGGTTGAGATTCCCGAGCGCTCGTTCTACGACCAGATTCCCAACATGAATCTCTATATCGAGCGCAAGAACCCTGAGACCGGTATGCTCTACGGCATGATAATCTATGACCTCTCGCGGGGGCTCGACAATACGCGTGTGATTCTTGCCGACTCGGGGCAGTTTAATTTCACCGAAGACAAGACACGCCTCCTTCTCGACCTGCACTCGGGCGAGATGTTCGAGAATATGCGCGACAACTCCATGGGCTCGGGCAACTCGCGCTATCTGCCTTTCCGCCGCGAGCATTTCTCGCAGAAGCAGATATATTTCCCGTTCGACGCCAACTTCAACCGTATCGACGAGGGTGGCGTGCGCGCCCTTTATGTAGGGCAGAACATCTCTCAGCTGCGACATTCAATCGACTCTATCGGTCATCAGGTTGACTCTATAGGCAACCAGTATGCCCGCGAGCTGCTCAATGCCGGCTCGTTCGGCCTGCGGCCAACAAAGACTGTCATGCGCAACGGCAATGCCGTGGAAGAACCGTTGAAGGATGTTACCTTGGCTGAGCCTCTCGATATCGACTCGCTCTTCACATCGCCCTCGCCGGCGTCGGCCAAGACATATATCTCGCAGGCTTTGGCCCGCGCCAAACGTCAGCGGCAGGAGTATCTCTACCGCAGTCTCATGCTTGAGGAACAGGCCAAGATGATGAGACGCCATGACATCGAGATGCAGAAGAAATTCACCCTTTCTTTCGCCTGCATAATATTTTTCTTCATCGGCGCGCCCCTCGGAGCCATCATCAAGAAAGGCGGCATAGGCACACCGCTGATTATCTCGGTGTTGCTCTTTATCGTATACTTCATTATCGACAATGCCGGCTACAAGGCCGCGCGCGACGGTAAGATGGAAGTATGGCAGGGAATATGGCTCAGTACAGCCGTGCTCATGCCCTTGGGCGTGTTCTTCACCTACAAGGCTGTGGGCGACTCGGCAGTGTTCAATTTCGACGCCTACCGCAATTTCTTCATGCGCCTCAGGGGTAAAGGCATCACCCGCGCGCTCACCCTCAAGGAAGTGCGCATGACCGAGGTCGAGCCGGCTCAGGCTATTGATATGCTCACGTCGTTCCTCGACCTTGCACGGCAGGATAAGGAGCGCCTTGCCAAGGCTCCTTTCTGGATGAAAATCTACCGTCGCGTGGCCGGGACAGGCCTCGCCGACATGAACCAACCCTTGGGGCAGCTTGTTGATTATCTCAGCAACAGCACCGATATCTACGTGATAAATTATCTCAACCAATATCCGTTCAAACCCACTCCGGCGCGTCTCGATTCAATCATCGGGACCACTGAGTCTCTGATAAAAAGAATACAATGATACAGCTTGACAGCATACAGGAAGCTATCGACGATTTCCGCCAAGGCAAAATGGTGATAGTCGTAGATGATGAAGACCGCGAGAATGAGGGCGACCTTATCGTCGCCGCCGAAAAGATAACCCCCGAGCAGGTGAATTTCATGCTCAAGAATGCGCGTGGCGTACTTTGTGCACCTATCACCTTGTCGCGCTGCCGCGAGCTGGAGTTACCCCATCAGGTTGAGCAGAACACTTCAATGCTCGGCACTCCTTTTACCGTAACGGTCGATAAGCTCGAAGGTTGCACTACGGGCGTGAGCGCCGAAGACCGCTGCGCCACTATCCGCGCCCTCGCCGATCCGGCCTCGACACCCGATACTTTCGGCCGCCCCGGCCATATCAATCCGCTCTATGCGCAGGACGCCGGTGTGCTCCGCCGCTCCGGCCATACCGAGGCTGCCGTTGACCTTGCTCGTCTCGCCGGCCTGCAGCCTGCCGCAGCACTTATGGAAATCATGAGCGACGACGGCACCATGGCGCGCTTGCCCGAGCTGCGCAAACGTGCCGACGAGTGGGGGTTGAAGCTTATTTCCATCCGCGACCTTATAAGCTACCGTCTTGCCGCCGAGCAGCTTGTTGAGCAGGGCGTGGAAGTGGATATGCCCACAGCCTACGGCCATTTCCGCCTCATTCCTTTCCGCCAGAAAAACAATGGTCTTGAGCATATCGCCATCATCAAGGGCGACGTAGCCGACGGCGAGCCGGTGCTCGTGCGCGTACACTCATCGTGTGCCACAGGCGATATCTTCGCCTCGAAGCGTTGCGACTGCGGCGAGCAGCTCCACAAGGCCATGCAGATGATTGAGCAGGAAGGCCGCGGTGCGGTGGTATATCTCAATCAGGAAGGCCGCGGTATCGGTCTGATGGATAAGATCAAGTCTTACAAACTTCAGGAAGAGGGTCTCGACACAGTGGAGGCAAACATACACCTTGGCCACGACGCCGACGAGCGCGACTATGGCGTAGGCGCCCAGATTCTCAATCTGCTCGGCATACGCAAAATGCGCCTTATGACAAACAATCCCGTAAAGCGTATCGGCCTCGAAGGATATGGCCTTGAGGTTGTTGAGAATGTGCCTATCGAAGTCGCTCCCAACCCCTTCAACCTGCGCTACATGCACACCAAGAAAGAGCGCATGGGTCACGACCTTCATCAGGTGGAGTGATGGGAGTAAACGAGGTGAGCAGCCGCGTGGCTGCATTCAATGCCGAGATACGCACGCTTGCCGAGCGAGGCGACGGTCGCGACATCATGGCATGGACCGGCGAGCAGCTTGCAGCTGCCGCCGAGGCTCTTCGCCAAGCTGAAGAGCCCGACCGTGCGGCCGAAGCGATATATGTGATGTATGTGTCGAAGCCGCATGTGGGCTGTCTGTTCGACGCCGGAATGCCCATCGACGCCCTCGCCACAGCCCTGATGGTGATAATGACCTGCCTGATGGCAAAGGTCAACCCCGAGGAAATCCCGGTAGCCTACAAGGCATATCTCGAATTCACGCGCGACCTTGCCGCAGCAGCAGCCGAAGCCGTCCCCGACGAGCACCTGCAGATTATCGAATCGCGCCTGACATCGCTCATCGACGGTACTGTCGCCCCTACCCAAGCCCTCGACATCGCCGCCGACGCCATCTCCCGCCTCAAAGCCCTCGGCCTCGAATAAAGCATAAAAATAGCAAAAATTTTGATAGATAATATCGTTAGACGATGTTTTCTATCGAAATTTTTGCTATTTTTGCGACATGGTACTTGAAGATTTCCGAAACATACCTTTCAGAATGCAGGATCTCAGTTCTGTATTTCCCGCTTGTGGCAACCTGTCGATGAAAGCAAAGAGGCTTGAACGCGACGGTGAAATAATTCGATTGAAGAAAGGACTTTATGTTTCATCTCCACGGGTCAGCCGGGTGGAATTGTCTCCTTTCCTGCTTGCCAATCATATCTATGGGCCCTCTTACGTGTCTATGCATACTGCATTGCGTTATTATGGCCTTATCCCCGAGGCTGTATATGTAGTGCAGTCTATGACTACCGGAGTAGCGCGTGATTATGAAAACCGGCTGGGTTTATTCAGATATATTCATGTGCCGGCTGATTATTATAATATCGGGGTGTCTATTCAAGAGGAAGCCGGAACATCATTTATGATAGCGACTCCCGAAAAGGCTTTGTGCGATCTGATGGTGTATACTCCTTATCTGAATTTTCGCTTTCAGACTGAGATTCGTGATTATCTTGAAGAGGATATCCGTTTTGACATGGACGGACTTGGTAATCTCAAGCTTGAGATTTTAGAGGAATGTGCCGAAGCTTCCCGAAAAAAAAGAATGTTGAACGAGCTGATAAAATTTATAAGACATGAGCGGAATATTTGACCGTATGCTGTCGGCATACGACACTTCAGATCCGACAGCGAAAAGAAACGCCATATATGAAGTCATGCAGCAGATAACACTTGCCGGACTGCAGCGCGGTGGATTCTTTGAAAAAGCGGCTTTCTACGGTGGTACATGCCTGCGTATTTTCCATGGCTTGGGCCGCTATAGCGAAGATATGGATTTTTCGCTGCTGAAAGAAGACCCGTCGTTCAATATTGAGAACTATTTTCCGGCGATTGTTGCAGAGTTTAAGGCCCTTGGCAGGGATGTGGTGATAACTAAAAAGGAGAAGAAGAATTTCGGCAAAGTCGAGTCGGCTTTTCTCAAAGATGATACCCATGTATATAACTTGGCCTTTCAGACGGAGAAAAGCCTCAAGATAAAAATAGAGGTAGACACCAAACCTCCAATGGGTTTTGAGACCGAGCAGAATCTGTTGCTCCAGCCATTTTCATTCATGACACGTTGCGTCGCTCTGCCTGACTTGTTCGCCGGTAAAATGCACGCGCTTGTTTATCGTAAATGGGGGCAAAGAGTCAAGGGGCGCGACTGGTATGACTTCGAGTGGTATGTCCGTAATGGAGTGCCCTTGGATTTTGAGCACTTCCGTCAAAGGGCGATAGACTTCAATGGAGAGGATTTTTCGAAAGAGGAATTTCTAAAATTGCTCACCGAACGACTCTCCACAACCGACATAAATATGGTCAAGAAAGATGTATTGCCATTTATAAAGAATCCGTCTGAACTTGAAATATGGAGCAATGACTATTTCGTCACACTTGTCGGCATGATGAAATTCCAATAAGTCAAAAAAACAGCAAAAATTTCGATAGATAATATCGTCAGACGATGTTTTCTATCGAAATTTTTGCTGTTTTATTCTATTATATCATCTTGCCGCGGATGATGGTGCGGGCAATCCACGGCTCGGTGTAGGCGTAGGGTATGTAGGCGAGGTCGGGGAGGGGGCGGGTTATAATCACCGAGGCGTCGCGTCCTGCCGATATGGCTCCGCATTGCAGCCCCATGCCCATTGCCGCAGCTCCGTTGACTGTGACGGCTGCGAGGGCCTCGGCGGGGAGCAGACGTTGCTGAATGCAGCCGAGAGCCCATACGAAGCGCATGTCGCCCGATGGCGATGAGCCCGGATTGTAGTCGCTGGCGAGAGCGACGGTGCAACCGGCGTCGATGGCCTTGCGCGCAGGACCGTAGGGAAGGCGGCTGAAGAACGAGGCTCCCGGAAGCATTGTAGCCACCGTATCCGAGGCGGCAAGAAGGGCTATCTGGTCGTCGCCGGCTTGTTCAAGATGGTCGACAGAGAGTGCGCCGTGGGCTACAGCCACCTCAACGCCGCCCGAGTTGCCGAGCTCGTTGCCGTGGATTTTGGCTTTCATGCCATATTTCATGCCGGCCTCCACTATGCGCGCTGTCTCGTCGGGGGTGAAGAAGCCCGCGTCGCAGAATACATCCACATATTGCGCTATGCCTTCTGCCGCGATGGCCGGGAGCATTTCGCTAATCACCATATCTACATATTCAGCCTGACGGCCGGCATAGCTGCGGGCTACGGCATGAGCGCCGAGGAAAGTGATGGCAACGCGTGCCGGCAGTTCGTCGCGTAGCCGGGCGGCCACGCGCAGCATTTTGAGCTCGGTAGCGGTGCTGAGTCCGTAGCCGGTCTTCACCTCGAAAGCGCCGGTGCCTTTGGCCATCATGTCGAGGGCGCGGCGGCGTGCCGATTGGTAGAGCTCTTCTTCGGAAGTATGGGCCAGCACATCGGCAGAGTTGAGGATACCTCCGCCGCGGCGTGCAACTTCCTCGTAGCTCAGACCGCGGATTTTGTCGACAAACTCGCCTTGGCGGCTGCCGGCATAGATTATATGTGTGTGCGAGTCGCAGAAAGCCGGCAAAACCAAGCCGCCTTGGGCGTCGATGATATCGGGGTCGTCGGCAGGGCACGAGTCCATGCTGCCGAAGGCTGTGATAATGCCATCGGAAAACTGAAGCCAAGCCTCGGCTGTCGAGCTCATGCCCGAGGCCATGTCGGTGCCGCGCAGACGGCCGACATGACCCGGCAATATGCCGTGGAGTGCTGCTATATTTGTGATAAGCATGCCTCAACGAATTGAATTGACCTGTCGAGAAGCGGCGCCATGAAGGTGTCGTTGTCAACGAAGGGTACGTGCTGGCGGTAGAGTTGGAAGAGAGCCTCCACGTCGGGCGACGATTTGAGCGGACGGCGGAATTCGAGGGCTTGGGCGGCCACCATAAGTTCGATGGCAAGAACGCGCACGGTGTTGTCGAGCACGCGCACGAGCTTTGTAGCCGAGTTTGAGCCCATCGACACATGGTCTTCCTGACCCTGCGACGATGGTATGCTGTCGCAGCTTGTGGGCCAGCAGAGACCCTTGCTCTGGTTTACTATAGAGGCTGCGGTGTATTGGGTGATCATGAAGCCGCTGTTGAGGCCCGGGTTGGCAACGAGGAACGAGGGCAGACCGCGTGTGCCGCCGATGAGCTTGTAGATACGGCGCTCCGAGATATTCGAGAGCTCGGTAAGGGCGAGGGCGAGGTAGTCCATAGGCATTGCGATGGGCTCGCCGTGGAAGTTGCCGGCCGATACGATGATGTCGTCGTCGGGGAAGATGGTGGGGTTGTCGGTAGGAGAGTTGATTTCCTCGGTAAGACGTGTGTTGACAAACTCGAGGGCGTCGACAACGGCGCCGTGTACCTGAGGTATGCACCGGAATGAGTAGGGATCCTGCACGTGCTTCTTGGGCTGTGCGGCAATCTCGCTGTCTTTGAGAATGTTGCGTATGCCTTCGGCCACGGCTATCTGACCCGGATGATGGCGCACTTCATTGACCTCTTTGCCGAAGGGCTCTATGCGGCCGTCGAACGCGTCGAGACTCATGGCCGCTATCACCTGCGACATGCCGATGAGAGCGTCGGCACGTGCTGCCGCCCATACGCCGTGAGCCGACATGAACTGTGTGCCGTTGAGCAGCGCGAGGCCCTCTTTCGATTGCAGATGTATAGGCTCCCAGCCCAGTTCGGCAAGAACATCGGCTGCGGGGCGCACTTCGCCCTTGTATTCAACCTCGCCCATGCCGATGAGCGGCAGGCTCAGATGTGCCAGCGGAGCGAGGTCGCCCGAGGCGCCGAGTGAGCCTTGGCTGTAGACTACAGGGGTTATGCCTTCGTTGTAGAAATCGATGAGGCGTTTCACTGTTGCAACCTGCACGCCTGAGTTGCCGTAGCTGAGCGACTGGATTTTGAGCAGGAGCATGAGGCGGACGATGTCGCGGGGCACGCGGTCGCCCATGCCGCAGGCATGGCTCATCATCAGGTTACACTGCAGTTTCTCAAGGTCTTCGGGCGATATGCTGATATCGCAAAGAGAGCCGAAGCCGGTGGTGATTCCGTAGAGCGGACGGTCTACGGTGGCTATCTTGTCGTCGAGGAACTTGCGGCAGTCGGCAACAAGTTTCTCCGAGGCTTCGGAGAGTGCGAGCTTTTCGGAGTTGATGACGGCTTTGTAAGCTTGGTCGCAGGTGATTATGTCGGTGCTTATATGGTGCATGATCGGTAGTTTGAGCTTAAGTTTCGCTTACGAAACTTGTTTATTATGAGTTTAACACGTTTAAGAAGTTTAAGTATGGTAAAGTATCTCTAAACTTTTTAAACTTCATAAACTACGCTGAAAGCGTATTAAACTTAAGTAATTATTTATGAGAGGCTAAAGCTGCGTCTATGATATTGTCGTCGGCGAAGTTGGGCAGGGTTACTTTGAGGCCTTCGGTGCGGTCCATCTCGCGGCGGATGGCGTCGATGGCGCCTTTGTTGCGTGCCCATGAGCGGCGTGCGATACCGTTGTTTACGTCCCAGAGCAACATCGACTTAATGCGCTTGGCCGCTTCTTCCGAGCCGTCTATCACCATGCCGAAGCCGCCGTTGATGACTTCACCCCAGCCTACACCGCCGCCGTTGTGGAGCGATACCCATGTGGCGCCGCGGAAAGAGTCGCCTATCACATTGTGTACGGCCATGTCGGCGCAATAGCGCGAGCCGTCGTAGATGTTTGAGGTCTCGCGGAAAGGCGAGTCGGTGCCGCTGACGTCGTGGTGGTCGCGTCCGAGCACTACCGGTGCTGAAATCTCGCCGCGGGCGATGGCGTCGTTGAAAGCGAGCGCTATCTTGGCGCGGCCTTCGGCGTCGGCATAAAGTATGCGTGCCTGAGAGCCTACAACGAGTTTGTTGGGGCCAGCCTCGCGGATCCAGTGGATATTGTCGTCGAGCTGACCGCAGATATCGGCGGGAGCCGTGCGGCGGATTTCCTCAAGCACTTCTGCGGCCAGACGGTCGGTCGTGGCGAGGTCTTCGGGCTTGCCCGAGGTAACCACCCAGCGGAAGGGGCCGAACCCGTAGTCGAAGAATAGCGGACCCATGATATCCTGCACATACGATGGATAGCGGAAAGTGCCGTCTTCGTTCATCACGTCGGCACCGGCGCGCGAGCTCTCCAGAAGGAAGGCATTGCCATAGTCGAAGAAATACATGCCTTTGGCCGTGAGCTTGTTGATGGCGGCCACCTGACGGCGCAGCGACTCCTGCACGCGTTGGCGGAACTGCTCGGGGTCGTCGGCCATCATGGCCTTTGACTCTTCGAGCGACAGCCCTACGGGGTAGTAGCCGCCCGCCCACGGGTTGTGGAGCGAGGTCTGGTCGCTGCCGAGTTCTACCGTGACATCGTCGGCTGCAAGGCGCTCCCACAGGTCTACGACATTGCCTTGATAAGCAAGCGATACGGTTTCTTTGTTCTCCCGGGCCTTGGCCACGCGTGCCATCAGCTCGTCGAGGTCGGCGTATACTTCATCCACCCATCCTTGGGCATGACGTTTCTCTACGGCCTTGGGGTTGATTTCGGCAGTAATGCTTATCACTCCGGCGATGTTGCCGGCCTTGGGCTGAGCTCCCGACATGCCGCCGAGACCGGCGGTGACAAAGAGCATGCCGGCGAGATTGCCGTCTTTGCTGTGGCGCCGGCCGGCATTGAGCACGGTGATAGTTGTGCCGTGTACGATACCTTGCGGGCCGATATACATGTATGAGCCGGCTGTCATCTGGCCGTACTGGCTCACGCCGAGGGCATTGAAGCGCTCCCAGTCGTCGGGCTTGGAGTAGTTGGGGATCACCATGCCGTTGGTGACAACCACACGCGGTGCGCCCGGCGATGAGGGGAAGAGGCCGAGCGGATGACCCGAGTACATCACGAGTGTCTGTTCGTCGGTCATCTCGCTGAGGTATTTCATCACGAGGCGATATTGCGCCCAGTTCTGGAATACGGCACCGTTGCCGCCGTAGGTGATAAGCTCATGGGGGTGTTGGGCGACGGCCGGGTCGAGGTTGTTCTGTATCATCATCATTATGGCCGCGGCCTGACGCGAGCGTGCCGGATACTCGTCGATGGGGCGGGCATACATGTCGTAGTCGGGGCGATAGCGGTACATGTAAATGCGGCCGTAGGTGCGGAGCTCATCGGCAAACTCCGGCGCGAGCTCGGCATGGAGCTCTGCGGGGAAATAGCGCAGGGCATTGCGCAGGGCAAGGCGCTCCTCGTCGGCGCTGAGGATTTTCTTGCGCTTGGGAGCATGGTTGACTTCGGGGTCGTAGGGCTTGGCTGCCGGCAAGGTGGCCGGAATACCCTCGGCTACAGCTTTTTTGAACTCTTCGGCGGTCATTTCGATGATATTTTTTCGTTTACGATGGCTAAAATTTCTTGTTCGGCCTTGTCGGCTTCGGCTACCATGGCTTCAGCCTTGGCGATGATATCGTCAACACTGCCGTCGGCGATGTCGGCGGCATTGATTTTCATGTTGAGGTATGCTCCGCGGACGGCAGCGCGTGCAGCGAGAGCGCCTACACCGGCGTCGCTTGCCGAGGCGGGGTTGCCATGGGTGGCCACGCGGCGCAGCAGGTCGAATGTGGCGAAGGCTTCGCAGAGAGTGGAGTAGGGTACTTCTACAGCGTTGACAGTAGCGTCGTGGAGTGCACGGGCGCGGGCGGCTTTCTCTTCATCAGTAGCCTTGGGCATGCCTATGGCGGCCATGATGGCATTGAAAGCGTCGGTGTCGCGGTCTACGAGCACCAAGAGGCTGTCCATCATCTTCTGTCCTTCCACGGCCATGTCGCTGAATTCTTCCCAACGGTCGTCCCAGCCGGCCTTGTGGGCGGCAAGGTTGGCCACCATGGTTGCCAGAGCGGCAGCCAACGCTCCCATGTAAGCAGCGATGGAGCCTCCGCCGGGAGCCGGCGACTCTGAGGCTGTAGTCTCTGCAAATGCTTTGGCTGTGAGGTCGATGAGGCGGGGTGCGTGAGGTTGACGGGCAGCGAGCACGTCTTCCACTATTTTTTCTTCGGCCACGAAAGGCTTGAGCTCGTCGAGCCCCATCGATTTGATTGCTATGCGGATTTTCTCGCTGTCGGGGATACCGAGCGAGCGCTGTTGCTTGCGCAGGAAATATTCGCCGGCGTCGATGAGCGCCTTGCGCGGCACGAGACCCACGATTTCGGTGCCGGTGACGCGTATACCGCGGGCGTCGGCCTTGCGGCAAACCTCGTCGAAAGCGGTGTGGAGTGGGGTGAGCTTGGTGTCGGTGATGTTCATCGACACTTGGGCTATGCCGTATTCATCGATATACCAGCCGATTGCTTTAGTGCCCTTGAGAGTGCCGGGCTGCATTATAGTCTTGCCGTCGGCGTCTTTGAGCGGTTTGCCGTTGACCTTGCCTCCCTCGCGCATGGGGCGTCCTTTCTCGCGCACGTCGAATGCTATGGCATTGGCGCGGCGGGTAGAGGTAGTGTTGAGGTTGAAATTTACGGCGATGAGGAAGTCGCGCGCTCCTATGGCTGTAGCACCGGTGCGGGCCATCTTGTCGTCGAACGGACGGTCGCCGAAGTCAGCACCGTCGCCGGCTCCCATGCGGGCCGCGAGGCCTTCGTATTCACCGCTGCGGCATACGGCAAGATTCTTGCGTGCGGGAGTGAAAGCCGAGGCTTCGTAGGCGTAGACGGGAATCTGAAGTTCGTCGGCAACACGACGGCCGAGCTTGCGGGCGAGCTCGGCACATTCTTCGAGCGTGACACCGCTCACGGGCACGAAGGGGCACACGTCGGTGGCGCCCATGCGGGGGTGTGCGCCATGGTGCTTGCTCATGTCGATGAGCTCGGCTGCCTTGCGTATGCCTTGGAATGCGGCCTCGGCAACAGCCTCGGGCGAGCCGGCAAAGGTGACTACGGTGCGGTTGGTGGCCTCGCCGGGGTCGACGTCGAGCAATGATACTCCGTCAACGGCCTCGATGGCGTCGGTAATGCTTTTGATAATCTCGGGGTTGCGGCCCTCGCTGAAGTTGGGCACACATTCAATTATTCGTTTATCCATAAGGGCGGTATAGTTGTCGGTGGCAAAGGTACGAAAAATCTGTTACATGCAAGCGTCGAGGTGGGCGGTAATGGCCTCGCGGTCGAGATTCTGGCCGATGAATACGAGTTTTATCATGCGGTCGCCGTATTCGGGATCCCAGTCGCGTGCAAGGCCCGGCTCATTGGCCATAAACTGTGCGAGCTCGTCTTCGGGTGCACTCGCAAACCAGAAGCCGGCCTCGGTAAGCTTCTTCTGCACTCCGGCCTGCTCGAAAAGATACGACATGTCGGGGTTGTGGCGGAAGTATACAACGCCCTTGGCGCGGATCACATTCGAGGGCCAATGACGGTTGACGAAGAAATCGAACTTGTTGAGGTCGAAACCCTTGCGGCGGTAGTAGACGAATGTCTGTATGCCATATTCCTCAGCCTCGCCCTCGTCATGGTGATGATGGTGGTGGTGATGGTCGTGGCCGTGTTCGTGCCCGTCATGGTGGTGCTCATGTTCGTCGTCGTGGTCATGGTGATGTTCATGCTCATGCTCATGATGATGTTCGTGATGGTGTCCGCGGGCCTCGGCTTCTTCCTCCTCGGTGGGAGCTTTTTCTACCTCGTGTACCCAAGCGGCTGAGGTGGCGACCTTCTCAAAATCAAACATGTCGGTATTGATGAGCTCGGAGAGGTCTACATCGCAGTAGTCGCACTCGATGATACGCGCCTTGGGCTGGATGGCGCGGATGATGGCGCGGATACGGCCCGCCTCTTCGGCGCTTACCTCGGATATCTTGTTGAGCAGGATGATGTTGCAGAACTCAATCTGCTCGATTATCAGATTCTCGATATCTTCCTCGTCGATGTCTTTCTTGGTAAGTGCGTCGCCGCAGCCGAATTCGCTCTTGAGGCGCAGGGCGTCGACTACGGTGACAATGCAGTCGAGCACCGGAAGCCCGTGGCGGTTGTATTTGGCCTCGAGCGACGGTATCGAGCATATAGTCTGGGCTATCGGCGCCGGCTCGCAGATACCGCTGGCCTCGATGACGATATAGTCGAATTTTCCGGTGGCCACGATGTCGGTGATCTGCTCGATGAGATCCATCTTCAGAGTGCAGCAGATACAGCCGTTCTGCAGCGCAACGAGGTCGCCTGAATCCTTGCCCCCGACAATGCCTCCTTTCTGGATGAGAGAGGCGTCAATGTTGACCTCGCCGATGTCATTGACGATTACAGCGAAGCGTATGCCGCGCTCATTGGTGAGTATACGGTTGAGAAGAGTGGTCTTGCCGCTGCCTAAATATCCCGTGAGCAGCAATACGGGTATGTCGCGTTTCATAGTGGTATGAGTCTTTATCTTCACAAAATTACAAAAAAAATGATTACCTCGGAACATTACGGCACTTACTATTGTTACAATATCACTAACAAACGTAAAACACCGCCCTCATGACAACTAAAGCTAAAAGTATCAAAGGAACCGAAACAGAGAAAAATCTGGTGAAATCCTATATGGCCGAGTCGGCCGCCTACACTCGCTATACTTTCTATGCCGGTCAGGCAACAAAGGAAGAATATTTCCCTATCGCCGAAGTATTCAATGAAACTGCTGCCAACGAATTGCGTCACAGCAAAATCTATTTCAAATATCTCGAAGGAGGCACACTGCCTGTAGAGGTCAACGTCGACGCCGGCGTGATCGGCACCACCGCGCAAAACCTCGAAGTGGCCGCCCATGAAGAAAAAGTAGAGGGCCATGACATGTATATGCGCTTCGCCGAGACAGCCGATAAAGAAGGCTTTGCAGAAATCGCCGAGCACTTCCGCGCAATCGCCTCTATCGAAGAGCACCACCGCCGCCGCTTCCTCCACTACCTCCATCAAGTAGAGACCGGAACAGTGTGGAAACGCGAGAAACCCATCGTATGGAAATGCCTCGTGTGCGGATATGAATACACCGGCACCGAACCCCCAAAAGTATGCCCCGCCTGCGACCATCCCTACCAGCACTATATGGGCATGGACTACACCGAAGGTCTCAAATAAATACTGCAAAATACCGCAACGGCGGAGCCGGCGACAAGCCTCGGCTTCGCCGTTGTGTTGCTGTTAAGATTATTTAACGCCAAAAATCGGCTAATCTATGAAATAAGTAGTCGAGATTGCAGTTAAAATAAAGAAAATTGCTAAATTTGCGCACTTTTAAAAACAGACCAAAATAAACTACACCGAATATGTACTGGACACTCGAATTGGCCTCGAAGCTCGAAGACGCACCTTGGCCCGCAACAAAAGACGAACTCATAGACTACGCAATGCGTAGCGGCGCCCCGATGGAAGTGATCGAAAACCTTCAGGAAATCGAAGACGAAGGCGACACCTACGAATCAATCGAAGACATCTGGCCCGACTACCCCTCAAAAGAAGACTTCCTGTTCAACGAGGAGGAATATTAAGCCGATCGAAAACACTTAAAGCAAAGAATATCAAAGGGTTGAGCATCGCATACCGCGACCGCTCAACCCTTTTTGCTTGCCTGTTTTTGCATTTTACCGCATTTTAAATAGGCGTAAAACTAACACGTTAGAGATAAAAAGAGTATCCCGGAAATTTCCTGCTGCCGTGAAAAAAGTCGTAACTTCGCATAAAACCATAGAGGAAGAATATACGACATTGGTAAAGCTTCAAGACCTTCACAGACAGGGCATTTCCGCCTTTACAAGACAATACAAGTATCCGGAGGGGATACAGTTTATGAAATTTGAATTAACTTCAATTGAATTTTATAACAGATGTCGTTTTGCCAGTTATATATCCACAATGGAAGATTGTCTATGAAAATGGCCGGAATTTTAACGCCCGGGCTATTATTGAAAAAGAACGGCAGTACCGTTGGGCTCTCAACCGTGTAGAGGAAATCTTGCAATTCTAAAGTCTGATTTTAGAATTGCAAAAGGTGCTGAGCGATGGAGCCCGGCCTCCGAATAAGATAACCGGCAGTACCTCCCGCTTCGAGCGAGTTCTCCGCACTTCCAAAATCCAGCGCGCGTTGCTTGCTCCGGCCATAGTGTCGGTTAAAAAAATCATGGGCAGCCGACCCTCGATGTTGCCATCGTTCTCGTGCGCTCACGTGCGCTCTCTTGCAGCACCACCCATGATTACTTGGTAAAATGTATTATGGTCAGCAGTACACCGGCATTGCTGCCGTTATTCCGAGCCACCATGCTCAAGGCGTTGCTTTCTCTGACCATAATACCTGTCAGTTACAATATTTTTCTACCTCATCAACCCTTCAACCTTCTCAACCTTCTCAACCCTCGGGCGCAGCCCGACTCAACCCAATCAACCTTCGGGCAAAGCCCGACACAGCCCGCGGTCGAGCAGGTCGTAGTTGCCGGCGTTGGCTTCGGTGCGATGGGGGAAGGTGGCGGCGAGGCATTGCTTGTTGTATTGACGGGCGAAGCGCATAGTGTGGAGCGATCCACTCTTTATGGGGCATTGAGCCAGGATGACGGCATCAGACAACGCAGCCTGTAAGCGGTTGCGGGCCACAAGGCGTGTTGGATTTGCCTTGACGCGGATATACCACTCGGAGAGCAGCAACCCATGATTGTCGAGTATGGCTTGCTCCAGATCCTTGTTCTCCTTGGGATGGCAGATGTCGAGTCCGTTGCCAACTATGGCTATTGTCTTGCTGCCTACGCTCAGGCAGCCTTCGTGGGCGGCCTTGTCGCATCCGAGAGCCAAACCGCTGACCACTACATAGCCTTCTTCGGCATACCGCCTACCGAGTTCGTATGCCTTGTCATAGCCCTCCTTGTCGGCAGCACGGGCACCGATGATGGCAACTGTTTTTTCAGCATTGAGCAGTTCGAGATTACCCTTACAATGGATTACCGGAGGACAGTCATCACCAATTTCGAGCAGGCGTCGGGGAAAGAAGTCGTGCTGACACGAAAGGCTGACAATCCCTATCTCCTCCTGACGTTCGAGAATGTCAATAGCCACATCCACATGCTCCTGCAGCCCATCGTAAAAGAACATCATCACGTCAAACTGATGACAATCCGTTTCACGTATTTCAGCCACCGGCATTCCATACAACTGCAATGCCAAAGCCTCGTCTATGTTCAGCCTATCGTCCGGATCCATAGTCATTATATTTCGTAGCGGCCTTCGGGGATGCCGAAGGTCGTGCGGTCGTTAAGAAGGATGCCTTCGCGGTCGTTGGAGGCGTAGAGGGCGGAATAGTCATCGTAGATGGCCCACAGACACTCGGTGATGCCATCAATGTCGTCGAACTTGCCGTGGATGCCTGCGCCGTTGGTGATTATGGTGAGTACACGGTAGCCCTTTATCCACTCCCAACGGAAGTCGAGATCGTCGGGTTGGGATTCAGTGCCGAATTCCTTGTCATATTCGGCCAGCATGCGTATGGAGCGACGATAGGCTGTCGCCAAGGCCTCTTTCGAGCCTTTGAGCGCCACTTTAAGCATTGTTATGTCGTCGTTTTCAGGGTCAAGCATATTGTTGTCAGATTTAGAGATTTCTTCGGTCATTTGTTCCACCTCTTTGCGTTCATCTTCGAGAGATTTGAGATAGCCGTCATACCATGAGTGCAGCTCGGCCACAGTCGCCTCCGGCAAATCTTTCGGAGCAGGGAACACCTGCATTGGCGCACGGAAAGTGCAATGTGTGAATCCATTGTCATACGGCCCGGTCTGGATAAAATATTCATCTTCATCAGAGCCTGGATATTGAGCTATATCAAGCCACGTTTCGGGTTGGCGGTTACGGCGAATCCATTTACGCATCGTAGTCTTATAACAGTCATACCCCTTTTCAATTGTATCAGGCTCACCGGCCACTACACCCAATACGCCGTATTCCATGCCATCTTTGGGGTATTTTGGGGGTATCATCACAATGTCCCCCTGTTTATAGGGCATCTCTTCCGGGAAGTGTCCGAAAAATTTGCCGTATATGCCCGGCAGATTATAGTGGGCGGCAGAGCAAGCAGCGGTCTGAATCTTCTCCCCCTGAGCATCAAACATCCACGCCTGAGTGTGGTAGGGTTGATGAGCAGGGAGGCCAAAAAGCAGACGCTCTACGGTAAAGGCATAAATGTTATGCTTTCCCACAGCTTCCTTCATGGCACTGACAGCTTCATTATAAGTCGGGAAGTCGGCAAACAACGGCTTCTCATCAAACATCAGTGGTACTCGATAGGCCGGACAACCATTGATTTCCACGCGTTTGAACGTCAAGGTTTCAGATGGCTCATCGCTGATTTTATGGTCGAGATTATTACCGATAAACTGCTCCTGAGTGGTGTTGTAGGTCCATGTGGTCAGTCGGTAATACCCCGGATCGGTACACACTTTTCGGAACCGGACAAAGTTCTCAAATTCCTGCAAGGTTTTAGGCACGAGCGCGGATGTGCGCAGGCGTTCGCGCAACTCCACGGCACGCTCGAGCAGTTCGTAGAGATGTTGCAGTCCGGCCCCCGAACACTGATGGCCGAAATCGTCGGTCACCACAAGCCGCTCGGCAGGCAGGAGGTCGCCAAGGATATTGAGGTGGTTGAGTCCGAGAATCTCATCCTTGGAGGAGCAGAGCGCCCAAAGGCGGTCGCGCTTCATGCGCACCGACGCTATGGCTACGTAAGGCTTGTAGCTGTCGAGCACGCTCTGTGTCAGCCAATAGTTCTGCACGCCGTCGAGACGCTTGCAGAAATATGTCAGCTCTTGGTTGAGCCATTGCGCCAACTCCCACTGCGGAAACATGCATGGATTGACCACAAGCACCTCGGCATCACCGCTCTCACTCTCCAAGGCCATGAATCCGCCCAACGAAGTGCCCACTATAATCTCAGGCTTCTCCTTCTTGACAAGCTCATTGATGATAGTGAGCGAGCGCACCGGGTCGGCATACAGCTCCGGAGCAATCACACGATAGCGACCCTTGAACCGCTTTTGCAACTGCCGCTGCTTCGCCCCATTGGCTCCCGACATAAACCCGTGAAGATACATCATCACCGGCAGCGAGTCATTCTGGTTTATATTTTCATTATGATTACTCATTATCATTCTTATTAGCTTAGTTCCCGGTTAGTTATCGGTAATTACCGATGCGAAGATAGCCATTCCCCGCGACCCGGCGAAGCAATCCGCCGTTCACTGCGTTCAGAGTTTAGAGACATTGCTATATTCGAGTTTATCCTGTGGTAATCTTGACATTCGAATCAGTTGAATCTAATTTGTAAAGTTCGCTGATGATAAGAGCTACTTGCTCCAGCCATAGTGTCGGTTAAATAAATCATGGGCAGCCGACCCTCGATGTTGCCATCGTTCTCGTGCGCTACCGTGCGCTCTCTTGCAGCACTGCCCATGATTTCAGGGTAAATTATGGTCAGCTGTACACTGGCATTGCTGCCGTTATTCCGAGCCACCGTGCTCAAGGCGTTGCTTTCTCCGGCTATTGTGTTTGATTGGATTGTAGGTCAGTTCTACTGATTGTCTACCGGCTCCCACGTATATGAATCTACTTTACCATAGTGTGCGATGCCCCACTTTTCTGTTGGGATATTGTTTAGTACGTTGATTTTGATGGTATCGCTGATCATCTTCATCAGAGAGTCGTAGTTATCCACGTTCCAGCCATTGTATAATATCTCGTCTTGTGGAATATACACATTTACCTCTCTTGTGTAATTGTCGGATCCCACAATCCCTGTGTAATTGTTGGATCCCACAATCACAAGCTTCCCGTTATTGACTTTAACTCCATAGACGAAGCCGTCGCTGTTTTCTCCAGGGATTCCTCCAAAATCCACACGGTTATCCGGTGCCGAGATGCCTTCAAAAAGCTCGACATCTTCCTCGTTGTATTTGGGAGCATCAAATTTATCTAAATAGAAGCTTGACCAAAGGCCGAGTTGGCTGACGCCTTTTTCGGTGAGATACTCGGCTACGCGTGTGAGAGCCTCTATCGAGTCTTTGTTTACACTGCGACGTCTTTCGATGATGTCATCGATGAACGCAAGGTCATTGCCCTTGTAGTCATCAAGATTTAAGTTTTTTTCTGCCATGCGTTCTGCCGGGTTGGGACCGATATATTTCAGGGTGTAAGGATCGACATCCGGATGATGCACTATGCCCCATTTTTCGACAGGGATATTGTTGGCTTTATATAACTCCACGCTCTTAACAATAGCATCAAGAATTTCCCAAACAACATCTGTTTCGTGGTAGCAATATATGATGCCAGCAGATGAGACGACCCAATATGGTGGGTCGTCCCACATCTTATCCGAAAGGTAAGAAAGCCAGATAACCTGTAATTTTTCACCTTCGTACTCCTCATCCTCATTGATACTCACTCCTAAGACGATGCTTTTGTTATCGAGTGATTGATGAATGTTAATGTACGGAAATTGAGTGTGTTCAAGAAGGTCTGAGAATATTTTATTATCCTCTGCCTTATACTTGGGACTTCCGTCACTGATTGGCCAAAAACCGAGTTGTGTCAGATTATTAGCCTTGAGGTATTCCAGGGCAGATTGTATCAGTTTGGATCGGTTTGATTCATTAACATGAAACGAAACCTCATTGATGAGGTCTACCCATTGCGGCAGTGTAGTTGGTTTGTTCATTTTCTTGTGCTTTGATTTCTTAACCAATGTATTCATCTTAACCAATGTATTCAAGGGTGTAAGGATTGACGAATGCATCGTGCATAACGCCCCATTTTTCGACCGGAATGTTGTTCGCTTTATTGAACTCTACACTTTTGACAATGGCATCAAGTATCAGGCAGAATTCATCATAATTATAGGAATTCAGCGGTTCAATAGTTACTTCGTCTTTAAAAGATGGCACTATGATTACTTGCATCTTAGATTCATCTTCATTGGGCTTGTCCTGATCGAGCAGGACTCCAATATATAACCCCTCTGGAGATTCAATCTCAAAATCAGGCACGAGTTGTGAGAAAATTTTCTCATCTTCGCTACTATACTGAATTTTATTTTCTGAAGATCGGAGCATATCTTCGCAACCCCAGAAGCCGAGACGAGTGAGGCCTATTTCTTGGAGATACTCCACGGCACTATGCAAAATTATAGCGCGACTTGACGTAATAGTTTGGTACTTTTCTACCCATTCAGGTAGAGTATTTGGATTGGCCATATTCTTATGCATTATTTGTAAATTACGTCGATTTTGATATTTACGGGTTGGTCGGGGGACTTGGTGTAGCCCCAGGCGACGGAGGGTTGGGAGGGGATGTTGCAGAGTTCGTTGGCGTAGAGAGCCATCTGCCAGAGTTTGCAGCAGTATTGCTCTCGCACCGACAGATTGAAAACTATGTCGGTTGCCTCGTTCAGACCGGGGAGGGCAAGGAATGACTTCATCACAGTTTCAATATCATCTCCTTTGAGCGTGTTAAAACTCACCTTTCCGCTGTCTTTGAACAATGGCACGATGTCCGCATCCCAGTCGAGGGCTATGAGGCGTTCCCCTTCGGAGGGGGTGAAAACTTGACGAATTTTGTTGATGTCAATCATTAATTCATGTCGGGAAGTGACAGTTCGTACTCCTCGGGGAACATGTCGTCTCCCTCGTCGATTTCATCTTCGTGTGAAGACTCTACCCCGAGAGCGGCGTAAGTGTGGGTCTCATCGTTGGTTATCAATCGACCGTGAGCTTTGTCATAGACAACATATACTGCCTTAGCCATTCCGGAGAGTACCTTAATGTCATCGTAGAGCTGTGGAATGTAGTTGTTGGTCTCGATGTCGATTACGAATTTGCCAAGCAGCTGCTTTTGCTCCACTTTTTCAAAGGGAGAATCGTACAATTTGGCAGAGTTGACCTGCGCCTTGGCTACGATTGCTACTGCCGCTTCAAGAGCTTCGGCTGTGCCTTCGAGGATGAAGATGGTATGGACGGGATTGACGGGACAGCTGTAAGGCATACCGTCTCCATCGCAGTCGTGATAGTAGAATTCTGAATAGTCCATGTTTATAGTCGGGCGTTGCCCGAAGGTTGCGGAGGTTGCGGTCAGCTGTGCTGACGGTTGAGAGGGGGGTGATGCGGTTGTTAAGTCATTCAACCTAATCAACCATTTCAACCATCGGCCGGCAGCCGAATCCAACCTTCAAGTTTGAAAAATTTGAATTAACGCTCGGCGCATATCCGAGATGAACTGTCCGAAACGGGGATTGCGGAACATGGTCCAAGGGCGAAGCAGCAACAGCCACAGAGCGACCACCGCCCATAGCGCAATCTTGATCCACAGCGTCTCAATCACTGTGACAGCAAGCACTGCCATCACCACGGGCACTGCCCACAGTGACAGCAGGAACGCCACCGTCAGCACAACCATTGTCAGCAATCTCAGTTTCGACATCTTGGTTTGTAGAATTCGGGGCGATGAAGTGCAATGAAGTTATCAATTGACTCAACGCCGGGCGTTTGGACATCGTTGATGGCAGGAGCCTCAGGTGTGCCCGGACAGTCGTGCCATGAAGCAATCCGTTCACCAACCACGATTTCTATATGCAGTTCCTGTGAAAGTTTCTTTAGTCTTGTCAGGTCATAGAATCCCTTTCGCGGCTCAACAATAACCGTTGAAAAACCATTTTCATCACATAGAGTCTTGATATGGTTTAGCTCTCCGTCTAAATCATCGGCAACAGTATCGACGATTATGAGATTGGGTAGCAAATCGACCCCAATCCTTTTTTTGATTTGCAAGTGAGATGTGCAATCTGTCAGGAAGAGCAACTTGTGTGAGCGAAGTCGAGCGGAAGCATGAGCACACATATAGTCAAGCATACCCATTCCCGGACGTGCTGCCACCAACGTGAGACTACCGGGCGTAAACGGCGAAATATTGTATTTGCACATAGTTTATGTTTTTTGTATTATGCGACAAAGATAGCCACTATCGCGTTTTCGAAGAAGGATTTAGCCGTTCACTGCGTTCACTTGCGTTACTTGCTCCAATCAATCGCTTTACCGGTAAAACCTTCAAGAAAAGCGTGGTCGCGCCAATCCATGAAGAAATCGTGAAAATAATCGACATCGTTATATAGGAAGTCGTAGTCTTGCTGGTATTCGGGCTCTAAGTCCTTGGCAGCTTTCCAACGGATATAATCCCGGGCTTTTTCCCTTGGGCGTTCGGGGTCAATCCCCTCGAACAGATTATCCTTTATTTTCTCAGGCGTTCGACAATAAGTGCTGCCTCCAGAGCCGGAATCTTGTCAACTGCTATGGGGCCTCGACGGTCATCATCAGACCGAACGATAGAATCCACAATGTTGTTCGTGGCACTGAAAAGACTCCTGATTCCTTTTGAATCGAGATAATCCATTGTTGCCTTTTTAAGGAAGCTCAACTTTCCCATAAAATCCCATGAAATGTTGGGCTCTGAGTCTTCAGTACGCTCCCAGTCTTTAGCCCTTGAATTTGCCCTGCTGACCGATTCATCTACAATCATTTCCAGACGTTGAGCGTCTGACATACCTGAATTTGCAGCCATGCTCATTCGGTCAAGGTTGAATATGTAACCGAACTGGGGAAGATAGAAATCGAAAATTACAGACTCATGGATTATACCTCTGAACTCTACTGATTCCACAATATGCTGAAATTCCTGTGGATCAATGAATTTATCAATATCCAGTGAAGAAACGGGGATAGCAAGCGGCCTGTACTCGATATTATTCTTATCGAACATTTCAAATAAAACCTCTAGCGCTTTCTTGTCAACGCATTTTGAAAGGTAATGCGCCTTTAGAGATAATTGCATCGGAGTATTAGATTTAACTGGTGCCTACCGCCTTTCAAGCGCCTCGGCTTTCTCTTTGTGGCACCTTGGGATATGGGTAGAAAAAAGCGTGGTGCCGTACTTGCTGTCCGTTCCCACGATCCGAGGCCTTCGCATTGCCTGTCTTTGTAAGGAACGAAACAACGCAGAGGCCCACGCAAATATGTAAGTACGCGCAGTGTGTCGCTCCTCGCAAACGAGGCTACGGTCCACGGCGGATAGAGTTACATATCCAACATGGCATCTACCGTTGCTCCTGTTCTGACAAGGGTGTTTTGGAAGTTGCGAAGTTCCGGATCGTCAGAACTGAAGCGTCAAGTAAACGCTTTCAGTATGTTATGCCGAGTGTATTCAACACCCAACATCGCAACCTTTAGCTCGCGATGAGCTAAAAGTGCGTGTCAGCCAACGGCTGGTGCACGTTGACTGAAAGTCATTTAGACTTATCGCAAATTTAAACATTATTTTGTATGTGACAAAGGATTTGCCAACAAATATTTTGTTTATCTTTGCAGCGTGCCTCTGCGTTGCTGTGGCAAAAGTGGCAGTTTTATTTGATATGACCGAAAAATCGGGCGTTCACTCCGTTCATTAGTCGGGCGATGCCCGAAGGTTGATGGGTTGAATGTGGTTGGGACGGGCGTTGCCCGAGGGTTGATGTTGTGAAGGAGTGAAGGGGTGAGAGGTTGAAGGGTTGATAGTTTTAATCTTTTTTGCTACCTTTGCGTCATAAAAAACAACCCATTCAACCTCGGCGCAGCCGACCAAACCGTTTCAACCTTCGGGCGTAGCCCGACTACAATACCATGGAATATTCTTTTGAAAAGCTGCTTGTTTATCAGACGGCACGCAAGCTGGTCAAAGATGTTTATATTCTTATACAAAGATTTCCGACAGAGGAGAGATTTGCCCTATGTGACCAAGTGCGACGAGCCATTATTTCAGTGCCTTCCAATATAGCGGAGCAAAGTGGTCGCACTTCCTATAAGGAGAGAATCCATTTCCTTGATATTGCCTATGGTTCTCCCATGGAAGCGTATTGCCAACTCGAAATTGCGGTTGATTTAGGATATTTAACTGAAGATGAGTTAAATAACGTTAGAAATTTATTCTTTGACACGTCCCGTCTAATCATTGGTTTAAAGAAGAAATTTGCTGTTTTATCGCTTGCTGACAAATAAAAAAAGTGAATGAACATTGTGAACGGTCTGTGTTAGAGGCTCTCTTGATTAAACTCCCTACCTTTGTACTATAATCAACCCATTCAACCCTCGGCGAAGCCGACCCAACCCTATCAACCTTTGGGCGAAACCCGACTCAACATAATGATTAACGACAAGATCAGACAGATGATTCTGGAGAAGTTCAATTCTCCCATTCAGTACCCGCAGCAGTGCGAGGCCCTTGCAATGGCCATTCAGGAAGCTACGGGGCAGACGCTTGGAACGACAACATTGAAGCGCATGCTCGGCTTTGTCAACGGGCCGGCGAATCCGCGTCCGTCGTCGCTCGACATAATCGCGCAGTATCTCGGCTATCCCGATTATAATCTGCTGGCAAAGGACTTGGGGGAGGATACGGAAATATCTGATTTCCGCGCCGTTGAGAGTATTGATTCTGCCGATCTTCTCCCCGGCGAGCAAATTCAGATCACCTATCATCCCAACAGACTGTTGACTCTAAGTTACATCGCCGAAAACCGTTATCTCGTCAACGAATCGCGCGGTAGCAAACTGCTTAAAGGCGACATACTCACCATCGCCGGCTTCTACGTCGGGTTTGAATTGCTGATAAGCGACGTCGAGCGCGACAAAAAGCATCTCGGCTCATATCAGGCGGCCAAGCAGGGCGGCCTGACAGGGGTGGAGATTATTGGGTAGAGTGAGCTTTACAGTAAGCCTTTATCGAGAAGAAAAGGGCATCGTCATTTCGAGTCCACTTAGCCCATTCGTCTACACTGTGAACCTCCAATTGTACGTCCGATGGCTGGATATCGGGATACTGCTCTTTTGCCGACTCGTAAATATCATCCCTTATATTTCTGGTCTTGGCCAAATATCCCATCAGTTCCATATTGGCGGCTGCGGCGCTGATGGTGTCGCTCTCTAACAGTCGGTAGATTCGTTCCCTCTCTGCCTCGAGTTCTGCGGTCTTCGACTGAATCAGTGAAGCTATCCATGCTGCATCTGTGGTGTGTGGCTCCGGAGTATTGATGAATTCTTCTATTGGTAAAGCGGTAATATCAGTGGTTGGCACAACCACCTCTTCAACCTTATTATCAACAGTTTCTGATTGAACTACATTGGTCGGGGGTGTTTCAATTATAGTAGTATCGTCAATTGACCTGTCAACATGTAAAAACCATAGCACAACTGCAATACAAAACAAGAGGCCGCAGATTACAGCCCACAAGTGATAGCCTTTGCCCTCTGACTTTATAGCCCGTCTGACGGAGGCTGCCGTTACCTCATTTTTAGCACAACATAGAGCAACCTTGCCACGCCCAAGTTGCGTTGCTATCAACCCTATGCCACGGAAGTCTATCGCTCCATCGGCACATCCTTCACAGCCATATTTTTGTGTATTTCCGTGGGTGGTGCCAAGCCATGAGGTATATGCCTTGTCAAGGTCAATCAGTGTGACAGGGCGATCATCGTAGGGCGAGACAATAACATTATCGGCCTTTATGTCGCAGTGGACTATATTGCGCCTGTGCAGGTATTCTACCACATCAACCAATTCACTCAACAGCCGTCGGACAAACTTGCGGCTTTTAAGCCGTGGATCATCACGCTTTATCAGGGCAGAAAGCGTATCCCCCTCGATAAAATCCATTACGATGTAGTCTCCACCGAATCCCACATAGCGGGGCAGCGAGGGATGACTCAGCGACACTCCGAGGTCATACTCCTTGTCGAAGGCTGCTCGATAAAGCGGATTGTCGCGATACTCGGCTTTGAGCCGCTTGACGAAAACACGCCGCCGCTGAACGATACACTCGTATGCGTCACACGTAGATCCGCTCCTGTCCAAAGATTTGGCCAAAGCGAAATCAACAGTCATTGCCGCAGCCTCATTCCTGTTGTCAAATCCTGATACTATGATATTATCGTCATTCACTCTGCAAAGTTAGCGAAAATCTGACAATATCTATCGGAGAATTGGTGGATTGGGTAGTGTCGACATCAAAAGAGAAAAGCAGGTCAATATTCGGTCGTATAAAGCACCCTGAAACATTCCAAGTGTGTGATTGCTTTAGGAAAGAAATGCCGACAAGCCGCCAATAATCCCCGGTGACTGTTTTCAAGAGGGATACACACCACCGGAGTCTAATTACTGAACTGATCATCCATCATGACGGATGATTAGAATAAAAATATCCCCGAAACTTTAAACTGCCGTAAAAAAGTCGTATCTTCGTGTATACAAATTTAGACGAGGTATTATGCTTGTATTGATTGCTGAATCGAAGACTATGGCGCCGTGCACAGGCAAGGTGACGCTCCGGGATTGGGAGTGTCACAGGCCTTCGCTTGAATCCTTGGCTCGCGATATTATGAGTGGCTTGGAGGCGATGACTGTCGACGAACTGGCCGCGAAAGTTAAAATAAGTGTTCCCATGGCCCGTAAATTGCGGCTCATGATATATGATTTTCCTTATAAAGAGTCGGGCGCCGCGGCGATAGAATCGTTTACGGGAGTTGTGTTCAAGGCTTTTGAATATCCATCGCTGAGGGAGGCGGAAAAGGAGCGTGCCAACCGATGTATAGGCATTATATCGTCGCTTTACGGATGGCTGCGTCCTGACGATATAATAAAACCCTACAGATTTGACTTTACCAATCAGTTGGCCCCGGACGGTGCTACTCTTGCCGGCTATCTGAGGCAGGGAGTAACCGACTGTGTCATTTCATGGATTGAGAATGAAAAGGATTATAATGTTCTGAATCTTCTTCCCGGCGACGCTGCAAGGTGCATTGACTGGCCCCGGATAGAATCGAGGGCCAAGGTATGGAAAGCGGAATTTCAAGAAATACAGGCCGGAGGCTCGATGAAGACGCCCAATTCTAACCGTCTGAAAACTTTGCGCGGGAAACTTTTGCGACAGATTATCACCGATTCCATCACCACCCCGCAGCAACTTATGGCCGTAGAAACGGAGAGTTATATATCCGAAAAAACATCACTCCCGGGTCAATTGCTCTTCATCACCGCCTGATGTGCCGGCTTCGTGGATTATTTTATGTAACTTATAATAATGACGGGCTGCAAGCGATTGGCTAAAACTATCAATAGCCAATCGCTTGCAGCCCGTTCCACAAATTATACGTGGCTTGGAGGATACCTGTGGTTAGACTTCGTTGAATTTGTTGAAAACTGCGAAGCGTACGTCTACGAATAGTCTGCGACCCATTACAAGAGAGACTTTTGCAACCTTATGGCCGAAAAGATAGCCGATTCGCTCGATGATATTCTTGCGCAGAGCGGCATGCTTGCCGTAAATGGCTACAGAGCCGAGTCTGTCAGGCCATACGGGATCGGGATAGAAGCCATATTTCTCAATGGGCGTTGCCTTATAGGGCTTTGCAAGGAGTCGGCGGTCGGAGCCATTGCGCAAATACTCGCGGTATGTTTTATCCTCCTCCATCTGTCGGCTGAAGTCATCGGAGTTGAATACAGATATAAGCCATCTTGTGGATAGCCCTTCGCCGGTTTGATCGATGGCGATGTAGTGTTTCTTTTGGGCTGCGTCTGCGCGGAGGAGGCTGAATATTGCCTTTACTTCTCTTTCGATACCGTTGGCGGGTTGGCGTCTGGCATGAGAGCCGGATACAGCCGGTTTCGGTTTGTTTATTTTGGGGGTGTGGGGAGTTGGCGGGAGGGTTTGGCGAGCTGCCTGAATGGCTGTCGCCTTTATGGCTTGTGCCTCAAGGGCTTTCAGGGAGAGTGTGGTGTTGAGTCTGAGATTGTTTTTCATTTTATTTGAAAGTTTAGAGAAAAAAATAACTGACTGCTATTCGGTCTTGGACTAAGCGACCGGCGCAATCAGCGAAACTTGATATGTTTTACGGAGGCCTACCTCCGAGAGTCCATCCATGATTTCAATATTCTCGATTACTGAGGCTGTTGCGTAAGGGCACAATAATGGCCGTCAGATAATCGATAAATGAATCTGCGATGGGCAAAATCAAGTGATAAAAGTTATTCTAAACTTTCAAATATGTCAGAATCCGATTTGGATTCACGCTGCAAAGTAAGCAAAAAAAATCTCAACCACCAAATTAATTTGACTGATTTTTGAAGGAATGGATAAATACCCCCATCATCTGCGTGACTTCTCTACGTCGAGCTCCTCGGGTGGGCTGTCATATTGGCAGTCGAGGGTTTGGCACTTTTTTTGCTTTCAGTTGTTATACTTGTAATTGAATAAATAAATTAACAACGATATGCAAAAAGGTACTATCGGGGTAACGACCGAAAATATTTTCCCCGTCATCAAAAAATTTCTCTATAGCGACCACGAGATTTTCCTCCGTGAGCTTGTCTCTAACGCCGTCGACGCCAGCCAGAAGCTGCGCGCCCTCTCGTCGTTCGGCGAATTCAAAGGCGAGATCGGTGAGCTCAATGTGCGTGTGACTGTCGACAAAGAGGCCGGCACGCTCACTGTCAGCGACTCCGGCATAGGCATGACCGCCGAGGATGTCGACCGCTATATCAACCAGATAGCGTTCTCCGGCGCCGAGGAGTTCCTCAATAAATACAAAGACACCGCCGCAAGCATTATCGGCCACTTCGGCCTCGGATTCTACTCCGCTTTCATGGTGTCGAAAAAAGTTGTCATCGAGTCGCTTTCTTATAAAGAAGGTGCCGAGGCCGTACGCTGGGAGTGCGACGGCTCGCCCGAATACTCGATGGAGGCCGGCTCGCGCACAACCCGCGGCACCGACATCATCCTCTATATCGACGACGAGAGCAAGGAATTCCTTGACCAGCAGCGCGTCGACATGCTGCTGCGCAAATACTGCCGTTTCCTGCCTGTGCCCGTCATCAGCGGCAAAGAGCGTGAGTGGAAAGACGGCGAGTGGAAAGACACCGACAAAGATCTCGTTGTAAACAGCACCGAACCCCAGTGGATGAAGAAGCCGGCCGACCTCACCGACGCCGACTACCTCGCTTTCTACCAAGAGCTTTATCCCGGTCAGGAAGAGCCTCTCTTCTGGATTCACCTCAATGTAGACTATCCATTCCACCTCACCGGTATCCTCTACTTCCCCAAGATCAAGAACAACTTCGACATCAACCGCAACCGTATTCAGCTCTACTGCAATCAGGTGTTCGTCACCGACTCGGTAGAAGGCGTCGTGCCCGAATTCATGCAGTTGCTCCAAGGCGTGATCGACTCTCCCGACATTCCTCTCAATGTGTCGCGCTCTTATCTTCAGGCCGACACCGCCGTCAAGAAAATCTCGAGCTACATCACCAAGAAAGTGGCCGGACGCCTCGACGAGCTCTTCCGTGCCGACCGCGCTGAGTTTGAGAAGAAATGGGACGACATCCGCATATTTATCGTCTACGGTATGCTCACCGACGAGAAGTTCTGCGACGCCGCCCTTAAGTTCATGCTTCTCAAAGACACCGAAGGCCGCTACTATACCCTCGACGAATACAAGACTCTCGTAGAGGCCGCACAGACCGACGCCGAAGGCAAAATCGTCTACCTCTACGCTACCGACGCCACCGCTCAGTACGACTATATCAAGGCTGCCAACGACAAGGGCTACAATGTGCTCCTGCTCGATGGTCAGCTCGACAACCACTTCGTCGGCCTCCTTGAGCACAAACTTGAGAACACCTCTCTTGTGCGCGTAGACTCCGACGTCACCGACAACCTCATCCGCAAGTCCGACCGCAAGGTGGCCGAGCTCACCCCCGCCGCCCGCGCCATCCTCACCCGTCTCTTCGAGCTCCCGACGCGCAAAGTGGAGAAGACAAGCTTCATGGTGCAGTTCGAGGCCCTCGCTGCCGGTTCGCAGCCTGTAGTCCTCACTCAGAACGAATATATGCGCCGTATGAAAGAGATGGCAGCCCTTCAGCCCGGCATGAACTTCTACGGCGACCTGCCCGACAGCTACACCGTCGTTGTCAACACCGAGCACCCCTTGGTTAAAGCCATCACCGAGAAGGCCGACGCCGCCCTCGACGCCACCGTAGAGCCTCTGCTCAAGACTATCGACGAGGCCAATGCCAAAGCCGAGGAAACACGCAAGGCAGCCGGCAGCAGCGAGCTCACCCCCGAAGCCCGCGCCACCGTCGACGAGGCCGAAAAGACAGTCACAGAAAGCCGCAAGGCCATCGACGACGCCATCGACGCCTACGCCCCCGGCACACCCGAGGTAAGCCAGCTCGTAGACCTCGCCCTCCTCGGCAACGGCCTGCTCCGCGGTGAAGCCCTCAGCGCCTTCATCACCCGCTCAATCGATCTGATGAAATAAACAGGTGGTTTGTGGGTGGCATATTAGTAAAATCCCCCCGCAGCCCACAAGCAACATCCTACAGAAAAACCCCGGCTTTGGTCGGGATTTTATGTTTTGGCATGTTGCGAAAATTTTGTACCTTTGCACATCATTGAGCAATGATGACTACACTCGAAACGACTACACTCTCGCATAAGGCTGATATAGATAGCCTTAACGAGCGCATTTCCAAGCGCTTGAATAGCGCAAATCCTTTGATGAGCAACATCGTGATGTCGCTGTTGCGCACCAAGGGCAAGCAGTTGCGCCCGTTAATGCTCATCATGTGCGCCAAGATTTTCGCTCAGGTCAACGAAAATGTCCTTGCCGCCGCCGCCGCCGTTGAGCTTCTCCATAACGCCTCCCTTATCCACGACGATGTGGTGGATAACTCCATGACCCGCCGCAACCGCCCTACCGTCAATGCCGTGTGGGACAATCATATCGCCGTACTCGTAGGTGACTTCTTCACCTCATCTGCCATGCAGGAGGCGATATCAACCGGCGATATCCGCATTATCGACTCGCTCTGCCACCTCGGCCGCGACCTCTCGCTCGGCGAAATCGACCAGATCAGCAACGCCCGCGAGCACAGCCTCACCCCCGACGCTTATTTCCGCATTGTCGACTACAAGACAGCCTCGCTCTTCGTGGCAAGCGCACGTATGGGCTGTATAGCCGCCGGAGCTCCCGACGAGGCCACCGAGGCCTTGGCTGAGTTCGCACTTCTCTTCGGCCGCTGCTTCCAGCTGCGCGACGACGTATTCGATTACTTTCCCTCGACTCTCGTTGGCAAACCTACCGGCAACGACCTGCGCGAGGGCAAGATATCGCTCCCGCTGCTTCTCGCTCTCGAGCGTGCCCCCGAAGATGAAAGTTGCAAGATTAAAGAGATGTTGGCCTGCGACTCACTCTCCGACGACCGCATTGAGACCATCCTCGCCTTTGCCCGCGACAACGGCGGCATAGAGGGCGCCTACGCTGTAATGGCCGACCTGCGCGCTCAGGCACAGTCGATTCTCGATTCGCTCCCTCAGTGCGATATCACATGCCAGCTCGCCGACCTCTTCGACTTTGTCATTGAAAGGCAATACTGATGGACCGCCCCGCTTTCTACATGCGTCTGCTCCTGTGGTGCGTGCTTGCGTGCCTCCTTGCCGCATGTGCGAGCATGGGACGCCCCGAAGGCGGTGCCCGCGATGAGCTGCCCCCGAAGTTCGTGCGCTCCAATCCGGCTCCGGGTGCCCGTAATGTAGACCGCACACGCATGTCGGTGACTTTCGACGAGAACATACAGCTTGAAGACGCATTCAACAAAGTAGTGGTGTCGCCGGCGCAGAAGACTCCTCCGCAGGTAAGCTCCAACGGCCGCAACCTCACGGTGGATTTCCGCGACACACTCCGCCCCAATACCACATATACCATCGACTTCGGCGACGCCATCAAAGACCTAAACGAAGGCAATGTGCTCGACGGTTTTGCCCTCGACTTCTCTACCGGCGACGCCCTCGACTCTCTGCGTATATCAGGCATGGTTCTACAGGCCGAGAATCTCGAGCCGGCGCAAGGTATGCTTGTAGGAGTATATTCAGCCGAGACTTTCGCCGACACCACCCTCACAACATTGCCCCTCGACCGAATCGCCCGCACAAATCAGCTCGGACAGTTCACTATCCGCAATCTGCCCCACGGACAATACCGAATTTTCGCCCTCAACGACATCAACCGCGACTATCATTGGGACCGCTCCGAGGACATCGCCTTCTACGATAGCCTCATCACCCCCTCGGTGGAGCGCATTGAGATTACCGATACCCTCTACTCTTCCACCGGCGAAGACTCGCTCGTGCACCGCGACGGCATACGCTTCCTGCCCAACGATATACTGTTGACATGGTTCAACGTCAACTACCGTCAGCCGTATATCGCCGACTACAAGCGCCTCGACGCCCGCCGCATATCATTGATATTCGGCGCTCCGCAGGATTCCCTCCCGGAGCTGACTATCGTAGACGGCGCCCCCGGCATTGGCCGCACCGACAAGGAGTGGGCGCTCATGCACCCCAACCTCACCGGCGACTCACTCACATACTGGATTGCCGATACCGCCATGGTGTCGCAGGCCGACTCCCTGCGCCTCGCCGTAAGATATCAGAAGCTCGACAGCCTCGAGCAGCTTGTGTGGACATCCGACACCCTGCGCTTTTTCTACAAGAATCCTGATAAGAACAAAAAGAAAAAGGATAAGAAAAAAGATGAGGACGAAGCGCCGCGTTTCACCGTCGATTCAATCACCGGAGACACCACATTCCTGCCTCCTCCCGATTTCGAGTATCTGCAGTTCACCCTCCGCAGCGGTGCGCAGCAGCAGCTCGGGCAGCCTCTCGTGTTCGAGACGAACCTACCTCTTGAGTCGCTCGATACCGCCGGCATACATTTGGAGATGATGGTGGATACATTGTGGAAACCTCTGCCTTTTACAATCCACCCCGACAGTCTCAACCCGCTTCTGCGCTCGAATATCGATGTAAACTGGACTCCCGGCGCAAAGTATAAATTCACAGTCGATACCATGGCGCTGCGCAGTATCTATGGCCCGTTCAACCGTCCGTTCAAGCAGGAGATAACGGCCAAGCAGCTCGAAGATTATTCAAATCTCAACATCACGCTTGTCGACCTCGACTCAGTCCCGGCCGTGCTCGAATTGCTCAACAACAGCGACGCCCCGGTCTATCGCACCGTCAAGCCGGTGGGGCAGAGCGTGGCCTCGTTCAAGCTCCTCGCGCCGGGCACTTACTATCTGCGCCTCTTTATCGATGATAATCTCAACGGCAAGTGGGATACCGGCAACCCCGTCGACTCCCTCCAGCCCGAAGAGGTATATTATTTCGCCAAGAAACTCGACCTTAAGAAAAACTGGGACGTAGAGCAGACTTGGGATATCACCGAGTTGCCAATCGACAAGCAGAAGCCCTACGCCATAAAGAAAAACAGGCCTAAGCTCAAGCGCGGTGAAAAAGCACCCGAAGAAGAAAAAGAAGAGGAACAGGATGATTTCTACGATCCTTTCGGTGACCCCAATTCGCGCGAACGCCGCATGAACCTCGGTCGTTGACCTCAGCTATAGCCGCCCGCCGGTGAAGAGCCTGAGTATGCGCGGGGCAAAGCGCCGCAGCAGAGCATAGCCTCCCAACAGCAGAAATACTATGCAGGCATAGCTTGCGAGGTAGAAGGCCGTGATTCCGGCGTTGCTCTCCGGGCTGAGCAGCCCGTATAGCCGACGCGTCACCGGGTCGAGCAATATGAAATGGCCGCAATAGATAAAAAACGAGGCCGAGGCAAGAAATTTGCTCACCCGGCACATTCCCTTCTCAAGCAGCCAGGCCGCCACATTGTAGAAGAAAAACAGCCCTACTATGATATTGACGCTTTTGATGTATGCTGTCGTCTGCGGCCATGCCGGGCTGAGGATGAAAATTGTCAAGGCAACGGCAGGGTAGAGCACTGCCGACGGAAGGAGAAAGCGGCGGAATTCAATCATCATATCGCGCTTGTGATAGCTCAGCAGGCCTCCCCAAGCGAAAAATACAAAAGCCTCAAGCAGCTGGAGCGCATGCCCGGGCAGTGGCAGGCGCAGTGCCCATATCAGTGTCGCCGCCCCAAGCACAGCCGACGCTCTCCGCTGCCCCATGCGGTAGATTGCATGTATGGCCGGCGAGGCGAGAGCCATAAGCATGAGGTCGCGTACAAACCACAGCGGCTTGTCGATAGGAAATGTGCCGTCGGCAGCCCCCGCCGTGTAGGGGACAATGCCATAGCGGTCGTCCCAGAAACTCTCCAGAAACGCCTGCAGCGACAGATTGAGCTGACTCGCGTCGCCCCCGGTGATGAAAATCTTGAGAAGATAGAGCAGCGCCACGCTATTCCACATCAGGTAGGGCATGAGAAGCGAACTGCACCTGCGCCGCAGCTTGCCCCGGTAAGCCTCAAGGCTGAAACGCATACCCAAGAAAAACACATAGCCGGCAATGAAAAAATAGACCGGCACACTCTGGTCTTTGATAAAAGCTCTCACGAAACGCTCAAGCCACTGTGCCGCCTCGAAATCATGCTCAATAAAGGGGAAGGGAGCGAACACATGCACGGCCACGACAAACAGCGCCAAGGGAAACCTCAGCAAGTCAAGGCTCTGCGACCTCAGATCACCACGCTCCTGTGCCATGCTGCAAAATTACAAAAAAATATCGGTATATTGGGTGAGTGGTTGGTGGGTTGTGGGCAGCGAATTACTGCAGGGTGGCAGGTTTTGTTGCCGGCGCGTGCGCAGCCCGCGTACAGCTCTCTTGTAAAGGCAAAAAAAGCGCGGCTTTTGCGCCGCGCTCCGGGGAATTATAGATGCTATGTGTATTTATGTAAGTATGTAATTTTTATATTGTTTCCTTGAATCTTTGGCTTAGGCCATGAATTTTGGTGATAGAGGGAGGCGCGTTACCGTCAATTTTACCCTATGGCGGAGGTATCAACGGTAGTCAGAGAAGCGCTCCTGAAGGCGGCGGCGGGCGAAGAATATGCGGCTCTTCACTGTGCCGAGGGGCAGGCCCATGTGCTCGGCGATTTCATTATACTTGTAGCCGGCCACGTGCATTGAGAAAGGAATGCGGTATTCGTCGGAGAACGAGTTGATGGCGTCGGTGATTTCCGAGGCGCTGTAGCTCTCTTCGGGGGTGTCGAGGCCGCTGTCTTGGCTGAGGTTGAGGTGGTAGAGGTTGTCGGTGGTGTCGACTACTGTTGCCGAGCGGACGCCGCGACGGTAGTTGTTGATGAAGATATTGCGCATGATTGTGAACACCCATCCTTTGAAGTTTGTTCCTTCTGCGTATTTCTCTTCATTGTCAAGTGCCTTGAGTGTGGTGTCTTGCAGCAGGTCGTATGCGTCATCGCGGTTCGATGTAAGCATGTAAGCGAAGTTGAGCAGGTTGGCCTGCAGGTTCATCAAGTTGCTCTGAAATTTAACGTTTGCCATAGTGGTAAAATTTTGTGGGTTTAGATGTCTTTGTTTTTGTTTGACGATTCAAAATTACTCGACTTCCGGCGCCCTGTCAATTTTTTAATGTTAACAAATGTGAAATTGAAAATATTTACCATCGTGGCTTTATAAAACACTATAAATCAAATAGATAAACCGTTAACAAATTGTTACACGATTGTTACAAAGAGTGTAATGTAATTGTAATGTAACAGAAATGTACTCGCAAATCAGGCTGTAGGGGCTATCTTTCCGGGTATGCCTTTTCCTGCTGTCCGACGCAAAGTTTCGAGGCTTATCTCGTATGCCCGGCCATATCGTGCGGCCATCGGGCCGTCGCTGCCGCTCCATGCCTGCGCCAGTGTGCCGGCTGCCACTGCTGTCTCCAATGCCGAGCAGAGCATTTGCTGTGAGATGTCGTCGGGGAGCGACATTTCAAGATATATGATTTCGGGTATGGGTAGTTGGGCGATGTTGCTGTCTGTTATAAGGTGGGCTACCGTGAAGGCGAGTCCGGCGATGGTGTCGCGCACGATCACCTTGAGCATATCTGCGTGGGCGCGGCCGAGGATTTCGGGGCGGGTACTGCCGGTGCTCACCACCTGTGCGGCGGTGTGGGCATATACGCGGTCGAGGATGTTGGTCAATGAAAGTGAAATTGTCGTTGTCATGATATATGGTTTTTAAGGTTATACTCTACAAGTACTGATGTGAAGTGCGGCCTGATGATCTTGAATACTGAGGCGGGGGTGAGATAGAAGCGCGAGGGGCGCCGGAAATGCAGCACAAAGGTGAGCGCTTGGCTGAAAGAAAGCTTGCGCCGTGCGGCCCGTGCCTCTGCCACTTGCTCGGCGAGTTCTTTCCACTGCTGCCGGGCAGGCCCGGGCCGTACGCATGCCTCGAGCCCTTTGCGCTCGATCTGCTTAAGCCGGCGCGAGGCTGTCTCATATTCTATATAATGGAGTTTGGGGCGGCAGGCCGCTGCGGCTGCCATCAATTCGCCGAGGGTTAGCTTTTGGCCGCGTTGCCGTGCGAGCTGTGCACATCGGCGGGCTGCCTCTGTCAAGTCGCGGTTTCTCATTTCTGTCAGTTTCTTCATTGCAGTAGTTTTTAGATTTTGATTGCAAAGATACAATTTAAATTGTAGTTTGTCAATAGTTGTTGTTGATTATTTTTCGTCTTGCAAAAAATAATTTGTGTAAGCAACGACTAATTCGTAACTTTGTAGAGTAAAAGCTAATCACATGCGCATTGATATAATAACAGTATTGCCCGAAATGCTCGAGTCGCCCCTTGGCTGCTCGATTCTCAAGCGAGCCCAAGATAAGGGCTTGTGTACCATTGCGGTGCATAATCTTCGTGACTATACTACCAACCGCTATCGCAAGGTCGATGACTATCCCTTCGGCGGCGAGGCCGGCATGGTCATACAGATCGAGCCGGTAGACCGCTGCATTGCGGCCCTCAAGGCCGAGCGCGATTATGATGAGGTGATTTTCACCGCTCCCGACGGCGAGGTGTTCAACCAGCAGATGGCCAACTCGCTCTCCATGCTCGACAATATCATAATTCTTTGCGGCCACTACAAGGGTATCGACTATCGCATACGCGAACATCTTATTACAAAAGAAATATCGATAGGCGACTATGTGCTTACCGGTGGAGAAATGCCGGCGGCCATTATCACCGACGCTATTGTGCGCCTCCTCCCCGGCGCTATAGGCGACGAGCAGAGCGCCCTCACCGACTCCTTTCAGGATAATCTGCTCGAACCACCCATCTATACACGCCCGGCCGACTACAACGGTTGGACCGTGCCGCCGATTCTCCTCTCCGGCCATCAGGCAAAAATCGACGAATGGCGTCATGAGCAGTCGCTCGAGCGCACTGCCCGCCTGCGTCCCGACCTCCTCAAATAATATCCGATGAACGAAAAAATACAATCTCTCTGGGCTTGGCTCAAGCGTTTCATGCCCGTATCCACGATAGTGTGCCTGCTTGCTGTGGCATATATCATCTTCTCGGGCGACAGCACTGTCTTCCGCAGTATCGACTACGACCGCAAGATTGACAGCCTTGAGCATGCTCTCGCCGCCGAGCGCGATACAATGCTCTACTATCAGCAGCTCAACGAGCGCCTTGCCGGCGACCCCGACCTTATGGAGCAGGTGGTGCGCGAGCAGTATGGCATGAAGCGCCAGAGCGAGGATGTATATCTTTTTGAATAAGGTTGGTAGTTTTGTCGCTGACGCGAGTGCAACTCGCGTGTTACACCCACCCACAACCCGCCAACCACACTAAACTACTTTTGCAATGAAAAATTTCTTGGCGCCTTTTGGCCTGATTCTCATATTGCTGGCTACCATAACGCCATTCTTCCTCAAATCTTTGGAGTGGGCGCAGACTGCCTATCCCTACGTTTTCAGCGCCGGAGCGGTGATTTTGCTCGTGGCACGCCTCTGGCAACGCCGCACGAGCACCGACCTGCGCCTGCGCCGCCTCTACCGTCTTGAGGTGTGGGAGGCAATAATTTTCTGCGTGGCGGCTTTCTTCCTCTTCTATCCTCAGGCCGGTCTGCGCGATTGGATAGCCTTTACCCTCGCCGGCGCCGCCCTGCAGGCATACACATCAATCGCAATACCTAACCGCGAACAGAAAATTTCATAAGCAGATGGCCAAGAAAATTGTCGAGACGCCGCTGATGAAGCAGTACGCCGAGATGAAGACAAAACATCCCGACGCAATACTCCTTTTCCGTGTAGGTGACTTCTATGAAACTTTCAGCGACGACGCTATCATCGCCTCAGAGATTCTCGGTATCACTCTCACCCGCCGTGCCAACGGCTCGGCCCAATATGTGGAGCTGGCCGGCTTCCCCCATCATGCCCTCGACACCTATCTGCCCAAGCTTGTCCGCGCCGGCAAGCGTGTCGCTATCTGCGAGCAGCTCGAAGACCCCAAGCTGACAAAGAAACTCGTCAAGCGCGGTATCACCGAGCTTGTGACGCCCGGCGTGGCTCTCAACGATAATGTGCTCTCGCGCCGCGAGAACAATTTCCTCGCCGCCGTCCACTTCGGCAAGACTGTCTCGGGTCTCGCCCTGCTCGACATATCCACCGGCGAGTTCCTCGCCACCGAAGGACCGGTGGAATATATCGACAAGACTCTCACCTCGATGGCGCCCAAGGAGTTGCTTGTGCAGCGCGGGAGCAAGGCCCGTGCCGCCGTCGATTTCACTCATCAGTGCCCGGTATTCGAGCTTGAGGATTGGCTCTTCACCACTACCGCCGCCGACGAGCGCCTGCGCAAGCAGTTTGCAACGGCCTCGCTCAAAGGCTTCGGTATCGACCGCATGCCGGCCGCCATCGTCGCCGCCGGTGCTGTGCTTCACTATCTCGACCTCACACAGCACACCCACATACAGCACATCACCTCGATAAGCCGCATTGAGGCAAGCAAATACGTGAGGCTCGACCGCTTCACTATCCGCAACCTCGAGCTTTTCGAACCGCTCGACCCCGACGGAAAAAGCCTGCTCGGCGTTATCGACCGCACCGTCACCCCGATGGGTGCCCGTCTGCTGCGCCGCTGGCTGCAAATGCCGCTCAAAGACCCCAAGGCCATCAACGAGCGCCTTGACATCGTGGAGCATTTCTTCCGCCACCCCGACCGCCGCGACGATGTGCTCGAACATCTCAAGACTATCGGCGACCTCGAGCGCCTCGTCAGCAAAGTGGCCTGCGAGCGCATAGCCCCGCGCGAGCTCCTGCAGGTGCGCAACGCCCTCACAGCCATCGTGCCGCTCAAACGTCAGTGCATGAGCTCCGGTCAGCCTCAGCTTGCCGCGATAGGCGAGCAGCTCAACCCCTGCGAGATTATATGCTCCCGCATAGCCCGCGAGCTCCGCGAGGATGTAGGCGGAGCTGCCGCCCGCACCGAGATCATAGCCCATGGAGTGAACGAAGACCTCGACAATCTCCGCGCCATGGCCTACGAGGGCAAGGACTATCTTGCCAAGATTCAGGCACGCGAGATCGAGGCGACCGGCATTTCCTCTCTTAAAATAGGCTACAACAATATTTTCGGCTATTATATAGAGGTGACCAACACCCACAAGGCAAAGGTGCCCGCCGGCTGGATACGCAAGCAGACCCTCGTAAATGCCGAGCGATATATCACTCCCGAGCTAAAGGAGTATGAAGAAAAAATCCTCGGCGCTCAGGAGAAGATAGAGGCTCTCGAAGCCCGCCTCTATGCCGACCTCGTGGCCGCCGTGGCGCAGTATATCCCCGCCCTGCAGCTCAATGCCTCCATGCTCGCCAAGCTCGACGTGCTCAACGCGTTCACTCGCGTCTCAATCGAGAACCGCTACAACCGCCCGACGGTCGACGACTCGCTCGACCTGCGTCTCACCGAGGCGCGCCACCCCGTCATTGAGAAGCAGCTGCCTCCCGGCGAGCCGTATATCACCAACAGCGTTGAGCTCAACAACGACACCACGCAGGTGATGATGATCACCGGCCCCAACATGTCGGGTAAGTCGGCTCTCCTGCGCCAGACGGCCCTCAATGTCATCATGGCCCAGATTGGCTGTTTTATCGCCGCCGAGAGCGCCAAGATAGGCGTTGTCGACAAGATTTTCACACGCGTCGGCGCGAGCGACAACATCTCTGTCGGTGAGTCTACATTCATGGTGGAAATGAACGAGGCCGCCTCTATCCTCAACAACATGAGCAGCCGCTCGCTCATCCTCTTCGACGAGCTCGGCCGCGGCACTTCTACCTACGACGGCATTTCAATCGCTTGGGCGATAGTCGAGTATATACATGAATACGCCGACATCCACCCCAAGACCCTCTTCGCCACCCACTACCATGAGCTCAACGACATGGAGAAAACCTACAGCCGCATTGTCAATTTCAACGTATCGGTGAAAGAAATCGACGGCAAGGTGGTCTTCCTCCGCAAGCTCGCCCGCGGCGGCAGCGAGCACAGCTTCGGTATACATGTGGCCAAGCTCGCCGGCATGCCCGCAAGCATTGTGAGCCGCGCCAATCAGGTGCTGGCGCAACTTGAGCAAGCCTCTGCCACCGCCGGCAAGCCGCAGGTGGCCATTCAGCAGCCCGCTGTCGAGGCCGGTATGCAGCTGTCGTTCTTCCAGCTCGACGACCCTGTGCTGTCGCAGGTGCGCGATGAACTCCTCGGCGTAGACATCAACAATCTCACTCCCCTCGAAGCCCTCACCAAGCTCCACGACATCCGCACCATACTCACAGGAAAATGACACTCACACCCCTCGACCCCGCCGACCTCGCCGCCGCCGAGGCCCTCTACCTCGCCTCCTTCCCGCCCGAAGAACGCCGCGACTGGCAGCAGATCGCCGACCCGGCGCTAATGCCGCGGCTGCTCGGCGTCTACGACGACGCAGCCGCCCTCGCCGGATTCATCACCATCTGGCCCTTCGACACCTTTATATATGTAGAGCACTTCGCCGTAGACCCCTCGCGCCGCGGAGCTGGCATAGGCGCCACGGCCATAGAGTTGCTGCGCCGCCAATCGGAGCTCCCCATAGTCCTCGAAGTAGAGCCCCCGACACATCCCGACCCCATGGCGCCCCGCCGCATACGCTTCTACGAGCGCTGCGGCCTCCACCTGCTCGACTACGACTACACCCAGCCCCCCTACGCCCCCGGCCTCCCCTCCGTCCCCCTCCGCCTGATGACTACCGACCCCACCCTCTCCCCCCGCACCATCGAAACCACCCTCCACACCCGGGTGTACCAAAAAGCCTGAGACGAGATACTAAAAAAGATGATAAAGTATGAAAAAACTAATTTTATTCATTGTATTGGCCATACTCTCTTGTAATTTTGTTGAGGCAAAGAAAATCTTTGTCGAGATGGAGTTTCATAAAAATACCATCAAACTTGATGATGGTACTAATAAAAAACGTCAACCTCTTAAAGATGAGAATGGTAAAAATTTGAAATTCACTTCTCTTATTGGTGCAATGAATTATATGTCCTTGCAAGGTTGGGAATTGTTGGATACCAAATCGGTTACCAAAGGGTCCGGCTTTGTCGGCGCTTATGGGGGAGCCTCTTCTACCGATACAAAGGTGTATTATATCTTTTGTAAAGAAGTGACAGATGAGCAGTTGCAGGAGGCGGTTGAAAATAGTTATAAGGAATAATTACGACTGCTTATAATTTATTATTTTTTAGATTGTTTAAATTCTTGGATATAATATAGATCATTATGCAGTATTATTTGTCTTCATGGAATGATGTTATGTTTGAAAGCACGTCGAAAGTTGTCCTTGGAAATGGAGCGAGGATGCTCAAGTACGTTCGCCATTATAATAATACATTGGCAACTTTTTACACTGACAATACTTATATATTTCGCATCATGTATATTTATACAGGCGAGTTTCTATATAAGACAGTCCTATCTTATATGGAAATAAAAAATAAATGTTCAAATAAGAGCATTAAAGCAGCCTTTGAGCAGGCTCCTACATTATATAATCAGCTAAATAGTTTTTTGAATGGTGATTCATGTAATATTTGTATAGTACAATCTAAAGAAGGCGAAAAATATTGTATAACAGGTTCTTATTGTACGTTGTTTTCATCTAAAAGGAGAGTTTTTTATAATTTGAGCAAACTTGCAGATATCTTTAGAAACGAAATACAATTAATCAAGCCTGAACGGTTAGAGCCTTGTTTTGCTCAAAAGCTCAAACGCTTCTTTTCTAAGGCCGGGACTTATGCACTTAAGTTTGTGGTAAGGGCAGGGG
Organism: uncultured Muribaculaceae bacterium; assembly: GCA_910579995.1. Lineage (GTDB taxonomy): Bacteria > Bacteroidota > Bacteroidia > Bacteroidales > Muribaculaceae > CAG-873. The sequence goes on along the minus strand of CAJTWH010000018.1, from coordinate 6,510 downwards.
TGGTTGTTGTGGGGTCAGCTATTGGGGCTAATCTCGATTTACCGGATTTTGATTTTGATTTAGATACTCCTGACATCAATAATGATTTCGACTTTGATTTAGATACGGATGATACATTTTTGCCTTTGGTTGACTCTGGAAATGGAGATTTGTGTGTAAATTTAAATAACAGTGATGATTACAATGTCTCCTTTGGAGCTCAAAAAGCAAGTTTGGATCGGGTTGGAGGTGGATTGGGATCTGTTGATGTAACTATAACAAAAGAACCCGGGTCGTCTAACTTATTTTGTATATCAGATGGCACTAATACCATTCATGATGTTAAAGGCGGTACAAATTTTATAAAAATAGATGGCATTAAATATCATTTACCTAAATTGAAAGGTTAGCAATGCTGCTTTTGATACTCTAAAATGCTTTATATTTTACTCCAGTAGAGAGTTCTTATCACTACTTGTGAGTCTTTTAGAATAGGTCGACGCCGGTTTAATTGTGAAAATTTATTAAAATTGGCGCTTTGGGGGCTAAATATTTGCCGGAGTGAGAAATTATGCCTAAATTTGCACTCGCAAAAAGCGCAAGGCCCATTCGTCTATCGGTTAGGACGCAAGATTTTCATTCTTGAAAGAGCAGTTCGATTCTGCTATGGGCTACATTAATTAATCAGAAATTAAGAATTACCGCATACAAAATGGCAAACCACGATTCTTCTAAAAAGCGTATCCGCCAGACTATCGCTCGTCGTCTGCGTAACCGCTACTATGCCAAAACTGTCCGCAACGCTGTCCGCGCTCTTCGCAAAATGACTGACAAAGCAGCTGCTGAAGCCCGCTACCGCGAGGTTACCGCTATGCTTGACCGTCTCGCTGCTAAAAACACTATCTCAAAGAACAAAGCAGCCAACCTCAAGAGCAAGCTTGCCAAGCACATCGCCAAGCTCGCTGCCTGATAGCGTCAGCTTATAACTTATTCCTCTCTAACGAGGCTCTGTTGGCCCATTCGTCTATCGGTTAGGACGCAAGATTTTCATTCTTGAAAGAGCAGTTCGATTCTGCTATGGGCTACTTTCAGGCTCTAATCGACTTTGCGGTTAGAGCCTTATCTTTGTGGCCTCTTATGGCTTCCATAATTTCCTCATTCGTATGATTAAAAACCTTCTTTTTGACCTTGGCGGTGTGATTGTCGATATCGAACGGCAGCGCTGCGTAGACGCTTTCATGCAGCTCGGCCTGCAGAATCCCGATTCGTATTTCGGCCTATATGGGCAGAACGGTGTATTTAAAGCAATTGAAGAAGGCTCTATCAACACCGACACTTTCCATGCCGAGCTCCACAAGGCGCTCCCCGAGGGTGTCACTGACTATCAGATCGACACTGCTTTCCAGAAATTCATTGTCGGTATTCCGGTTCATCGTCTTGAGGCTCTGCGCCGTCTGCGCTGCCAAGGCTACGGCATTTATGTGCTGAGCAACACCAACCCGATTATGTGGCGCGGCGTCATCGCCGGTGAGTTTGGCAAGGAAGGTCTGCGCCGCGAGGATTATTTCGACGGTATCGTGACTTCTTTCGAAGCCCGCGCCCTCAAGCCCGACCCGGCAATCTTCCGCTATACCGCCGAGCACCTTGGCATAGACCCTGCCGAGACACTTTTCTTCGATGACTCGGCCGAGAATGTGGAAGTGGCCAAGTCTCTTGGCTTCAATGCCGTAGAGGTGAAGCCCGGTACTGAATTTATCGATTATATCCCTGCAAAATAATGGCTGCGGTAGCTGCGGTTGGAATGTTCGACGGTGTTCATCGCGGACACCGCGCTATCCTCGACACTCTTGCAGCACGTGCCAAGGCTACCGGTCGCAGGCCGCTTGCCTTTACTTTCTCGCGCCATCCGACCGAGATTATCTCAGGCCGCCCCGCGCAGCTTATCACATCACTGTCGCAAAGGACAGCCCTCATGTCGGCCGCCGGTGTAGAGCCGGTGGTGCTCGACTATTCCCGCGCCGACTTCGCCCTTACGGCTGAGCAATTTCTCGGCGGCCTGCGCGAGAAATACGGCGTCGACGCTATCGTTATGGGTTTCAACAATCACATCGGGGCCGACCGCCGCGACGCCGGGTGGATAGCCGATAATCTGCCGGTAGATGTTTCGCTTGTGCAGGCTGTTGATTGCCAAGGGCTCACGCCGAGCAGTTCGGAGATACGCCGTGCGGTATCAGCCGCCGACTTCGCCTGTGCCCGCACCATGCTCGGCCATCACTTTACGGTGAGGGGGAGAGTGGTGGAAGGCAACAAGATAGGCCGCACAATAGGCTTCCCGACAGCAAACATAGATGTAGAGGAGGACAATCAGCTCCTGCCGCCCGACGGGTCATATATCGTTGACGTGCATATCGGCGAGCGCCTCTACCGCGGCATGGCGAATATAGGCACGCGCCCCACGATCGCCGACGGACGCGGCCGCACAATCGAGGTCAATATATTCGATTTCAACGAGGAAATCTACGGCTGCACCATCGACATCGACTTCCTCGCTCCCCTGCGCCCCGAGCAGACATTCCCCGACCTCGCCGCCCTCACAGCCCGCCTCGCCCTCGACCGCACCCTCGCCCGTAATTTTGTTTTGGAGTAGGGGAGATAAATCGGCGGCCTGCGGGCGCCTTTGCCCATTGCTGCCATTGATTTACCACATGCGCCTGTGCGCTGCTCCGGCGGATGTGGCTACTGAATAATCGGCGGCCTGCGGGCGCCGTTGTGTGTACTCCTTGCAATTTGTGGGTAAAAATTTCTTGCCGTTTGCTTTGAAATATCAGATAAAGCCCTTAACTTTGGGCTGTTAAGAAAACAATTGTCATGACGAGCTTCAAGGATATATGCAGATTTCTCTTCAGTGCAGCCTTTGTCCTGATATGTTTCTCCGGTCTCGCGGCCGGGAAGCAAGGTTGCTGCAATGATTCTCTGAGTGAGCGGCAAGGCAAGCCGGAAGTCTCGGTAATCGGCGATATGCACTTGGCCGGCTTGTCGATGGTTAGAGAATTCAAGTCTAATTTAAGAGAGATACTTCAGGATGACGACCTTGATGATGACGCATGGGAATGGGCCGGAGGTTTTATAGTTTACTTCGATATTTTGCCCGATTTTACGATATCGAATTTGAAGTTTTGTCCAGAGGGGTTGAATAAATCATTAAAGGCAGCCGTAATCAAAGGCATACAAGCGATAGATTTCTCAAAATTCAAGACTATCGGCAATATTGATCATGAAATCCGGCTTGTTGCGAAGATCGATATTGTTAAATTAGCTCACGGATTGGAATAGCATGGAAATATTGGTCGTAACTCTTTGGTTTTCGGCGTTTTGGTTTGTTGTGACATTGGCGAGGCTGAAAGGTGGTATCTCAGAGCTCGGCAATTATTTGAGACAACACAAAATATATGCTTGTTTTCCGTTGTTTCCATTAATCTTTCTCACATGTGACAGATGTGTTGATATTGCTGATTATAAAGAATTGTATCACGATTCAATCCCTCTTGGCTTTTACGAGATAAAATTTGCCAGGGGTCGTGGCCACTTAGAAATTGAAGATAATAATTGGTTGCGTTTTTATACAGAGAATCAGACCGGTGCTACATTGCGTGATTTTGTTATGGATGATGGTTTCATGATATATAAAAATGCGGATTCAGACACTATCTATCTTTGTAAAGAAGATATGGAATACATCAGTATTTTAGAACAGCCGACTTTATGGAGCTGGAGCTTACGCTATTGAGGCTACGAATAAATTTGGCATTGCTCTCGAACCACATACGCCTGCGCGTTGCTCCGGCGTATGTGGCTACTGGATAATCGGCGGCCTTGCGGGCGCCTTTGTTATCGACAACAACAAATAAATTTGTCATTGCTCTCGCTTATTCGTAACTTTGCAATGTTACTGAATTTGTGACAGGTCGGCGCTAAGCTTTACCATCACTCACTTTGGCGTTCGCAGAACGCTGATTTACCGGTAACCGCATACACCACAGCGTAGCGGAGGTGTGTGCGGGCAGGGTGAGTGAAATCTACATGGCATCCGCAAGGAGGCCGATTTACTGTGAGATAGGGGTAAATCGGCGTTCTGCGAACGCCAACGTATAGAAGGCTTTTCGAGATCCGCATATACCTCCGCTCCGCTGCGGTATAAGCGGCTACGAATAATCGGCGTTCTGCGAACGCCACAAAGTTTAGCGGCGCGTCCGACTCTTGATTATATTTGATAGTATAAATTATTATGGCCAAGACAAAGAAGAAAAATAACCCTACCCCTCAGCGTGGGGGATTGTCGCAGGATGATTATATGCGCAAGGTAATGCGCTCGCTCCCGGTAGACAAATGCTATGTCAACAGTGACTGGCAAGAGCAGGGTATGGCGCATGCCATAGTGGTGCGCCGTCGCCCCGACGGCAAGTTCGCCCTCGCGAATTATCTTGTCGATACATTTTGTCTTGGCGTCAAGGACGCTTTTTGGCGTACCCGCCTTGATGATATTGAACTCAAGGAGATTATCGACAACTATAAAGGCCGTATAGACCTTGAGGAGTGCAGCTATGCGACGGTTCATAATCTCGTGCTCGGAGCTGTAGAGTTTGCCGAGGAGGGAGGCATAGAGCCTTGCCGCGAGTGGGCGGTGGGGCAGTATGGTCTTGACGAGGACAGCGACGATATCGAGCTGATTGAGTTTGACTACGGTCTCGACGGACAGCACTTCCTCAACACCCGGACCCGCACCGAAGGAGCCAAATACTTGCCGATACTACAGGCTCACTTGGGCGACAATTTCTCGTATCGGTTTGAAGATGAAGAGGATGATATGCCATACGATGACGACTACGCAGAAGAGCCATATATTGCCCCCGAGGGAGTGGAATATCCCGCCGAGCTCAATCTCAAGCACCCGGAGGTGGGCGAGATTCTGCTGAATAAGGACTATATCTATAGCGTTCCGCTTGAGGAGATGGCCAAGATAGCCGCCATCGACCGCGATGACCTTCTGGCCGACCTCAATCAGCTTGCCATGTATAAGATAGGGCTTGATCCAGAAAAATGCGAGGAAGACGGCGCGATGATGCATGTGGTCACTATCCTCAACAGCCTTGCCGACCCGCGTGGCCTCGACACATTGCTTGCGATGTTGCGCATGAGCGCTGACGACCTCGACTTTTTCTTCGGCGATGTTGCCCCTCAACTTTTTGCTTCGGCAATCTACCGCTGCAGCATGGGGCGTCTGCCCGACCTTGAGTCTTTCCTCAACGAGCCGGCTCGCACATGGTATAACCGCTCGATGGTTCTTGAGGCTCTCGAACTTGTCTTTGACGATGAGCCCGAAGAAGTCGTGGGCATACTGCGCCGCCAACTCGAGAGCCTGCCCGAGCGCATTGATGAGTTAGTAAGTGCCGACGTTGAGTATGCCGGCTTTGTAGCCTCTGCATGTATGAAAACCGACGACCGCTCTTTGTTGCCATTGATAAAGACGCTCTTCGACAACGACCAAATTGATCCCCGTGCGGTCGGAGATTATAAGGCCGTCGAAAAGGATTATGGAGAACATCGTAATGTCGAAGCAATGACCATGAGTGAGATCTACGACCGGATCAAGCACTTCAACGAGCCCCGTCGCAACAACGACATTGAAGTTGATTATGAGGGTTTGTGGAAATAATTTGAAATAGATTATGATAGAATATATCAAAGGACGAGTGGCAGCCTTGTCGCCTGCCGCCGCCACAATAGAGAGCGGCAGCGGTATCGGTTTCCGCCTCAACATCACGCTGCCTACATTCAGCGCTCTCGAGGGTAAGGCCGAGGCCATGCTCTACGTACACGAGGCCATCCGCGACGACGCATGGGTACTCTACGGCTTTTCTACCGAGCGCGAGCGCGAGCTCTTCCGCTCGCTCATCGGTGTGTCGGGAGTAGGCGCCGCCACAGCGGTGATAATACTGTCGTCGCTTCAAGGCGACGAACTTGCCGCCGTCATAGCCTCGGGCGACGTCAGGCGTCTTAAGGCCATCAAAGGCATAGGCGCCAAGACTGCCGAGCGAATAATAGTAGACCTGCGCGACAAGATCACTGCCGTATCCGACACCATCTTCACGCAGGCCGCCGCCCGCAGCGAAGCCTACGACGAAGCCTTGGGCGCGCTCCAAATGCTCGGCTTCGACCGCAAGCAGAGCGAGAAAGTGCTCACCGCCCTCTTCGACAAAGACCCCGCTCTCAAAGTAGAAGCCGCCATCAAACGCGCCCTGTCGATGATGTAGCGTTCGCGCAGCGCAGTATAATTCTAAAAATGCTAATTCAATCTATTATTGATGTTCGCCTAAAAAATATGAAAGCGGAGGATCTGGACAAGAGATTTTTAATGAAAGAGCTGTAATCATCTCTCCGTATATAAGTGGTGGAAAAGACACTGAAATTCAGAAAACTTCGTAACTTTCCTCTAAAAAGTAAAGGTCACCCAACTTATCTGTCTGCTTTCCA
>CAJTWH010000017.1 GCA_910579995.1 uncultured Muribaculaceae bacterium | reverse complement strand
GTCGGTAGAGCACTGGTCTCCAAAACCAGGTGTCGGGAGTTCGAGCCTCTCAACCTGTGCAAAAAGAAAAAACGATGAAGAAATTAAAACTACTCACGAATATACAGGAGGCATACGATGAGCTTCGTTACAAGACATCGTGGCCTTCACGTAAACAGCTGGTAAAGTCGGCTATCATCGTGATGATTGCTTCCGTGATTATCGCCTTGATAATCTTCGTCATGGACCAGATAGTCGATCGTGTGATGCACTTTATTTACAGCTTGTAAGAAACCTCACCCGCCGTGGAAAAAGATAGCAAAAAAGAACTGACAAAGGGTTGGTACGTGTTGCGTGCCATCTCGGGAAAAGAAGCTCAGGTTAAGGAAATCATCGAAGGTGCGATGAAAAACTCTGACCTTGGCAACTATGTTTTTCAGGTGCTCATCCCCACCGAGCGTGTGATGACTCTGCGCAACGGGAAAAAGGTGATTAAAGAAAAGAACCTTTACTCGGGCTATGTGTTCATCGAGGCCATTCTTACAGGTGAAGTGGAATATGAGCTCAGCAATACCACCAATGTGATTGACTTCTTGCGCGGCCGCCAAAAAGGCAGCCCGGCAGAAAGACTTCGCGAGGCTGAGGTAATGCGTATGCTCGGAGCTGCCGACGAAATTTCCGAGCCTGAGGCCGACTTCCTTGTCGGTGAGCAGGTGAAGGTGATCGAAGGCCCGTTCAAAGACTTCCACGGCGTTATCGAAGAGGTAAACGCTGAGAAACGCAAACTTAAGGTAAGCATCAAGATCTTTGATCGTAAAACACCACTCGAGCTGGAAAATTCGCAAGTAGAGCGTGAATGATTTTGCCCCGACGCCTTTTGTTACGAAGGCACGACGGGTTTTTCTTTGCGCAGTGTAATCAATAATTAATTAAAAACCATGGCTAAAGAAATTGCTGGACAAATCAAATTGCAGATCAAAGGTGGTGCTGCGAATCCTTCGCCTCCTGTAGGTCCCGCCCTGGGTTCGAAGGGTATCAACATCATGGAATTTTGCAAGCAATTCAATGCCCGTACCCAAGACAAAGCCGGTAAGATTCTTCCTGTAGTAATCACATATTACACAGACAAATCTTTCGACTTCGTAGTAAAGACTCCCCCTGTTGCCGTACAGCTTAAGGAAGCAGCCAAAATCAAGACTGCCTCTAAAGAGCCTAACCGCACCAAGGTTGCCGAGATCACATGGGATCAGGTACGTGAGATTGCAAACGACAAAATGCCCGACTTGAACTGCTTTACAATAGAATCCGCGATGCGGATGGTTGCCGGTACGGCCAGAAGTATGGGTATCACCGTCAAAGGTCAATTCCCCTCTAACAACTAAAAACTTCACAAGATGAGCAAACTTACAAAAAATCAGAAAGTAGCCTTATCGAAGCTTGAAGCTGGGAGGAGCTATACCTTGGCAGAAGCTTGCGAGCTGGTAAAGGAAATGACCTTCACCAAGTTTGACGCTTCGCTTGATATCGACGTCCGTCTGGGCGTTGACCCCCGTAAGGCCAATCAAATGGTACGTGGTGTGGTAACCCTGCCCCACGGCACAGGTAAGCAAATCCGCGTGCTTGTGCTCTGTGCCCCCGACGCCGAAGCTGCCGCCAAAGCCGCCGGTGCTGACTATGTAGGTCTTGACGAGTATATCGAAAAGATCAAAGGTGGTTGGACCGACGTCGACGTAATCATCACCCAACCCGCCATCATGGGTAAGATCGGTGCTCTGGGCCGTATCCTCGGTCCCCGCGGACTGATGCCTAACCCCAAGAGCGGCACTGTAACCGTTGATGTTGCAAAGGCAGTAGAAGAAGTTAAGAAAGGTAAGATCGACTTCAAGGTTGATAAAAACGGTATCGTTCACACCTCAATCGGTAAGGTATCATTTACCCCCGACGCAATGCAGGCGAACGCACGCGAGTTTATAAACACCTTGATCAAGCTCAAACCCGCTACCGCCAAAGGCACCTACATCAAGAGCATTTATCTTTCCAGCACAATGAGTCCGGGCGTCAAGATCGACCCCAAATCAGTTGATGCTTAACCCCACAACAACACGACAACATGAAAAAGGAAGATAAAGCCCTCATCATAGAAAAGATCGCCGACACGATCCGTCAGTACAACGGTTTCTACCTCGTAGAGACTGCCGGACTCGACGCCGAGAAGACCTCGGAGCTCCGTCGTGCTTGCTTCAACGCAGACATCAAGCTCGTTGTTGTTAAGAACACACTGCTTCACAAGGCTCTCGAAACCCTCGACGGAGATTTCTCCGAGCTCTACCCCGCACTGAAAGAGTCAACCTCACTGATGTGCACCAATGTAGGCAACGCTCCTGCAAAGCTCCTGAAAGACTTCGTTAAGAAAGGCGACACCCTGCCCCTTCTCAAAGGTGCATACGTTGAAGAGACTGTATACTTGGGAGCCGACCAGCTCGACGCCCTCGCAGCCATCAAGAGCAAACACGAACTCATCGCCGACGTCATCGCACTTCTGCAATCGCCCGCGAAGAACGTTGTCAGCGCTCTTCAGTCAGGTGGCAACACTCTGCATGGCCTGTTAGAGACTCTTTCAAACAAAGAAAACTAAACCGAATAAAAACCTCCAAAAATCCATACAAAAATGGCAGATTTAAAAGCTTTTGCTGAACAACTCGTAAACCTCACTGTAAAGGAAGTAAACGAACTTGCCCAGATCCTCAAGGACGAATACGGCATCGAACCCGCCGCTGCTGCAGTAGCTGTTGCAGCCGGTCCCGCCGCTGCCGGTGCAGCTGCCGAGGAGAAAACCAGCTTCGACGTAGTACTCGCTGAAGCAGGTGCTGAGAAACTCAAAGTCGTTAAGCTCGTTAAAGAACTTACCGGTCTTGGTCTCAAAGAAGCTAAAGAGCTCGTTGACGGCGCACCCAACACCCTCAAAGAAGGTCTTGCTAAGGCCGACGCTGAAGCTATGAAAGCTCAGCTCGAAGAGGTAGGCGCTAAAGTCGAACTCAAATAATACAGTCTGAATATCAGACACTTGGGTTAAGAATCCCCTTGTCGGGTGATTCTTAACCTTTTGTGTCGTTAAGCCCCTCTTCTCTACCATACAAGCGTACATTGCCTTTTGCGACGTCTTCCCGCCGATTAGTCTGCCCCCTTCTGAGGGTCAGCGTTCTTTCAGCCGATTGGCACTTTTATCCGTGGTGCCGGCGGGGTGTGGTACAACTGTACTCCCGACGATTTCGCCTTGAATGATTACCGGTCAGAGAGCGCACGCGGCGCCACCGGTAGCACCGGGCATAATATGCTGCAGCACATATTATCTGTGCAACAATACGGCCGGCCGAAGAATGCCGGTCTATCAAGTTTTCGAAAACGGCAAAATTTTATCTTCTTTAAATGTCTACTAAAAACGACAAACCCCGCGTTAACTTTGCCACGGTAAAGAGCCCGTTCCCCTATCCCGATTTTCTCGAGGTGCAGCTGAAGTCGTTCCGTGACTTCTTCCAGCTCGACACTCCGCCGGAAAAACGTACCAACGAGGGTCTTTACAAGGTATTCTCCGAGAATTTCCCTATTTCGGATACCCGCAACAACTTCCAACTCGAGTTCCTCGATTACTATATCGATCCACCCCGCTATACCATAGAGGAATGTCTTGAGCGTGGCTATTCGTATAGTGTGCCCCTCAAAGCCAAACTGAAACTTTCATGTACCGACCCCGAGCATGAGGATTTCGCCACCGAGATACAGGATGTGTATCTTGGCCAGATTCCCTATATGACCGAGAAAGGCACCTTTGTTATCAATGGTGCCGAGCGCGTCGTTGTATCGCAGCTCCACCGCTCGCCCGGTGTTTTCTTCGGCCAGAGCACTCATGCCAACGGTACAAAACTTTACTCTGCGCGTATCATCCCTTTCCGCGGCTCTTGGATTGAGTTTGCCACGGACATCAACAATGTGATGTACGCCTATATCGACCGTAAGAAGAAATTACCCGTTACCACCCTGCTGCGTGCAATCGGTCTGGAGACTGATAAGGACATCATCGAAATCTTCGGCCTGGCCGAGGAGGTGAAGGTCAACAAGACCAACCTCAAGAAGATGATTGGCCGCCGCTTGGCCGGTAGCGTTGTGAAATCGTGGGTTGAAGATTTTGTAGATACCGATACCGGCGAGGTAACCACCCTCGAGCGCAACGAGATCATCGTTGAGCGCGAGGAGGAGATCACCGCTGAGAACGTTGAGAAAATCATAGAGTCAGGCGTGCCTTACATCCTCGTGCACAAAGAGGACGCCAACGCCAGCGACTACTCGATTATCTTCAACACCCTTCAGAAAGACCCGTCGAACTCGGAAAAAGAAGCTATCGAGTATATCTACCGTCAGCTCCGCAATGCCGAGGCACCCGATGAGGCCAGCGCACGCGAGGTTATCACCAACCTTTTCTTCTCGGAGAAACGCTACGACCTCGGCACTGTAGGCCGCTACCGTATCAACCGCAAGCTCGACCTCACCACGAGCATTGACGTGAAGGTGCTGACCAAGGAAGATATCATCGCCATTATCAAATATCTGATCGAGCTCATCAACAGCCACGCCGACGTGGACGATATCGACCACCTGTCGAACCGCCGCGTGCGCACCGTAGGCGAGCAGCTCTCAAATCAGTTCGGCGTGGGCCTCAACCGTATGTCGCGCACCATCCGCGAGCGCATGAACGTACGCGACAACGAGGTATTCACCCCCACCGACCTTATCAACGCCAAGACTATCTCGTCGGTCATCAACACGTTCTTCGGTACCAACGCGCTGTCGCAGTTCATGGACCAGACTAACCCTCTTGCCGAAATCACCCACAAGCGCCGTATGTCGGCCCTCGGCCCCGGCGGTCTGTCGCGTGAGCGTGCCGGCTTCGAGGTGCGAGACGTACACTACACCCACTACGGACGCCTCTGCCCGATCGAGACCCCTGAAGGCCCGAACATCGGTCTTATCTCCTCGCTCTGCGTATATGCCAAGATCAACGACCTCGGCTTCATCGAGACTCCCTACCGCAAGGTAGACGACTCCAAGGTAAACCTCAACAACGATGAGGTTGTATACCTTACCGCCGAAATTGAGGAAGGCAAGACTATCGCTCAGGGTAATGCACCGCTCAACGACGACGGCACATTCATCCGCAAGACAGTCAAGGCCCGCCGCGACGCCGACTTCCCCGTCGTTCCGCCGTCGAAGATCGAGCTCATGGACGTATCGCCCGCACAGATCGCGTCAATCGCAGCGTCGCTGATCCCCTTCCTCGAGCATGACGACGCCAACCGCGCACTCATGGGATCTAACATGATGCGTCAGGCTGTGCCCCTTATGCGCAGCGAGGCTCCTATCGTAGGTACCGGTATCGAAGCACAGCTTGCCCGCGACAGCCGCACACAGATTGCAGCCGAGGGTGAAGGTGTGATCGAGTTTGTAGACGCTACAAGCATACGTATCCGCTACGACCGCACCGACGAAGAGCAGTTCGTCGCTTTCGACCAGCCTGTCAAGACCTACCGCATACCCAAGTGGCGCAAGACCAACCAGAGCACCACAATCGACCTTCGCCCCATCTGCAACAAGGGCCAGCGCGTACACAAAGGCGATATACTCACCGAAGGCTACGCCACCGAGAACGGCGAGCTCGCACTGGGCCGCAACCTCAAGGTTGCGTTCATGCCTTGGAAGGGTTACAACTACGAGGACGCCATCGTGCTCAACGAGCGCGTAGTCCGCGACGATATCCTTACCTCGGTACACGTCGACGAGTATGCCCTCGAAGTACGCGAGACCAAGCGCGGTATGGAAGAGCTCACCAACGATATCCCCAACGTTAGCGAGGACGCCACCAAAGACCTCGACGAACGCGGTATCATCCGTGTGGGTGCACACGTTGTACCGGGCGATATCATGATCGGTAAGATCACTCCCAAGGGCGAGAGCGACCCCACACCTGAAGAGAAACTTCTGCGTGCCATCTTCGGTGACAAAGCCGGCGACGTGAAAGACGCCTCACTCAAGGCCACACCGTCGCTCAAGGGTGTAGTTATCGGCACAAACCTCTTCTCTCGCGCAGCCAAGAAGAAAAAGAACAAGAGTGCCAACGCTCTTCTTCCGAAGCTCGACGAGGAATACGAAGCCAAGCTCGACGCTCTGCTCGGAGTGCTCGTAGACAAACTTCTCGTACTCACCGACGGCCTCACCAGCAACGGCGTTCATGACTTCCTCGGCAGCGAGATCGTGCCCAAGGGCGCCAAGTTCACCGCTTCAGTGCTCCGCGGTATCAACTACGATACACTTAGCCTGAGCAACTGGACCACCGACGAGCACAAGAGCGAGCTCATCCGCCAGACTATCATCAACTACCTGCAGAAATACAAGGAAATCGACGCAGAGCTCCGCCGCAAGAAATACGACATCTCTATCGGCGACGAACTTCCCTCAGGTATCATGCAGATAGCCAAAGTATATATCGCCAAGAAGCGTAAGATCAGCGTGGGCGACAAGATGGCCGGCCGCCACGGTAACAAGGGTATCGTGTCGCGTATCGTACGTCAGGAGGATATGCCTTTCCTTGCCGACGGTACACCGGTAGATATCGTGCTCAACCCTCTGGGTGTGCCTTCGCGTATGAACCTCGGACAGGTGTTCGAGACCGTGCTCGGATGGGCAGGCCGCGAGCTCGGCGAGAAATTCGCCACCCCGATTTTCGACGGTGCAAGCATGGACGACATCAACGCATGGACCGACAAGGCCGGTCTGCCGCGCTACGGCAAGACCTACCTCTACGACGGCGGCACAGGCGAACGCTTCGACCAGCCCGCTACCGTAGGTGTGATCTACATGCTCAAGCTCGGCCACATGGTAGAGGATAAGATGCACGCCCGCTCAATCGGCCCGTACTCACTTATCACCCAGCAGCCTCTCGGCGGTAAAGCCCAGTTCGGTGGCCAGCGTTTCGGTGAGATGGAGGTTTGGGCGCTCGAGGCATTCGGCGCCGCCCACATACTCCAAGAGATCCTCACCATCAAGAGTGATGATGTCAACGGCCGCAGCAAGGCTTACGAGGCAATCGTCAAAGGCGAGGCCATGCCCGTACCCGGCATTCCCGAGTCGCTCAACGTATTGCTCCATGAGCTTCAAGGTCTCGGCCTGAGCATCAATTTGGAGAACTGATAATCTCTCCCATCAACCAATCTCTAAAGACACAAACACCATATATGGCTTTTAGAAAAGAAAATAAAGCAAAGAACGTCTTCTCCAAGATTTCCATCGGCCTCGCTTCGCCCGAAGAAATCTTTGAGAAGTCGAGCGGTGAGGTCCTGAAGCCCGAAACAATCAACTACCGCACCTACAAGCCCGAGCGCGACGGTCTGTTCTGCGAGCGTATCTTCGGCCCGGTGAAAGACTATGAATGTCATTGCGGCAAGTATAAACGTATCCGCTACAAGGGCATTGTCTGCGACCGCTGCTCGGTAGAGGTAACAGAGAAGAAAGTACGCCGCGAGCGCATGGGTCATATCCGCCTCGTTGTGCCGGTGGCTCATATCTGGTACTTCCGTTCGCTTCCCAATAAGATAGGTTATCTTCTCAATCTTCCCTCCAAGAAGCTTGACTCGATCATCTACTACGAGCGCTATATCATCATCAACCCGGGTGCTGCCGACGGCATGAAGATCGGCACATCGCCCGAGCGCGAGATCACCAAGATGGATCTTCTCACCGAAGAGGAATACTTCGAGGTGCTCGACAAACTTCCCCGCGAGAACCAGCTTCTTGAAGACGGCGATCCCGACAAGTTTGTAGCCAAGATGGGCGCCGAGGCTATCTATGACCTTCTCAAAGACCTTGACCTCGACACCCTCGCCAACCAACTGCGTACCCAGAGCAACAACGAAGGCTCACAGCAGCGCAAGACCGAAGCCCTCAAACGCCTTCAGGTGGTAGAGGCCTTCCGTGCGTCGCGCCACCGCAACAAGCCCGAGTGGATGATTCTCCACGCCGTGCCTGTCACCCCTCCGGAGCTCCGTCCGCTCGTTCCCCTCGACGGCGGCCGCTTCGCCACATCCGACCTCAACGACCTCTATCGCCGCGTGATTATCCGCAACAACCGCCTCAAACGTCTTATCGAAATCAAGGCTCCCGAGGTGATTCTGCGCAATGAGAAACGTATGCTTCAGGAGGCCGTGGACTCGCTGCTCGACAACTCACGCAAGTCGTCGGCAGTGAAGAGCGACGCCAACCGTCCCCTCAAGTCACTCTCTGACTCACTCAAGGGCAAGCAGGGCCGCTTCCGTCAGAACCTCCTCGGTAAACGTGTCGACTACTCGGCCCGTTCGGTAATCGTCGTAGGCCCCGAGCTCAAGATGCACGAGTGCGGTCTTCCCAAGAACATGGCCGCCGAGCTCTACAAGCCCTTCATCATCCGCAAGCTCATCGAGCGCGGTATCGTGAAGACTGTGAAGAGCGCCAAGAAAATCGTCGACCGCAAGGAACCCGTTGTATGGGATATCCTCGAGTACGTGATGAAAGGTCATCCGGTGCTACTCAACCGTGCCCCGACACTTCACCGACTCGGTATCCAAGCGTTCCAGCCCAAGCTCATCGAAGGCAAGGCAATCCAGCTCCACCCGCTCGCATGTACGGCATTCAACGCCGACTTCGACGGTGACCAGATGGCTGTGCACCTGCCCCTCGGCAACGAGGCTATCCTCGAGGCCCAGATGCTCATGCTCGGCTCGCACAACATCCTCAACCCTGCCAACGGCGCACCTATCACCGTGCCCTCTCAGGACATGGTACTTGGCTTGTACTATATCACCAAGCTGCGCCCCGGCGACAAGGGCGAGGGTCATATCTTCTACGGCCCCGAAGAGGCACAGATTGCCTACAACGAAGGCCGCGTGACACTCCACGCCCCCATCACCGTGATGGTAGACGATGTTGACGAAAACGGCAACAAGATCCGCCACCTTGTGAAAGACACATCTGTAGGCCGTGTGCTCGTAAACCAGTATGTGCCCGAACAGATCGGCTATATCAATACCATCCTTTCGAAGAAATCGCTCCGCGACATCATCGCAAGGGTAATCAAGAAATGCGGTATCCCGCGCTCAGCACAGTTCCTTGACGACATCAAGAACTTGGGTTACTACATGGCCTTCAAGGGCGGTCTGTCGTTCAACCTCGGCGACGTGCTTATCCCTGCCGAGAAAGAAGAAATCGTTGCCGAAGGCTACCGTCAGGTAGAAGAGGTGATGTCGAACTTCTCTATGGGCTTTATCTCGGATAAAGAACGTTACCAGCAGATCATCGATATCTGGACGCATGTCAACACCCGCCTGACCGGTATCCTGATGAAGCAGATGAGCGAGGCCAACCAAGGCTTCAACGCCATCTACATGATGCTTGACTCGGGTGCCCGTGGTTCGAAAGACCAGATCCGTCAGCTGGCCGGTATGCGTGGTCTTATGGCCAAGCCTCAGAAAGCCGGTGCCGAAGGCGGTCAGATTATCGAGAACCCGATTTTGGCAAACTTCAAGGAAGGCCTGTCGGTGCTCGAGTACTTCATCTCTACCCACGGTGCCCGTAAGGGTCTTGCGGATACTGCGCTCAAGACAGCCGACGCCGGTTATCTTACCCGCCGTCTTGTCGACGTAGCCCACGACGTGATCATCAACGAGGAAGACTGCGGCACTCTCCGCGGCCTCGTATGCACCGCAATCAAGAACAATGACGAAGTTGTAGCTTCGCTTGGCGAGCGTATCCTCGGCCGAGTATCGGTACACGATATCATCCACCCCCTTACCGGCGAGCTTATCGTCGCTGCCGGCGAGGAAATCAAAGACGACGCAGCCGAGATTATCGACGCCTCACCCATCGAGAGCGTAGAGATCCGCTCGGTGCTCACCTGCGAGAGCAAACGCGGTGTGTGCGCCAAGTGCTACGGCCGTAACCTCTCCAACCTGCGCATGGTGCAGAAGGGCGAGGCTGTCGGCGTAATCGCAGCCCAGTCGATCGGTGAGCCGGGTACACAGCTTACCCTCCGTACATTCCACGTCGGTGGTGTGGCAACCAACACCTCTGCAGCCAACAAGCTTGTGTCGAAATACGACGGCAAGCTCGAGCTTGAGGAAATCCGCACCGTCAAGACCGGCAAGGGCTACGAAGTTGTAATCGGTCGTCTTGCCGAAATGCGTATCTACGACAACAACACCGGCCTCCAGCTGATGAGCGCGCAGATACCTTACGGCTCGAAGCTCTATTTCAACAACGGCGCCGAGCTCAAACCGGGCGACGTAGTGTGCGAGTGGGACCCCTTCAACAACGTCATCATCTCCGAGTTCTCGGGTAAGGTACACTATATCGACCTTATCGAAAACGTTACCTACCGCAATGACTCCGAAGGTCATGCCACCGCAGAAGACCGCGTGATCATCGAGTCGCGCGACCGTCAGCACGTACCTTCTGTAGAGATTCTCGACGCTGTAGGCAATATACAGGCAACCTACTCACTTCCTGTGGGTGCCCACCTGATCTACAAGGAGGGCGAGGAAATCGAGGCCGGCGACACCTTCGCCAAGATTACCCGCACCACAGAAGGCGCCGGCGATATTACCGGTGGTCTCCCCCGTGTGACCGAGCTTTTCGAGGCCCGCAACCCGTCGAACCCCGCCATTGTGGCTGAGGTAGACGGTCAGGTAAGCTTCGGCAAGATCAAACGCGGTAACCGCGAGATCACTATCACACCTAAGTTCGGCGATCCCAAGAAGTATCTCGTGCCTCTGTCGAAGCAGCTTCTCGTTCAGGAGAACGACGTCGTTCGTGCCGGTACGAAACTTTCCGACGGTGCAATCACCCCGGCTGACATCCTCAACATCATGGGCCCGACAGCCGTGCAGGAATATATCGTGAACGAGGTTCAGGATGTATACCGTATGCAGGGTGTGAAGATCAACGACAAGCACTTCGAGGTAATCGTGCGCCAGATGATGCGTAAGGTGCGTATCCTTGACGCCGGCGACACCAACTTCCTGCCCGAGCAGGTGGTTGACAAGCGCGACTTCATCGATGAGAACGACCGTATCTGGGGCAAGAAATATGTTGTTGATCCGGGCGACAGCGAGACACTGCAGGAAGGCCAGATCATCACAGCACGCAAGCTCCGCGACGAGAACTCGCTGCTCAAACAGCGCGACCTCAAGCTCGTGGTAGTGCGCGACGCCCAGCCTGCCACTTCAGAGCAGATTCTTCAGGGTATCACCCGAAGCGCCCTGCAGACCTCAAGCTTCATCTCGGCTGCCTCGTTCCAAGAGACAACCAAGGTGCTCAACGAGGCCGCTATCCAAGGCAAGTCGGATCCTCTGGAGGGTATGAAGGAGAATGTGATCTGCGGTCACCTGATACCTGCCGGTACAGGTCTGCGCGAGTACGACAACCTCCTCGTATCGAGCAACGACGACGTTGACGCCGGCGACTTCGGCCGCGGTCCTGTCGATGTCGAGGCCGTAGAGGTTATCAACGACTGATACAGACAATAACTATAGAAAGAGCCGGATATTCCTCAGGCGGATATCCGGCTTTTTTAATAATTCAAGTTTTGCAAGTTGCAAACCTTGAGGTTTAAAGCGCTTTCAGCGCAGTTTAAGTAGTTTAAAAAGTTTACTTAGACTACCCGAAATTAAACACCTTAAACCTGTTAAACTCAAAAAACAAGTTTCTCGTGCGAAACTTAAGCAATCTACCGAAATGAAACTCAGAAACTTATTATATCTCGCCGCTGCGGCGGTGGCTCTTCCGTCGGTGGCACAGACCGATGATCTGTCGGCATATCTGATGGTATATCACAAAGATCAGGACCACGGGCTTCATATCGCCGTGAGCCGCGACGGATATACATGGACGGCACTCAACGACGACAAACCTGTGATTGCCGGCGACACCATAGCCGAGCAGCACGGCATACGCGACCCGCACATTTTCCGCGGCCCGGACGGAGCTTTTTACCTTTCGATGACCGACCTGCATGTGTTCGGCAAGCGCGACGGCTTCCGCGATACCGAATGGGAGCGCGACGGCAAGGCCTACGGCTGGGGCAACAACCGCGGACTCGTGCTGATGAAGAGCCGCGACCTCATCAACTGGGAGCGCACCAATATCGATTTCAGCAAACTTCCCGCTCAGGAAGATATGGACTGGAGCGAGGTAGGCTGTGTGTGGGCACCGGAGACAGTATATGACGAAGAAGCCGGCAAGCTTATGCTGCATTTCACCACACGTCAGGGCTCGGGCAAGAACACGATATATTATGCCTACGTCAATGATGATTACAATGCCCTCACATCTACCCCCGCGCTTCTTGCGCAGGCGCCCGACAAGGCATACAATATCATCGACTCTAATATCATCAAGGTGGGCGACACCTACCATTTCTTCTATGTGAGCCATGAGAAGACCGCCACACCCAAGCATGCCACCTCGAAGAGCATAACCGGCCCCTACGTATTTGATGACAATTATTACGACGGCGAGAGCCGCGGACATGAGGCTCCGAGCTCGTGGCGCCGTCTGGGCACGGACACATACGTGGTGATGTTCGACAACTACCGTATCAACCCGATGAATTTCGGCTTTGTGGAAACTACCGATTTCGTAAACTACAAACCTATCGGCTACTTCGACGAGGAGGGCAGCCCGATGAAGCGCACTAACTTCAGCGAGCAGAAACATGGCTCTGTGACTTATATCACCGCCGATGAGCTCGACCGACTCGAAAAGCATTGGAGCAAATAATATGGCCGACGAGAAGATAGAACAGCTGATAGCGGCCAACCGTCTTGAAGAGGCCGATACGCTGCTTGCAGGCCGCCAAGACGCCGCCGCTCTCTATCTGCGCGGCCGCATGGCATGGAAGCGTGGAGAGAAGAGCGCCGCTATAAGTCTCTACGCGCAGTCGGAGGCTCTCGATCCCTCGGGCCCGGCAGCCTTGGCCTTGGAGCAGGCACGTGAGATTATGGATTTTTTCAATAAAGACCTCTATAATCCATGAAGCGCATAGGCATATTGAGCGATACGCACGGCAAGTGGGACGACCGCTTTGCCGTGCATTTTGCAGATTGCGATGAGGTGTGGCATGCCGGCGATGTGGGTGATTACTCTATCATAGAGCGGTTGGCTGATATTGTGCCGGAGGTGCGGGCCGTCGCCGGCAATGCCGACGGAGGCATGGTGCGTCGCAAGTGCCCCGAGCTTGACGTGTTTATGGCGGAGGACGTGAAGGTGCTTCTGACGCATATCGGAGGCTATCCGGGGCGTTGGGCTCCGGGCATGAAGAAACTTCTGCGCGAGACCGGCGCCCGGCTGATGGTTGACGGCCACTCGCATATCCTCAAGGTGATGTACGACCGCGAGCTCGGTGTGCTTCATGTCAATCCCGGCGCTGCCGGCGATCAGGGCTGGCATAAGGTGCGCACGCTGATACGCCTTGTAATCGACGGCGCCGATATCCGCGATTGCGAGGTGATAGAACTTGGCCTCGGCGAGAACAAAACAGACATATAGTGCGTTAATAATTAAAAGTATCATCGCATTATGAAATTCAAGACTATATCTATCTGTGCCATGGCGCTTGCCATGAGCTTGCCTGCCGGCGCCCTGACTCTTGAAGAAGTCGGAGCGAAACTCCGCGGCGTGAAGTGCTACCGCGATTCTGTTAGCTACGAGGTCCTTCTTGCTTCGCTTGCCGAGCCGGTGACATATACCATGCAGCTTGAGAGCGCCGAGGCCAAAGGCGACAGCCTCGCGCCGTGCAAATATGTGATAAAATGGAGTCTTCCGGCGCCGTCGGGTCTTGCCCGCGGCTTTTCCGCCTATTTCGAGGGCTCTCATTTCCGCTTCCGCGACAAGCGCCTGCAGGAATATCATGTGAGTGAGCTTGCAGATCCTTTCATGCCCGGCGGTGATGTGAGCCGCGGAGTGCAGATGCAGGTGCAGTTTGCCGACCTGTTGCCCCAGTTCATAGGACTTCAGTTCGAGCGTATGGCCTCGGATCCGTCGTATGTGACGACCGTCACAGCCGATACACTCGTATCGGGCAAGCCGAGCGTGGTGGTCGACGGTGTGCGCCGTATCAACGGTGTAGACGCGTGTGAATACACCTATATCCTCGACGGCAAGACTTACCTGCCCGTGAAGACAGAGCTTGAAAATAATCCCGGGCAGATAGGCGAGCAGAGCATATCCATCAACTATGGCGTGCCCACGGTAAAGAATTGCCGTATCGACCTTGAAAGCCTTGTGGAATCTGAGCCCGACGCCTTCGGCAAATACCGCGAGAATACCTTCTCACTGGAGACCTTGCCCGGGCGGCCGCTTCCGCGTATCGTTGCCCCTACCATCGATGGCTCGCGCTATGTGCATGAGCGCGAGGAGGCATTTGAGGCGCCTACGGTGTTTGTGTTTCTTGACGCCACTGTTGGGAGCACGCCTCAGGTGATTGAAGATGTGCGCAAGGGAGTGGATACCTTGCCTTTCCGTGCGGATGTGGTGTGGGCATTTCTCAACCACCGCGCCGACGATGTGGAGTCGTATGTGAGCGACAGACGCACCGGAGAGAGCGTGCTTATAAACGCCGGAGGTGCAGCCCGCGACTGCGGGGTAGGCACAACGACTCCGGCACTGATATTCACCGGCGCCGACGGGCATGTGACCGATATCATCATCGGCTACAACAAGTCGCTGCCCTCAAACGTTATACAGAAAGTAACGAATTCTAAATATACCCGTTAATGGAAACAGTTTATTTTAATGGAACGCCGTGCCATACCTACGGCAGTCTGCCCGCCGTAGGCACACAGGCCCCGGCATTTGCCCTCGCCGGCAAAGACCTCAGCGAGGTACGTCTTAACGATTATCTTGGCAAACGAGTGGTAATCAATGTATTCCCGAGTCTCGACACCCCTGTATGCGCTGCCTCTGTGCGCCGCTTCAACAAGGAGGCTGCCGGTCTTGACAATACGGTGGTTATCTGCGTGTCGATGGACCTTCCTTTCGCAATGGGCCGCTTCTGCACGGTAGAAGGCATTGAGAATGTGACGGTAGCGTCGGCATTCCGCTCACCGATGTTTGTAGAGGAATACGGTCTTCAGATTGTAGACGGCCCTCTTGCCGGTCTGCTTGCCCGCGCCCTCTTGGTGCTTGATGAAAACCATAAGGTTATCTACTCAGACCTCGTGGATGAAATCACCAAAGAGCCTGATTACGAAGGCGCTATCTCTGTGCTCAAATAACGCGGGCTGCGCCTGCACCGAAAAAAAGCGGCCAATCGGCCGCTTTTTTAGTGTGCGAACATATCATTGAGCTCTTCGAATCGGGCGGCTACACCTGCTCCGAAACGAGCCATCGACTTTCTGACGCGTTCGAGGCTCTTGCGCGTCATGTCGCCGCTCTTGGAATAGAAGCAGTCGGCATAGCAGATGAGTTTCTCGAGTGTTGACTCGGGCAAGAAAGAGCGGTCGAGAGGGAGGGGGAGCTTGTCGTCGATGATGTCTTGGGCAGAAAGACCTGCGGCGGGATGGCGCTCGGCCACGAGGGCATATTTTTCATCTACGCCGTCGGCGCGCAGCATGTCGGCACCGGCGACGCAGTGTGCCAAGTATGGCAGTGTGCCGTGGCAGTCGATACCGGGGGCGTCGGTGGCGATAATGCCTATGTCGTGGAGCATGGCTGCGTTGACAATCTCTTCGTCGGTGAGGGGAAGGTTATGTGCGTGTGCGATTTCGAGAGCGAGGTCGGCCACACTGCGGCTGTGGCGAAGCAAGATTTGGCGTACCTCGCGGTCGGCGGGGTAGTGTCGGTCGATAATCTCTTGATACATATTGTAAAAAGAGAGTTCGGCAACGTGTGCCAAACTCTCAGACTATGGTTAATGATTGGGTTATTCAACGATTGTGCACCATCCGTGAGTGTCGGGTTCTTCGCCGTTGCGGATGGCTTCGAGCCGACGGACGAACTCGGTGGTTACAGGACCCGGTTTGCCGTCTTTAGCGATGATGTATTTGTGGCCGGTGTCGAGGTCGTCGATCTCACCGATAGGCGAGCAGACGGCTGCTGTTCCGCAAGCTGCGGCTTCAGAAACCTCGGCAAGCTCTTCGACGGTGATCTGTCGCTGCTCTACTTCCATGCCCATCTCGCGAGCGATTTCCATCAGCGACATGTTGGTGATGGAGGGGAGGATAGAGTCGCTCTTGGGAGTGATGTATTTGCCGTCTTTGATGGCGTAGAAGTTTGCCGGGCCACATTCGTCGAGATATTTTTTCTCTTTGGGGTCAAGGAAAAGAACAGCAGAGTATCCTTTTTCGTGGGCGATGTGGGTTGGCATCATCGAGGCAGCGTAGTTGCCGCCTACTTTCCACCGGCCTGTGCCTTGCGGAGCCACGCGGTCGAAGTTGCGCATAATGCAGATGTTGGTGTTCTTGAAACCGCCTTTGAAATAGGGCCCTACGGGCGTAACCATGATGATGAAGAGGTATTCATCGGCTTCTTTTACACCGATACGGGGCGAAAGGCCAATCTCGAGAGGACGGATATAGAGCGAGGCGCCGCTGCCGTAAGGGGGAATGAAACGCTCGTTGAGCTTGACAGCCTTGAGGCACATTTCCTTGAACAACTCCAGAGGAATGGGCTCCATGAGCAAGCCTTTGGCAGATTCCTGCATGCGCTTTGCATTTTCTTCAAGACGGAAAATGCGCACTTTGCCGTCTTTGCCGCGGAAAGCCTTGAGGCCTTCGAATATCTCCTGACCGTAGTGCAGAGACGTCGCGGCGATATGTATGTTGATTGTGTCGGATTGCGATACTTCAATGGGCCCCCACTTGCCGTCGCGGAATTCGCAGCGAACGTTGTAGTCTGTAGGATAATAGCCGAAGGGGAGATGTCCCCAGTCTATTGATGTGTCCATGTCGATGTATTTAGGTTTAGTATTTCGGAGCAAAGTTAATCAAATAAACCGAGAAACATAGCGTAATTTGGCTAACGAATGTTAAAATATTGGATGGCGGTGGCAAGTTGCCATTTTCTGCTGCACGCGGGCTGCGCCCGCGTCGGGGACGAAAACTGCTTTACTGACATTTTTGCATAAAAAAGGCCGGCGCTGTGGGCGCCGGCGGATCGGATAGAGAGAGAAGAATGAGGGGTTATTCTTCGGAGTATTCCTCGCGGTGGAAGCGAGGTGATATGAGTTCGTCGGCGACGCGCTCGGGATAGGCGTTTTCTGTAGAGATGAACACCCAGTCGATGTCGTCGAGACGTCGCAAATCGGTGACGAAGTATGCTGTTGATTGCGGGGCGCCCACTACAATCACTCTTGCGACGCCGGCCTCGCGTGCTGCATGGACAGTGTCGATGAAATATTTGAGGGTGAGGTCGTTGGTGTAGGCGTCTTCGAGGTCGTCGTTGTAGGCGAGTACGATGTCGTGGTAGCCTTCGAGGGCTTCTCTCACGCGGTCGTGGTCTTGCACGGGAAGATGGGTGACGGTGAGACGGGAGTCTTCCACCATAACCTTTTCGGGAAAATCGACCATTGCGTTTACGCTGAGGCCGCGTGCGAGGAGTGCGCCGAGAATATCACCGAACACGTGTCCGGTAGTGCTAAGGAGTGCTATTTCTTTCATGATTGAGTGTTATTGAAGTTTTATTCTATAACACTGTCACGACAAGAAATGTTCGGAATTACAGGCTCAGAATACCAAACAAAACTACTAAAGCGAAATATAAGCCATAGCCGGCCACAGTCAGGCCGACGCTAATGAGAGTCCACATCTTGGCAAGGCGAGAAGATTTACGGGCGGCCTGAAGGTTGCCAAGATTCCATTGGCTCTCTACTTTGGCTGCATATACGATTCCCACTACGCCACAAGGCAGGCAACACAGCAGTGTGGCGATGATGGCCCATCCGAGATATGAGGGCGGGCATTGCTCCTCGAATTCCGGGGGCTGGTTCCATTGGTCGTAAGTCTGTTGAGGCGGATTCCAACCGTTGACCGACTGATCTTGAAACGGAGGCGGGGTGACAGGGGGAGCGGGCGGTATCGTCGGGCCGAAGAGATGGCGCAGCTCCGGCACCTCGGAGGCATGCTTCCATTCGGGCATGCCCTCGCACCACACGAGGGTATTGGCGTTGACTCCGTAGTTGCTGAAGAGCACTTCTGATATAGGGCCTACCTGATTGCCGTTGTTGTCGATGATGTAATATTCGGTCATCCGTGGTTGAAATTGGTTTTATATACAAAAGTAAGTCTTTTTTAGTAAAATGGGTGACTGGTTAACAAAAATTAAGGATTAGAACATCTAAAAACAGGGGTTAAATATAATTTTACCTCCAAGGGGGGCACTACAATAATTTTTTTTGCTAATTTTGTACGTTATGAAACGAATAATCTTCTCCATAATATCGATACTGCTGTTATCCGGATTGTCGTCGGCAGCCCAAAGCACCGACCGGCTTGTGACATATCCCATGCCGCCGGATTCGGTGATGGAACTTCAGCCGCGCTGCGATTTCATCATATCGCGCTACTGGCAACGGTGTAAATTCGACTATGCGATGTTGCACCGCGATAAATTCAACGAGGCATTCGGCGAGTGGGTGACAATCATGCCCCATGCGTCGGCCGACACCGTTCATGCCGCCATCGACAAATTGATCGGCCTCTTTGAGAAGAAAGGCCCCGAGACGCTCGCCCTTGCCGAGATGGCCCGCAACTGGCTCTACTCCGACACGGCGCGCTTCCGCTCGTATGAAATCTATATGCCTTTTGCCAAGGCGGCTTCCATGCACAAGAAAATCAAGAAAGAAGACAAGGCCTTGTATGCCGCCGACTACAAGCGAATGTCGGCCAGCTCGGTGGGTGCGGTAGTGCCCGGAGTGGAGACCTTCCTGCCCGATGGCAGCAAGAGCAACCTCGATATGATCAAGGGCGGCTCGGTGCTGCTTTTCTTCAATGAGCCCGACAATATCGACTGCTCGATCGCGCGCATAAAACTTAGCTCCGACCGCAATGTGCGCGAACTCGTAGACCGCGGCGAGCTCACGGTAGTGTGCATACATCCGTCGGCACCCGACGACAATTGGAAGGCTGCGGCAGAATCGTTGCCCGAGAAGTGGCACAAGGTGGCCATGCCTGAAACCGAAGATTATTTCGACATACGCTATAAGCCGCAGTTTATCTATCTCAACGGCGAACACAAGGTGCTTGCGTCGAATCTCGACCTGTCGTATCTGCTGTCGGCGTTCGCAACGGCAAACGACGTTTATAAAAACCGGGCAAAAAACAAAGGCAATGAGTGAGCGCAAGAGCATAGCGGTGCTGGTGTCGGGCGGCGTAGACAGTGCGGTGGTAGTACACCGTCTGTCGCAGGACCCGAGCCTTGACCTGGACCTTTTCTATATCCGCATAGGCATGGATGACGGACGCGGCGATTGCTCAGCCGAGGAAGACATAGAGATGTGCAGCCTTATAGCGCGTCAGTACGGGCTTCCTTTAGAAGTGGTGTCGCTCCATGAAGAGTATTGGGACAACGTGATGGCCTACGCCCTCCGGACGGTGAAAGCCGGCCTGACGCCCAACCCGGATATCATGTGTAACTCACTGATAAAATTCGGATATTTCGAGGAGCGCTGGGGCCGCGAGTTTGACCTGACGGCCACCGGGCACTACGCGAGGACTATCATCGACGCCGACGGACGCAAATGGCTCGGCACGGCGGTAGACCCTGTAAAAGACCAGACCGACTTTCTCGCGCGCATAAGCGGCCGCCAGCTCGAACATCTTATTTTCCCACTCGGCGACATGCCCAAGGCCGATGTGCGCCGCATAGCAGCCGAGGCGAAGCTGCCCAACGCTCTGAGGCGCGACTCGCAGGGAATATGCTTCTTGGGAAAAATCAATTATAACGACTTTATCCGCCGCCACTTGGGCGAGCGTCCCGGCCCGATTGTAGAGATTGAGACGGGCAAGAAGCTCGGAGAGCACCGCGGGTATTGGTTCCACACGATAGGCCAGCGCAAGGGTCTCGGTCTGAGCGGCGGCCCGTGGTTTGTGGTGCGCAAGAATGTGCATGACAATGTGATCTACGTGTCGCGCGGCTATGATACCGAGAAACAATACGGCACAACGCTCCATCTAGGCGAAATGCAGTTTATCACAGCCGACCCATGGGGCGAGGCTGCCGCCGACGGTGTGCGCCTGACTTTCAAAAACCGCCATACACCCGAATTTTTCCCCGGCACGATACGCTCGGTAGCCGGAGCGCCGGGCGAGTATGTGATAGAGTCGGATGTGAAGGTGCAGGGTATAGCTCCGGGGCAGTTTACAGCCGTCTACGACCCCGAAAGCCGTATATGCTATGGCTCAGGCATAATCACCGGAGCAAACAAATTATAAAACAACTATGGAAGATAGAATCAGCCTCCACGTGTTAGGGTTGTCGTACAGCCAGTTGCAGTCGGGCGCATACGCCCTGATACTTGCTGAAGACCGCGGACCGCGGCGCATACCTGTGATCATAGGTGCTGCCGAGGCTCAGTCGATAGCGATCACGCTCGAAGGAATACGCACTCCGCGTCCGCTGACGCACGACCTGTTTGTGTCGTTCGCGCATGCTTTCGGCGTGAAGCTTCGCGAGGTGTTTATCTACCGCTTCGAAGACGGAATATTCTCGTCGGAGCTCACCTTTGGCGACGGCACCCGGACAGTGCAGATCGACGCGCGCACCAGCGACGCCATAGCCCTTGCACTGCGGACGCATACCCCTATCTTCACCACCCGCTCTATAATAGAGCAGACCGGCTTCATCATCGACGAAGAAGAACTCAAGCGCGACAGCGAGGCCGAAGAAGGCTGGAATCTCGATGAGGCTGCGGCAGACGATAACGAAGAGGCCACATACGCCGACCGCGACGACTATCATGCCGAGGCCAGGCCCGAAAACTACACCATAGAAGAACTTGAGCGCACTCTCGCGGCTCTCATCGACAATGAGGAATATGAGGAGGCCGAGCGCATAAGCGAGATACTCAAGCGTAAAAAAGGAAAACAATAAAATACCATGAAATCTAATAGTTTACAACTTAAAGTGCGCATGGCTACGCTGCTCTTCCTTGAGTTTGCGGTATGGGGCGCATATCTTACCTCATTAGGTGCCTATCTTGCCAAAGTAGGGCAGGGCGAACATATCGGATGGTTCTATGCCATTCAGGGCGTTGTGTCGATTTTTATGCCGGCGCTTGTTGGTATCGTGGCCGACCGCTGGATACAGGCACAGAAAATGCTTAGTCTCTGCCATTTGTTTGCAGGTGCTTTCATGTGCGCCGCGGGCTGGTATGCCATCAATGCGGAGACTGTGGAGTTCGCGCCGCTGTTTACGCTCTATACCTTGTCGGTGGGCTTCTTCATGCCTACTATAGGCTTGACCAACTCGGTGTCGTACTCAGCTCTGACCCGCTATGGGCTCGACCCGGTGAAGCACTTCCCGCCGGTGCGAGTGTTCGGCACGGTGGGCTTTATCGTTGCTATGCTGTTTGTAAACTTTACCGGATTTCAAAATACAGCCGCCCAGCTTATTACCTCGGGTGTGCTTAGCTTTGTAGTGGCTTTCTATGCCTTGACAATGCCGGCGTGCCCCACAGCACCCAAGGGACAGAAAAAGTCGGTGTCGGAGGCTTTGGGGCTGAAAGCCTTCTCGCTGTTCAAAGACAGGCAGATGGCAGTCTTCTTTATCTTCAGCATGCTTCTCGGCGTTTCGCTTCAGATTACCAACGGCTTCGCCAATCCATTCATACAGAGCTTCGGCAGCGTTGCCGAGTATGCCGATACATGGGGCGTGCATAATGCCAATGCGCTGATATCGATATCTCAGATGAGCGAGACACT
The DNA here is from genome assembly GCA_910579995.1 of uncultured Muribaculaceae bacterium. GTDB lineage: Bacteria > Bacteroidota > Bacteroidia > Bacteroidales > Muribaculaceae > CAG-873. The sequence continues at coordinate 55,793 of CAJTWH010000017.1, read as the reverse complement.
GTGCATACTTCTCATTCCCTTCTTCCTGCGCCGCTACGGTATCAAGATTGTGATGTTGATGGCAATGACGGCGTGGGTGTTCCGCTTCGGCTTCTTCGGCATAGGCGATCCCGGCTCGGGCGTATGGCTTTTCGTGCTTTCGATGATAGTATACGGTATCGCCTTTGACTTCTTCAATGTGAGCGGCTCGCTCTATGTAGACAAGAAAACGACACCCGACATCCGCTCGTCGGCCCAAGGTCTGTTCATGATCATGACCAACGGTATCGGCGCAACCTGCGGCACGCTCGTGGCTCAGAAAATCATAGATTACAAAGTATTCAGCCAGCCCGAGGGTATGGCACAGATTGAGGGTTGGCATGCGTCGTGGCTGATATTCGCGGGCTATGCCGCCGTTGTGGCTGTGCTGTTCATGCTGATATTCAAAGACCATGACGTACACAGTGCGCCGTCGATCAAGAATGAGGCTGCCACAGCTGAAGACCCCGAAGGAATGATTCAATGATTCAAGTTTTCAAGTTGCCTTGCAACTTGAAAACTTGAGGTTTAAAGCGCTTTCAGCGCAGTTTATATAGTTTAAAATGTTTAGTTTTACCAATGTATACCTAAACTCCTTAAACCTGTTAAACTCAAAATAAACAAGTTTTGCTTGCGAAACTTAAGTTCAATGATATGATACGCTTTTATGCCCCTGACATAGAACAGAAACCGCAGCTTCCGGCCGACGAGAGCGCGCATGCCGTGCGTGTGTTGCGCCGCAAGCCCGGTGATGAATTGGAGGTGGTTGACGGGCGCGGCAATCTCTACCGCTGCCGCTTGGTGACAGACGACCATCGCGGCGCTGTAGTTGAGATTGTGGAAAAAGAGGCGCTTCCCAAGGTGTGGACACCTTATATCACCATCGCCGTAGCTCCCACCAAGCATGCCGACCGCATGGAGTGGCTTGTAGAAAAACTGGTGGAGATAGGGGTAGACCGGATAGTGCCGCTGCGTTGCCGCCGGTCGGAGCGTAAGGAAATCAAGCCCGAGCGCCTTGAGCGTATCGCAGTTTCGGCAATGAAGCAGTCGCTCAAGGCAATCTTGCCCCGCATAGACGCGACCACGCCGCTTAAAGACTTTCTTGCCGAGGCGCCGACAGAGGGACAACAACGCTTCGCCGGGTATTGCGACGCCGACACACCGCGCCGTCTGCTCGCCCAAGCCTATAAGCCCGGCAGCGACGTGAATATACTCATAGGCCCCGAAGGCGACTTCGACCCCGAGGAAATCGCGGCAGCCATAGCTGCGGGATATATCCCCGTGACAATGGGCGACAACAGATTACGAACCGAAACAGCAGCTCTGGTAGGCTGCGACACCATACATATTGTAAACCAATGTCTACTACATTCAACCAACTGAGCAGCGGCTCAAACTTCTTTCTTATCGCCGGTCCGTGTGTGATCGAAGGCGAGGAAATGGCATATAATATATGCGACACCATCAGCAGTATCTGCCGCCGTCTTGATATACCCTACGCCTTCAAGGGCAGCTACCGCAAGGCCAACCGCAGCCGTCTCGACTCCTTTACCGGAATCGGCGACCTTGAGGCTCTTAAGATACTCCACGGAGTGGGAGAGCGCTACGGGGTGCCTGTGGTGACCGATATCCATACGGCACAGGAAGCCTCGATGGCGGCTGACTTCGTCGACATTCTTCAGATACCGGCCTTTCTCTGCCGCCAGACCGACCTTCTGCTCGCGGCTGCCCATACAGGCAAGGCCGTGAATGTGAAGAAAGGGCAATTCCTCTCGCCCGAATCAATGCGCTTTGCAGTAGAGAAAGTGCGCTCGGGCGGATGTGATGATGTGGCAGTGACCGAGCGCGGCACCACATTCGGCTACGGCGACCTCATTGTAGACTTCCGCGGAGTGCCCCGTATGCAGCAGGCATGCCAATGCCCGGTGATAGTAGACTGCACCCACTCGCTGCAGCAGCCCAACACAGCCGGCGGTGTGACAGGCGGCTGCCCTGAGATGATAGAGACCATAGCCCGCGCGGCCATCGCCACCGGCGCCGACGGTATCTTCATCGAGACCCATCCCGACCCGGCAAATGCCAAGAGCGACGGCGCCAATATGCTCCGTCTCGACCTGCTCGAGCCCTTGCTGAAACGACTTACGGCATTGCGCAGCACCATAAACACATTTGAATAAGAATATGAAAATCACCAAGATATTGATTGCGGTCGCCTTGGCCGCGTCTGCCTCTATGCCGATTGCAGCCCAGTCGAGCATACAGAACCCCATGACGCAGGCCGTGCTTGCCGTGTATGAAGAAGAACTTCGCGAGAACCCCAATGACTATAATATATTGATGAGCCGCGCCGATGAGTATTACCGTCACGACGAATATATCCGCGCCCTCGCCGATGTAGACAAGGTGATACAGCTCGCACCTGCAAGCGAGGAAGACGTGCGCTTCCGCGCGTACGTGCTCCGCGCCGGAATCTACAATGAGACCAAGCGCCCCGAGCAGGCTCTCCAAGATCTGCGCGCAGCCGTTGAGATCGACCCTAACTCATATAATGTAGTATACCAGAAGGCCAACACCGAGTTTATGCTCGGACGATATGCCGAGGCCCGCCTCGACTTCCAGAAACTGCAGCGCCTGAATCCGCGCGGCACCGAGGCCTATATCGGACTTGCGCGCGTGGCGGTGAAAGAGAATAACCTCGGCACAGCCAACGAAATGCTCGCCTCGGCGGTAAACCTCGACCCCAACAATGCCGAAATCTACGTGCGCCGCGCGTCGGTACGCCGCATGATGGGCGACCACAACGGCGCCGTCGACGACCTCATCCTCGCCATCTCGAGCGACAACAAACATCCGCGCGCCATGCAGGAGCTCATCGACTATGGCAACACCAACTATCCGGCAACTATGGCCGGATTGAGCAAGGCTGTGAGCGAGGCTCCGCAGGTGGGAATGTTCCGCTATATCCGCGCGGTGATAGCGCAGGCCCATTACCACTATCTTGCCGCCATCAACGACTATCAGACCATCCTCGACGAGCGCCTCTACAACTATCACGGTATCTATGCCTCGATAGCCGAGTGCAACTATTGCCTTGGCAACTACAGCGAGGCCCTTGACTTCGTAGACCGCGCCCTCGGCATGGTTCGCGACAATGCCGGCCACTATGTGCTGCGCAGCAAGATATTGCGTGCTATGGGCAACTATGACGAGGCAGTGAAAGCCGGCGCGGCCGCCCTCGCTGTAGACCGCAACAACAACGACGCACTGATCGAGATGGCGCTTGGCTATGTCGGTATCAAGAATTATGATGAGGCTTCGAATCTTATCTCGGAGGCCATACTCAACGACGCGGAGAATCCGATGTATCTCATGCTCCGCGCATGGGTATTCGAGAAATATCTCAACAAGGCTGCCGCCGCTGAAGACCTCTACAACAAGGTGGCCGATATGGAGCACTTCTATATCGACAATCCCCGTTCGCTCAAAGGCTTCGCGCAGCTATTCCTCGGTCAGACCGAGCTCGGCAAGCGCTGGATGGACAATATACTCGACACCGTGACCGACTACGATGGCCTTATCCACTACTACGGAGCATGCTTCTACGCCCAGTATGGCGACATGGACCGCGCTATGGAGTTGGCCGACAAATCACTCAACCTCGGCTATGCCAATTACCATGACTGGACAGAGGCAATTGACGGCCGCGTGAATGTGGCGCCGCTGCGCGACGACCTGCGCTTCCTCAATATGCTGCACCGCCATGACGCCATTTTCGGCAAAGAGTCAAAAAAATAGTTAAAATCGTGAGCTTAGTGTAACTTTGGGCGCGCAAGCGCGTCATATAAGTACTTACACATAGAAGCGAATAACGAGCGAATTAACTGTTTTCATAATTGATTGACTATAATGCCGGCCCGGGCGCGATGCTCAGTCGGCATTTTACTTTTTAAAGTGTTATATCTTAAACAATCAAACTACTACGAAAATGATAATAGCCTCACAAAAACGCAAAGAGAATATAGCCGAGTATCTGCTCTATATGTGGCAGATAGAAGACCTCATCCGTGCCAACAGCCTTGACCTTGACAAGATAAAGGCCAATGTGATAGACAAATATCCCATCGACGAGAAGCAGCAGCGCGAGATGGCCGACTGGTATGAGTCGCTCATCGACATGATGAGACGCGAGGATGTGAAAGAAAAAGGTCACCTGCAGATGAACAAGAACATCATCGGCACCCTCGCCGACCTTAACAAACGCATACTTGCCGACCCGAAGTTTGTAGACTATCACAAGGAATTCTATGCCACCTTGCCCTATATAGTAGAGCTGCGTGCAAAGGCCGGCGATAATCCGGCCGGCGAGATAGAGACCTGCTTCAACGCTCTCTACGGCTGGCTTATGATGAAGCTCAAGGGCGCGGAGATATCAGAGAATACAGCCAAGGCTATGGCTCAGATCGCGCGCTTTGTGGCCCTGCTCTCGAAGTGCTTCTATCTTGACGAGCACGACGAGCTTTTCAAGGACGACGACAAGGAGTAAAGCTCTGCCTCCGGCGGCACGAGATTACTTTTTTAAACATTTGGATATAATACAATGTTATAATATCGGCGCACTATATAATGCGCCGATATTATATTATGCATATATGCCGAAATCTAATCTTTATGACGATTGCCGCCGGGCTTGCTCTCGCGGCGAGTTCGTGCATATATGAATATGATAAATGCCCTCCGGCTCTAACACTTAAAATAGAGAATGACTGGCAGGCGGCTCCTGAAGCCGATCCTGAAGGCATGGCTTATATGTTTTTTTCAGACCTTGGCGGTGAGCCGTGGCGCTTTGACTTTGCCGGGCGTGAGGGCGGTGAGGTATCGTTGATTCCGGGGGATTACAGCTTTGTCAGTTTTAATGACGATACCTATAATGTGCGATTCCGCGAAGACGGCGGATATGAAGGGTATGAGGCATATACCGTTCGCGCCGACGACAGCTATCTGCCTGCGGCTGTAAGAGAGCTTGACGAAAAACTACATGTTTGCCCCGACATGATGTGGGGCTGCTCATACGATTATGTAGGCCTGAAATATTCCGGACTTGAATATGGCGAGCCGGCGGTTAGATCTGAGAGCTATATACTGCGCTGTCCTCAACGGCAGCTTACCGCCCGGTATAGTTTTTTGATAGAAAACGTAACGAATCTCGACGGTGTAGTGTCGTTGTCGGCGGTATTTACCGGCCTTGCCTGTTCGCTGAATCTCGCCGACGGAGCGAAGGGCGATTATCCTTGCATGCTGCCCTCGGCGGCAAAGAAAGGCGGTGAAACGAGCATAGAGGGCGAGTTCCTGACCTTCGGAATACCGGCGGAGCCGACAGCGGACAATTATCTTCTGCTGTTTGTAGTGCTAAGCGACGGTAGAAAATTCACGTATCATTTTGATGTTACGCCACAAGTGAGAAATGCGCCTGACCCATTGGATGTAAAAGTGATAATCAGGGGATTGGAGCTTGAAGAGTCGGAAGGGGGCAGCAAGCCCGGCGGCGGCTTTGACGTAAGTGTCGACGGCTGGATATCCATCACCATAAACATTCAGGGCTGAATAGTGTTAATATATTAAAAAGCACTGATATAAAAAGACTACTAACTATAATACTAAAAATATGAAATTAATTTATCCGTTTCTCGGCCTTATAGGAGCATGCTCCCTGCTGGCCTCGTGCAGCGATGATATGGACGAAACGCCCATGCAGAGCAATGCAATCTCTTTCAGTGCCGTGGCGCCCAATGGCTCAAGAGCTACGCCTACCACAACTGCGAGTCTGAAAGAATTTGTCGTATATGCCTTCACCGAGGGGAGTACACTGATGGACGGAGTGACGGTGACCCGCAGCGGTGGCAGCTGGACATATTCGCCTGAAGCATACTGGCCCGTCAACCCGGTAAACTTCTATGCGTTCAGCCCCGATATCACCAATTCGCCGGATATCAAGGGTATGGACGGCGGTAGTATCCCCGATTATCTCAACCCGGGCAATGTTGACCTTCTCTACTCTGTAAAGACACAGGTAACGCAGCAAGCCGCCCCGGTGCTTCTCAATTTCCGCCATGCTCTATCGAGAGTGAGCGTGTTGCTCAGCAGTACCAACCAGAGAATTCAGGTGAAGGTGTCGCATATATCGTTGTGCAACATCTATATGCAGGGTACATTTAATTTCCCGAATTCATCGACCCTTGCTTCGACACCCGAAGTGATAGGTTCATGGACTGTGCTCAAGAGATTCGGCAAGAATCTGCTCTTCTATGCCTTCAGCGATGACGAGGCCGAGACCCTGACACCCCAACCGACAGATTACACTGAAAATACGCTCAACTACAGCTTCCTGATTCCTCAGCCATTGCAGGAGGTAGCATTGTCGGGCTCTGATTATACCGGTACTTATATACAGGTTGACTGTGAAATCTATGATACGGCTTCAGGTGCAAAGCTGTGGCCTAACAGCAAGACCCCTGATTATATGCTCGTTCCTGAATCGGAAAGCGGCCGTATAGTTTATCCCACCACTTCCGACAAGGTTAAATCATGGGAGCCGGGCCACGCCTATATCTACAATATCCAGATCAACAATCCGGATGTGCTAGACAAGATTGAATTTGATGTCACTGTAGATGACTTCTCTATTGATGAGATGTAATCAAGGGCAAGAAAACTCAGGCCGGGGGCTTTGCTCCCGGCTTTTCTTTTGCTTGGGGGCGTGCGCGAGCTTCGCTCACGCCGGGGGACGAAAGCTGCTGACCGCTTTTTTTATTTTTATTTTGTTATTGCTCTCACTTATTCGTACCTTTGCAATATAAAGGCGGCTTGGCCGTTATTATAGTGATGAAAAAGCATTTCTGGTATCTGATATTAAGTGTAATACTTCTTGTGCCGGCGACATCGTGCCGCGGGCCCAAGCTTGCCACGGCCAATGAGCAGATGGAGCGCGGCGAGTATTTTGACGCGTCGAAGACCTATCGCAAGATATATAATAAACTTACCAAGCGCGAGGAGCGCGAGCTGCGCGGTGAGGTGGCATATAAGATGGCCGAGTGCCACCGCCGTCTCAACCAGTATGCACGCGCGTCGGCGGCATATCAGAATGCCGCCCGCTATGGCTATGGCGACTCTACGCTCTATCTCCACCTCGGGCAAATGCTCATGGCCGAGGGTAAATATGGCCCTGCGATAAAGGCTCTTGAGGATTACCTTGCATGGAAGCCCGACGACAAACTGGCCGAGAACACTCTTGCCGGCGCCCGCATGGGGCTTGCCAAGGAGGGGCAGACGCGCTATGTGGTGCGCAACGCTAAGCTTTTCAATTCGCGCCGCGCCGACTACTCGCCGATGTATCTCGACCGCTCGCTCGACCAGCTTTATTTCACCACAACGACAGAAAAATCCACGGGCACCAACCGCAGCGAGATCACCGGCATGAAGAAGGGGGATATATGGTTTGCCACCAAAAACGAGCGCGGCGAGTGGAAGCGCCCCGAGCCTGTGGAGGGGGAGCTCAACACCGAGGTCGACGAAGGCACACCGGCTTTCAGCCCCGACGGCCAGACGATGTATCTGAGCCGCGCCCGCCGCGAGCCAAATGCCAATACGGGCGTGGAGATCTATACCTCGCAGCGCAGCGACGCCAAATGGAGCGCTCCCGTGAAATTTGAAATCACGGCCGATACCCTCTCAAGCTACGCCCACCCGACGGTGTCGCCCGACGGCACATGGCTCTACTTTACCTCCGACATGCCCGGCGGACAGGGCGGACGCGATATATGGCGCATAAATCTGAAAGAACGCGCGGGTTCGCTTGAGAATCTCGGCGAATGGATCAATACTCCCGGCGACGAGATGTTTCCGTCGTTCCGCTCCGATTCGGTTTTCTACTTTGCCTCTAACGGCCATCCCGGTTTCGGCGGCCTTGATATCTTCCGGGCCGAGCAGACCAAGTCGGGCGGCTGGAAGGTGACAAATATGGGCCGGCCCATGAACTCTCCGGCCGATGATTTCGGTATCACTTTCGGCGAAAAGGAGACCGGCTTTTTCAGCTCAAACCGCGGCGACAACCGTGGCTATGACCATATATACTCTTTCGAACTGCCCGAACTGAAGATACAGATTTCGGGCTGGGTGCTCGACAAGGATGAAGAACCTGTGCCCAATGCAATCATCCGCATAGTGGGCAATGACGGCTCGAACCAGAAACAGCTCGCCAAGCCCGACGGCACATTCTCATTCCCCCTTGACCGCGGCGTGAGCTACGTAATGCTCGCCGGCGCAAAGGGCTATCTCAACGCCAAGCAGGAGTTTACGAGCGACATCGCCGAGGAAGACGCCGAGTATAATGTCGATTTCATCCTTGCCTCGATATCGAAGCCGGTGGTTATCGACAATATATTCTACGATTTCGACAAGGCGACGCTGCGCCCCGAGTCGAAGCTCGCCCTCGACTCCATGGCTCAGGTGCTCCGGGATAACCCTAATGTGACAATCGAGATGGCCTCGCACACCGACCGCAAAGGCACCGACGAATACAACATCGACCTGTCGAGCCGTCGCGCCAAGTCGGTTATCGACTACCTGATATCGGTGGGCATAGCCGCCGACCGCCTCCAGAGCCACGGCTATGGCGAGTCGCGCCCCAAGACCATCACCAAGAAACTCGCGCGCCAGTTCCCGCAGTTCAAAGAGGGCGATGTGCTCACAGAAGAATATATCCTTGCGCTTCCTGAAGAGGATCAGGAAGTCGCCGACCAGATAAACCGTCGCACCGAATTTCAGGTGCTGTCGATAGACTACCGCATGTACTGATGAAATTCCGCACGGAGATAGAGCCGGTTAAGACCGGTCATGAGATACATCATGGCGACAGCGTGCTGCTGTTGGGGTCGTGCTTTACCGACAATATCGGCGAACGCCTCGCCATCGACGGCTTCAATGCTGTATATAACCCTCTCGGACCGCTCTACAACCCCTTGTCGATAGCTCGCTGCCTTAAGGCTGCACTATCGCATAAACGCTACGACGCGACCGACCTCACTGCCGGCCCGCGCGGCAGTCATTGTCTCGACTATGCCTCGCGCTACAGCGGCGAAGACCGGGAGAGCCTGCTCAAGAAGATAAATGAAGATTTCGCGCGGGTGACCGGAGCGGTGGAGAATCTTCATACTCTTATAGTGACTTTCGGGTCGGCGTTCGTCTTTGAGCGCGGGGGCACGGTGGTAGGCAACTGCCATAAATTTCCGGCTAAGGAATTTGATAGACGGCGCGTAGACGTAGACGAGATAGTGACAGTATGGGCCGAACTGATTGATTCATTGCCAGACAAAGTGAGAATAATATTCACAGTGAGCCCTATACGCCATCTTGCCGACGGGCTTCACGGCAACCAGCTAAGCAAAGCCACCCTGCTTCTTGCCATCGACAGGCTCCGCTCGCTCTATCCCGACAAGACATTATATTTTCCCTCCTACGAAATAATGCTCGACGACCTCCGCGACTACCGCTTCTATGCCGCCGACATGAAACATCCATCAGATGTTGCCGCTGATTATATCTATGAAATATTCTGCGGCAGCTATATGACTACCGCCACGCGCGATGAGGCGCTTGAATGTCGCCGCCGCTATCGCGCCTCGCAACATCGACAAATCTTATGAGAACTGTCACAACTTCAGAATTATCACACCTCAATATCGAGCCGGCAGAAGTGCGCTTTGCGCCTTCCGACCCTGCCGGAGAGCATAACATCACATATCTTATCACCGACAGCCGCGACCTCACCGCACCCGGCGAAACTGTATTCGCAGCCCTGCGCACGGGCGTCAACGACGGACACCGCTATATCCCCGAGCTTTTCCGCCAAGGAGTGCGGACGTTTATAGTCGAACAGCTCAGCGACGACCTGCGCGGCCTCGACGCGGCATTTATCGTAGTGCCCTCAGTAGAGGAAGCCCTGCGCCGCATGGCCTACGCCCGTGTCCGCGGCTACTCGAACGGAATCATTGTCACCGGCAGCTACGGCAAGACAAAGACTAAGGAGCTGATCTACCGGCTTCTGCTTGGCCAAGGCAATGCCGTGCGCAGTCCGCGCAGCTGGAACAGCTCTATCGGTGTGCCCCTTGCCTTGTGGGATATGACCATAAGTGCCGGAAATGAAGATTACCTCATAAGCGAGGTTGCCATCGATGGCCCGGGGCAGGGCGAACGCATGGGTTCGCTCTTGGCATGGACGCATAAATTGGGAGTGATAACACCCATAACCGACGAGCATGACGAGGCTTTTGCAAACCATGCCGAGAAAGTGCGCGAGAAAATTGCTATTGTCAGCAATTGCCGCACTATAATATATGCCGACAACGATGAAGAACTCCGCCGGCAGCTGCACGGCTTGGAGGGCGTGACGCTCATACCGGTAGCCATGCCGGCGCAAGGCGATATCTTCCATGCCTTGGCTGTGGCTGTGGGACGATATTATGGTGTTGATGAAAGCGAGATACAGGCGCTCAGCTATGTAGAGCCTGTTGATATGCGACGCCGTATCGCTCCTGCCGGCAATGGCAACAATATAATATGCGACCTCTTCACGCCCGATTTGCGTTCGCTGGCCGAGAGTCTGCTGTTTTTCAGACGATATACTGATAAAAAGCGCCGTAAGGTGCTCATAGTAGACAATCTTCTCACCAATAGCAAAGACGACAACACCCTTCTGGGGCTTTATCAGCGGGTGGTGAACATGGCACGTGCGTTTGGCGTGGAAACGACAGTATTTACCGGCTACGATGTGGGCTTGGTCAGGAACATGCTGCCTCAGGACTCTGATATCGTATACGCCGACAGCACCCTTATCACCGCTATCGAGGCCGGGCAGGCATGGCACGACAGCGATATCCTCATCTTCGGCAATACCTGTGTGGTGCCCTATCGCAACGCCCTTGAGAGCGCGGCACACGACACCACACTTGAGGTAGACCTCGACGCTCTGATACATAACTACAACTATTTCCGCGGCCTCGTACACCCCGGCACGGGTATCATCGCTATGGTAAAGGCGTCGGGCTATGGCGTAGGGTCGATAGAAATCGGCAAAGCACTTCAGGACCAAGGCGCGGCATATCTTGCCGTGGCTGTGGTTGACGAGGGCATAGCGCTGCGCGACACCGGCGTGACGATGCCGGTGATGGTGCTCAACCCTATCACCAACCGCCACCGCTCGCTCTTCACCCACCGGCTCGAGCCGGCGGTATTCTCGCTCGGCGAGCTGCATACCTTGCGGGCGGAGGCTTCGCAAACCGGTGTGCACGATTACCCCATACATATAAAAATCGACACGGGCATGCACCGTGTGGGTTTTCTTGAAAATGACATCGAGATACTTGCCAAGGTGCTCAGCGGTCAGTCGGAGCTGCGGGTTGCGTCGGTGTTTACCCACCTCGCCACTGCCGACTGCCCTGACCTGAGCGACTATACCGAAGCGCAGATCTCCGCCTATCACCGCTGCGCCGACAAGCTCGAAAGTCTGTTGGGCTACAAAATCAAACGTCATTATCTCAACACCGCCGGCATGATGGACTATGCCGATAGCGGCGAATATGATATGGCTCGCCTCGGAATCGGATTGTATGGCATATCGCCTTTCGGAGAGATAGACTGCAATCTTCATCCGGTTGCCTCGCTGCACACCCGTATAATATCGCTCAAGCACTGGCCTGCCGGCACTCCTATAGGCTATGGCTGCAAGGGGCGCACGGAGCGCGACAGCATTATCGCCACCATACCGATAGGCTATGCCGACGGAATCAACCGCCACCTCGGACGTGGCAATGCCTCGTTTGAGGTCAAGGGTATACTTTGCCCGACAATTGGCAATATCTGCATGGACCAGTGCATGATAGATGTGACAAATGTATGCAATGCCGCCGTAGGCGACGAAGTGGAAATCTTCGGTCACTCATGCCCGATAGAAACTATCGCCAAGGCGCTCGACACTATTCCTTACGAAATACTCACTTCGGTGAGCCCGCGCGTCAAGCGCACGTATCTGAAGAGGTGAGAGGTTGGTGGTTTGTGGTTGGTGGTGTGTGGGCAGTGGGTTATGGTTGGTGGTTGGTAGGTTGTGGGCAGCGAGTTAGTTTTTGCTAATCTACCACCCACAGCCCACCAACCACCAACCCCTCACCACCAACCACCAACAAAAAACCTCACACCACCAACCACAAACCACCAACCCCAATAGTAATTACAAAATTTATTCGTAACTTTGGCGTTATGAAATTAAAAAGTATATTGACATGCGCAGGCATGGCGGCAGCGATTGCCGCAGCTGCGGCCGAACCGGTGAATATCGAATATGAGGCGTCGGTTCTGGTCAATGCGTCCACGGGCGATCTTGCACCCTATATGATAGGGTCGTGGCGCTACGGCAAAATCGACGGCGCAAGCGGAATCTGGCATGATGGCCGCTTGGAGAAGCGCATGAGTCTTGACACACGTTTTTCGTGGGGTGCGGGTATAGAATATCTTGCCGGCTATGGGTCGGCGGCTCCCTACGACTATTACAGCGACGACACATGGAGCGTGCGGCATAACCGTCAGGCTCCCTTGCGGCTTCATCAGCTTTATGGCGAGGTGAAATACCGCGGCATATATCTGCTTGCGGGTATGAAAGAGACTCATTCCGGCATAGTTGACGACACGATGTCGTCGGGCGACCTTACCCGCAGCAATAACTCACGCCCCATACCGGGCGTGGCGGCAGGTTTTGTCGATTTCCAGAATATACCCTTTACCAATGGCTGGGTGCAGATTGAGGGCGAGATAATGTATGGCCGCTTTTTCGACGGCGACATGCGCCGGAAGACCTTCAATCACTACACAGGCGTATATACCGACGATATGTACTACACCTACAAGCGCTGCTACTTCCGCACCAAGCCGAGCCAGCCCCTGTCGGTGACAGTAGGCATGCAGACAGCCGCACTTTTCGGCGGCTCGTCGTGGCAGTATCGCCGCGGCACGCTTGTAAGAGAAGAGCACCGAGGTTTCCATATCCGCGACATCTGGGATATGTTTTTCCCAATGGAGGGCGGCGAGGACTATTATAAGGGCCAGTCGTTAGGCTCATGGGATTTCAAGGCCCGCTATGCTTTTGCCAATGGCTCAGAGCTGTCGGCATATTTCGAGTGGCCTTGGGAAGACGGCTCCGGTATAGGGCGCATGAACGGTTTCGACGGTGTGTGGGGCTTGCAATATAACTTCGCAAAGAGCGGATGGGTGAGCAAGGTGACGGTGGAGTATCTTGATTTCACCAATCAGTCAGGCCCTATACATTGGGCGCCAACCGACAGCCCCGGCACAACGATAACCAATTCAGCCACCGGCGCCGACAACTACTATAATAATTTCTACTACGGCTCATACACCAACTATGGCCTTAGCATAGGCACACCATTCCTTGTGTCGCCTCTGTATAACAGCAACGGCGACCCCGGCTATCTCCACAACCGTGCCCGCGGTTTCCATGCCGCCGTGGCCGGCAATCCGACTTCGGAGTGGAGCTACAGCGCCAAGGTGAGCTATCAGTATGCCGGCGGAACGGGATGGGTGCCGGCGCGTCGCCGTCTGAGTGATACGTCGGCCGCAGTGGCTGCAAGCTGGACGCCCTCGGGACGTCTGAGCGGACTCTCAGTGTCGGCAGAGGTGGCTTTCGACGCCGGCAAGCTGCGCGGCAATAATTTCGGCGCTCTTGTGGGAGTGTCATACAGCGGCAATTTTAATATTGGAAAAAAATGAAAGTGAAGATATATATAGCCATATTGCTGCTTGGGATTGTGAGCACGTCGTGTACGCAGAACAACGGGCATATAGGCAATCTCTTCGGCGCTTGGGTGATGACGGAGATGACCGTCGACGGCGAGCCGAAAGTATTTCCCGACGAGGTGTATACTACAGTGGCGTTTCAGAACGATGTGGTGCGCTTTGACTATCATTATGCCTACGGGTCGTATTATGAGCGCTATGGCACATGGAAGCTCGTTGACAACACCCTGACACTCGATTTCAATCATCACGATGACCAATACGGGCAAGGAAGCGGTGCTTACGGCACCCCCGACTGGCTCGGCTTTCCTGCCGGCAAGCCCGTGGAGGTGACAATGAGTGAGGCCGGCTCGTCGCGCATGACATGGATAACAAGCGGCGCCGATGGCGAAGTATTAATGTATAAATTTGAACGGACATGGTAAAGCAGCAGGTGCTTGTGACCGGAGCCGACGGTTTCATAGGGTCACATCTTACAGAAGCTCTTTTGGATAAAGGATACAAGGTGCGTGCTCTGGCGCAATATAACAGTTTCAACAACTGGGGATGGCTTGAGGATATCGCTCCCCGCGACGGCCTTGAGATAGTTTGCGGCGATGTGCGCGACCCGGATTTCTGCCGTGAGCTTTGCCGCGGTATCGACACGGTGTACCATCTTGCCGCCCTTATCGCCATACCCTACAGCTACGTGGCTCCCGACAGCTATGTCGACACCAATATCAAGGGTACGCTCAATATGTGTCAGGCCGCACGCGACGCCGCCTGCAGCCGCATAGTGGTGACATCTACGAGCGAGGTCTACGGCACGGCTCGCTATGTGCCTATAGATGAGAAACATCCGCGCCAGCCTCAGTCGCCTTACTCTGCCACCAAGATAGGCGCCGACGCCATAGCGCAGAGCTTTTATAATGCTTTCGACCTGCCTGTAGTCACAGCCCGGCCTTTCAATACCTACGGCCCGCGCCAGAGCGCCCGCGCCATCATCCCGACGATTATCACCCAGATAGCTGCCGGACGCGAGAAAATACGTCTCGGCGACCTTACGCCTACACGCGACTTCAATTATGTGGCCGACACCGCAGCGGGCTTCATAGCCTTGGGCGAGACCGAGGGAATAGAGGGGCGCGACATCAACATCGCCACCGGCCGCGAGGTGTCGATGGCCGAGACTCTTGCCACAATAGCGAGGCTTATGGGCCGCGAGGTGGAGGAAGTGGTTGACCAAGAGCGCCTTCGTCCGGCCAAGAGTGAGGTCAACCGCCTGCTTGGCGATAACAGCCTCATAACATCGCTCACGTCGTGGCGACCGTCGCACAGCCTTGAAGAAGGCTTGCAGAAAACTATCGACTGGTTTGTAAAACCGGAGAATCTTGCAAAATACAAAATAGATATCTATAACCGATGAACGCACTCAAACACCCCGGGCGCATAAGCCTGCTCTTCCTCGGAGGGGCCAAACGCGTGATGATGGCTAAAATGTTTAAAGACGCCGCCCGTCATCGCGGCCTTGATTGCCATGTGGTATCCTACGAGCTCGATATGCACTCAGCCATCGCGGCCGAGGGTGAGGTTGTTGTAGGCGTGAAGTGGTCGTCGCCCGATATACTTGAGGATCTTGACCGTGTGGTGCGGGAGAAAGAAATCGATGTCATGCTGCCCTTTGTAGACGGGGCGGTAGGTATAGCGGCGCGGTATGCTGCGCAGACGAATCTTGCCGAGGTGTTTGCGCCGGTGAGCGAGGCCGGGCTTGTAGAGAAGATGTTCGACAAAATCGCCGCCGCCGACTTCTTTGAGGAGCTTGAACTGCCGATTCCTCCGACTTGGCGGCACGGCACCCCCTGCGGTCATCTCATAGCCAAGCCGCGCTTCGGCTCGGCCTCGAAAGGGATTGAGTTTATCGACAACCTGCGCGACCTCTATCAGATAACGGCACAAGGCGAGGGTAAATACCTGATACAGCAGCGCTTTGACCGTCGCGAAGAAATTACGGTAGACTGCTACGCCGGTATGAAGGACGGCTCGATAGCTGCCGTGAGCCCGCGCATACGCAAGGAAGTAGCCGGGGGAGAAGTGGTGAGGACACAGACTATTGCCGACCCCGATGTTGACGCGCTCGTGCGCAAGACTCTCGCCGCCACCGGGCTGCGTGGAGCCGTGACTGTGCAGCTGTTGCGCGACTTTGATACGGGCCGGCTTATGATAATGGAAATCAATCCTCGCCTTGGAGGCGGAGCAGTGGCGTCGGTGCACGCCGGAGCCGATCTCCCGGGGCTGATATTGGACGACGCCATGGGTCGGGCTCTGACACGCCAACAGGCGCAGCCCGGTGTGGAGACAGTGAGATATCTTGCAGATGTTGTGTTTTATCCTGAGGAAAAATGAATACAGATAAAGTGATTATCATAGCCGAAGCCGGCGTTAACCATAACGGCGACCTCGCTATGGCGCGCCGGATGGTGCTTGAGGCCCGTAAAGCCGGTGCAGACTATGTGAAATTCCAGACAGCTGTGCCCGAGCTGGTTATCTCGACTTTCGCTCCCAAGGCTGAATATCAGAAAGAGACAACTGGCAGCGAGCAGAGCCAACTCGAGATGTGCAAGGCGATACACCTGCCCTTATCTGATTATGCCGGGCTTGCCGAGCTATGCCGCAGCGAGGGTATAGGATTTATGAGCACGCCGTTCGACCTTGTGTCGATCGACTGCCTCGCCGCCCTCGATATGGACTACTGGAAAATACCCTCAGGCGAAATCACCAACCTGCCTTATCTGCGCAAGATCGGTGCTTTGGGTGGAAAAATCATAATGTCGACCGGTATGGCGACGCTCGAAGAGGTGGAGACAGCGGTGGAAGTGCTTGAAAAGGCCGGTACGCCCCGCAGTCAGATATGGCTGCTTCATTGCACCACGCAATATCCTGCACCGTACGAGTCGGTGAATCTCCGCGCCATGGACGCCCTCACCACACTCGGCTGCGCCGGAGTAGGGTATAGCGACCACACGGTGGGCACTGATGTCGCCGTTGCCGCCGTAGCCCGCGGGGCGCGCATAGTGGAGAAGCATTTCACCCTCGACTGCAATCTTCCGGGCCCCGACCATCGCGCCAGCCTCGAACCGAAGCAACTCGCCGAACTCGTGGCGGCGATACGGCGCACCGAGGCCGCTCTCGGAAGCGGTGTGAAAGAAGCCGCGGCTGCCGAGCGTCCCAATATCGAAATTGCCCGCAAAAGCATTGTCGCCGCACGCGACATCGCCGCAGGGGAGTTGCTGACAGAAGAAAATCTTGCCTGCAAGCGTCCCGGAGGCGGAGTGTCGCCTATGCTGTGGGATGAGGTGATCGGAAAGAGAGCCAAGAGAGCTTTCGCAGCCGATGAGCTGATAGAACTATAAAACCATCATCAATATGAAAC
Organism: uncultured Muribaculaceae bacterium; assembly: GCA_910579995.1. Classification (GTDB taxonomy): domain Bacteria; phylum Bacteroidota; class Bacteroidia; order Bacteroidales; family Muribaculaceae; genus CAG-873. Next base: position 38,509 of record CAJTWH010000017.1, on the reverse strand, counting down.
AACTGAAATTCTTTCTTGCAATTATTGCAGTATGCGTCGGTTGTACCGGTGCATTTGGCGCTGTTGATACAAAATTCTATAAAAAAGCGGCCTCGAAAGTATTTGAAATGGAGCAGCCGGAGTTCGACGCCAAGGCAAATCTCTCTGACGATATTTTCAAAGGACAGGCGGCGGTGTATATCGCCCGTCTGCAGTGGCTTGTGGCTGATTATGTGGATGATGTCAATCCGTCGAAGCAGGATCTTGATGAAGTGCCGCTCGACTATATCAAGCGCCCCACCAAAGTGTATGGATACACTGAATTCCGCCGCTCCAACGCTACCAAGGCTACCCGCATTGTTCGCAATATGGTGAAAATCAATTCGGAGGCAGCCCTCGGCGATTTCACGACATTCTATGTTGACGCCCCGGAAGTAGGAGCTGTCAAAGGATATGAGTATAAATCGGTGCAACCGGCCTTTGGCGCGCGTGTGTTCAAGGCCGATGGTAATGTTGTGGATGTAGATATTGCTGCCAACTCCTCCATGCAGCCCGACGGCAGATATAAGGTGACGATACCCGGCCTTGCCGCCGGCGATGTGCTTGACTACTTCTATTACACGGAATATTGGTATGACGAGGTGTCGCTTCCTGAAGACCGCATATCGCTCCTTGCCAAGTATCCCACCCGCCATTTCACGCTCGACTATCATGCCGCCAATCGTCTTGCAATTGAGTATGATTCGTATAACGGCGCCCCAAAAATCTCGCTCACCAAGGCCGGCGACAAGAACCATGCTTTTCTGGCAATGGAAAATCTCGGCGCCCTTGATGAAAGCATGCCTTTCTTCAGCTCAGCGCGCCAGACTCCGACAATTGAAATCGGTGTTCTCAATAATCTGGCGCAATATGTTTTTATCCCTGACTATGCCGTCGTTGGCGGTGTGCGCAATGTCACCCATGAGCAGCTTCGCAAAGATGTTGCCTCGGTGATATATAAGACCGAGTATCCCGGCCGCGTGATAAATCAGGCCACCGGGGCTGCCAAAGCTTGGCGAAAAGCACATCCGCAGGCTTCTAAGGATGATATTTGCGACGCGGCATGGCTTGCCGTGAATTACTATGCCGCCAAGGCCGGAGAGCCTCTTAATCCTACTCAGATTGCCGGGGTGTACTTCTCTGTCGTTGATAAACTCGGAATTAATGTGGAAGCGCGCATAGGAGTCGCCACCGGGCGCGACCGTGTGCCTATCGACACTCTCCGGAGCTACAACGACGCCTCATATATGGTGAAAGCCGGCGACCGCTTCTATTTTACAGAGAAGCTGCTCGCTCCGGGCGCTGTGCCTGCCGGTTTCGACCGCGAGCCATACGTGGTGTTCAACGGCAGCCCTCAAAACAGGAATCTTGAGCGTTGGGCCGACAGCGGCGTACTTCCCGCTACGAAGGCAACTGATAATGAGACCAAGGTAGTGAGCGACATCAGCATTGTCAATGGCAAAGCTGATGTAGCCTCGGAGCTTACTCTCTGCGGCTCGGCTAAAAATTCTGTTGCCGGCTTGGTGGCCGATGAGCAGTGCCTTGCAGAGATGGCCGCCTATCTCGGCATAGATAAGGCAGAGCAGCCTGTGTCCTCTGTCGACGGCAAGGCTCAGTATGCCGGTGTGATATGGGGTAATGACAATGTGGAGCTTTCTGAGTTTTCGGTGAAATCTACAGGTGTTACGCCGGAGTCGCCTGCGACGGTATTGGAAGTTAAAGGAACGGTCGGAGGCATTGTCAACTCTTCGGCCAATGCGATGACAATCAATATCGGCAGTCTTATCGGAGAGCAGCCGGAGATTGCCCCCGGGCACCGCAGCCGCGATATAAGTATTGTTACCGATGGCCCGCGCAAGGCCGACTATACAATCACGCTCACTATCCCTGAGGGCTATAAGGTTGACGCCGAAAGTCTTGCGGCGCTCAATAGCAATATAGCCACAGCCGAGGCGTCGTTCTACAGTGGCGCGGAAGTCAATGGCAACACTGTCACTGTGCGGGTGGTGGAGCGCTTCCCCCGCAGCATATATCCTGCTACGTCGTGGCCGAATATCCTCTCCGTCCTCACCGCCGCCAACGCCTTCACGCAAGCTACCCTGACGCTGACGCGGTAGCCTTCTGCCGCTAAAGCGGGGAAAGCCTGCGTAGCTGCGCGACTTCGCATGAAAGAGGGCAAGTCGCGCAGCTACGCAGCGCATTGTTTTCTTTTCAGACAACTCATGGGGCTGCGAACAGCTACGCGGTTCTTGCCCCATGCTAAGCAGAGTTACGACAGCTACGCTGTCTTTTACCGCAAAAGCGGCGAAATTGATATTATGCTATAACAAAAGGAGATAAGCCCATGCGTGGTGCTTATCTCCTTTTTATGTGCTGGATTTAACCTTCTTAAACCGGTTAAACCTATAATAAACAAGTTTCGCTTGCTAAATTTAGTGTGCGGCGACGAATTCGTCGAGGAAGCGGCGGTCGTTTTCGCTGAAGAGGCGGAGGTCTTTAACCTGATATTTGAGGTTGGTGATTCGCTCGATACCCATGCCGAGGGCGAAGCCGGTGTATTCTTTGGAGTCGATACCGCAGGCGTCGAGCACGGCAGGATCTACCATGCCGCAGCCAAGAATCTCAACCCATCCTGTGCCTTTGCAGAACGAGCAGCCTTTGCCGCCGCAGAGGTTACAGCTGATATCCATTTCGGCTGAGGGCTCGGTGAAGGGGAAGTAGCTGGGACGGAGGCGTATCTGTGTCTGCGGGCCGAACATCTCGCGGGCAAAGTAGAGAAGAGTCTGGCGCAGGTCGGAGTATGTTACGTTCTTGTCTACATACAGCGCCTCAACCTGATGGAAGAAGCAGTGTGCGCGTGCCGAAATGGCCTCGTTGCGGTAAACGCGTCCGGGGCAGATGATACGGATGGGCGGTTTCTGCGAGGTCATCACGCGGGTCTGCACCGAAGAGGTGTGGGTGCGCAGAAGCACGTCGGGGGTGCGGTTGATGAAGAATGTATCCTGCATGTCGCGCGCCGGATGATCCGGGGGAAAGTTGAGCGACTCGAACACGTGCCAGTCATCTTCAATCTCGGGGCCTTCGGCGATGGTGAAGCCGAGGCGGCGGAAAATGTCGATAATCTGCTCGCGCACCAGCGAAAGCGGATGGCGTGTGCCAATGCGCAGTGGCGCCGGAGTGCGGGTGAGGTCGAGGTCACCGCCCTTGTCGTTGCCGCGCTCGGCGGCTTCGCGGAGGGCGTTGATACGCTCGGTGGCGAAAGTTTTGAGTTCGTTGAGAGCCTGACCGAGCTCGCGTTTCTGCGACGGATCGACGTTGCGGAAATCATTCATAAGGGCAGATATAGCACCCTTTTTGCTGAGATATTTGATACGCAGGGCTTCGACAGCGGCGGCGTCCTCGGCCACGGCTGCCTCAAGCTCGGCGCGCAGTGCGTTTATCTTATCTATCATTTGACTTAGATTTTGGGGCAAAAGTACAAAAAATAAGCGATATGACAAAATAAACCTCAGCGATGATGAAAAAAGCAGCCCATGCAACACTTATTCACATTTGAATCAAGGATTTCTCGAAAAAAATCACTTATTTTGCAACTTCAAAATATAAGAATAATACTACATCATAACACAATGAAAAAGAGTGCTTTACAAAAAGCCCGCGCTACCTATCAGCCCAAATTGCCAATCGCGCTTGCCGGCCCTGTACGGGTAGTTGAGGGACAACCGACCCACTCGGTTGCCGACCAAGAAGCAATCAAAGCTCTATTCCCCAACACCTACGGCCTGCCCGAAATCCGCTTTGAGAAGAACCCCAATCCCACCCCCAACAAGCCTGTCAATGTAGGCGTGATTTTGAGCGGTGGCCAAGCTCCCGGCGGTCACAATGTGATCTGCGGTATCTTCGACGGTATCAAGAAAATACACCGCGACAGCCGCCTTTTCGGCTTCCTGATGGGCCCTGACGGCCTTGTCAAGCATCGCTATATCGAGCTGACAGCTCCTATCATCGACGAATACCGCAACACCGGCGGCTTCGACATCATCGGCTCAGGCCGCACAAAGCTCGAGAAAAAAGAGCAGTTCGACGAGGGCTTGAAAATCCTCAACGAGCTCAATATCAAGGCTCTTGTTATCGTTGGCGGTGACGACTCGAACACAAATGCCGCCATCCTCGCCGAGTACTACAAGGAGAAGAACACCGGCGTGCAGGTAATCGGTTGCCCCAAGACCATCGACGGTGACCTCAAGAACGATGTAATCGAGACTTCATTCGGTTTCGACACCGCCACCAAGGTTTACTCGGAGCTTATCGGCAACATCCAGCGCGACTGCAACTCTGCCAAGAAATACTGGCACTTCATCAAGCTCATGGGCCGCAGCGCCAGCCATATCGCCCTTGAGTGCGCCCTCCAGACTCAGCCTAACATCTGCCTCGTGAGCGAGGAAATCGAGGCCAACAACATGAGCCTTGACCAGATTGTAGATTATATCGCCGGTATCGTGGCTGCACGCGCAGCTGACGGCAACAACTTCGGCACAGTGCTCATCCCCGAAGGTCTGATCGAGTTTATTCCTGAGTTCAAACGTCTTATCGGCGAGCTCAATGAGCTTCTCGGTGCCAACAAGGCTGCCGTAGCCGCTATGGACGAGGCTGAGCTTACCAAATTTATCTTCGACAATCTCTCGGCTGAGAATGTGGCTTCGCTCCGCAAACTTCCCGAGCAGGTGGCACGTCAGCTCATGCTTGACCGCGACCCCCACGGCAACGTGCAGGTATCGCTCATCGAAACAGAGAAACTTCTCAGCGGCCTCGTTGCAGACCGTCTGCGTGCCGACAAACACTTTGAGGAAGTAGGAGGCAAATTCTCTGCCCTCCATCACTTCTTCGGCTACGAAGGCCGTTGCGCCGACCCGTCGAACTTCGACGCCGACTATTGCTATTCACTCGGCTACAACGCCACAGCGCTTATCAATGCCGGTGTGACAGGCTATATGTCGTCGATCCGCAACCTTGTGAAACCTGCCGTACAGTGGATTCCCGGTGGTATTCCAATCACCATGATGATGAATATCGAGCGTCGCAACGCCGAGGACAAGCCCGTTATCCAAAAGGCTCTCGTACGTATCGACGGTGCGCCCTTCCAGAAATTCGCTGCCAAGCGCGACGAGTGGGCTCACAACACCTGCTATGTATACCCCGGCCCCATCCAATATTTCGGACCGGCAGAGGTATGCGACCAGCCCTCGATGACCCTCAAATACGAACATCAGCATAAATAATCACAGTTTCGCAGGCGAAACTGTGATAGGTTTAAGAAGTTCAGGTATATATTGCTGAAAACTTTTTAGACATAATGATAAATACGGGTTGAAATACCCGATTATTCACTTCCAAATTCAGCTTGCAGCGGCAGCGGCCCTCCGGCCCTGCCGCTTTTTTTGGATGAAAATCGTGCGGGGCAGAATTGATGTTATTAAATATTGCAGTCTTCAACTTTAACTAAGTCGCAGTATTCTTGAAGAAGTGTCTGCATCTTTTCCTTAGGAATAAGCTGGCGTTTGTATTCTGCTACCATGGTAGGACTCATGCTGCGGCTCATGGTATATTCCACAACGGTTTTATCCGCTTCCGGACATAGCAGTATTCCGATTGAAGGATTCTCGTTGCTACGTTTTACATCACGGTCAAGAGCTTCGAGGTAAAACTCCAACTGTCCCAAATCTTTAGGGTGAAATTTGTGGCGCTTAAGTTCAACGGCAACAAGGGCTTGAAGTCCACGGTGAAAAAAGAGCAGATCTGCTTTAAACACAGAAGACCCGACTTCAAGAGTATATTCTTGGTCGACAAAAAGAAAGTCTTTGCCGAGTTCGAGGATAAACTGCTTCATGTGTTCGACTAATGCCTTTCGCAGTTTTTTTTCGGAGTGCTTTTGAGGGAGTCCGAGGAAATCGATGAAAGCAGTATCTTTGAAAAGAACAGGCGAATTTGGATATGTGTCTATCATACCTTTTGATAAGTTGTGTTTCGAACCTAACAAAGTGGAGTATGTGTCGTTGCTTATGGATCGCTGTAATTCTTTAACTTTCAATCGTTCTCTATGGGAGTAGAGAATATAGAACAGGCGCTGTTCGGATGTCCTGCATTGATTCAGTATGGCTATGTGGTTTGTGAATGATGTGAGGGTTAAAAATTCAGGAATTGAAGAAGTGCATGGCATTAGTGTTGTTGGAAATTTCATAGTTGCCATGGTTGAACTATCTATATCTGACATAGCCGGCTGAATTTGTGCAGTTGCTGACTGCACAAATGATTCGGGTAGAAATGTTTGAATTGTGGCAATGAATGAAGGAGAAGTATATTCTTCATAGAACATCACCATATTATAGATGTTTCTGCGACTGAAACCCTTTAGATCGGGTGCGTATACTTTCGCAAATTCGGCAAACTGTGTCACAACTTTACTTCCCCATTGCTCTGTTTTTAGCTTATTGGATACGTATGCTCCTACATTCCATGCCATGTGAAGTTGTTGTTCGTTTACTGCCCGGGAGGCAAGGCTTCTGTGATAGTTGATTATAGACAACAATTCAGAGAATTGTTGTTCAAGCGACTGAATGTTAATGGAACTTGGAGCCATAAAGTCTTAAAAGATATTTAATTCATTCCCTTGATTGCGAAAAACGCATATTCAAGAGATATAAAGGAAGCAAACGCCGCTTGGTGTCTGCTTCCTTTTTTAATAAATTCGTCAGGTTGGGGTTATTTTACAAGCGCCATGGTGTCGCGGGCGATTGTGAGCTCTTCGTCGGTGGGGATCACGCATACTTTCACGCGAGAGTCTGCCGATGAGATCACAGCCTCTGTGCCGCGGGTGCGTGCGTTGACTTCCTTGTTGATTTCCACGCCCATGAAGCCGAGTGTAGAGCATACTTCCTCGCGGAGCTGAGCCTGATTCTCGCCTACGCCGCCGGTGAATACGATGATGTCTACGCCGCCCATCTCAGCTGCGTAAGCACCGATATATTTGGTGATACGGAGCATATACATGTCAAGGGCGAGGCGGGCGCGCTCGTTGCCTGCTTCGATGGCAGCGTCGATTTCGCGCATGTCGCTGCTGACGCCGCTCACGCCGAGAACACCGCTCTCTTTGTTGATCATCTTCTGGAGCTCTTCGGCAGAGAGGCCGTGCTTTGTCATGAGGAATGTGAGCGCACCGGGGTCGACGTCGCCCACACGGGTGCCCATCATGAGGCCTTCCACGGGGGTGAGACCCATCGATGTGTCGATACATTTGCCGTTGACGACAGCAGCCATCGACGCACCGTTGCCGATATGGCAGGTGATAATGCGCTGTTTGTTGATGTCCACGCCGAGGAATTCGCACACGCGGCCGCTCACATAGCGGTGGCTTGTGCCGTGGAAGCCGTAGCGGCGCACGCCGTCTTCGGTATAATATTTATAGGGAAGGGCATACATATATGCCTTGGCGGGCATGGTCTGGTGGAATGCAGTGTCGAATACGCCTACCTGCGGCACGTTGGGCATGAGCTCTGTGATGGCGTCTATACCGGTCATGTTGGCGGGGTTGTGGAGGGGTGCGATATCGTAGCATTCGCGGATTTTTGCCTTTACGGCGTCGTCGATGAGCACGCTCTCGCTGAATTTCTCACCGCCGTGGACTACACGGTGGCCTACGGCCTCGATTTCGTCGTACGACTTAATGCAGCCGTCGGTGGGGTCGGTGAGTTTTGCGAGGATGGCCTTGATGGCCTGAAGATGGTTGATTTCGCCCAGTTCGTCGATAGCTTTGCTACCGTCGGCTTTCTTGTATTTGAGGAAACCGCCGGGAAGACCGATTTTCTCTACACCGCCTTCGGCGAGAGTGGCGTCTTTGCCGCCTTCGAGGTCGATGAGCTTATATTTTACCGAGCTGCTGCCCGAGTTGAGAACGAGGATTTTCATAGCCTTTTATTTTTTCTTGGCACCGATTGCCTGATTGCAAGTGATGATGATAGTCTTGTAGATGTCTTCGGGGAAGCAACCGCGGCTGAGGTCGTTGACGGGAGCTGCGAGGCCTTGGAGCACGGGGCCTACAGCCTGCACGCCGCCGAGACGCTGCACGAGTTTGTAGGCGATGTTGCCCACCTCGAGGTTGGGGAACACGAGCACGTTGGCGCGGCCGCTGAGGGGGCTGTTGGGAGCTTTTGCTGTGGCTACAGAGGGCACGAGGGCGGCGTCGGCCTGAAGTTCGCCGTCGAGGATGAGCTCGGGGGCGAGCTGATGTGCGATTTCGGTGGCAGAGATGACTTTGTCGACCTGCTCGCTCTTGGCAGAACCTTTGGTAGAGAACGACAGGATAGCTACGCGGGGCTCAATGCCGGCGATGTCGCGTGCTGTCTTGGCCGAGGCAACGGCAATCTGGGCGAGCTCTTCGGCATTGGGGTTGGGCACAACGGCGCAGTCGGCGAAGATGAGGATGTCGTTGGTGCCATATTTCGAACCTTCGGGGAGAAGCATGACGAAAGCACCTGATACCACATTAATGCCGGGCATAGTCTTGATAACTTGGAAAGCAGCGCGGAGCACATTGCCGGTGGTGTTCATCGCACCGGCAACCTGACCGTCGGCGTCGCCGGCCTTGACCATAAGGCAGCCAAGGTAGAGGGGGTTGGCGGTGGTGAGGCGGGCTTCTTCCATAGTGATACCTTTCGACTTGCGGAGGGCATAGAATAGGGGAGCGTATTTGTCGATTACTTTTTCGTCGGCGGGGTCAACGATGGTGGCCTTGTCGATGTTTGTGAGGTGGAGCTCGGAAGCCATGTTCATGATGTCATTAGGACAACCGATGAGGATGATGTCGGCGAGGCCGTCGGCTATGATACGGTCGGCGGCAGTAAGGGTGCGGGGTTCGAGACCTTCGGGAAGCACAATGCGCTGACGGTCGGCACGTGCATTGGCTGTAAGATGTTCGATTAGGTTCATGATATGGTATGTTAGTTTGATTGCAGTGTTTTTCTCCTGCAAATATACGAATAAGTGAGGGCAATGCAAAATTTATTTTTACTGAAGTTTCGCAAGCTACACTTCAGTCAGGCAAAAAAAGAAATAAAGGTAAAAAGGCAAGATAATAGTCTTGAAATCTTGGTAAATGTAAACTTTCTAAACTTGATAAACTGCGCCAAAGGCGCTTTAAACCTCAAGTTTTCAAGTTGCAAGGCAACTTGCGAAACTTGAATTTTTATGCTCTATTTAAACTATCGGCGCTCAGGAGTGTTTGAAATATAGATACTCAAGTTTCAACTAACAATAAACATTACCGATATGTCAAACTACAACAGCAGCAAGAAAAAGAGCCGCACCCCTGTATGGGTCGCTATCCTCGCCATATTCCTTATCATATTGCTTATCATCTGGCTCACATTCGCCGATCTTACCGGCAACACCGATGTGGCAGCCTATATCGCTCCTTATATAGTAAAATACCCGGTAGGGTGAAAAATTAAGCACTATGGAAACTTTGTTTATGCTAAGCCCTGCGGTCACAGGATGGCTGATATGGCTTGTGTGGGTGCTCATCGGAGCTTTGTGCGCGATAATAGCCTCGCGCTTCACCGGCGGCCGCCGCTCGCTATGGTTTGATATCATAATAGGAGCGGTGTCGGCAGTGATAGGCGGCTATCTGTCGACGCAATATCTGGGCAATACTGCCATGCAGCACTTCCTCGTGTCGATTCTTGCGGCAGTGTTCTCGGCCGCACTGATGATGTGGGTGGTAGGAGGTCTTATCGCCTATTTCCGCAAAAAAGAGGAATAGATTATCCGAAAAGTTCGCGGAAGGCGTCGGCAACTTTCGATACCTGATGGATACGGATCGAGAGCTTCGATGTGTCGAAGCCTTTGAGATTGCCCTCCGGAATCAAAATATCTGTCATACCTAATTTCTGAGCCTCGGTGATACGCTGTTCTATGCGTGTCACCGGTCTTATTTCTCCGGTGAGGCCAACCTCGCCGGTCATGCACCATCCGCGCGGTATCACCATGTCGACGTTGCTCGACAGTATGGCTGCTATCACGGCGAGGTCGAGGGCGGGGTCGTTGACCTTAATGCCGCCGGCGACGTTGAGAAACACGTCCTTGGCGCCGAGCTTGAATCCGACGCGCTTTTCAAGCACGGCAAGCAGCATGTTGACGCGCTTGCCGTCGAAGCCGGTGACGGAGCGCTGCGGTGTGCCGTATGCCGCCGAGCTTACAAGAGCCTGAATCTCAATCAGGAACGGGCGTATGCCCTCGAGAGTGACACCTACGGCAACTCCCGACAGCTCCTCGCCGCCGTGGCTCATGAGCATTTCCGACGGGTTGGCTACCTCGCGCAGACCGCGCTGCACCATTTCGTAGATACCGATTTCTGATGTGCTGCCGAAGCGGTTTTTGATGGCGCGGAGGAGTCGGTACATATACTGGCGGTCGCCCTCGAACTGCAGCACGGCGTCGACGATATGCTCCAGCACCTTGGGGCCGGCAAGTGTACCCTCTTTATTGATATGGCCGATCAGAAGCACAGGCACACCCGAATCTTTGGCAAATTTGAGCAGGGCTGCGGCGCACTCGCGCACCTGCCCCACGCTGCCGGCACTCGAGTCGAGGGTCTCGGTGGCGATAGTCTGGATTGAGTCGACTACAAGTATCTCGGGCTCAATCTCTTCGATATGTGCGAAGATATTCTCAAGCGAGGTCTCGCAGACGATGAATACATTGTCACTGCCCCGGCCAATGCGGTCGGCGCGTAGTTTTAGCTGTGTAGCGCTTTCTTCGCCGGAGACGTAGAGAATCCGGCGGTTGCGTATGGCAAGCAGATTCTGGAGCACCAATGTGGATTTGCCTATGCCCGGCTCGCCGCCGAGAAGCACTATCGAGCCTTTGACGAGTCCGCCGCCGAGCACGCGGTTGAGCTCTTCGGAGGGCATGTGTATCCTCGGCTCGTCGACGGCTTCTATGGCATTGACGGGCTGTGGCTTGGAGCGGCCTTTGGAAGACAGAGGCACGGCAGATGAAGGCGTTGCCGGCCCTACTTTTTCTTCAACCATAGTGTTCCAAGCTCCGCAGGCAGGGCATTTGCCGGCCCATTTGGGCGAGTCGGCGCCGCAAGAGGTGCAGAACCACATTGTCTTCATCGCTTTCTTTGCCATATCTTATCGGTTTAAGTTTCGCATGCGAAACTCGGATTATCTGCTTCTGAATTGGGAGAGGGTGATTGCCGTTGCCATGCCTACGTTGAGGCTTTCTACGTGCACTGAGTCGGCAGGGTAGGGTGGGATATAGAGGCGTCGGTTGACAAACTTCTCAACCTGCGGCGAAATGCCTTGGCCTTCGTTGCCCATCACTATCACGCCGTCGCTGCCAAGGGCTTGGCGGTAGATGTTGTCGCCGTCGAGGAATGTGCCGTAGACAGGCATTTCCACGCCTGCAAGATACTCGCAAAGGTCGGTGTAGCATACTCTTACATGAGCCAATGCTCCCATCGACGCCTGCACTGCCTTGGGGTTGAAGCAGTCTACGGTATCGGTGGAGGCCACTATGGTGTTGACTCCCATCCAGTCGCAGCAGCGCAGGATAGTGCCAATATTGCCGGGGTCCTGCACCCGGTCGAGGGCGAGGATAAGGCCCTCGGAGGGTATGTCGGATATTGCTGCCGGGAGGTCGAAAAAGGCTATGACGGGCGGAGTTGACGGCAGGCGTGTGAGCTGACGCAACATGGCCGGTGTAGCTTCGATAATCTCATCGGCCTCGGCAGAGTTTTCGGCCAGCCACGACGGCAGGGCGAAGATGTAGCGGGCATGGAAAGCTCCGAGCAGCTCGCCTACGCACTTGGCGCCCTCGGCGACAAACAAGCCCGTGCGGCGGCGCCCCTTGGCGTCGTCGAGCGACGAGAATTCCTTGATTAATCGGTTGGTCAGCTGGAACATACGGTTTGGATTTAAATATTCAAGTTTCGCAAGCGTAAGTTGAACAGGCTAAGAAGGTTAAAAAGGCGATTGCCTGTGGCAGGCAAGAAAATACCTTTCAAATATTACACAATTACAAGACTATTATCTTGCCTTTTTATCTTTACTTCCTTTTTTGCCTGACTGAAGTGTAGCTTGCGGAACTTCAGTTAAAATATATAACCGGCTTTCTCAATCATTTCCTTGTCGGAGGCGATGGTAGAGCCTGTGGTGGTGAGGAGGTCGCCTGTCACAGCGCCGTTGATACCGACTCTGAGACATTCGAGCAGACACTCTTTCGACAGCCGGGCGCGGCCTCCGGCAAAGCGGAGCTCTACATCGGGATGAGCGAAGCGGAACATCGCAACGGTCCTCACAATCTCGTCCTCGTCGATGAGCGGGGTATGCTCAAGTGGAGTGCCTGCGATGGGGCAGAGGATATTGATAGGTATCGACACCGGCTGAGCCTTGCGCAGCACGATAGCGAGCTCCATGCGCTGACGGCGCGTCTCGCCCATGCCGATAATGCCGCCGGAGCATATCTTGAAGCCCACTTCGCGGGCGGCGGCTATGGTAGCGAGTTTGTCTTCGTGGGTATGGGTGGTGCAGAGTCTGCTGAAATATGATGGAGCTGTCTCGAGGTTGCAGTGGTAGCGGCGGGCGCCCGAGGCATATAGTTTCTCCAGCTCTTCTTTGTTGAGCAGGCCGAGAGAGGCGCAGGTGTGTATGCCGGTGCTTTCCTTGGCCTCTTTGAGGATGGCACATACCTGATCGAGCGCGCGGCCTTTCACCGAGCGGCCGCTTGCCACGAGAGAGAAACGCTTGACTCCGTTGGCGCTGTTGTGGCGCGCCTGTGCGAGAGCCTCGTCGCGGTCAACGATGTCGTAGGTGTTGCAGCCGGTATGGAAATGCCCCGACTGTGCGCACCATTTGCAGTCTTCCGAGCAACGTCCCGAGCGGGCGTTGACAATAGAGCATGAATCAAAGTTGCGCGGTAATTTTTGTGTAAGAGCAGCAGCGTGGTCGCGCATAAGTTTAAGAGCTTCAGGCGATTCTATCTCGGTGAGCCGATACAGTATATCCTCCTCAAGCATGGCGCCGGCTTCCACCTCGCGGTATGCGGCCGATACCAGATTTATTTCTTCTTCTTTTGTCATTGCATTGCGTATTTTTACACCGCAAAATTACGCAATGCAATTGACAAATGCAAGCACCGGCGTCGGCTGTGACAGACTTGTAAAAAAGTTGTAAAAACCAATCCTCAGATAAATTTGGAATTGTCTTCGCTTATTTTTACCTTTGCAGTGATATAAAGTTGAATAGGCAAAGAAGGCTAAAAAGGCAATTGCCTGTGGCAGGCAAGAAAATACCTTGCAAATTTTACTTTATTACAGGACTATTATCTTGCCTTTTTACCTTTGTTTCTTTTTTGCCTGACATAAGTGTAGCTTGCGAAACTTCAGTTAAAGAATTTACCTCCACCGACAGCATTCATGAAAAACACTCACCGCCCATTCCACATACTTCTATCGAATCTGATTGTCTTCGCGATATACTCTTAATATTTTTTTATGGCAAAGAAGATAACGAGGACAAATGATAGATTATAGAGAAGGATATAAAATGCCAACAGTGATAATAAGACCTTGATAATGTCGTGAAAAGCAACGCAAAATTTAATATCATAAAGTATTCTCATCTGAGTATGTCTCAGATTGTGAAGATGTGGAGTGTGGAATATCCCCAACTATCTATTTATACTCAGCAGATTCTTTTGATGGTTGCCGGCCCGTTGGCGATGGGTATGTTTTTCAAAAAAGATGGTAGGAATTATAGAATTCATTGGGCTATTTTCCCTTTGTGGAATGATGAGCTTGACCTATCTCCGAAGTATGCTGCAATCTTTGAACCGTTGAGAGATAAGAATTCACATCCACTTGATATACCGTTAGATTTGCATGAACATTATTATCTTCGGGATGTCGAATATATTAACGAGCAATTCGGAGCTTTGATAAATCGAGAGATAAAGCTTTCGGATATAATTTATTTTTTATATGGCGAAATCGATAGAGTCTATTACTTAAATAGATTTCACGAGAGTCGTACTATAATTTATGAATTGCTATTGGGTATAGCTGTCTTCTTAGAGGATGAAGATTTAAAAGAGAATATTAAATCTGATATAAATAAAGTTGGTGATAGATGGAGTAGGGAGAGATTTAAAAACGTGCATGCCAAAACTTACGAGCAGTGGCGTGAGGAGCTTGACTTGCAGTTTGGCGACAGGGAGAGTTTTATGGAAAAAGTGCGTGCTAATGCCTCCACTCCGCGAATCGCCAACTTGAATAGGTCGGTCATTATAAAAGACCAAGAATTTGAATATCAGCCATACGAAACGCCGGGGCGGGGTTGGCGTAGGTTTTTGCCCAAGTGCTGGAGGTGATGTGTTATGGCAAAGAAGCGAGTAGTAACGAAAATCGGAGATATCTTCTGTGTGGAGTTGGGAGATGGTACTAAAGGGTATTTTCAGTATATTTATGAAGACGCCTGTCTGCTTGGTAGTGATGTTATAAGAGTTTTCAAAACTCATTACCATTTGGAGAAAGATCCTTCAGTTGAAGAAATTATTAATGATGAAGTTGATTTCTACTCTCATACATTTATCAGAGTCGGTATCGAGTTTGACGCTTGGTCTAAAATTGGAAATTCTGTTGATTTAGGGCTTGCCGGATTGCAACGCATTGTGTTCTGTACGTTGAATGACAGTATTTTCATCGATTATAAGTTGGTGAAAGTTGACCCTCTTGAAAATTGGTTTGTATGGCGAATCGGAGCTCAACAACCGGAGAATATCGGTAAATTGCCTGCCGAGTTTGTAGATATTACCGAACCGGGTTTTGCGTTTTCTTATAATCAAATACTTACGCGAATGAGATATGGATATTATACGATGACATACGAAGGCTTTGAGATATTGAAGCGGCGGCCGCGGCCTGAGGTGCATAGTTATACTCGGGTTGAGGGTGATGATGTGGTTTATTATTTCCATTTCTTGGGCGAGAATGTGGTGGAAGAGATTGTTGTTGAAAATGGAGTGTCGGCTTTGCTGACGCCGCAATCGCCTTCGGCTCACGGCCAAACACTGCGCGAGGCACCGTTTTACGCCACCAATTGGAAGCACCGCGAGTTTATCACCCGCGAGGAATTTGAAGAGGCTAAGAGTTGAAATATATAGTACAATCTGTTGATAATCAGTAGGGACGCGCCGCGGCGCGTCCGCGTTTCGGGGGCGTTTTCTTACCTCATAATTGATTTACCAATAGAGGGGCGGACGCGCCGCGGCGCTAACCTTTACCCACAAATTCCCCTTTATGGTGTTCGTCCATGAGGTATTGATAGATTGTTTCAATTCTGTCAATGCCTCTTTTAAATGTAATCAGTCCCGGTTTGGGTTGCGACGGCATTGCACTCCAGCCGCCTTCACATGCCACAACCCAGGATGCCCACGCAAGAGAGCCTTTCGGAAAAGGGTTCTTGTAGATTTTCTTTTCAGTGTTGAATTCTTTGTTCAGCTCGTCCACGATCCTCAGTTCCAACGGAGTGAATACCAGAGTATCGGGAGCTGAGTCGTCTTTGCTGTCAAAGCCTTTTTTCAGCAAGGCTGTCTCATAAGCGCTCTTGATACATACAGCCAGATTGATTTCAAAGGCATGTGGGCTCTCAACCTGTATGTCCTCAATGCCAAATCCCTTCTTTTTGAGAAGTCTGTGGTAATCTTCGATGAACCATCGGCACCTGTAAAAGGCGACGACCTTCTCCGCGTCTTCGAGATTATCCACATCAATTGTGGTAAGTAGCAGCCAATCAACCGGATCGGTCTGACCTTCAGCTGATCCGGCTGTTTCTGTCACACGTATAAAAGAGAGATTCACACTTTCATCCTCATACCTCGGACTGTGCGGCCTCAGAACTGTAATGTCTCCATATCTGATTTCCACAATAGCTTTCCGCGCCTTCTTACGTGGACCTTTGCTTATATGCAACTCCCGGGTGGCGGCAACCGGAACGGATCCGGAGTGTGCGAAGATATCACTTTTGGTTCCATCTTCCAGCAGCACCTTGCGCTTTTTTGCAGCCCTTACCACGACATCGAAATTGTCAAGTTGGGATTTCATCGTCAGCAGGGGGTACATGTCACCCTCCCGGTCCTGTACCATTATAATGTGCACATCGTCCGGTATCGAGGCCCTCAGATTTTTGGGTGCGTTCACCCATCGGGCAGATTCTGAGTCTCTCTGCTCTATCGGAACGTTATACTTGTATCGGGTCTTGCCGGTTTCCGGATCGGTGATATAGTAGGAAGGCTTCCTTTTGCGGTCTCCTCTGAAGTCCTCTTGCTTAACTTCTGAAATCGGCTGTGGTGTTCTGCCCCATATCTCAAGGTATCCGAAACCGAGGGGAATTCCACTGGAGGAATCCATGACTATCGCCGAATGGGAACGCATCCCCTTGTTGGTCCTGGCACACTCCAACACCTCCCTGCCTCCTTTCTTTAACCGGTTGACAATGTTCTCGCGGACTATTTCCATGGTATCCTGAGCTATCAGCACTTCCTTCACATCAAGTTTTCTGATATTTCCAACTGTCTGATTGACAAGATCTGATACTATACGCGATACAGTCACATTTTCATTGTTGATGAAACGGTAGGCACTTTTCTTATCTGAAGCTTTGGGACAGGCCCTGTTGATGACTGCTGTACCGTTAGTGGTCATACGGGTGACCAATTCGTCATATTCTCTATCGAGACGAAGGTCATTGAAGATACTCTTGCTTTTCATAGCTATGCGTTCTAATCCTTTTTGGATTAGAACGCATAAATGTGGGTAAAGGTTAGCGCCGCGGCGCGTCCCTACTGCATTGCTGCCCATTCCGGGTAATGCAACCAAAACCAAATAGAGCCTCCTGTTGTTTGTATTTTTGATAAGGTATGACGGCCTTTGGCCTAAGATACTCTCGTTCGGCAATGACAAAATAAATTTTGCATTGCTCTCACTTATTCGTATCTTTGCAAAGAAATTACCTCCAAGGCAACGTAAAACTTGCATATTATGGCAGATTTAACTCAACATAACGACACAAGCCTCGAGCAATTCGATGACATACGCCCCTACGACGATCACCTCTTCCGCGAGAAAATCGCAGCTCTGGTGAAGGAGCCGGGGTTCGAACATGCCGTGCGGTATGTAATGCCCGATGTAGACTATAAAGAATTTTGTGCCAATCTGATAACCATTGAGACTCAACAGGATTTTCAGGTGAAACTGATGGGTCCGTTCCTCGAAATGCTTGTTTCCCGCACGACAAGCGGCCTTTCGATGGACGGCGATGAGAATTTTATCGCCGGCACACCCCATGTTTTTATCACCAACCATCGCGATATAGTGCTGGACGCTTCATTTCTCAACCTTTGTTTTATCCGTCGCAAGCAGCCTATCACTCAGGTAGCCATCGGCAATAATCTGCTGATTTTCGATTGGATCACCGACCTTGTGAAGCTCAACCGCAGTTTCATCGTCAAGCGTGATACCGGTATCAAGGAGGCTCTCGCTGCAGCGCAGCACCTCTCTGACTATATCCACCATACCATCACCAAGAGCAAGGAGTCGGTGTGGATTGCGCAGCGTCAGGGCAGGGCAAAGGATTCAAACGACCTCACGCAGGAGAGCGTGGTGAAAATGCTCTCGCTCGGAGGTGGCAAAGACGCAAAGGCAAACCTGCTGGAGCTCAATCTTATGCCGGTGTCGATAAGCTATGAGTATGACCCCAACGATTTCCTGAAGGTGCGCGAATTTCTGCTCCGCCGCCGCGACCCCGACTTCAAGAAAAGCCAGCGCGACGACCTCTTCAGCATGGAGATAGGCCTGCTCACGCATAAGGGGCATGTGCATTTTCACCTCGGCGAGTGTGTGAATGTGCAGCTTGCCGCCGACGAGGCTACGGGCCGCAGTGAAGTTGTGCGCAAGGCTTGCGAGATTCTTGACCGCTCTATCCATTGCGGCTACAAGATATTCCCCTGCAATTATATCGCCTACGATGAAATCAACGGCACCCGAGCCTACGCCGAATTCTACACCGACGAGGATATGGCGGCTTTCGACAGCTATATCGAGCGCCAGCTCGGCAAGGTGGATGTAGCCGATATCACCGATGATGAGCGCAAGTTTATGAGAGACACCATGCTGACAATGTATGCCAACCCTCTCAAAAATCAGCTTGCGGCCAAAGATTGCCTTACCTGTAAATAGCTGCTGTCATGCGAATGCCTCTCCTTCTCATATTGCCTGTGCTGATACTCGACGTCCTTATCGACTGGTATATCTGCCGGGCTGTGTGGCAGCGTTGCCGCAGCAACATCAAGTTCTGGCGCGGAACGGCTCTGTGGTCATCTGTGGCGTTGACCCTCTTCATGATAGTGCTTGTGGCGTGGCCCAAGAAGTCGGTTTCCGACTCCGGCCTTGCCTCTATCATGTGGTTGCTCTATGCCTATTTCTCTATCTATATTCCTAAGTATTTCTTCGTAGTCTGCGACCTGCTTGCCAAAATACCTCAGCTCTTCGGGCGCCGGCGGATCAAGGCTCTCTCTGTCGGCGGTATTGTGCTGGCAGTGGTAAGCTGCGCCCTGATGTGGTGGGGCTCTTTGGTAAACCGCTGGCAGATAGATGTCAAGGAAGTGGAATTTACCGACAGTCGAGTACCGGCCGGCTTCGACGGCTACCGTATCGTGCAGCTGTCGGATATACACACCGGCACCTACGGCACAGACACTGCATTTTTAGCCGAGGTGGTAGAGCGCGTGAATGAGCTGAAGCCCGACGTGGTGCTCTTTACCGGTGATATCGTGAACCGACGCAGCGAAGAGCTCGAGCCGTTCGTATCGACTCTCTCCCGCATTGAGGCGCCTGTCTACTCGATACTCGGCAACCATGACTACGGCGACTATTATAAATGGACAGATGATGCCGAAAAGGCAGCGAATCAGCAGTATCTCTATGATATGCAGCGCGATATGGGCTGGCAGCTTCTCAACAACGAGAGCCGCACTCTCTATGCCGGCGGTGACTCGCTTGTGCTGATCGGCGTTGAGAATATCGGCGACCCGCCCTTCCCTGTCTACGGCGATCTCGACGCCGCCTATCCCGGCGACCTCGCCGACCCGGCGTTCAAGATACTGATGTCGCACAATCCTGCCCATTGGGTAGAAGATATCAAAGACTCTCCCGACAAAAATATCGCTCTTACACTCTCAGGCCATACCCACGCCATGCAGATGGAGCTCTTCGGCGTGTCGCCGGCGGCTTTCCGCTATCAGACATGGGGCGGCATGTATGCCGATGAAGACGCGGCCCACAGGCTGTATGTAAATATCGGCCTTGGAGAAGTAGGAATACCGGCGCGTATAGGCGCAACTCCCGAAATCACGCTAATAAGCTTACGACGTGGAAATTGACAATATCTTAGCCCATAATGTCGCCAAGCGCGTCAATCTACCCGAATATGGTGTCCGGGCTGTGATTGAGCTGCTCGACGACGGCGCCACGGTGCCATTCATAAGCCGCTACCGCAAAGACCGTACCGGCTCGCTCACCGAAGTCGATGTGCGCGCAATCGAGAGCGCCCTCGCTGCAGTGCGCACCCTCGACGCCCGCAAGGAATTTGTGCGCAAGGCCATCACAGACGCAGAGGCTATGACCGACGAGCTCGCCCGCCGTCTGGACGAGGCCGACTCTATGACTGCCGTGGAAGATATCTACGCGCCCTTCAAGCCCAAGCGCCGCACGCGTGCCACTGCGGCACGCGAGAAAGGCCTTGAGCCGCTTGCCAAGATGATAATGGCCGGGCATACTGAGCCTGAACATTCAGCCAAGCGCTTTGTAAAGCCCGGAGTGGTAGACGATACAGCCGCGGCTCTTCAGGGTGCGCAAGATATCATTGCCGAATGGGCGTCGGAGTCGACGCGTCTGCGCAATGCCGTGCGCCGCGCGCTCAGGCGTAAGGCGGTGATACAATGCTCGCCTGCAAAGGGTTGCGAGGCCGAGCTTGAAGAATCACCATTCGCCGGCTATGCGTCGTTTTCCACGCCATTGCACCGTTGCTCCTCGCACCAATATCTTGCCATACGCCGCGCCGAAAGCCAAGGATTGCTGAAAGTGAAATACGCCTTGCCCGCAGCCGACCGAACGGCCGACGAGCTTGTGGATATGTTCACCCCGGCCAAGGCAAATGCGGAGTGCGGCGCAGTGATAGCCGCCGCCGTGAAAGACGCATACAGCCGTCTTCTCGAGCCTGCCGCCGAGACCGATGTCTCTGCCGAGCTGAAAGAAAAGGCCGACACTGTGGCGATAGATATTTTTGCCGATACCCTGCGTCAGTTGCTGCTCGCACCTCCGCTCTTAGGCAAACGAGTGCTTGCTTTCGACCCCGGATTCCGGTCAGGCTGCAAGGTTGCTGCCCTCGATGCACAGGGCAACTTGCTCTACGACTGCGTGATATATCCCCATCCGCCCCAAAAGGCAGCAGAGGAAGCTGCCGCTACATTGGCTGTGATAGTGCGCCGCTGCGCTCCCGATGTGATAGCCATAGGCAACGGCACGGCCTCGCGCGAGACCGAAGCCTTTATCAAACGCTTTGAAATTTTTGACCCTGAAAAAGTTTTTATCGTCAGCGAGAGCGGTGCGTCGGTTTACTCGGCCAGCGAACTTGCAGCTAAAGAACTGCCGGGTAAGGATATAACCGTGCGCGGCACCGTCTCTATCGGCCGCCGCCTCATCGACCCCTTGGCCGAGCTGATAAAGATTGACCCCAAGTCGATAGGCGTGGGGCAATATCAGCACGATGTAGACCAGTCGCGCCTTAAAGACGCCCTTGACTATACTGTCCTGAGCTGCGTCAATGCTGTAGGCGTGAATCTCAATACAGCCTCAGAGCGATTGCTGAGCTACGTTTCGGGCATAGGGCCGCAGTTGGCCGCCAATATCGTCGCTTACCGCGCGGCTAACGGCGATTTCAAGTCGCGTGCGCAGCTTAAAAAAGTAAAGCGGCTTGGCGATAAAGCTTTCGAGCAGTCGGCCGGCTTCCTGCGCATTACCGACGGTGTCAATCCCTTGGATAATACAGGTATACACCCCGAGAGCTATGGCGTTGTAGAGGCTATGGCAAAGCGCCTCGGCGTGAAAGTCAACGAGTTGCCGGCCAACAAGACCTTGCTCGACAGCCTCGACGCCGCAACACTCGCCGCCGAGGGAATCGGCGGCAAGGAGACTGTGAGCGATATCATCGCCGAGCTGCGCAAACCGGGTCGCGACCCGCGCATGGATACCGACACGGCGGCTTTTACTCCGACTGTTAGCGATATCAGCGAACTCGCTCCCGGCATGATGGTAGACGGCATAGTGGACAACATCACCGCTTTCGGCGCATTTATCGACCTCGGCATTAAAGATAAAGGCTTGATACATATCTCTCAGCTTGCCAGCCGCCGTGTGGCGAGTGTAGGCGAGGTGCTGAAGATACATCAGCTTGTGCATACCCGTGTGATAGATGTTGACCTCAAACGCCGCCGCATTTCATTGAGCCTCAAACAATGACAGTCAACAAAGCCATAATATGCCTTGGAGCCAACACTCCCGACGCCGCCGAGCGTCTGGCGCGTGCTTTCAGCGCCTTGTCGATAATGGGGGCCATAGTGGATGCTGTCGAGCCATATCTCACCGCCCCGGAGTATGCCGGAGAGACCGAGCCTTATCTCAATCAGATAGTGGTGCTTGCCACATATATGAGTTTCGACGAACTTACCGCACGCACCAAAGACTATCAGACTAAGACTCGCGCTGCAAACCCATACTCACCTCTGGTCAACATAGACATCGACATCGTGGAGTGGAATGGAGAGATAGTGCGCCCCACTGACGCCGCAGCCGCCTACTACCGCCAAGGCATAGCCCGCCTGGCCAATCTATCGATGTCGGGTGCATTATAAAAATAACTCGGTAAATGGCTCAGTGACAATCACCGAGTCAACAATAGAAACCGATAATATTTTTGAGTTATGAAACGTACTGCCAAATCACTCAAAGAAATGCTTGGTAAAATCCCCGAGCCGATAATGAATGAAACTGAACTTTCTTTTGAAATTTCTGACCGGATTTATGAACTAATGAATGAACATGGACTTTCAAAGAAGCAATTTGCGGAAGCTCTCGGTCGTCGTCCGAGTGAAATTACCAAATGGTTGAGTGGACAACACAATTTCACTATAGCAACTCTCAGTATGCTGTCTTCTTTTTTTGGACAACCAATAGTGACCGTAGGATAATCCCCCAAATGTATGGTTCATATTAACGATTCTACTACCGCCAAGGCATAGCCCGCCTGGCCGGAATCACCGTGGAAAGACCTGCTAAGATAATAATGCGTTAAGGTGACGGGTTTGAAGTGATTTAAGATAAGAGTCAGGATTCTTGGCTTTGAAATAATACCAAGCGAAAAATCTGTTGAGGGTGTATAGATAATCTCCTTCCGGAACTAAAATCTTTTTCCAAGCGTCTTTTATTTTTTTATATGAGAATATGCGGAATAATAGTTTTATTTCCTGAAGGTCGAGATAGCGCATAGTCAGAGCTATCAATCTGTCATCTCCTATATTGTCGATGGTTATTGATTCCGGGGTATACGACCAAAAAGCATGTTCCTCTTTGAGTAAATCAAGAAGTTTCATCTTTATTTTGTTTTTCTTATCTTTCTGCTTTATGATCATACCACAAAGTTAAGCAAATATTTTAAATACCGCAAATTATGCGGCGGTTGGAAATGAGATAGAGGAGGGGTAATGATTTTGTCAGTTGGGGATTTTTGCTTAAATTTGCGGCAGTTTTAATTGGTGTAGGGAATCGGGTGAGAATCCCGGACAGACCCGCTGCTGTAATTTCCATCATCGCGGCGTAATCAATGCCACTGACCAAGCAAGAGTGCGACGGTTGGGAAGGCTACGACGCAAGGAATAAGTCAGAATACCTGCCGGTTATTAATTCGCATAAAAGGCGTTCGAGGTCATAACGCCGCGAGTAAATACATGCTGAGATGATCAAACCTACCTCAATGAGGTTACTTTGCCTATATATATTGTCGGTTTGCAGTGCGTTGGCGCCGCAGATGGTGCTTGCCCATGCCGATGAACCGACCGACACCATCACCCTGCGCGATGTTGAGGTATCGGCACGCCGCCGCCCCATAGCTACCGTTCAGAGCCTCGCCGGTAAAGAGCTGCAGGCGCTTTCGACAACCAGCATAGCCGACGCGCTTAAGTATTTCGCCGGCGTGCAGATCAAAGACTACGGCGGCCTCGGAGGTATGAAGACCATCAATGTGCGCTCGCTCGGCGCCCAGCATGTGGGAGTATATATCGACGGCATACGTATCAACAACGCCCAGAACGGCACTGTTGACCTCGGTAAATATTCTCTCTCGACCCTCGAATCCGTATCACTTTACAACGCCAACAAACTCGACAAATGCCAGTCGGCCTCGGAGTATGCCTCCGGAGCTACGGTGTATATGCGCACCCGTCGCCCGACGAGCGATTCACTTTCGGTGATGGCGAGGATAGCGTCGTTCCATACATATTCAGGCCGCGTCAATGCCCAATTCAAGCGCAAGGGATGGAGCGGATTTCTCGATGGCGAATACCTCAACTCGCGCGGCGACTATAAATTCAGATATAAATCTGAGTATGAGGATACTGTAGGCACTCGCGCAAACTCCGATATCGAATACGGGCGCGTGGAGGCGGCGGTATTCAAGGGTGGATTTTCGTCGCACCTCTACGGCTATTTCTCGCAGCGCGGCTGCCCCGGCGGCATAGTGCGCCGTCTGTCGGACAAGTATACCAACGTCGGGCGCGAATGGGACAAGGATATCTTCGCCCAAGCCTCCTATCAACATGATTTCGGCAGTAAATTCCAATTCAAGGCAAATTCAAAATACGCCTACGAATACTTGCGCTACTGCACCGATTACCCTGAAAACCAGAATACCGCCAAGGTAGACAATCACTACCGCCAGCACGACGCCTATCTGTCGGCCTCGGGTGCGTATACCCCATGGCGCTTCGTAACAGTAAATATAGGCTACGACGCGCGGATGTCGTGGCTCGACGCTGACCTCAAGCGCTTCGAGCTCGTGCGGCGTCTTGACCAGAAAGCCGTCATAGCAGCGCAGGGAGAATACAGAGGCTTCCGCCTTGCGGCCTCAATGCTCTATCAGCACTATAAAGACTATACCAAGCTCAAAGTAGGTGCTGCCGACCCTCTCCAGCGTTTCACCCCTGCGATTTCGGCCGGATATACGTATAAAAACCTCACCGTCAAGGCATGGTATAAGAAAATATTCCGTGCCCCGACGCTCAACGACCTCTACTATACCCAAGTAGGCAACCGCAACCTCAAGCCCGAGTATACCAAGCAGCTCAATATCGGCGTGGAATATTATTTGAGCAAAGGCGCGTGGATGGGATCTGTGCAGGCCGATGTATATCAAAACCGTATCGAAAACCGAATAGTCTGCCTGCCGCTCAAGGGCACATATACATGGTCGATGATGAACTACGGCGAGACCTTCTGCCGCGGCCTCAACGCCACAGCCTCGGCGCGGTATATGACCGGCTACTGGAATTTCTCGCTGCTGTGCTCGCTGACATGGCAGCGCGACCTCAACCGTACCAACCCCGACGACGAAGACACATATAACAAGCCGATATGCTATTCGCCCACACTCTCCTACGGCCTCACCGGCATTGTGGCGTGGAAAAACTACTCGCTTACGATTTCCGACCTCCATGTAGGGGAGCGGATGTGGTCGTATGCCGACCCCGAGGATGTGCTCAAACCATACAACAATGTCGACCTCAAGCTCAGCGGCTCTTACGACCGCTACTCATTGTCGCTCGAGATCAACGACCTTCTCGACGTGCAGTATGAGCACATACCCCGCTACCCCATGCCGGGGCGTAATTTCCGCCTCTCACTTTCTGTAACTATCTGATAATGAAAATCTATATGAACAAACTTCTCAAGCATGCACTGGCGCTCGCCGTCTTGGCGCTGCCCTTGTGTGGCGCTGCTCAGGAGCGTATAATATTGCTCAACGAAGGCAACTGGCAGTCAGACAACGGCCGTATCACATATTTCGAGGACGGGCGCGTAGTGAGCAACCAGTGGTTCCGTGATGTCAACGGCATGAAGCTCGGCGATACTCCCAACGACATCATCGCTGTCAACGACAATCTCATCGCCATTGCCCTCAACTGGTCGAACATCGTGCAGTTCATATCGCCCGACGGCAAAGCTGTGGCAGCCACCGAAGATGTGCCCAACAACCGCAAGCTCGCCTCCGACGGAGAATATGTCTACGTCACATCCTACGCCCACGAGGTGGGTATCAACGGCGGCTACCGCGAGTTTGAGAAAGGCTATGTGGCCAAGATAGATGTGAATACTTTCAAGGTGACCGACGCCGTGGAGGTTGGCTATGAGCCTGAGGGTATAGCATACTATAAAGGCTATCTCTTCGTTGCCAACAGCGGCGGATACGCCTTTCAGGAAGGACATGAATATGAGCGGACTGTGAGCGTGGTCGACGCCGCCACGATGAAGGTGGTGCGCACCGTAGATACCGGCCAGATAAATCTCTATGGCAACATGTCGCAGAGCGGACGTTTTCTGTGTATAAATTCGCCCGGCGATTACTATGAAGTGCAAGCCGCGACTATAATATTTGATTGCGACGCCTCAATCGCCGGAGCGGATGATGAAGAGTGCTTTGTATCGCTCGAATATGCCTCAACCTACAATTGCGTTACTCTCGACGGCCGATTCTATGCCATCGGCTCGCGCTATAGCTATTATGAGGGCGACTACACTTTCAACTACGTGGTCATCGACCCGGAGAAAGTGATGGAGTCGCAAGGCGGAGAAGGTATCGATGAGGAGTTCCCCGGCACGGTATTGGATGACCTCAAGACTATCTCCATGCCCTACGGAATCTACGTAAATCCCTACAGCGGCTATATCTATGCCACCGACGCGGGCGAATTTGTAGCCGGCGGAGCGCTTCATCAATGGTCGCCCGAGGGAGAGCACCTCGGTACATTCAAGGTCTATATCAACCCCGGCCATTTCCTCGCCCTCAAGCCTGACAACTGGAGCGGAGTCTCCGAAATCTCCGTGCCTGAAGAAAACTCACCGATCTATAATCTGCAGGGTATACGTGTGGATAAGCCTTTGACCGGTGAAATATATATACAGAACGGACAGAAATTCATTTACTTAAAATAAAATTATCTATGAAATACTTGTTTACCCTCGCAGCTGTGCTTGCATGGCAATTCACATTCGCTCAGGAGCGTATTCTCATGCTCAATGAGGGTAATTCGCAATCCGATAACGGCAGGATCACTTACTTTGAAGACGGCAGGATTGTGAGTAACCAATGGTTCCGCGATGTCAACGGCTACAAGCTCGGCGACACCCCAAATGATATCATCTCCGTCAACGACAACCTGCTTGCGATCGGCCTTAACACCTCGAATATAATACAGTTTATCACCGCCGAGGGCAAAGCTGTCGCCGCCACCGAGGGTGTGCCCAACAACCGTCAGCTTGCCTCTGACGGCAAATATGTCTACGTCACCTCTTTTGCCCACGAGGTAGAGGTGAACGGCAGCACGCTCACATTCACCAAAGGCTATGTAGCCAAGATTGACGTCGCCACATACAAGGTCGTCGGCGCTGTAGAGGTTGGATATGAGCCCGACGGAATCGCCTGCTACGACGGCTACGTGTTCGCTGCAAATTCCGGAGGATATGCCTTTTCGGAAGACCATGACTATGAAAGCACTGTGAGCATGATCGACGCGGCCACTATGAAAGTGGCGCGCACCATCGACACCGGTCAGATCAATCTCAGCGGTGTGATGTCGCAGAGCGGCAAATATCTGTGTATCAACTCTCCCGGCGATTACTACGATGTTGCTGCCGCAACGATAATATTCGACTGCGAGGCTGCCGTCGCCGGCAAGTCCGACAGCCAATGCTTCGTGAAACTCGACAAGCCCTCGACCTATAATTGCGTCTCACGCACGGGCTCGTTCTATGCCGTAGGCTCTACTTTCTCATATAATACCTTTAGCTACGAGTATAATTTTATGGACATCGGCCCTGCCAAGGCTTTTGCAAGCGACGGCGCCGAGGGTGTGAGCGAATCGCTTCCCGGCACGATGGTGGAAGATTTCAAGAATATAACCACGCCCTACGGTATCTACGTCAACCCCTACACCGGCTATATCTATGCCACCGACGCGGGCGAGTTCGTGAGCAACGGTCTGCTATATCAGTGGTCGCCCGAAGGAAGGTTGCTCGGCTCTTACAAGGTATATACCAATCCCGGCCATCTCTGCGCCCTCAAACCCGAAGGCTGGACCGGCATTGACAATATTGCCGCTCCGCAAAAGGATAGCCTGATATACAATCTGCAGGGTATGCGCGTAAGCAACCCGCAGCCGGGACAAATCTATATCCAAAACGGTAAAAAAATAATGTATACCAAATAATAATCTTATGAATCTTCAAGGTTTTCTCTTCTCACTTATCGCTGCGGCCACTGTAGGGTCGGCCGCGGCCGGTAATGTGAAACTGACCATGAACACCGTCTCCACCACCATGACATTGGCGGAAAAGGAGAGCGGCAAGCCCGTAGATGTCGGAACTCCGGACACGCGTGTGTATAATTTCTCTGCACCCGCGGGTGATTATATCCTCACGGCCTACGGCACCAACGGCACTACCGTCAACGGCACTATCGAGCTCAATCTTACCGACGATGATCAAGAACTGACAATCATCACCTGCACGGCATACGCGAGCAATAAACATGCCGACGGCTCGGCGTGGACTATCGAAAACGGCGATTATTCGCTTGATATATCAATCAATACCCGCGAGGGAAAGACAGTCAACAGTGTCGCAGGAAATAGCGTCACTGCCAACCGCTATACTTTCCTTGCCTTCAGCGGCAACAGCTACAGCGCTTCATTCGTGCCGTCGGCTGCGCTTCAAGCCGAGGGTTATACCACTCTTTATAAGGGCGGTACGCTCACAGCGAATGTAAATGTGACGGGGGCCATACCATTGGGCGAGGATTATTCCGTCACTCTGCCTGCCGACGCCGGCCTGCAGTTGGGCGTGAAATTCACCCATTTCACCGACTTTACACCCGTGGAGCCCAAAAGCGAGGTTGTAAACGGCGACACGAAGTCAGTAACCTACTATCTTGCTCAGGGGCAGGTTTACAACTACCGTACATGGCGCAAAGGCGGTCTTACCCAAGGTGGCTATTTCACCATGAGCGCCGACGCCGACAAGCGTCCGCAGCTCTCGTTCGCCGACGCCGACTATAAAGCGTTCGACCCCAAGGCTGTAAACCATGACGTTAACAGTAACCTCGGCTACGAGACAGGCGATATCTTTGTCAATATCAACGAACGCGGCCACCTCGATCTCAATGTCGGCGACACTTTCAAGGCTCATGCCATGCGCTCGTGGGAGCTTACCGACAACTCCACAAGCAATTATTTCATTGAGCCTGATTTCCATTATACTGTGCTTGACCTCGACGGCAAACCATCGACGGGAGTCATCGAGATTGATAACGCCGACAGCAATGTGTCGGCATGGGCTGAGATCAAGGGCGTAGGTAAGGGTACGGCAATCGTGCTCGTCACATACGACGCTATAGGTCTCAACTATTACAGCAGCGCCGGAGCCAAGGCGCCTTTCCTCGGCGGTGAGTTCTGGGGCGCTATATGGCCTGAAAATACAGCTGCATACGTTGTTACCGTAGGCGAAGGCACTTCGGCCGTAGAGCCCAATATGATTGTCAATGCCGACTATAACAAGGAAGCCCTCAAGATGTCGGGCAAATATGTCGACGCCGAGCATGATGTTTTCTACTATCTCGACAGCGAAGAGGGTGCATACTTCACCTTTACTCCCGAAGGTGTGGCTTCTGTTTCAATCGCATATCCCACCATTGGAGAGCGCATGGCCACTTACTCGGGCTTTACCACCGACGGCGTGAGCCGCAACGCCGACGGCTCGTATACCTTGCTGCTAAAAGAGGGGCGTCAGATTGTGAAGCTCACCGATAATGCCGGTAAATCGGTATATCAGGTGCTCACGGCTAAGCCTTGCCATCGCGAGATCGTCAACTCTTCGCGCCCCGGAAGCAAGATTTTCCAGCCCGGCGACGAAGTTAAGATTCAGTATAGCGGTCTGCGCCACCCGGCCAACAAGCTCGCCGGTATATATAATATGTCGGCTTTCGTGACATACAACGGCGTGCCCAACGGCTCTTCGCTTGTACTTGGCTCGGGTCAATATACTTTCGGCTCTTCTGCCTCGGCTCAGGGTGTGACTGTGTCGATACCCGAAGACCACGATGTTGCTGCCGAACCTGAAATAGTGTTGTCCGACGGCGTGATTCAGGTCAACGGCTATGGCGACCCTATCGGAAATCACCGCTATATCGATCCGGTGGCCGGACGTTCGCCCAACTTCACTGCTGTTGCCCATAAGACATATTTCGGAGCCATCCCCGATGTGCATATTGCCCTGTCTCCGGTTAAGAATTTCGATGTCAAGCTCGAATGTAACGTTCCCGACGCGGAAATCACAGTGACATATTGCGGAAAGGTTCTCTCGCCCGACGATGGCGGCTTGTATAGCGGCTCCTATGGCATATATAGCGTCAAGGCAGCCAAACCGGGCTTTATCTGCTATCGTCATGACTTCAATATCCCCGACGACGCCGAGGGGCTGCAGACATTCTCTGTCGACATGACTGCCGACGAGAAGGCTTGGGATGGCAAGACGCTCACAGAGCCGCAACTTATCGAGGGTGTATATCAGATATCGACAGGTGCTGAACTCGCATGGTTGGCAAACCATATCAACAGCGGCAACGCTACCGTAAATGCAGCAGTTACCGACGACCTTCAACTCGGCGGCTACGACTGGACCCCAGCGGGCACTTCTTCAAAGCCTTTCAGTGGTAATTTCGACGGACAAGGTCATCGAATCGACGGTCTATATATCGACAAGGCCACCGCTACATATCAAGGTCTATTCGGCTATCTCAAGACCGGTACAATATCGGGAGTGGAAGTACACGGACAGATAAATGCCAAGAGCTATATCGGCGGTATTGTGGCTTATATGCACCAGAATTCACTCGTTGACCGTTGTGCCAATTATGTGGATATCACAGCTACAAGCACCTACATAGGCGGCATAACCGGCTATCTCTCTACCGCGACTTCAAAAATCACCAACTGCTATAATGCAGCCTCGGTCAGCGGCACTACAAACTGCGGCGGTATCACCGGTAACAACAACAAAGACGCCGTTGTTGAAAATGTTTTCAATGTAGGCCAAATCTCCGGCACCACAGTGGGCGCTATCGCCGGCGGCACTACAGCCAAAGATAATTATGTCAATGCCTTTGCTGTTGAGGAGTACGGCGTTACTGCCGGACAGACTACCGTGAGTGAGCGTCAAATGCGCTCGGGAGAGGTGGCTTTCCGGCTCGGCAAGGCTTTTGGCCAGAACATCGGCGAGGAAGATTATCCGGTGTTGGGTGGCAAGGAAGTTTTCTACAACGAACTTGTCGACGCCTATTTCAACGATTTCGCAACCGGTGTTGATAATGTAGAGTCCACACCCGAGATTGAGGCTTACTATAATCTCCAAGGCCTCCGCTCATCCACTCCATGGCAAGGCCTCAATATCATCCGCTACACCGACGGCAGCATACGTAAAGCCGTTATAAAATAAATCTCCTGTCCAACAATAGCCGCGCGAGTGGCTATGGCAAGTTTCGTTCATGACGCGAGCGCGGCTCGCGTGTTCCGTACATAAAAAGCGCTGAGACAGCAATGCCTCAGCGCTTTCATGTTATTGAAAATTTGGTGTTTGTGGCAGGCGGTGAATTGGCAGTGCAGCCCACTGCCTGCACACCACCAACCATCATTTATCGGATACTAACCTTAGTGGCTTTGTTGCCTTGTACGCGGATGTAAACACCTGTTGTCGGGTTGGCTACGCGTACACCCTGAAGGTTGTAATATTCAACTTCTGCGTCGGCGGCGTTGATGTTCTCGATACCGCTGAGGTCATCTTTCTTGCTGATACGTACTTTGTAGGTATCGTTAGAGATATTGACATCTACATTATAGATAGCCGAGGGAAGAGTGAACGCGTTGGCAGTCTCGCCTGCGGCAAACTCGGTAAGATCATTGGTCCATGCCTCGAAGTCGTAGGCTTGGTCGGCTGTTGCAGCGCCCCAAGTGCGGCCGTCGGTGATGGTGGCTGTCTCGGCGAAGTATACAGTCACTGTCTGGCCGGGCTCAGTGCCGAGGGTTACCGACTGTGTCTCTGTTGCAAGGAAGCTGTTGCCCATGAGGGTGAGCTCTACGGGTGCTTCAAGAGCGTCGCTTACGATATACATTGTGGTGGGTTTGGGCTGTGTGAAGTCGCCTGTGCGGGTGAGGGTCATCACTGCGCTGCCGGTAGCGAACGATACTTCTACAGTGTAGATACCTCCGGCCACGCTGTAGCCGAACCATTCGCTTACGGGCATATTCTCCTTGCCGGTCATGGTGTAGGCTGTTCCGGCCTCTGCTTCCTCACCTTCGGTGGCTGCACCCCATGCCCATGTCGAGCCGAATGCCATATCCATGAATGCGCAGGTGAATTTGAGTGTGCCGGCAGTCTCCCATGCGCCGATTTCGTAGTCGGTGAGGGTAAATGTCTTGGCCTCGGTGTCGGCTGTCATTTCCTTAAGAGTGCTGCCATCGTAGGCATAGAGTACTGCGGGGGCAAGCTCGGCAGTCTTGCTCAGACGTACCTTGAGTTCTTCGCCTGATGTGCTTACGTCGATTGAGTAGACACCGGAGGGGATGGTGAAGCGGTTGGCGCTTGTGCCGGCAGGATACTCTGTGAGGGTGTTGGTCCAGTTGTTGAAGTTGTAGGCCTCGCCTGCTTCGGCTGCGCCGTAGGTGCGGCCGTCGGTGATGTCTTCACTCTCGGCGAAATAGATTGTCATTGTCTGGCCGAGGGCTGTGCCGATGGTCACGTCGTTGGCAAGGAAGCTGTTGCCTGCAGCAAAGAGCGCGAGGGGCTCGTCGAAGCCTTGGATGATGGCGTACATCGTTGTGGGCAGTGGCTGCTTGAGGTCGGCTGTCTTGGTGAGGGTCATCACGGGCATGCCGGTGGCAAACGATACTGTCACGGTGTAGACGCCGGGAGCCACTGTGTAGGCATACCATGCGCTCACGGGCAGTTTGTCGGCGCCTACCATGCTTATCGCTTTGTCAGCTTCGGCAACTTCGCCCTCGGTGGCTGCACCACAGGCGTAGACCTCGCCATACATCATATCCATCCATGCATTGGTGAATTTGATAGAGCCGTCTTTGCCCCATTCGCCGATTGTCACGTCGGTAGCGGTGAAGCTGTTGTCGCTCTCATTCGGATCCATTGCTACCGGAGAGCCGCCGTCTACAACGTAGTTGAGGGCTGCAGGTGCTGCGGGTGCGCCGTAGGTCACGGTCATATAGGTGACTTTGACTGCGCCTTTGGCTTCAAGGGTGAGCTCGTTGGTCTGATAGGTGGGTTTGAGGGTGAGTACGCCGTCGGCGAATGTTGATGTGCCGAGGCTGCCTTCATAGAATGTAAAGGTGTTGGAATCATCCATGCCTACACCTTCGATTTTGACATTAAGTATAGTCTTGCCGGCAGGAGCGGTGACTTTGAGGGTGCTCACGCCGTACATGCGCAGATAGGTGCCGTCGGTAGTAGATACTACATTGGGATACTGGCTGTCCAGTGAGAATATTGAAACGGCTCTCGGTGCTGCGCTCACACCATTTGCTGTGAATGTGGTGGTGTTGGCGTAGAAAGTGGGAGTTACAGCAGGGTTGAGGGTAGAGGGAAGCGCCCAGTTGAATGTGGCTACGCTGTTGCCGGCGGCGTCGACAAGAGGCTCGCTGACTTTGGTGAGGGTAACGGTGGGAACTTCGCCCTTGAATGATACGGCGATATTGTAGATTGCTGACGCGGCTACAGTAAATGCGTTTGCATTGGCTGCGTCGGCGGGGGCGTATTCGGTAAGGTCGGTTGCTGTGCCGGCAGTGAGAGTTGTGCCGGCTTCGGCTGCTCCGTAGGCATAGCCGTCGGCGTCGGTGAAGAGCAGGGTAGAGCCTGCGGCGATTTCTACATTCTCAGCCTTGAAGTCGGTCATGGCCACTGTCTGGTCGCCGAGTACATAGCTGAGAGCTTCGGGCACGTGAGGGCCTTCATCACCGCCTACATATACGAGAGTGACTTCAGCCTTAAGGAGTTTGACTCCTTGAGTGGTCTTGAATTGGATTGATGTGGTTTGGTCTCCGCTCCATGTTGTGCTTGTTCCGCTTGAGGTCATTTTGCCCGGAGTAGCGCTGACATAGCCAATAGCCCATGAATCGGTGCCTGTAAGGGTGACAGACTGTATTTCATACCCGGCGGTAGACTCAATTTTAAATTCATTGCCGCTGAACTGGTAATATGAAGGATTGCCCTTTTGTATATATGGTTTGCCTGAAGCCACGACAAATTGACAACCCTGAGCGGTCAGCGCTTCGGTGATGTAGGCCATAGTGCCGGCTTGGTTGCCGTTGAAAACCGGAGCGGGGGTCAAGGTCTCATAATTCTGGAAGTCAAAAGAAGATGTGCTTGTTGTGCCTACCTCCGGGCCGCTTGATGAGCCGCCTGCGTGGTTCAGTATAACAGTGACTTTTGAAACTTTTTGAGTTGCAGAGGATATGAGGGTCACGTCGGTTTCATCGTCGCCGGCGGTATATACGCCGTCACTATAGGAGCCGGTGCCGGTTGTTGTGAAACCGTATGCTGTGCCGTTGAACTCTAATGTGATTGACTTGATGGTATAGCCTTCTTCTGTGGCAAAATTGAGCTTTGTGCTTGTGGCCATCTGAAGGTAGGCCGGGCTTTTTTTGTAGAATGCAATGGTATTGAAGCCGCGGTCATCTAACTGGGGGGTTAAGGTGACACCTTTTTCTGAGACTGAATATTCTCCATTGCATTTATAGTAATATCCTGAACGTGGATCTCCGGCTCTTGTAATACCGGTGGGATATGGGCTTACTGATGGATTCGGGTCAAGGTTGGCAAGGTCGGTAAAATCGAACGTTGCCGTCACCTCTGTCTGCGCCATCATCGGCAACATGCCGACTAGAGCAACAAGAAGTAAAGTAAAGAGTTTTTTCATATTGAATTGTGATTAGTTGATAGTCTTATGTCTATTTCTTTTGCGCTTTGTCTTACATTAAGTTTCGCAAAAGTAAATATTATTTGACAAAATGAAAATAAATTAACAATCATTAACATCATTTTGTCTAATCTCTCCTCTCTATCTTATCTATTGGAGTGTTTGAGTTTAATCTAAAAATAGTAATTTTGCAGTGTAAAAGCTTTCAACTATGCAAAATATAATACTTAAAGATATCCGTGGTGTGCATGGCGAGTTGCTGCCCATCAGCTACACCCGTACTCCGGCGCATATCCGCCTTGGCATAGACACTCTTGCTGAGAAGTGGCAGGCGCTCCTGCCCGGTGAATATCATATAATGCCCTCGGCCCCATATCTTTGCGATTTTTATGGTATGCCGGCTGAGGATCTTGTCAAAAGCGGAGACACTCTTTTTGTGGCAGCCAATGTCGTGGCCGATGAACGTCTGGCCGCTGCTGTGGCCGCTCTCTCTCATGGTCAGCGCCTCGTGGATAGTAAGTCTGCGGTCATAGCTTTCCGCGGCAGTCTCGACAGCTACGAAGATGTAGCCTACGATGGCGATTATAAAGCTATCGAGCGCCTCTATGATATTTTCATGCTCAACGGCGAGGCTATCAAGGCCGATTTCGCCCGTATCACAGCAGGCCGCAAGTCGCAGCCGCTCAGCGCCACAAATACTGTGATTGGCGATTCCTCACTTATATTCATCGAAGAAGGCGCGTGGGTGGAGGCTGCCTCGCTCAACACCACCGCCGGCCCCATATATATAGGAAAAGACGCAACGGTGATGGAGGGCTCTATGCTCCGCGGTCCTTTGGCGCTCTGCGAGCATGCCACCATAAATATGGGCACAAAGGTTTATCCCGACACAACCATCGGACGCTTCTGCAAGGTAGGCGGCGAGCTCAATAATGTTGTCATGCACGACTACTCCAACAAGGCTCACGACGGCTTCCTCGGCAACGCCGTCATTGGCTCATGGTGTAATCTCGGCGCGGGTGCCGTGGCTTCGAATCTCAAGAACGACTATACGCCCATTCGCCTGTGGAACTATCCCGAGCGGCGCTTCCTGCGCACCGGCCTACAGTTCTGCGGCCTTATTATGGGCGACCATTCAAAGGCGGGTATAAACACGATGTTCAACACCGCTACAGTCCTCGGCGTAGGTGTCAACATCCACGGCTCGGGTTTCCCGCGCAATTTCGTGCCATCGTTCAGCGAGGGATCTACGGCAGGCTATACTGATGTGTCGATGACCAAGTTCTTCGATATCGCCGCCCGCGTTATGGCCCGCCGCCACGTCGAGCTCACTGACGCTCACCGTCAGCTCTTCATGGCCATACGTCAGGCCGCCGAGGAGTTCAAATAAGGTATGGAGAGTGGTTGGTGGAGAGTGGGCAGCGAGTTTGTTTTTGCTATTCTACCACCCACAGCCCACAACCCGCCAACCACAAAAACTATTGCACCCGCAATAGTGTTACTATTTAAAAACACATTTTGATTATGGAATCAACACGTCAAGCAAAAATATCTCGCCTGCTCCAGAAAGAGCTCAGCGAAATCTTCCGTCAGCAGACGGCAAAAACCCATGGTATCATCGTCTCGGTAAGTGCGGTGCGTGTGTCGCCCGACTTGTCGGTGGCTAAGGCCTATCTGTCGGTATTCCCCTCGGATAAAGCGCCCGAAGTGCTCGCTAATATCGAGGCGTCGGCAAAAACCGTGCGCTATGAGCTGGCACAGAAAGTGCGCTTCCAGCTCCGCAAGGTGCCCGAACTGCAATTCTACCTCGACGACTCTCTCGACTATATCGAGAACATCGACAAGCTGCTCGAAAAGTAGCAATGCTTGCCCTCAGAATAGCTCTCCGATATCTTTTTGCGAAAAAATCGCACCGCGCGGTCAACGTCATCGCCGTCATATCAATGGCGGGAGTGGCGGTGGCCACGATGGCTATTATAGTGGTACTGTCGGTATTCAATGGCTTCACCGACTTGGCTCAGAGTCATCTTGCAGCCATCGACCCTGAGGTGAGGATTGCTCCTCTCTCGGGCAAGGTGATAGAGTCGGCCGACAGTCTTGCGCGTGCCCTTGAGAGCCGCGACGATGTCGCTTCGGCTGCTGTTGTGCTTCAGGAGCGCGCGCTGTTTGTCTCGGGCGACAGGCAGACGCCGGTAATCTTCAAAGGCCTCGACCCGGCCAAGGCCCGGCGCATTGCTGATATCGACGCCGTGATTATCGATGGCGTCTTTGCTCCCGACAACGGCATGCCCGACAGCCTCGCCGGTATGCAGGCTTCGGTGGGCGTGGCGATAAACATGGGCTTGCACCCCTCGCCATATTCTGCAGGGCGCATATATGTGCCGCGGAGGCTGGGACGTATCAATCCCGCCAATCCTGCCGCCGCCTACCGTGCTCTCGATGTGGCCGTCACCGGTGTGGTGCAGGTCGACCAGCCCGAATACGACGCCGATTTTGTATTCATCCCCCTCGAGGCCGCCCGCCGTATGCTCGATTATGACGCCGGCGAGGGCTCGGCCGTTGAGTTGAAGGCTGCCCAAGGTGTAAGGCCTGACGAACTCGTCCGCAGGCTTGCCAAAGACCTCCCGCAGTATTCCGTGCAGGGCCGGGTGGAGCAGCAGGCCGACACTTTCCGCATGATTGCCGTCGAGAAGTGGATCACATTCACCATGCTCGTCTTCATCTTGCTGATTGCTTCATTTAATATAGTGTCTACGCTCAGCCTTATGGTGATCGAGAAGCGTGCCGATATGGCCACGCTGCGGGCCCTCGGTGCCACTTCGGCCTCCACGCGTTCGATATTTGTGGCCGAGGGCTGGCTTATCACTGCTGTCGGTGGCGTGGCCGGGCTTGTGCTCGGTGTCGTGCTATCATTGGCACAGCAGTGTTTCGGGCTCGTCAAACTTGCCGCCGACCCCTCGGCTCTTACTATAGATGTATATCCGGTGCGCCTTGAGTGGGCTGATGTAGCCATTGTCTTTTTTGCCATTATCGCCACCGGTCTCGTGATAGGTATGGTGTCAAGGCTTTTTACAAAAAATCAATAATGCAAGTTTAGATAGTTTATTTTGCTTGCTCATATCTAAACTCCCTAAACTTGTTAAACCTTAATAAACAAGTTTCCCATGTGAAACTTAATAGATAAAATGCAGACTGTACTATTTCATTCAACAATATTCGGCCCTATCCATTCGCGCCGCCTTGGTTCGTCCTTGGGTATAAATCTTATGCCTAATGATGGCAAGATATGTTCGTTTGACTGTCTTTATTGCGAGGCCGGCTATAATGCGCAGGGCCCGGGTACATCAGGTTTGCCCGCCCGTGAGGAAGTGCGCAAGCAGCTCGAGGCAAAACTCAGGCAGATGAAGGAGCAAGGCCAGCCGCTCGATGTCATTACATTCTCCGGCAACGGTGAGCCGACCCTACATCACGACTTCGCAGGAGTCATTGATGATACCATCGCCTTGCGCGACCTCTATTTCCCCGATGTCAAGATCAGCGTCCTTACCAATGCCACCCGTATCTGCCGCCCTGCCGTGGCTGCTGCTTTGCGCAAGGTCGACAATAATATAATGAAACTCGACAGCGCCATCGCCTCTACGGTAGAGGCCATCGACCGTCCCAACCCCGGCTATGACCTCGAAAAGACCATAGAGTGCCTTGCCTCCTTTGGCAAAGATGGCATTGTGCAGACCATGATGTGCCGCGGAGAGCACGATGGAGCTGTCATTGACAATACCGTCGACGCCGAGGTAGAGGCTCTAATTGAGGCATACCGCCGCATTATGCCGCGCGAGATTATGCTGTATACTATAGACCGGCCGACTCCCGAGGTAAATTTACATCGTGTAAGTAAAGAAGAATTGGAGGCAATTGCCGACAGAATTACGGCAGCAACCGGAATACCTGTTCAGGTGAGCGCATAGAAAATGCAAAAATGTGCAAAAGGCCGGAACTTTTTTTGATCACTTTTGTTTATCGCCCGGAATAAGTTTTTGAGGTCTTGAATACGACAAAACTACCAATTAATGCGCCGA
>CAJTWH010000016.1 GCA_910579995.1 uncultured Muribaculaceae bacterium | reverse complement strand
GAGAACTCAAATTCCAGCCACATAACAACAATACAGTAGGGACGTGCCACGGCACGTCCCTACAAGGTATCTATGGATAGATAGCTACGGGTCTCCTGCGAAAATTGGATTATAAAAGCAAATCGCGGATGATGGCGTCGGAGAGGAGGAATGATTCTTCCGGTATGGTGTAGCCGTCGGGAGTGGTGACGAGGCGGCCGGCGGCTATATGCGGTGCGGCTGCGGCTGAAATCTGTCGCTGTTGGGCGTCGGTGAAGTCGGCCAGTGCGAGGCCTTCGGCTGTGCGCAGCGAGG
Organism: uncultured Muribaculaceae bacterium; assembly: GCA_910579995.1. Taxonomy (GTDB): domain Bacteria; phylum Bacteroidota; class Bacteroidia; order Bacteroidales; family Muribaculaceae; genus CAG-873. The sequence goes on along the minus strand of CAJTWH010000016.1, from coordinate 79,001 downwards.
TCATTATGCGGTCGTTGGCGCGGTCGGTGCTGTCTTCGGGGTCGATTGTGGCCGCTTCCTCAGGATTGGCGATATAAGCTCTTATGTCGGCAGGGACATAGCGGCGTATGCCTTGGCTGTCAAGCGAATGTGCGCCGGGCCCGAGGCCGAGATATGGCACGTCGCGCCAATATGCCGAGTTGTGGCGCGAGCGGTAGCCCGGCAATGCGAAGTTTGAAATCTCGTAGTGCTCGAAGCCCGAGGATTTTGCCGTGTGGCAGAGGGCAGAATACATAGCTTCGATAAGCTCGTCGTCGGCCGGCGTTACAAGTCCTTGCTGAAGTTTCCGCCAAAGACGCGTTCCTTCCTCGTAGCTCAGGCAATAGGCCGAAAGATGGGTTATGCCGGTGTCGATAAGGCGCCGCAGGCTATCGGCAAAAGATTCAATAGTCTGCTCCGGCAGGCCGTAGATAAGGTCGCCGCTGATGTTTGTTATCCCCTTGGATTGCAGCAGCGCTATAGCCTCGACGGCTTGGGCGGCGTTGTGGCGGCGTCCTACGGCGGCAAGCTCCTTATCGTCAAGCGACTGTATGCCTATACTTACGCGGTTGACGCCCGCGGCAAGCCATGCCTCGATACGCTGGCTGTCTACATCGTCGGGATTTACCTCGATTGTAAATTCCTCGACAGCGGAGAGGTCGAAAGGCGATATGAGGCGAGCGAACAACTCGGGCGACAGCAGCGAGGGGGTACCTCCGCCGATATATAAGGTCATTACCGTTTCGCCGCCGAGCTCATCAAGCCTTGCGGCATACTCACGCGCCACCGCTTCCACGAAGGCCTGCGCCTTGTCGGGGCGTGCCACAGAGTAGAAATCACAATATGCACACTTTACAGTGCAAAACGGGACGTGGATATATATTCCTGCCATAGAACATATAGAGCGCGACCCGCAAGGGTCACGCTCGGATATCAGTTCATCACAATGATAGGCAGTGCGCTGCCGGCTGAGAAAGCGCAGCGGGCGAGCTGCTTGAGTTTAATGATTGTAAGCGGCCGCGGCTGGCGCGCTTTCATGGGCATGGATACTTTTACCGAGCCCGAGAGGGGTGTTTCAAGAGTAGAATTTTTCTTCATAGGCATGAGAATTTGGGTGATTTACACTATACTAACGCCGGAGGTCAATATTTATTGTATATATACTTGATAAATTCTCCGACGGATACGACTTCTCTCGCTTAAAATACCTTTTATTGGCAAATGAAGTTTATGTAGTGGTGGTGATTGCCCTTATTTGGAAATTTTTTTGTAATTTTACGCCGAATTAGCAAATTTTGACTAAATATATGCAAGTTTGAGGTTTGTTGGCAGTGGGCTGCGGGTCAGCCTTAATCATCGCCACCTTACAACCACCGACAACGGACCACAAGTCTTAGCTTGCGAAACTTAAGTTAATAAATCTTACACGGTGAGATTGCCGTAAGATATTTAATATGGAAAAAGTAAAACGACTGCTGTTGCTTTCTGTAGCTTTTATCCTTTTGGGACTGTCGGCCCGAGTGTCGGCTCAAGAGGCATTCAAGCGCAATCTCGAGCAGGTGTCATTTGTGCCCAAGGGGGCATGGGTGGCCGGTGTCAGCGTGAGTTATTCTCAATCTGATCAAGACAATTACCAGTTTCTCATTTTTGAGAAAATCAATGGCGATTCGTATACATTCAAGGTGAGCCCCACTGTGATGTTCTGCTTCAAGGACAATCTCACCGCCGGCGGACGCTTCTCCTACAGCCGTCAGCGCACGCGTCTTAACACTGCCGATATCGTGCTTGACAGCGAGACCGATTACGACATGAGCAATCTCTACAGCATAAGCCACTCATATCTCGGCACAGCTCTCTTCCGCAACTATATAAGCCTTGGCCGCAGCACACGTTTCGGCCTTTTCACCGAGGTGCAGCTGCAGATGGGCGGCGGACAGTCGAAACTATGCAACGGAGCCGGTAATGACCTCACGGGCACTTACGAGCGCAATTTCCAGTTTAATGTCGGCGTTGCGCCGGGTCTGTCGGTTTTCCTCAACAATTACTCGGCGATTGAGGTAAACGTCGGTGTGCTCGGTTTCAACTACAACCACACCCGCTCTGTCACCGACCAGATCTATATCGCCAACCGCCACACACAGCAGGCTAATTTCAAGATTAATCTATTTTCAATCACCTTTGGCGTGATGTTTTATATCTAACCGCTATGTACCGTATATTCCGTATACTAATGCTCCTCGTTGCATCGGCGGTTATCGCGCCTGCCGGAGCACAGACTATTCAGCGCAAGAAACTCGTAGACCACAGCCGCGACAGCATAGAGCATGTGGTGATCGACGGCGATACAGTGCCTATAGTGTTGCCTGAAAAGAACTATGGCCGTTTCGACCGCGGTTTGTTCAACTATATCTTTATCCCCAAAGGCAAATGGGGCTTCGGTATCACGGCAAGCTATGGCGAGCTCAACACCGAGGATGTGAGTGTGCTTTCAATACTCAAGGATGTCGATTTCAGCGGCAAGATGTATTCTGTGAAGCCTTATATCTCATATTTCTATAAGAGCAACCAGTCGGTGGGCCTGCGCTTCGATTATACGCGCGGCATAGCCGACCTCGGTAACCTCGCCCTCGACTTCGATTCAGACCTCAGCTTCACTCTCCGCGATATCAGCTACTATCAGCAGAGTTTCTCTGTATCCGCTTTTCACCGCTCATACGTCGGCCTCGACCGTAGCGGCCGATTCGGTATTTTCAATGAGGTCGATCTCACTTTCGGCAGCGGCTCGTCGCGATTCAAACGCCTTTATAACAGCGTGCCGCGCGATACCCGAACGATCATCACTCAAGGCTCACTCAATTTCAGCCCCGGTGTGTGCGTGTTCCTGCAAGACTTCATGTCGTTCAATGTGTCGTTTGGCGTGTTCGGTATCAATTGGCGCAAGGAAGACCAGACTACCGACGGCGTCGACGAAGGCTCGCGCGTGACCTCCGGAGCAAACTTCCGCTTCAATATATTCAATATTAACTTTGGCCTGATGGTTGTGATATGAAAAAGTATTGTATAGCATTGGTTGCCCTTGTCGCCCTCATAGCCGGCGGCTGCATTAAAAACGATATTCCCTATCCCCGTATTCAGGCCAACTTCGTATCTCTCGACGCAAAGGGTCAGGATAAGGGTACTGTAATCGATACCGTGGCTTGCACCGCCACCATCACTTTTCCCGAGCAGGTTGATATTACAGATGTAAAGATTACCGGCTGGACACTCACTCCCGGCGCGGAGATCGTCGGCGAGCCGTTCGCCGGCACTATCGATCTGTCGAGCCCTGTGTCGGTGATATTGCGCCTGTATCAGGATTACCGATGGAAAATTATCGGCGTTCAGGATATAGAACGCTATTTCGATGTCGTAGGCCAGATCGGTGCCACCACCATTGATGTGCCCGGCCGACGCATTGTGCTCAATGTGCCTGAGACTCAGAATCTCAAGGCTATTACGGTAGAGAAGGCAAAACTCGGCGCGATAGGCTCCACCATGACCCCTGACCTTAGCGACGGCGGTGTGGTTGACGCCTCCAAGCCGGTAGAGATTGAAGTGACCTCTTTCGGACGCACCGAGACATGGACTCTCTATGTTGAACCGGTAGATGTGACTGTGCGCACTGTGAGTGTCGACGCTTGGACATGCGTGGCATGGATCAACGGCATGGGCGAGGCCGGCAAAGAATTCGGTGCTCAATATCGCCTTGCCGGCACCGATGAATGGACCGATGTAGCTCAAACCGATATCACTGTCACTGGCGGCAATTTTGTAGCCCGCGTAGCTCACCTGTCGCCTCAGACCTCATATCAGGCTCGTGTCACCTCAGGTGAATTTACCGGTGAAATCATTGACTTCACTACCGGGACTGCAGCGCAGTTGCCAAACAGCGACTTCGACAACTGGTGGCTCGACGGTAAAGTGTGGTGCCCGTGGGCCGAAGACGGCACACCATTCTGGGGTACCGGCAATAAGGGAGCGACCACACTCGGTGACTCCAACACAACTCCCACCGATGATACACCGTCGGGTTCCGGTTGGGCTGCAAGGCTCGAGACCCGTTTTGTCGGTATTGGTGCGCTTGGCAAGATTGCTGCCGGCAACATCTTTGCAGGCTCATACGTGAAGACTGTCGGAACGAACGGTGTGCTCAGTTTCGGCCGCGAGTTTACTGACCGTCCTGTAAAACTGCGCGGACAATACAAATATACAGATACCAACATAAGCCATTCTTCAGCCGACTATAAACAACTTATCGGCCAGCCCGACACCTGTATCATCTGGGTGGCTCTCATCGACTCAGATGAGCCGTTTGAAATCCGTACGGCGCCGTCCGACCGTCAACTTTTTGATGAGAATGGCCCGGAGGTAGTGGCATACGGCAAAATGGAATGTGCCCAGACCATACCCTCATACATTCCCTTTGAATTTGAAATCAATTACAAGGCAACAAACCGCCGCCCCAAATATATACTTGTGACCGCTTCGGCAAGCAAATATGGTGATTTCTTTACCGGTGGTAACGGCTCAACCTTATATATCGATGATTTTGAACTTGTCTACGATTACTAAATCTCTCGTGGCAGGGCTTTCTCTGCTCTGCGCTTTCGGGGTGTCGGCCACCGAGGCAGACTCAGCCTCGCATGCCGATGTGTGGAAGTATATTCCTACTTTCCACGGCACTCTCCGCGCTTTCTATCAGCAGTCTACAACAACCGGCGACGGGCGCTTCATAATCCGCAATGCGCGTCTGAGTGCCGGCGGCTTCGTGTTGCCGCGTGTAGATTATTTCATGCAGGTTGATTTCTGCGACCGCGGAAAAATCAAGCTTCTCGACGTTTTTATGCGCGCCACTCCTGCTACCGGTCTGCAAGTATATCTCGGACAAATGCGTGTGCCTTTCAGCGTAGAGTCATCCCGTGTTCCTCATCTATATTATTTTGCCGATGTCGGGCTTGTGGCGCTCTATGGCAACCTCCGTTCGGTAGGCGTAAAGGCCGGTTATCAGGTGTCAAAGACTCCTCTTTATATCGAGGCCGGAGTCTTCAACTCCACCGACATGGCCGACCATACCCGGTGGAACAGCGCTTTTACGTATGCAGTGAAAGCAAATTATAAATTTGACTATCTTACACCCGAGATTGCATTTATGTCGCGCGTGCCGGGCGGAAAAGGTGCCGGTTGCCGTATCAATCAGCTCGACGCCGCACTTCAATGGCGCTGCGGCGAGCTCTATGTAGAGGGTGAGTATATCTACCGCCATTATTGCGGCCCGATGAAAAACTCGCAGGCTTTCAGTATCTTTGCCGACTACGGATGGCCGGTAAAATGGCGTTGGGCCAACAGGGTTTCTGTCCAGTCTCGCTTCGAGGGCGTTACAGCCGGATCGAGCGGCCAGTATGTCGATGGTGTCCTTCCGCAGGATATTGCCGCACGTCGCCGCCTGACAGTCGGAGCGACAACTTCGTTGAGCTATCAGAAACTGCATTTCGATTTCAAGGTCAACTATGAGCAGTATTTCTACGGCCATGACCCCGAGGGTTCGGCCGATGATAATTCAAAACTGGTGGCCGGTGCAGTATTGTATTTTTAAAATCTCTCCAAATATTATGGATTACAAACAATTACGCAAGATACTGGCAGAACGCACAGGTCGGTCTGCCGAAGATGTCGACGCCCTTGTAGAAGGGCTGTCGGTTGTGCTTCAGCAGTGTGGTTCAGAACTTGATTCTGTAGCTGTGCCCACATTCGGCACATTCACTACCGTGAAGCACGATGAGGAGATACGCCAAGACCTCTCTACCGGCAAGCGTATGCTTCTGCCTCCGGAGATTGTGATGGAATTTACTCCCGGCGCAACATTGCTGCGCCGTCTAAATCCTGTCGACGGGGTAATACGGTGACATCGGTGATAATCATTCTCGCCGCAGGGCTTGTTGCCGCTGTGGCGTGTGCCGGTGTGCTTTGGTCGCGGCTTTCGGCGGCGAGGATTGAAAATGCCCGCCTCAACGAGCGCATTGCAGCAGCCGACAAGGCTTTCGAGCGTCAGAAGCAAGACCTCGCCAAAATCAACGCCGACTTCGAGAACCGGTTCTCGCAACTTGCCGGCAAGGTACTTGCACTCAACTCCGAGACCTTGCGCCGCCAGAACGTCAACGGACTGGCCGAAGTGCTTGCTCCGGTGAAGGCTGATATTGAGAACTTCAAGCGCTCGATATCGGAATATTACAGTAATGAGGCTCGGGAGCGTTTCTCTCTCGGCGAGCGTATACGCGACCTCGTGGATCTCAACAACACCGTATCGCGCGAGACACGCCGGCTTACCGACGCTCTCAAAGGCAACTCTAAGCTTCAAGGCGACTGGGGCGAGATGATACTCGACAATATACTAGAGCAAGCCGGCTTCAGAAGAGGCTATGAGTATACGGTGCAGGAAACCGTTATGGGAGCCGACGGTAACCGCCTGCGACCCGATGTGGTGATAAATTATACCGAGGGGCGCAAAATTATAATCGACTCAAAAGTGTCGATACAAGACTATATCAACATGCTTAATGCCGACACAGAGGCCGGCCGCGAGCAGTATGCCCGTGCCCATATCACTTCAGTGAAAAAGCATATAGCCGAATTGCGCAATAAATCATATCAGGATATAGTAGGCGACGGGCGCTTTGACTACGTGCTCATGTTTATTCCTCATGAGGGCGCCTTTCTTGCTGCCATGAATCTCGACGCCAAACTGTGGCAGACAGCATACGACAGTCATGTGCTTATCATCTCTCCCACCCATCTGATGTCGATTGTCAAACTAATCGAGCAGATGTGGCGGCATGACAAACAGAACCGCAATGCACTTGCCATAGCCGACGAGGCCGGTAAAATGCTTGATAAGCTGCGCGGCTTTCTTGATGATATGGATAGGCTCGACAAGTCCTTGTCGACTGCACGCGACGCTTGGAACACTGCCTTTTCCAAACTTACAGCCGGCCCCGGCAATCTGATTGCCCGAGCGCAAAAACTTGAGCAACTCGGGGCTAAATCGAAAAAGCCGCTTCCTCCACGCTATTCAGCCGAAGACGATGGCGAACAATAACGTCAGTTCAGTGTTTATATATTAAATTCAAGTTTAAAGCGCTTTCAGCGCAGTTTATGTAGTTTAAAAAAAAGTCTACCTAAACTTGTTAAACCTTTTAAGCTCAAAGTAAACAAGTTTCGCTTGCGAAACTTAAATATATAAACACTAAAACGACATGAAAACAGGTATATTTTACGGTTCTGCTACCGGCACAACAGCAGATGTGGCCCGACGTATAGGCAAAGCTCTTGGCGTGGCCGACGCCGACATTCACGATGTCGCCGACACTGCTCCCGACAAGGTAGGTGATTACGACCTGCTCGTAATCGGTTCGTCTACTTGGGGCAACGGCGAACTCGAGGATGATTGGTATGACTTCCTTGCCGGCATGCAGGTGCTTGACCTCAAAGGCAAGAAAATCGCTATTTTCGGCTGTGGCGACGAAAGCATGAGCGAAACATTCTGCAATGCGGTAGGTATACTCTACGACCGCCTGCGCGACACCGGAGCAAACTTTATAGGCGAATATCCGGCAACAGAGTATTCATTTGAGCACTCAGACGCTGCCGACGGAGCCACAATGCGCGGCCTTCTCCTCGACGAGGTAAATCACCCCGACCTCACCGACAGCCGTATCGAAAAGTGGACGGCAAAAGTAAAAGAAGAATTATAAATGGTTTTTGCATTAGGATCAGGGCTTCATCCGCTGTCGGGTGAAGCCCTGATTTGCTATGTTATTATGAATTCAAGTATTTCAAGTTGCCTTGCAACTTGAAATACTTGAGGTTTAGAGCGCTTTCAGCGCAGTTTATAAAGTTTAAATGGTTTACTTTTACCGAGGTATATCTAAACACATTAAACTTTTTAAACTCAAAATAAACGAGTTTCGCTTGCGAAACTTAAATTATGAGTATTTTCCTGCTTTAAGGGCTCTTGTGAGCTTGCGGCATAGTGACTCGTGGCGCGATATCATATAGATGAGGATAGCGTTGAGAATCACAAGCTCAAACATGAAATATAGCCAAGGACGACCTATCAACACTGACACGAACAAGGCTATGGAGCGCCAGTTGAACGAGAGGATGTTGGTATATTTCATCAGCGGCAGACTGCCTTTGCGGAATGCGGCGCGGAACGATTCGCTTGCCACACCTGTGCCGAACGATTCGCGAAGCTGTTCGCGGAGTTTCTGCATGCAAGGCGAGAGGGCTTCCTGATTAGCTGTATAATTTGTATAGAAGAACAGCACGAGTTTTGCCCAGAAGTTGCCGCGCCAAGGCATTTCCTCATACTTTTTGCGCAGCACGCTGCTGCTGTCGAGTTCGCTGCCCTCGGCTCCCTTGAGGAAGTAGAGGTGGAACTGGCGGTAGTAGTCGGCGGTTGCGGCCTGCTTGGCATGGAATATGCTGGCGGTGACAGCTATAAGCCATATCAGCCACGGATGTTCGGCAAAGAACGGCGATGTGGCGTTTTCGCGCAGACAGATACTGACATATATTGTGGCAAACCATATATCACCCGACAGACCGTCGAGAATGCGGCCTATGCGCGAATATTGCTTTGTCATGCGGGCGAGCTGTCCGTCGGCGCTGTCGAAACTGTTGGCCCACATGAGCAAAAATATACCGAGTACATTAATCCAGATATTGGTATAATAGAATGCAATGCCGGCGCCAATTCCTAAGAAAATCGACGCAATAGTGATAGCGTTGGGCGTTATGCCGAGGCGACGAGCGAGGCAAGCCCATGCGTAGCCTATGGGACGGTAAAACCAGAGGTCGATATGCTCTTCGGTATCGAGCGATTTTAGCGAAGCCTGATAGCTTGTATCGTTATTCTCAGCCATTATTTGAGTTTCTTAAGGTTATAAGTTTGTTCACGCAGATATTGTCCGAGTTCTTCCGGTGTGGCGAAAGTGGCCTGTGTTTCAGGGCTTATCGGTTCGCCGATGGATATGTGCATTGTCTTGCCGAGTTTACGGAAAACTTCCGCCGGCAGGCGCAGCGAGCGTGCAGGCCAGCAGGCATGCCCGAGGAAATCGCACCACCAACTGTTGCGGTCGTGGAAGTAGATAGGTATCACCGGCACTTTGGCGCGTGCGATAATCTGAAGTATCGACGGCTGCCAAGGACGGTCCTGCAGGCCGTCGCGCAGGGTAGATTTGCTCATCGCTCCGGCGGGGAAGAAGCCTACCGGATGTCCGTCGCGCAGCTGCTTGATGGCCTGTCGGATACCGTTGACCGATACGGCACGTTTGGCCGGGTCGTCGCTTGCCCAAGCGTCTACGGCGATGAAATTGGGGCGCATGGCGCTGATTTTGTTGAGAATCATGTTGACCATCACTTTATACTCGGGCCGGTAGCGGGTAATGAGATAGATGAGCGCAATACCGTCGAGAGCACCAAGAGGATGGTTGCTCACGGTGATAAACGGGCCTTCGGTGAAGCGAGCGAGAATATCCTCATTATCAACGCGCAGTTTGATCTTGAAGTCATCGATGAGCATTCGTCGCACAAATTCCGGACCGGGGGTGTCGCAGTTGCGGCGATGTACGGCATTTACCTTGTCGACCGATAGAAAGTGCAACAGCCAATTGACAAGTTTCTCATGGCCGTCGAGCTTGGGCACGAGCTGACGGATATCGTCGTAGTTGAGTACGTCGGGACGAATCTCGTATTGTGAAAAATCTTGATTTTCAGACATGATTTAGCGTGGTATTTCGATATATGCGGCGTAGCGTGCAATAAAACCGGCGAAAGGCTTTATGCGCATGAGCAGCCACTCGAACAGGGCTGTTCCGGCCAATGCGGTAGCTATGCCGAGCATGACATCGATTATATAGTGATGAGATGAATATACAGCCGTAAACCATATACCGAGCGTCACAATACCGAGAGTTATCACCCATCCTTTGGGCGCGCGGCTCATCAGGGCGTAGATAAATGCGATAAGGGTATATGCGCTGTGGAGCGATGGCACGGCGGCGAATACATTGCTGTTGCGGGCATAGAGGCCGTTGAATATTCCGAGCCCTGTCATTTCATCGAACCGTCCGAGGCCGGCTACATCGCCCGGTGTGCCTTCTATGGCTTCGAAGCCGTGGAGAGCCACATACCATGGCGGAGCGGCCGGATGGATATAGTAGATGGCGAATCCGAGCAGGTTGACCAAAAGGAATACCAAGGCGAAATGCAGATACCAACGGCTGCGGCGTGTGAAGTAGAGATATAGTCCGAAAACTATCGGCAGGGGTACCCAGCAAAGATAGAATATGCCGGCGAAGAAGTCCATCAGCGCGCAGTGGTGTATGGCGAAGAATTCGTTGGGCGTGAGCGTACCTGCTGCTGTGGCTATGCCGAATAGACCTTTCTCGCTTTCATAAAGCCCGGCTACATCTACAGGATTTACCTTGTAGTTGGGCACGATGTTCATCCAGTCGTATGATATGCCGAAGATGAAAAATGGCACCAGCGCTATGACAAGTCGGCGGGAAGAGGCGTTGAAGAAAAACAATGCGAAAATCAGCAGAGCCATCACCACGTGCTCGGGGCGGAAGCCTATGCACAGTGCCGTGACGGCAAGCCACAGGATCAAGGCTCCGGCACACCATGCCGATTCGCGGGCGGCGGGCATGGTAAGTTTCATTTACGGCCTGATTTTATCAGCTCTTTGCGGCTGTGGGTGAGGCGGGCAAAGGCTGTCATGTTGGCGAATACGGCTATGATAGCCATGGCTACGGTGAGGATGAGATTGGGGTCGAATGTCGAGGCCGGGTCGAGGTTCATGCCGGTGATACCTGTGGCTATTACTGCAACCTCTGTGACAACCACGCGCTCGGGGCGCTGCATGAAGCCTATCTTGCACTCTATGTCGAGGCCTTCGGCACGGGCGCGCACATAGCTTACCATGATACTGCCTACAAGGGCGAGGAAAGTGATTATGGCTCCCCATATATTGCCGCATGCGAGCAGGAACGCCGCTATGCCTCCTAAGGTGAAGAGCTCGCAATAGCGGTCGAGCACCGAGTCGTACATGGCGCCGTAGATTGAGGCCATGTTGCCGAGGCGGGCGACTTGTCCGTCGAGCATGTCGAAGAGAGAGAACCCGATGATAAGAGCTCCGGCAAGGGTGACTGTGCCATAGTCGGGCGTCATGTTGTGCTGGCTCACTTCTATTGCACACCATACCATAAGGGCCGATGCGGCGAGGTTGCCGAGCATACCGATGGTAGTAACCATATTGGGCGTCACACCCATGCGTATGAGCAGGCGCACGAAAGGATTGATAACCGCATAAATGCCTTGCTGAAGACCATTGCGGGCCGTTTTGGCCGTTTGTTTAATATCCATTGTTGCCATTATTTTTCTGCCTTTTTAATACCTGCGGCGTCCATGTACTTCACGATATGGCGGTCAAGCCAGATATTGCGGTATACAAAATAGCGCTGCATAACAAAATTCCAGAACCACGACACCACAAGCGATGTGAAGATACGCGCAGCGGCATAGTAACCGTCGGGTTTGAAGCCTAGATTCTCAAGCCATGTCCAATCGCTGATAATATAGTAAATTGCCTGTGTGCCGTATGCGTTGAGCAGCATTGAGCCGATCCATACCAAAGCATATTTGACAATCACCGAGCGCCAGTCCACTCCCTCGGCATGGAAGGTGAAGCGGTAGTTGATAATGCAGTTTACCACACCGCCGCACAATGCACCTATCATTGTGGAAATGAATGGATTGAGGTCGAGCCAAGCGAAGAGCATGAAGCCGATGAGCATGTCGGTCCAACCTGCGCATTGCGAAGATACTATCGACCGCAGATAGGTGTAGACAAGCGAGTCGCTCTTGAGCAGCTTATTGCCCATGCGCGACAGCGACGACGGCTCTTCGTGGTCGATATCAGACATAGAAATAGATTTCATTGATTACAAATATTATGATACCTCCGTATATGCCTGCGACGATGTCGTCGGCCATCATTCCCCAACCGCCCGGCAGTTTTTCGGTACGGCGGATTCCAAGAGGTTTGAAAATATCGAAAAAGCGGAATAGAGCCAAGGCGAGCACAATCTCCCACCAAGGGCAGAATGGAGTTACCGGCAAGAGGGTGATCCATTGGCCAACGGTCTCGTCAACGCATGCAACCACGGGATCTTTGCCCCAATATTTCTCAGCTTCATTGCTTGCCCATGTTCCGGCGACTGTAAGCGCTATGGTTGCAGCAAGGGTAATCCATAGGGTCATGCTTGTCGACGCCCATAGATAGAGGGGCAGCCACAGTATTATTGCCATCAGCGAGCCCCATGTGCCCGGCGCGACAGGAAGGAATCCTGCGCCAAACGATGTGGCGATAAGCCGCGGTACGATTGGGAAACGGCGTGTGCTGCCCTCGGGTAATTTGGTTGATTTGCGATAGGGATTTGCCATGGCTTAGCTGTTGTGTTCTTTTATCGCAGCCATCACATAGCGCGCGATAGCCGGTGCGGCAAGCTGGCGGCAGGGGGCGAAACTGGGCCAATCGTTGATGTCGATAAGGCTCAGAGTGCCGTCTTCGCTCATAATGCAGTCGCCACCGTATATTTTGATGTCGAGTTCTTCTGCCGCTTTCTCGCACATCTGGCGCATTTTTTCAGGATCGGCCTGCGGGCGGTCGAGCTCGGGCTGCTTGCCGTGCTGCTGCTGCCGGAAGGGATAGAAAGTGTAGAAGAATTGAGTGCCGGCCACTCCATAGAATTTCACAAGTTCGCCGTCGAGATGTCGGTTGATGACGGCTCTCTTGATACCGCGCAAGAAGAATTCCTGCAGCAGCTCCTGAGCTTCTTCGGCATGGCGGGCGTAGCAGACATCTTCGTGGTGTAGCGAATGTGATTCGCCGCGTTTTATCCAGCAGCGGTCAATTTTCATGCGGTGTAGACGGTCGAGCACAGCCTCGTCGGTATTGACTATTATGCTTTCGGGGTAGGGTATGCCTGAGCCGAGCAATATGCGGGTCATGCGCTCGCGTATGCAGTTTTCGATACCGTAGCCGGAGTTGATTACAAGGTCGCCGGCGTCTTCGCGTTTTTGCAGGAGCTCGATAGAGCGCATTTCCCGGCACATGTTGAGTATCACATGCTCGTCAACAGCACCCGCGATGAATTGCTCCTCGCTGTATACGTTGACCTCACAGCCACGTTTGCGCAGTTGCTCGGCAACAAAATTAAATATAGCGGCGTCATTGCCTATATGGTTGGGTGAAAAGGCGCCCGCGCGCATTATCCCCGCTATTTTTATCAGCGACATATAATGATTGGTGTCAAATGCTCGGCGAAATTACGAAAATTTATCTAATTACTGACTATAATTATACAGTTTTAACGCTGTTAAAAAGATTTTTGCTACCTTTGCGCTGAATTTATAACGCTATAACTATGGAATACGCAATATTGGCAGCCGGACAGGGCTCACGTTTATCAAAAGAGGGTGTTAAGGAATCGAAACCGATGATCCGTATCTTGGGGCAACCCATGATCGAACGTCTCATAAGACTTCTTGTATCTTGCGGGGCGGAGAGAGTGCATGTTGTTACAAACCCGGCCATGGATGATCTCAACGAACATCTGGCATACTTGCGCGATACTGAGGGCTTGCCTGTGAGCTTCCGCCCGATTGTGTCGGATAATTCGTTCTATAGTCTGAGCGAGGCGGCCTGCGATATCAAAGGGAAATTCATCGCCCTTACTGTCGACGCAATTTTCCCGCTCGATGAATTCAAAGATTACATAAAGGCTGTGGAGACTATGCCGGAGGGTATGGCTTTGATGGCGCTTACAAGATATGTTGACGACGAAAGCTCCCTCTATGCACGATTGGCTGACGATGAGTCTGAGGTAATAGACTATCGTTATGGCGGCGAGCCGTTTGAAGGCACACCAATAGTTTCGGCCGGTATTTATGGTATTACCGATAAGATTATGGATATTGCTCAGCGAGACCAATATCCGGCTTCAACGAGCGACTTCCAGCGTATACTCGCTGTAGGCAACGATATCAAGGTTGTGCCGTTTGTGATGAGCAAAGCTTTTGATGTCGACCATGTAAGCGACCTCCGCTCTGCAGAGCAATTCTTGGGCTGATTATTCAATTAGCCAATCTTCGATAGAGCGGAGCTTAGAAGAGAAGTTCACGCCTATCTTGATGAGTTGGCGTCCGTCGGCTTTGAAGGGCAGAAGGTAGTCTTTCGTGTTGATCTGGTCGAGGGCCTCGCGGGCGGTGCGGTCTATCTTGAACTCGAGCACGTAGATGTAGTCAGCGGTCTCTATCACCAAGTCGATACGCCCGGAGGCTGTCTTGTATTCGACGTGGGTGTAGAAGCCCATCAGTGTCATGATTATGAAGACGATATCCTGATAGTGCCGTTCGAGAGCCTTTAGGTCGAAGCTGTCGTAGGGGAAGCCCGAGAAGAGGCTCTGCAGCCGCTGCATGAATTCCTCGGCGCGGCCGGCCTCTACATCAAGAACAAATTTGCTTATCAAGAACTCTGTCTTTCCTTTCTGTATGTTGGCGTAGATGGGCAGGAGGAGGTTGTAGAAGCTCCTTTTGACCTCGTCGTTGGGGTATCCGAGCGTCACCATATTGAATCGGCTGTCGTAGCCCTTGATTGTCAGGTAACCGCTTTGGTAGAGGATTGGAATAGGGCGTCCGAATTCAAACGACACGTCTGTCAGCTCCTCAATTCCGGTAGAATAGCTCGCAAGATTCTGCAGCGACAGGTCGCCGGCGCGCAGCATTTTGATGAGGAAATCGGGAGTGCCGGTGCTGAACCAATAGTCGCGGAACCATTTTGCGCTCAGACAGCTGAGCACACTGAACGGATTATATACCTCCTCGCTCTTGAACGGTGCGAAGTGGTAGCCGTCGTAGTTGACCTTCAGTTTGGCATAGATGTTATCGACAGTGTCGCCTGTGGCCTCGGCAAATTCGGTGACTCCTTGGTGGAGGTATTGGTGCAGCTCGTCCTCCGATATTCCGCAGATACCGCTGTAGGCACTGTCTAAAGAAATGTCCCTTAGATTATTGAGGTCGCTGAAAATACTCAGGTGTCCGAACTTGGTCACGCCGGTGAGCATGGCAAAACGTATGTGCGCGTCCTGACTCTTGAGATTGCTGTAGAAAGACTTCAGTGTGTCGCGGTATTTTTCCTGCAGGTCAGGTTTGTCAACAGTCTGTAGAAGAGGCTTGTCGTACTCATCGACAAGAATCACCACACGTTTGCCGCTTTGCCGGTGAGCCTGAAGAATGACTTCTTTAAAGCGCAAGCCTACCGAAATGGATTTATCTGTGGGGATAGCATATTGCGTTTCCCAGCGGGTAAGCAAGTCATCTAAAATCTCATACAAGCCGGTAGGGCTCTCTGACGGACATCCCGACAGGTCGAGATGAAGCACGGGGTGCTCAGTCCATTCGCAGTCATGCCTGCTGATGGCGAGCCCCTCGAAGAGACCGCGGCGGCCCTTGAAATACTCTTCTATGGTAGAAATCAACAGCGATTTGCCAAACCTCCTCGGTCGGCTCAGAAATACATATTGCGAATCAGTAACCAAGCGATAGATAAATTCTGTCTTGTCAACATATAACAAGCCTCTTTCCCTTATTTTGGAGAAAGACTGAATACCGATGGGATATAATATCTGAGCCATAGACAAATGCTTATTTTTTGTCGTTCTCTTTTATAATGCCGTGACGGTAGGCGTAAAGCAGCTCGGTAAGCTCTCGTATCTGGCTGAGAAGCTCACGGCCTTTGTCGGTGTCGCGGACGCGCATGCGGTGCTGGCTGAGTTCTACCAATTGCGTGGTGCTTACGATGTCGGTGCAGTTCTTGATTGCCTCTTCAGCTGAAGTGAAAGGCTCATGCTGCACAAGCTGAAGACCACGGCTGTGGAATACCAAGGTATAGCCCGCAATACCGGTCTGATTGTGATATGCCTTTGCGAAACCGCCGTCGATTACCATGAGCTTGCCGTTGGCGCGTATAGGAGTCTCTCCCTGATTGATACGCACCGGTACATGCCCGTTGATGATATGACGGTGTTCGCCTGTGACACCGAACTCGTCGAGTATCATGTCGCACACTTCCTCGCGGTTGCGGAGCTTATAGTAATATCCTTTCTCTTCCTTATGGGTCTCGGGGTCTACGATGAAATAACGCTCGAATGTAGCCATGCGCGATTTATCGAAGAGGGGAGAGTCGGGGCCGCACCACAGATACCAATAATAGTCGCGGGCAAATTCGCGCTCATCGGCAGGGGTATCGTCGTTGAAAGCCGCGCGCATGAGCATACCCACACGGTGCATGAGCTCGCGTCCTTTGTATTTGGTTCCGCCGAGGTCTACTTCTTTTAGCGAGCCGTCGGCATTGAGCGGCATAGAGGCATGGAAGAGCAGGTTGGAGTTATACACCCCATACATGCAGCCGTGCTGGAAAAGGCAGCCGATGTGCTTCTTGAGCTTGTCGCTCACGGCGAAAGAGTGGTTTAGTTTATCAACGAGTTCTGCTTCCTCGCGGGTGAGAGCGTAGGGATTCTCCGGGTCAACGGTCGGGAAATTGCAGTCTTTCATTTCATACTCCTTGCCGTCGAGTACGAAGAGCTTGCGGTCGAAGTCGATATGCTCGAACAGTTTACGGTCTTGCATACCCCATTCGGGGCGGCGGTCGGCAAGCTGAGCCTCGAGTTTGAACTGTATTATGCTTATAGCCTTGTGCATCTGGGCTATGAGGCGCTGGGTTTTCTCGTTGTGGGTATTGTCTCCGGCGTCGAGATGGGGGCCGAAATTCTTGCAGGGATCGTCACCGTAGGTCTCCATGGCAAATGTGGCAAGAGGCAGCAGGTTTATGCCATAGCCGTCTTCGAGGGTTGCCATGTTGCCATATCGCAGCGAGAGGCGCAGCACATTGGCGATACAGCAGTTGTTGCCCGCTGCCGCTCCCATCCACAAGGCGTCGTGGTTGCCCCACTGTATATCGAAGTTGCCATAGTTGCACAAGGTATCCATGATAAGATGTGCTCCCGGCCCGCGGTCGAAGATATCTCCGAGGATATGCAGTTGGTCAATGCTCAGACGTTGTATCACATTTGACATCGCCACAATGAAAGAGTCGGCCTGCCCGGTTGAAATTATGGTCTCGATAATGCGGTTGAAATAAGCCGTCTTGTCATCGTCTGATGGCGACTCATGCAGCAGTTCCTCGATTATATAGGCATATTCCTTAGGCAAGGTCTTGCGCACCTTTGAACGGGTGTATTTCACCGACACCGTCTGCAGCACGCGCACGAGCTGATGGAGGGTGATATTGTAGAAATCATCAAGGTTGGTTTCCGACGCCTTGATATATTCGAGTTTCTGCTCAGGGTAATATATGAGAGTGCAGAGCTCGCGTATCTCCTGCTCGCGGAGCGATGTGCCGAAGATTTCCTTTACTTTACGCTTGATATTGCCGGAAGCGTTTTTCAATATATGGCGGAAAGCCTCGCTCTCTCCATGGAGGTCGGCTACGAAATGCTCTGTCCCTTTGGGCAGGTTGAGGATTGCCTCAAGATTTATGATTTCTGTGCTGGCCGAACTTACCGTGCCGAAATTTTGCGACAGAAGTTCGAGCACTCGTGGATCGGTCTCGATTTTAGACATGGTTGAATATGTTAGTCTAATTAAGTTTCGCTTGCGGAACCTGTTTATTTTGAGTTTAATAAGTTTAAGGAGTTCAGGTATGCAATGAACTGATTAAACTGCATAAACTGCGCTGAAAGCGCTTTAAACCTTAAGTTTTCAAGTAGCAAAAGCAACTTGCGAAACTTAAATTGGTCTATGTGATTGCAAAGATACTCATTTATAACTATACAACAAACTTATTGTTGAGAAGTTTATCAGAGTTGTTTGAGTACTTTGAGCAGCACGAGCTCCATTATATCGTAGCCGTCGGCATTGGGGTGCACGCCCGGACTGTCGATGGCGAACGCCGGGCTCATGGCCGTATGGTCGCTGTTGACAAGCGGGGTGAAGTAGTCTACATAGTATATCTTGTTTGCCACCGCATACTCTTTTATGCGGCTGTTGAGGCTCATTATTTTCTCCATGGCGTCGGTGATCTGCGGGCGCCATTTGAAGCCCTCGGCAGGAAGTGCGCAAGCTATCACAGGGGTGATTCCGTTGGCGCGGGCGAGGTCGGCCATAGCCTTGATGTTTGCCATGGTGCGCTCTTCGCTGTAAGGACCGGCATTTTCGGCTATGTCGTTGGTGCCGGCGCTGATAACCACTATTTTAGGATGAAGCGCTATCACATCCTCACTGAAGCGCAGCAGCATTTGGTAGGAAGTCTGTCCCGAAATGCCGCGGCTCACAATGTCAGGATTTTCCTTGAACAGATGAGGATTGCGCTCCGCCCACACATCGGTTATCGAGTTGCCCATCAGCACTACCCGCGGATATGCCGCGGCTGCGATAATGCTGTCGTTGGAAGCTGCATAGCGGTCAAACTGAGCCCATTGCGAGGCGTCTTCGGCCATCGCGCATATAGCGGCAGCCGACAGGAGTATTGTAGAAATCAATTTTTTCATAGCAGAGATTTTTTGCAAAGATACGCATAATTTGTAAAATTGATATCAGCTATAGATTATTTTGGCAAAAAGTTTGCGGAATCAAATTTTGTGTTTAACTTTGCAGCCGAAAACAATATTACCGGCTTTGATTATGACCATACATGCCACATATTTCCGTCAGTTTACCGCGCCTGCTTCGGGCGAGGCCATGATGGGTATGATGATGTGCATGTGCAGCCGACAGAGCCGGGTGTGAGATAGTCCACGTATTTACTCATCATAAGCCGGCTCCTTGGTTGAGCCGGTTTTTTTATGTCTATAGAAATGTCTACAGATTCTGTTATTATCCGAAGCCACAGACCCTTTGTCCTTGAATCGGGCGAGGTCTTACCCGAATTGACGATAGCCTATCACAGCTACGGCACCCTCAATGAGGCGCGCGACAATGTAGTGTGGGTTTGCCACGCCTTGACTGCCAACAGCGATGTGGCTGACTGGTGGCCTCATACTGTTGAGCCTGGAGCTTTTCTCGACCCGGACAAATGGTATGTGGTCTGCGCCAATATCCTCGGGTCGCATTATGGCACCACAGGGCCGCTGCATGTCAATCCGGCTATGGGAGAGCCTTATTATGACACCTTTCCGCGCTTTACCATCGCCGACATGGTAGCTGCTCATCGCCTGCTGGCTGAGATATTGGGTATCGGGCAGATATATGCTCTTGTCGGCAGTTCGGTAGGCGGCTTTCAGGCTCTTGAATGGGCGGCAGCAGAGCCGCAGCGCTTCGATAAACTCATATTGATAGCCACCGACGCCAAAGCCTCTCCGTGGACTATAGCCATAGATGAGACCCAACGTATGGCCATAAAAAGCGACCCTACCTACGGAGAGCCCCGCGCCGACGCGGCGCAGGCAGGGCTTGCGGCGGCAAGAGCCATCGGTTTGCTTTCCTACCGCGGCCCGGAGGGCTACAATCTCACCCAACGCGACGCTGATGATATCGACGCATTTGCGCTCCGCCGTCCGTGCACATATCAACGCTATCAAGGCGAGAAACTTGTGCGCCGCTACAATGCCTATTCATACGTGGCGATTCTCGACGCTTTCGACACCCACGATATAGGCCGTGGGCGCGGAGGCGTAGACAAGGCATTGGCTTCAATCGATATACCTGCCATAGTAGTGGGCATTTCCACAGATATCATTTTCACTCCTGCTGAAATGCGCTCGCTTGCCGACCGCCTGCCGCAGGCCCGCTGGCACGAGATTGAAAGCCCGTTCGGCCACGATGGCTTTTTAGTTGAACATCAGCAATTAAACCAAATTTTAACGCCCTTTATCAATGAATAAGATTCGAATAGGTCTCTTCGGCTTCGGAGTCGTAGGCCAAGGTATATATAAAGTAATCGAAAAAGCGCCCAACGCTCATGCCGAGATAAGGCGGATATGCGTGCGCGATATCAGCAAACCACGCCTGATAGAGCTTCCTGACGGATTGCTGACCGACAAGCCGGCAGATATCCTCGACGCCACCGACATCGACCTCATCGTAGAAGTAATCGACAATGCCGAGGCTTCATATAAGATTGTAAGCGAAGCCCTTGGCAAGGGCATACCCGTAGTGTCAGGCAACAAGGCCATGATAGCGCGCCATCTGCCTGAGCTGATAGAACTTCAACGCCGCTACGACACCGCATTGCTCTACGACGCCTCATCGTGCGGCTCTATCCCGGTTATCCGCAATCTCGAAGAGTACTACGACAACGACCTGCTCCTTGAGGTGAAAGGCATACTCAATGGATCGTCAAATTATATCCTCTCGCGTGTCTTCGACCATGGCGAAAGCTATGCCTCCGCTCTTGCCAAGGCTCAGGCACTTGGCTTCGCCGAGAGCGACCCTACATTTGATATCGAGGGCTACGACTCTCTTTTCAAACTGGTCATAATCACCGTCCATGCTCTCGGTGTATATGTCAGCCCCGACGATATTTTCACCTACGGCATATCGGCCATCCATGATTCCGACATTCAGTATGCCCGTGAGAAAGGAGTGAAGATAAAGCTCGTTGCGCAGGTGGCCAAAGTCGGTGGAGGCCGCTTCACCATGTTTGTAATGCCCGAGTTTGTGCGCCCCGGCAAGTATATCTACAGTGTCGATGATGAGTACAACGGCGTTGTTATCCGCGGCGAGTGCTACGACCGCCAGTTTATGTTCGGAAAAGGCGCCGGAGCACTCCCGACAGCCTCTTCAATATTGAGCGACATCATGGCCCGCCGCCACGATTACCGCTACGAGTACAAGAAAATGCACTATCTTGACCGGCCTGAATATACCACAGACATTAGCCTGAAAATCTACGTGCGCTATTCGTCGACCGATATACCCTCGCTGCTGCCATTCAGTAAGATACACGAGCAATATATATCGGAAGAATCATGCTATGTGATAGGCGACATCAACTTGGCCGACCTGATATCACATCGCGAAATCATCGCCGCCCCCGACGTATTCCTCGCCTCCTGCTCCTCGTTCTACGAGCACCTTGATCAGTCGTCGCAATAGTGGCGGAGGACGCGGCGGTAGGAGTTGAAGATTTTGCTCTTCGATACGAAGCCTACGTAGGTGTTGCCTTCGACTACGGGCAGGTTCCATGCGCCGGTGTCGTCGAAGGTCTTCATCACCTTGTCCATGCTGTCGTTGATTTCGATTTTGGCCGGTGGCATTGACATGAATGTGCTTACGCGCATGCGACGGTAGAGGTCGGGGCGGAACATGATGTTCCTTATTTCATCGAGCAGTACTATGCCTACGAGCTCGCGCTTGTCGTTGATTACCGGGAAAAGGTTTCGCTTGCTCTTCGATATCACATCCACCATGTCTTTGAGCGTCATGTCGGGGTATACGGGCAGGAAGTCGGTCTCGATTACATTGTTGACTTTAAGCAGCGTGAGCACGGCTTGGTCTTTGCGATGGGTGAGCAATTCGCCGCGCTTGGCAAGACGCATGGTATATATCGAGTATGGCTCGAATATCTTGATTGTGCCGTATGAGATTGTGCTCACAATGAGCAAGGGCAGGAAAAGGTCGTAGCCGCCGGTGAGCTCGGCAGTGAGGAAGATTGCCATCAATGGGGCGTGCATTACGCCGCTCATCACGCCTGCCATGCCTATGAGGGCGAAGTTTTTGGTAGAAAGCTCTATCCATCCGAAGTGGTTGAGTATGAAGGCGTAGAGGAAGCCTGTGAGGCAGCCTACATAGAGCGAGGGTGCGAATGTGCCGCCAACGCCGCCGGCACCGTTGGTAGCCGAGGTGGCAAAGGCCTTGAACATCACCACAAGGCCGATAAACAAAGCCAGAAACCAGAATTGATAGCGGTCGTTGTAGAAAATCGAGCCGTCGACAATGGAAGATGTATCTCCTGCAAGCAGGCCTGTGATAGAGCCGTAACCCTCGCCGTAGAGCGGCGGGAAGAAGAACACTAAGGCCGAAAGTATGGCGCAGCCTATGATGGTCTTGTACCAGCGGTTTTTAAAGCGGCGGAAAAAATTCTCCATCATGTTCATCGCCCTCGTGAAGTATAGCGACATGAAGCCGCATACTACGCCGAGCATTATCACGTAGGGTATGCGCGAGGTATAGAAGTCTTCGGTCTGGGCGAAGAAAAACTCGAATTCGTAGCCGGTATATACGTAGGCGAGGGTGGTGCTGGTGATAGAGGCTATCAGCAGCGGCATTACCGACACCGCCGTAAGGTCGAGCATAAGCACCTCAAGGGTAAAGAGCAAGCCGGCAATCGGAGCCTTGAAAATTCCGGCGATACCTGCCGCGGCACCGCAGCCTACGAGTATCATCAATATTCGGGGCGACATGCGGAATACACGTCCTAAATTCGACCCTATCGCAGCTCCGGTATACACTATCGGGCCCTCGGCTCCGACAGATCCGCCGAAGCCAATTGTGACAGAACTGGCAAGGACCGATGTGTAAATGTTATGCCTTTTGAGGCGGCTCTTGTTTTGCGAAATCGAATAGAGCACACGCGTGACACCGTGGCTTATATCATCGCGGACAACATATCTCACATATAGGGCCGTAAGCACCACGCCGACAGCTGGCAGGAGGATATAGAGGTAGTTGCCGGCCTCGGGGTTGACCTGCGAGGTCAAGACTGCTGAGATGGTATGTATGAGAAATTTAAGCACAAGAGCGGCCACTCCGCAGAAGATACCGACAAAAAATGCCAGTATGAGCACAAAGTTGCGTTCTTTGATATGTCGTTCGCGCCATGTCACGAAGCTGAGAAACATCTCATGCAGGTGGCGCAAGGGGGTGATTTTTTCTACCATAATATTGTTGCTTGTGGTGGCGGCTTCAGAGGCCTTTGCCGGTTACAACTGTGCTGATAGTGTAAAATAATATTTTGAGGTCGACGCCGAGGCTCACGTTCTCTATATATAGGAGGTCGTATTCAAGGCGTTCGAGCATTTGGTCGATTGTCGAGGCGTAGCCGTATTTCACCATGCCCCACGATGTTATGCCGGGGCGCACCTGATGTATGAGGCTGTAGGCCGGGTGGCGCTCAATGATTTGGCGGATGTAGTATTCGCGCTCGGGGCGTGGCCCTACGAGCGACATGTCGCCGATCAGCACGTTCCAGAACTGAGGAAGTTCGTCAAGACGGTATTTGCGCAGAAAATGCCCGAGCCGGGTTATGCGGGGGTCGTTCTCGCGGGAGAGTGCCGGCCCGGCGTTTTCGGCGTCGGTGCGCATGGTGCGGAATTTGTTGATCATGAAAGGCTTCTTGTGAAGTCCTATACGTTCCTGCCGGTAGAGCACCGGGCCTTTCGAATCGCTTTTCACTGCAATGGCAATGGCTGCGAGCACGGGGCTGAGCACAATTAGCGACAATGCCGATACCACGATGTCGCCTGCGCGCTTGAAGTTGATGGCTGCCTGTGATATCCGCGCGTTGGTGATATCCACAACAGGCTCTGCCGAAACCTGCGATATCTTGGGGCGCAGGCCGAACATGCCATGCAGGTCAGGGGTCACAAAAAGTGGTTTGTCGAGCAGATACAGTCTTTCTATAACTTCGGTAATCTGTGCAAGCCCCTTGGCTCCGGGCAAAATCACTACAGCCTGAGCTTTCAGCCGTCGGCACAGCTCCACGACATCGTCGCCGCGATATATGGGCAGCCCGAGTATGGAGTCGCTCTCGGCGTTGCCGTCGATATCTATGGCTGCTATCAGCTTCATGCCCGAGCGGTTTGCCGAGCGCATTATCTTGCGCAGACGCGCCTCATGGTCTTTGCCTGCGCCTATCACCACCGTGTCCATCACATAGTCGCCGCGCTGCACTCGCCTTGCATTGGCTGTGAGCAATATCATGCGTGCGATGTAAGTGGGTATAAACAGCGACAGCAACAGCGTGGCCATCAACTCGTAGTTGGTGATACGCTCCGGTATGGTGTCGTTGATAAGAGCGGTGAAAAACACACCGAGCATTACCAACACCGATACAATCAAAGTTGTAAAAGTCTCGTCGAGGCGCGATTTATAGAGCGTATTGGCGCGGTTGTAGCAGCCGAAGAGGGCATATAGCAGCACTACAACCACCGGCACGAGCAACTGCTCTAAAAGCACCGGCGTATGCAGCAGAAATCCCGACAGATGGAAGCCTCGCAATGCGTCGGGAATGGTATAATAACGTATTATATCGAATATGCAGAAACCGATGTTGGCCGTCAGAAAGTCGGCCAAGGCATAGCGTATCCGATGTTTGGTGATCTGCTGCATGGATGTAGCCCTATGGTCTGATAACCTTGAAAGAGCCGTCTTCGCTCAGGCGCATTACAGTAGACGGTTTTGCCGGTGTGCAGTCGGTGCGACGCGAAGTACACACATAGTCGGCGGCGTCGAGTATTTCCTGTGAGATTTCAGCGAAAGTTGCCGCAGCAGGCTCTCCGCTTATATTGGCGGAGGTTGATACGATAGGCTTGCCGAAAGCGAGGCAGAGCCGGCGGCTGAAGTCTTCGCCGGTAAGGCGCACGCCTATGCTGCCGTCGGGCGCCAAGAGCTCGGGAGCTATGCCCGAGTAGGGCGCAATGCCGTCGTAAACTATTGTCAGGGGCTTGTCGCTGAATTCGATAAGCTGGTATGCAACGTCGGGTATACCGCTTACTGTCCGCTCAAGTTGCGCCTCCGACCCTACAAGGGTTATGAGGGCTTTGGCGTCTTCGCGCCGTTTGATTTCAAACACCTTCCGCACTGCCTCTGAATTGGTGGCGTCGCACCCTATGCCCCAGACCGTGTCGGTAGGGTAGAGTATGATTCCGCCTTTTCGCAGCACAGCCACGGCAGCGCGTATGTCGTCGCTATAGTCGGTCATATTACCTTGTGCTTGGGCGTTGTGGCTTGGAATTCCTTTAGATATGCGGGCGTCGAATATGCGGTGTCGATGAAATCGCGCATGGCATACGAGCGCTCGGCAAGGGCTATCATGTCTACCGCGAGAGCCTCTACATCAGGCACATATTGCGCCCCCGGAGTGGCGGCGAAAATTTCCTGAGCTTTTGCCGCACCGCTGCCGAAATATAGTATGGGACGACCCGAGGCACGCAGATCGCCGTAAGAGTCTTGGTCGAGGATAAGTGCCTGCGGACGGAGCAACTCGTTGAGCGCGAAGTCGTAGGCGGCGGTGTATACCTCCATGCGGCGGGCGTCGACCATAGGCACGAATATTGTGTCGGGGTCAATTTCATCGGTAGAGAACATCACTCTCGTTGCGAGCAACTTGAGGGTATCTACCCCGATAAGAGGGATATCGAGCGCGTAGGCCAGACCTTTGGCCTCGCTCAGACCTATGCGCAGACCGGTATAGCTGCCCGGCCCCATGCTCACAGCCACGGCATCGAGTTTCATCTCGTGCTCACGTGCATAGTCAAGGCAATGTTTTACAAATCCGCTTAACATTGTGGCATGGTTGCGCCCCTCGAAATCCTCGCGGTGCGCCACTATCATGCCTTCTGATGTGAGGGCTGCCGAACACGGCGACCCCGATGTTTCTATATTGAGTATTGTTGCCATGAAGTGCTTCTTTTACGGCAAAGTTACTATTTTTTACGTTAAAAAACATAGTTTCACGGCAATATTTTGTAATTTTGCACTATCATAAATTTGTATATATCATGCTCATGTCGATGACCGGGTTTGGCAAGGCGAGTGCCTCCACCAGAACCCACAAAATAAATGTAGAGATAAAATCGCTCAACAGCAAACAGTTAGATCTCAACGTACGTCTTCCTTTTCTATTCCGTGAGGGCGAGCTTGAAGCGCGCGCCATTGTAGGACGTGCTATAGAGCGAGGCAAAGCCGACCTGCTGGTGACATGCGAGACGCTTCCTGAGGCCGACACTGCAGCTCCGGCAGAGCTCAACATCGACGTGATGCGCAAGTATAAGGCGCAGATTGAAAAGGCGGCCTCGGCTCTCGGTATCGACCTGCCGGCCGACTTGCTCCGCATTGTCATGACTATGCCGGAGGCTATGCACACTTCCACTCCGGAGGTGGCTGAGGCTGATCTTGAAGTGCTCTACAGTGCTGTAGGCGAGGCTGTAAAGGCGCTTATGGCTCACCGTCGTGCCGAGGGTCTTGAACTTGAGAAATTCTTCCGTCTGCGTATCGACGCCATCAAAGACCTCTTGGCTCAGATCGAGCCTTTCGAGCAGGAGCGCGTGCCCAAGATACGCCAGCGTCTTGAAGACGCCCTCGCAAAGATTCCGGCCGTAGAGGTAGATAAAGGTCGCCTTGAGCAGGAGATGATTTTCTATATCGAGAAGCTCGATGTCAACGAGGAGAAGCAGCGCTTGGCCAAGCACCTCTCATATTTCATCGAAACAATGGAAGCGCCAACACCCGGCCAAGGCAAGAAACTCGGATTCATCTCACAGGAGATGGGCCGCGAGATCAATACCCTCGGCTCCAAGAGCAACCACGCCGGCATGCAAGCCATTGTCGTGAAGATGAAAGACCTCCTCGAGCAAATCAAAGAGCAGGTGCTCAATGTGATGTAAGCTTTGATGAGGATATTGCGGTGTTTCCAATTTTTACCGGTTCGGAGAGGGATGTCACGGAGTCGGCTGTAAAAAAGTTCTTGAAAGAGGATTTTTGATTTATCAAAAGTTATATCCTAATCCTACGCTTATACGGTTTTCGCGGATTGAGCCCATGCCTTTGTGCAGGTCGGTGAGACCGATGGAGCCGCATATATCAACTACCCATGAGCCGATGTATATGTCGGCGCCCACAGTCCATGACAGGCCGAAACGGCGATAGCTGTAGAAATCGCTGTAAAGATTGTGGGGAAACTCCATGTCGCTGCCCTCTCTGTCGCTTACGCGGCCGCTGATACCGAGGTCGACCTGTGGGCCGGTAAATACCGATACCCCGCCTCCTGAAGGGAATATATCGAAATAATAGCCTAAGCGGACAGGTATACGCACGCCGAACTTCTTGATTTTGGGATCGAAAATATTCGCGCCCTCGTCGGCAATGATGGTGAAATCATCAAAGCGGCCTGTATTGTAATACAAACCGGCACCCGGCTCGATGTAAAGTCCGGCAACGATGGGATAGTTGAATACCGCTCCGGCATAGATACCGCTGCCGGCTGCAAACATCTTCTCTTCAAAAACGTCGCTCTTCCACTTTGTAGGCATAGTGTAATCCCAAGCGGCACGTACGCCCCAATACGACTGCGCCGACGCTCCGAGAGCGGCAATCGCGATAACCAAACTTAGCAGTATCCGTTTCATATTCATAGAGTTTTTATTCTGCTTATAAAACGCGGATGAAGCTCCGATATTGCCCACGCGATAAAAAATATCAAGCCCGAGGCTTGTTTTGCTCCGGGCTTGCCAAAGAGAGTTTAGGGCCATTAAGGACTTTGAAGACCTTGATGGCCTTAGTGATTTTAAAGATTTACTTCACCACTACTTTCTTGCCGTTGTGGATGTAGACGCCTGCTTGGGTGGGCTCTGCGATTTCGATGCCCTGCAGATTATACCACTTGTCAGCTGTAGCTTCTTCAGCGGCGATGTTGGAGAGACCGGTAACTACTCCTTCGATGGTGTAGCTTGCCATCTCTGATTTACGATAGCCGTTTTCGTCGCCAAGGTAGAAGTCAAGACGAGTGTGGTCGGCTGTGAGAGTGAGCGAGTTGCCCTCGAGTTTCTCGAAGCCCTCTGCGGCTGTAGCCTCTTCGGTCTTGGCTGTGAGTTTATACCAGATGTAGTCGCCCTCGGCAGGTGTATCGAAAGTCACTTCGGTGCTCAATACGTCTTTGATTACATTTTCGGTGACTTCCTCGTTGTTGATATAGAGTTTGGGGGCGTCGGCGAGCTCGATGTCGCCGGTCTTCTGGATGTAGATCCAGTCGAGAGGTTTCGATGACTCTGTGCCCTCGATGGTCACGGGAGTGTCGCCATAAACGGTGAACTCTTCAGAAGTGGCAGAGGCACGCGAACCGGTAGTCTCGGTGGCAAAATCCAGAGCGCTGCCGGCTTTCACGGTGATTGTGGCGCCTGCGTTACCCCATACTTGAACAGATACCTTATATTTACCTGCGGGCAGTGTTGTGGCGGTAACGGCTTCTTCCGAGTAGCCGCCCAAAGCGTTGGAGCAGCGGATATCGGCGTTGCTTGAGCCGGTGGCTGTCATGCCATCGATTTCCTCAGCCTCAGAGAAGTACACAACGCCGGTGATTTCGCTTGCGCTGTATTCGAGGGCCTCTTCGTAGTTGTCGGCTGTCGGTGCGATGGTGAGGTTGTATTCATTGTTGATGGCGGCTTTTTCATAGAGTGTGCCGTCTGCAAGAATATACTGTCTGAAAGGTACTTTCACCTGCTCTTCTTCAACGCATACACCGGTGATGACTTGGTCGTTGACGTTGTTCTTGATGGTGTAGTTGTATTCGTAAGCCTTGCGCACGGCAACGTTGAGCACATTTTCCGAAGCGTCTTCTCCGAGTGTCATAGATGTCTCTGCCCCCTCTGCGAAGTAGTATTTCTGACCTTCTTCGGTGAAAGGAGCTTTGGCTTCAACGTCGGCACCGACTATCGATTGGCCGTTGTCGCTCTTTACGATATTCTCGCCGAGTTTATAGTTGATGGTGTAGTCTACGATTGTCACATCCTGAAGTTCTTCAGTCACCTTGATGGATTTTGTTACAATAGTATTAGCCCAAGAGCCTTCGCTGCCACCACGGAAGTGACCGATTTCAACACCGGTTACAGCCTCGTTGCTTCGGCCTTCGAAAGTTCCGCTTGTTCCGCCTGATACAGAGCCGCTTACTTTGCCTGTAGCCTGATCGATTGTCACTGTCAAGGTGTAGTCAGCGTCGCGGGTATATCCGCTCAGGGCTGTCTCGTCATCACCTATGGCTATAGTGGCTTTTTTATCTTGACCGAAAAGTTTGAGTGTGACGCCGCCGATCTTTATGTAGTCGTATGATGTGTTGCGGCCGGGAGCGTTGCCACCGTGGATTGTTGCCGAAAGAGTTATGATTGAGTATTCAGTGAACTCGAGGTCTTTGGCTACTGCAAATGCTTGATTCTGGCCCGACTGAGTAATACCGTTCTCATCTACTGCTGTAGATGTCGGGGTGCCCGAAATTACCCATTCGTTTTCGCCAAGGTCGGTTTCCACCCAGCTTTCGCTTGTGCGTTCGTAGATTACTGTGGGCTCTACGGCCTCTACATCGCCTGTCTTCTGGATGTAGATCCAGTCGAGAGGCTTAGATGACTCTGTGCCTTCGATAGTTACAGCAGTTTCTTTGTTGATGGTAAATTCATTGGAAGTTGCGGCGAGGCGGTAGCCTGCTGTCTCTGTTCCGAAGCTGAAGTCGTCGCCGGCTTTCACAGTGATTGTGGCGCCTGCGTTACCCCATACCTGAACAGTTACCTTATATTTGCCGGCCGGCAGTGTGGTCGCGGTCACGGCTGCGTCGGAGTAGCCACCGAGCGAGTTAGAACAGCGGATATTTGCGTTGCTTGAGCCTGTGGCGGTCATTCCCTCGATTTCCTCGGCCTCAGAGAAGTATACAACGCCTGTGATGTCGGTGGCGCTGTATTGAATCGTTTCCTCGTAGTTGTCGGCTGTCGGAGCGATTGTGAGGTTATACTGGTTGTTGATGGCCGCTTTTTCATAGAGTGTGCCGTCAACGAGAAGATATTGCTTGAAAGGCACAGTTGCCTCTTCGCCCTCTACGCAAACGCCGGTGATGGTCTCTGAGTTGACGTTGTTCTTGATGGTGTAGTTGTATTCGTAAGCCTTGCGCACGGCAACGTCGAGCACGTTAGCCGAAGCGTCTTCTGCGAGGGTCAGACTTGTCTGAGCACCTTCGGCGAAGTAATACTTCTGATCTTCAACGGTGAAAGGTGCTTTGGCTTCTACGCTGACGCCAACCACTGAATTGCCGGTTTCGGTCTTTACGATATTCTCGCCAAGTTTGTAGTTGATGGTATAGTCGGCGGTCTTTACCTCCTGCACCTCTTCAGTCACTTTTACTGATTTGGTTATGATGGAGTTGTCCCAGCCGCCTTCGCTGCCACCGCGGAAGTGGCCGATTTCAACACCGCTCAGTGCAGTATTGTCTGTACCTTCGAAATTGCCTTTTGTTCCACCGGAAACCGAGCCGGATATTTTGCCGGAGGCTTGGTCGATGGTTACAGTCAAGGAGAAATCAGAGTCTCGTGTATAACCGGTCAGAGATGTTTCTACGCCATTTATTTCAACTGTTGCTATTTTGTCCTGTCCGTTAAGATGTAGCGTCACAGCTCCGATTTTTATATAATCGTAAGATGTATTTCTACCCGGTGCATTGCCACCATGGATAGTGGCTGTAAGTGTCACGATTGAATTTTCGGTGAAAGCGATACTTTTGGTTATGGCAAAAGCTGTGTTTCTGCCTACTTGGGTGATACCGGTCTCGCTGACGGTTGTCGATGAGGGTGTACCTGATACCACCCATTCGTTTTCGCCGAGGTCGGCGTCGGTCCAGCTGCCGCTTGCTTTGTCATAGAGCACGGTAGCTTCGGCTGCGCTCGCTGCAATGGTACTGCATAGCAGGGTTGCCACGGCAAGCGAGATCTTGCGCAATGCTTTTCTCATGTTGTGTTTTAGTTAAGGTTATATTGAAAATTTTGGTATTTTTTGCGTAAGAATAACTTGTCTGATATATTGAAAGTATATCAGCTTAAATAGTTGAAATCAATAAACTACAGGCAAAACCTCATTTGCGATTCATGATTTGGTTAAGGCGACAGTAAGCTGGATTTCTGCCTGCAAATTTAGCTTATTTTATTAAATATAAGTTTGGTGTAAATAAGTTTTAACTATTATTAACTGAGTGATAGGCGCTTATCTCGCGTATTGGCTCAGTTGGGCGGAGGTGGGATTGTGGACGATAATTTTTCCGGAGGGGTCTATGAGCATTGAGCCGAGGCCTCGGTTGAGGCCATAGCTGTTGATAACGGCTTGTGCTGTATCGCCTCCGAGATAGTATTGGTCGGATTGGATAAGGCTGTCGCGACGCATTATCTCGTTGAAGAGCGCCGGGCTCTCGTCGAGATTCACGCTTATTACCTCAAGTTTGCTGTCGGGGTGAGAGCGTTGCCATGCGGTATATTCGTTTGCTGCCTGACGCGACGGCGCGTCGGTTGATTTCCAGAAATTGAGCACTACATATTTGCCTTGCTGTTGGGCAAGAGAGGTTTCCGGGGCTCGGTTGCCTTGCTGTGGTAGCCACAGAGCAGGTGCTTTGCGGCCTATGGCTGTGCGGTATTGTGAATCGGCATATCCTACGGCGCATACAAGCACGCCGAT
Source organism: uncultured Muribaculaceae bacterium (assembly GCA_910579995.1). Taxonomy (GTDB): domain Bacteria; phylum Bacteroidota; class Bacteroidia; order Bacteroidales; family Muribaculaceae; genus CAG-873. The sequence goes on along the minus strand of CAJTWH010000016.1, from coordinate 47,411 downwards.
AAATATGGCGATGATGATCAATGTCTTTTTCATAATTGACGTTCCTTTCTATCAGAAAAAACGTCTTAGACATTCAATTTGTTTGCTACTGAGCCATATATGCCGATTTTGTCAAGACTGTAGAGCCTCGGTAGAAATCGGGATCGAGAAGTTGGGGCAGGGTGGTGTCGGGGTATTTGCCAAGATATTCGCTTACAATGCGATAGCCGATATAGCGGCCTACGCGACCGGGTGTGCCTGCTCCAACGATACCCGCCTCCGGAGCAGGGGCAACAAGACGGTCGATGGTGGCCTCTGAAGTGTCGTAGAGCAGTTGGGCTTGCACCATACGGCGCCAAATATCGGCCTCTTGCGAGTCAAGAATATCCATTGTTTCCGGAGAGTAACCCAAAGCAGTGGCCGGGTCATTGCCCGAGAGCTTCATCTTGGCTATGGTGAGAGCACCCTCGTATATCATGCGCGATAAAGCCGTTGCTTCCTCGCCCTCAAGGGAGTAGGGATATGAAGTGGCTACGAGAGCCTCGGCAATGTCGTAGGGTAAAGCCGCCGGAGTCTTGACCTGACGCATATATTTGGGCCAATGGCTGTAGCCGGGGTAGTCGGCGCCGAGGTAATGGTTGAGGGCAATGAGCATTACACTGTCTACGAAAAGTATCGACTCCGGCCGGCCGTAGACTATCGTGGCATAGCGTCGGTCGGGTAGCGTGAGACCTGCAGCTTTGGCGTTGGTCAAAATCTTGCCCATCATTCGGCCCATATATGCAGAGTCGGTGTATACAGAGTCAACATCGGGGGTGAATACCGTCACAACCTGCGACGAGGCCCAAGCCTCAACGAGTTCCGGCGACAACGGCTGCTCGCTCACAGTGCGCATGAAAGCCGCGAGTTCTATGCTATCGCTGTCAGGGACACTGTTTGTTGCCAAGTAGCTGTAGAGCGGTACAACCCGTGCCTCCGGAGCGTCAGAGGTGTGGCTGCCGGTGCAGGCGGCAAGCAGCCCGATGATTATGAGCGGTATGAGATGTTTCATGTGGGGGTTGTGGGGTGTGGTTAGTGGGTTGTGGTTGGTGGGTTGTGGTTGGGGGTAGGTGGTTTGTGGGCAGCGGATTAGTTTTGGAGGATAGCAGTAAGTAATTCGCTGCCCACCGCCCACCAACCACAAACCTTAAAAAGCAGCCCGCCAACCACCAACCACAAACCCTAACTCTGAGGTTTGTCTGATTTTTTTGCCTTTTTGTGGCGATAGAATTTTTTCTTGGGATTTCGGCCCTTGTCGCCGGATGGTTTGCGGGCGGGGCTGTTGCGACGGTCTCTGCGGTCGCCTCGATATTCCGGAGCGTCCCCGAACTCAGCCGGAATCTCTTCACGGCGCACTTCGGAGCCAAGGAATCGTTCGATACCGGCCCAACGCTGCTGGTCGCGCTCGCTCACGAATGTCACAGCCTTTCCACCGGCGCCGGCGCGTGCTGTGCGGCCTATGCGGTGCACATAGTCTTCGGCTTCGTGAGGTACATCGTAGTTGACTACCATGGCGATATCGTCGATGTCGATACCGCGGGCGAGAATATCGGTGGCAATCAGTATCTCGAGGCGACCGGCGCGGAATGCAAGTATCACTTCCTCGCGTGCTTTCTGGTCGAGATCGGAGTGCATTTCGGCAGCTTTCCATTTGCTGCGACGCAATATCTGGGTGAGTTCCTTGACTTTCTGCTTAGACGACGAAAACACGATTACACGCTTGTCATGCCCCTGCTCGAAGAGGCGTTTGAGCAAGCCTTGCTTCTGACCCTCGTGGCAGATAAATACCGACTGATCAATCTTCTCGGCCGGCTTTGAAACGGCGATTTTCACCTCTTTGGGATTGTTGAGGATTGTCGCCGCGAGCTGCTGTATCTTTTTAGGCATAGTGGCCGAGAACATCAGCGTCTGACGTTCGCGTGGCAGCTGCGACACTATGCGCATGATATCGTCGGAAAAGCCCATGTCGAGCATGCGGTCGGCCTCGTCGAGGATAAAGTACTTCACTGCCGAGAGGTCTACATAGCCCATCTTGATGTGTGCGAGCAGACGTCCGGGCGTGGCTATCACCATGTCGGCACCCTGACGCAGGGCATGCTGCTGACGGGCGAACTCCTTGCCGTCGTTGCCGCCGTGGATGGCGAGGCTGCTTACAGGTATATAGTATGAGAAACCTTCCATCTGGCGGTCGATCTGCTGTGCGAGCTCGTGGGTGGGCACCATGATCACGCATTTTACCTTTGAGTCGGCCTCGGTGTCGGCAAGCAGGTCGATTACCGGCAGGAGGTAAGCCGCGGTCTTGCCTGTGCCGGTCTGTGCGCAGGCTATCAGGTCGTTGCCTTCAAGAATGAGGTCAATGCTCTGTTCCTGAATTGGGGTGCACTCCTCGAAGTTCATCGCGTCGAGGGCGTCGAGTATATCGTCGCTTAGCGATAGTTGGTCAAATCTCATTGCTGGTCTGTGTTTTGGTCAGTAAGGTCTTCGTCTTCATCATCATCGAAATCGAAGTCAAAATCCCATCCGTCGTCTTCGATGGAATCAGTGAATTTGGCGAGTTCGCGTCCCTCGCGCTTCGTGGGGCGTCCGAGTCCCTTGCGGCGGTCTACGAAGCCCGATATCTTCACTACCTCAAGAAGGTCGTATTGCTCCTTGGGGGTGATGTTTTCCATATAGTCAGGCACGAGCTTGGCTCCCAATCGGTTTTGGGTCAAGGCCTTGACACGGAAAGAGTATGTCACCGGAGATTTACGCACATGCACTATATCGCCGACCTCAAGCATTCGCGACGGTTTTACCGGCGCCACATTGTCGCCGATGGTCACGCGCCCTTTCTTGCATGCGTCAGTAGCGATGGTGCGGGTCTTGAACACGCGCACAGCCCATAGCCATTTGTCTACTCGTATTGCCATAATTATTAGTTGTGATATTTATCGACGCCATCGGCACATCTGATCACGTCCGACTCCTTCGATTGCCGCAATAATTCAAGATTGCGCTCTGATGTGCCGCCGGCTTCTCTGTTATAGAGATGGTAGCATAGGCCGGTGCGGAAGAGCTTGAAATTATGAATGCCGCTTTTTGCGAGTCTGATACACAGGTCGTTGTCTTCAACTCCCCAACCTTTGAATTGCTCATCGTAGCCATTGACGGCGATAAAATCGCTGCGCCAGAAAGCCATGTTGCAGCCTATGCCGGTGGTGCTGTCTACCTTGTATCGGCGCGACAATATATGGCCTATCAAGGGCATGCGTATAGATTTCTCTCGGTCTTTGAGTATGCCGCTTGAAAAAATGCAGGGAGTCTTGAACACACCTTCGGCGCAAGCCCGGCGGGAAAATTCATCGGTGAGCCGCACACGCGAGCCTTTTACGAAATAACCCTCGGTGGCGGCAGCCTTGTGGTCGGCGATAAAGTGACGTTCGAGCACGATGTCGCCATCTATCTGCACGATATAATCTCCCGAGGCTGCGGCTACGCTCTTGTTGCGCATCATGGCAAGGCGGAAGCCATCATCTTCGTGCCATATATGCTTGAGCGGTACGGGGCACTTCTTTCTGAAGTCCTCTATTACCTGCCGGGTATCATCGGCAGAGCCGTCGTCGCCTATTATCACCTCGTCGGGCAGAGTAGTCTGGCGCAGTATCGAGTCAAGACACAGGCGCAGGGCGTCCGGGCGATTGTAGGTGGAGATAATGAGGCTGACGGTCATCGGCGTTATTTATTGTTATACTTGCACATTGCCGTGCCGAGTCCGGCGAGTACGGTTTCCTTGATTGCGTCTACGGCGACTGGTATGCGCTCTTCAACGATCTTGCGGTCTTCTGCCGGGAATTTGCCCAGCACATAGTCGATCTGGCAACCGCGCGGGAAGTCGCCTCCTATGCCGAAGCGCAGACGTGGATAAGCGTCCGTGCCGAGCATTTGTGCAATGTTCTTGAGGCCGTTGTGCCCGGCGTCGGTGCCGCGGCCTTTGATACGTATGGCTCCCAGAGGCAGTGCTATGTCGTCAACGATGATGAGTATGTTTTCAAGCTCTATGCCCTCCTGCTCCTTCCAATATCTCACGGCATTGCCGCTGAGATTCATGTAGGTGGACGGTTTGAGCAATATAACCTGTTGGTTCTTTATCCTGCCGCGGCCTACGTCGCCGTAGCGCTCGGTGGAAAAAGAAATATTGGACGCCTCGGCTAAGGCGTCCAATATCATAAATCCTATGTTGTGGCGTGTATCGCGATATTCGTCGCCGATATTGCCCAAGCCAACAATAAGGTGCTTCATGCTGCTTGCCTGATAAGTTTATTATTTGGCAGCTGCAGCAGCGGCACCACGGGCAGCACGGGTGAGCTGTACGGCGCACACAACGGCGTTCTTGGCGTTTACGAGCTCAAGACCTTCGATGTGGATGTCGCCTACGGCGAGCGATTTGCCAAGTCCGAGGTTGTCTACGTTGATCACCAGACGCTCGGGGATGGCGGTGTAGAGTGCACGCACTTTGAGTTTCTTCATAGAGAGCGAGAGCTTACCACCGGCTTTTACACCTTCGGCGTGGCCTTCGAGCTTCACGGGCACTTCCATAACGATGGGCTTGCTGTCGTTGACCTCAAGGAAGTCCATGTGGAGGATGGTGTCTTTAACGGGGTGGAACTGGAGGTCTTTGAGAACGGCCATACGTTTGTCGCCGTTGATATCAAGCTCTACAGCGAAGATATCGGGAGTGTAGACCAGCTTGCGCACTGCGTCGTTGGTAACAACGAGGTCGGTGGTGATAAGACCTTTGCCATTGCCGATTTCTACGATTTTCTCGCCGGGTTTGAGTGTGCCGGTGAAAGGAAGTTCGATAATGGCGCCGCCGTTGAGTACTACGGGGATAAGACCTTGTTCACGAAGGGCTTTTGTTGCCTTTTTGCCCAAATCTGTGCGGGGCTGGGCTGCAAGTTTAAATAATTCCATTGGGAGTTTTGTAATTGTTTGTGTTACTAAAAATTAAGTGCTCCTTAATTTCCCATCACACGGGATGCTAAAAAGCTTGGCGGATGGCTGCTGCAAGCAGTAGTCCGCTTGTTTTGAGCCGCGAGTGGGACTCGAACCCACGACCTTTTCGTTACGAATGAAATGCTCTACCAACTGAGCTATTGCGGCTTGTGCAAATTTTGCGCTGCAAAGTTACTGCTTATTTTCGGTTTTTGCAAATGTTTCGAGTTTTTTATTTTTTACTGCCGTCTTTTAAAAATATTTTTATACCTTTGCACTTTATATGGAACTACGCAAGTATAAAATAGGTGAAGAAGAGGTGCTCATTCCCATCCCGCACAGTTACCGCGACTGCGCCGAGCTGATTAAGAGCGACTCTTTCCGCCATAATGGCCGGCACGACAGTCTCCTGCGGATTTGGCTCTCAGGTTGGACTCGTGTGAGCGTCGGCTTTGCTTTTTGGTTCCGTCTTGCCCAGCACCGCCGCGGGTGGCTCTATCCGATTGCGCGCTGGCGTGCAGGGAGATATAAGAAAGGCTACGGGCTCTTTATCCCTCCGCGCACTGTCATAGGCTACGGCATGTCGATACAGCATTGCTGTGGACTCGTAATCAGTCCCGGCGCTGTCATCGGCAACAATGTCAACCTCGGCCAGTTCACCACCATAGGCTCCAATACTCCCGAGGCCGCCCGGATTGGAAATAATGTGTATATAGGCCCCGGTGTGAGTATAGTCGACGATATAAAAATCGGCAGCGGAGCCTGCATAGGTGCCGGTGCTGTGGTGACTAAGGATGTGCCTCAGGGTACTACGGTAGCCGGAGTGCCTGCAAAGCCGATTTCGGCTGTGGCTCACCCCGAATATATCGCCAACCCTTGGCCTCTGCCTCTTTCTGAATAATCAAATTACCTCAACAGATATGAAAAAAATATTTACTCTTATTATCGGTGCTGTAGCCTGCATGAGTGCGTCGGCCCAATATATATGCCTTGAAAAAGGCACGACGATGGACTACAGCATGGTGCTCTATCAGGAAAAAGACTCTACCGTAACGACAGTGAAAGCCACAATTTTCGATGTTACCGAAAGCAATGGCATAAGCACTGTCCTCACACAGAAAGTCACTCCGCTGCCCGAATCAATGTTCGGCGAGAAGACAGATACCACCACAACTGTATACAACTCGGCCGATAAATCGACACAGTTTATTCTCACCACTGCGGATGAGGCCAAGCAAGATGTCATCGACATGGTGAAAATGCAGATTCAGGCCTCAGGTCAGTCGGTAAGCGTTGCTGAGATGGATGATTTCATTTCCTCAGTAAAGGCCAAAGGCGAGTTAAGCCTTACAGTCAACCCCGACATGGCTGCAGGCACAAAGCTGCCCAACAAGAATCTGCGTATAACCGTAGGTCAAGATGTGATGTCGTATAACCTCTGGGAAGGCAAAGTGCTCGGCAACGAGAGCGTGACCACTCCGGCCGGTACTTTCGAGTGCCTCAAGGTGAGCTTCGTAAACCGTATCAACGCCGGCGGACAGAACCAGAAAATCGATGTCACCGAGTGGCTCGCGCCCAACATCGGTGCTGTCAAGGTAGAGCAGTCGATGAAAGGCAAACCTCTGATGAAACAAGAACTTACAAAAATAGTGAATGCAAAATAATTTAAATGAATGACGGATGGTCGGTGCGTGAGCATCGGCCATTTTTTTTGCCGCGATGTTTGCGGCGCTTGGAGTTTTTTTGTAATTTTGTGTCCCGTTATGAAATACGGTTTTGACAACGAGAAATATCTCAGAATCCAGTCTGAGCATATCCGCGAGCGTATTGCCCAGTTCGGCAATAAGCTTTACCTTGAGTTGGGAGGTAAGTTATTCGACGATTTTCATGCCAGCCGCGTGCTGCCCGGCTTCCAGCCCGACAGCAAATTGCGCATGCTTGCCCAGTTGGCCGACAAGGCTGAGATCGTTATTGTAATCAGTGCCAAGGATATCGAGCAAAACAAGGTCCGCAGCGACCTCGGTATCACCTACGACGTCGACGTCCTGCGTCTGCGTGAGGCTTTCCGCGACCGCGGCTTCCTCGTCAGCTCCGTGGTGATTACCCACTATAACGGTCAGACAAGTGCCGACGCTTTCCGCAAGAAACTCGAGCGCATGGGCATTGTCACATATATTCATTACACCATCGAGGGATATCCTACAAATGTAGACCTTATCGACTCCGACGAGGGCTTCGGACGCAACGACTATATCCGCACCACACGTCCGCTTGTCATCGTCACAGCTCCCGGCCCCGGCAGCGGCAAGATGGCAGTGTGTCTGAGCCAGCTCTATAATGAGAACAAGCGCGGGGTTGAGGCCGGATATGCCAAGTTCGAGACTTTCCCCGTGTGGAGTCTGCCGCTCAAACACCCGGTCAACATCGCCTACGAGGCAGCAACCGCCGACCTCAACGATGTCAACATGATCGATCCCTTCCACCTTGAGGCATACGGCAAGACCGCCATCAACTACAACCGCGACATCGAGATATTCCCGGTGCTCAACGCCCTTTTCGAGGGTATCTACGGCGAGAATCCTTATAAATCGCCTACCGACATGGGCGTGAATATGGTAGGCTTCTGTATCAACGATGACGAGGTATGCTGCCGGGCGTCGAAAGATGAGATTATCCGCCGCTACTTCACAGCCCTCAACAATATGGCGCAGGGTGATGGCAACGAGGCTGAGGTCAACAAGATAGCTCTCTTGCTCAAACAGTCTAAAATCGACATCAACTTCCGCAAGCCCGTCGGTGCGGCACGCGAACGTGCCGAGCGTTCCGGACGCCCCGCTTCGGCTATCGAACTTGCCGACGGCACCATCATCACAGCCGAGACAAGCGAGCTTCTCGGCCCGAGCGCAGCCCTTATACTTAACGCGACAAAATATCTGGCCGGTATAGACCACAGCGTCAAGCTCATACCTCAGGCAATGATAGAGCCGATACAGAAAACAAAAACCGAATATCTGCGCAGCCTCAACCCGCGCCTGCATACCGACGAGGTACTTGTGGCTCTCTCAGTGCTCAGTACCGAAGTAGAGGACTGCCGCCTCGCTCTTGAGCAGTTGCCAAAGCTCTACGGCTGTCAGGTACACTCTACTGTAATGCTCGGCGAGGTCGACCGCAAGATTTTCAAGAAACTCGGCGTAGGCCTCACTTGCGACCCGGCTTTCAAGAAACGTTGATTATTCCAATCTGATATTCAGCTCCTGAACAGCTGACTTATACGCGGCATCACCATCGGCTTCAAGGCACACGGTGATGCCGCTCCACATTCGTTTGGGGTCTTTGCCGAAGTAGTCGGGGTCGTAGACAAAAGTATATTCACCGGTCTGTATCGCCGGCCCGGAGAGAAGCACCACCCGCGGTTTGGCTGCGCCGTGGGCAGCGGTTGTTCCGCAATGAGTGGAATCTGTATAAAATGGCTTTACGGTAAACTCTTTACCTTTTACTCTTGCGTTGAGCTTGATATGCGATTTGCTGTTGTAGATGATTGTATCACCGTTGACTGTCGCCGACAGATACTGCATTTTCTTATTCCTGCTCTCTGCATACCGTTCTCTTGTAAGGCTGGCCATTTCCTCATCATGATATAGAAATTGCTCGTAAGGATTCTCACTCTCATGCCCGTTGGCATACCAGCGCGAAAGGCGCACACCCCTCGTCGGCCGAGGATTCGCGATTGACTTGGCTATGAAGCGGGCAATGTAGTCTTGGGTCGCTTCGCTCATGTCGAAGTGTCCTTTGCCTGTGTCGCACAAAAAGGATATGAAGCTGTCGGGATACATCATCATAAATGCCAATGCCGGCCGCAGGCGCGCTTCCCACCATTCATATTCGCCCATTATCATAAGCGCAGGTATGCGGTCGATATTGCGTGTGCGGCCCCACTCGATATTCTCGCGTCCGTAGCCGCAGAGATTTGTGCGCGGTGCGTCGCCGTGGAATGATATCAGGCATAATGTCCGCTCCGGATTCCACGCCGCGAAATTCCATGGAAATGTAGCCTGCGCCGAGTGGCCGAAAGGTATCACCGGGCAGCGCGCCAGCTCGGGGTGCTTGCTGCCTGCTGCGAGAGCGGTCATTATGCTGTCGAAGCGCGCTTGGCAGCCGCTCTTGACGTCCCAGTTCTGCGACCCCGACTGCACGAATATCATGGCCACGTCGAGGCTGTCCATCTGACGGCAGAACCTATTGCTTCTGAATAGCACCTCTTCTGTCATGTTTTGGTGGCAATAAAGAGCCGCCTTGATGGAATCACATCCGCGCGGCAGCCTCAGGCACGTCCGCTGCCCCTCCCCGCCGATGATGATATCGAAAATACGGGCACTCTCGCCCTTGCACATCACTGAGGCAAAGGCAAGCAATATCATAATGGATAATCTGTAAATCATATCATATAATACGCATGACTGCAACGCCATACTCATTGGTACAAAAAATGCCGCCTCGGAGTGAGACGGCATTTGTATAGAGAGTGTCGCGTGATTATGCGAGGAAGCCCAGAAGTACACCGGCGGCTACAGCCGAGCCGATCACACCGGCCACGTTCGGACCCATGGCGTGCATGAGAAGGTAGTTCGACGGATCGTATTCCAGACCAAGGTTGTTGGAGATACGTGCCGACATAGGAACTGCCGATACACCTGCGTTGCCGATGAGGGGGTTGATCTTCTTGTCCTTCGGGAGGATGAGGTTGAAGATTTTCACGAAGATCACACCGCTCGACGAAGCGATGATGAAGGCCATGAAACCGAGCAGGAAGATGAAGATAGTCTGCGGGGTGAGGAACTGAGAAGCCTGTGTAGACGCACCTACAGTCATGCCCAAGAGAATGGTCACGATGTCGGTGAGAGCGTTTGAGGCTGTCTTGGCGAGACGGGTTGTCACGCCACATTCACGCAGCAGGTTGCCGAAGAAGAGCATACCGAGCAGTGGAATACCCGAGGGTACTACGAAGCAGGTGAGAAGCATGCCCACGATGGGGAAGATGATCTTCTCGTTCTGCGACACGGCGCGGGCGGGTTTCATCTTTATCAGACGCTCTTTCTTGGTGGTGAAGAGGCGCATCAGCGGCGGCTGGATCACAGGCACGAGAGCCATGTAAGAGTAAGCCGACACTGCGATGGCGCCCATCAGGTTGGGTGCGAGTTTCGATGAAAGGAAGATGGCCGTGGGGCCGTCGGCACCGCCGATGATGGCGATGGCGCCGGCTTGGTCGGGCGAGAAGCCAAGTGCCAAGGCTACCATGTAAGCACCGAAGATACCGAACTGGGCGGCAGCGCCGATGAGCATGAGCTTGGGATTGGCGATAAGCGCCGAGAAGTCGGTCATGGCACCGATACCGAGGAAAATCAGCGGAGGATACCAGCCGGCGGCGACGCCATTGTAAAGGATATTGAGCACAGACCCTTCTTCATAGATACCGATTTCGAGGCCGGCCTCTGTGTTGAAGGGGATATTACCGATAAGGATACCAAAGCCGATAGGCACCAGCAGCATGGGCTCGAAGTTCTTCTTGATGGCAAGCCAGATGAAGAACAGACCCACGAGCAGCATTACGAAGTTGCCGAATTGGGCGTTGGCAAAGCCGGTGAGTTCCCAGAACTGCACCAGATTTGTTGATAGAAAATCTCCGAATGACATAGTGGAATGATGTTATCGGGATTATTCGAGGGTAATGAGCACGGCGCCTTCGAGAACAGAGTCGCCGGGGTTAACGTTGACAGAAGCCACACGTCCGTCGCGACCGGCGCGGATTGAGTTTTCCATCTTCATGGCTTCGAGCATGACTACAGTGTCGCTTGCGCTCACGGTATCGCCTACTTTCACGGCTACCGAGATTACCACGCCGGGGAGGGGAGCCACAACGCTGCCCTTGCCGCTTGCTGCGGGTTTGCTGGCGATAACCTTCTCGCCCGACGATGTGCGGGGTGCGGGAGACGCCTTGGGAGCGCTCACTGCCACTGATTTCACTTTCTTGCTCTGCTCAAGCTCTACCTTGTAGGGCACACCGTTGACTTCCACTTGGGCGAAGTTGTCGTCGATGTCGCCTACGGCTACGGTGTAATTGTTACCGTTGATTTTATATTTGTATTCTTTCATTGCTGTTTGTGATATAAAAGGTTGGATAAGCGGGGTGCCTTTCAATTGTGTTTATGCTCGGGCACTTGGCGCAGGCCATAGATCTTTGAGCTCCACGGCGAGTATGCACGTTTCACCTTGTTGATGGTGAGGATGGTGTTCTCGGTGTCGTGGGCGTTGAGGTGCTGATAGAGAGCCATGGCGATGGCGGCGATTTCCTCGCCGGAGTCGTGGCTGGCGATAGTCTCGTCGGCCTCGTGGCGGTCTACACCGTGGGCGCGCATTTTGTTCATCTTCGATACTGCCGCACCGATCTTGCCTATGCCGTAGAAAGCGAGGCAGAGAAGCAGAAGGGCGCTGAACACCACAGCCATAGCCATCAGGGTCATGGCGAAGCCATTTTCATCCTGCTCGGCGAAGAGTTCGATTTTCTTGTTGGTGTCCTTGATAACGTTTGCGCTCGAGGGGGTGATATAGTCGTTGTCGCCGCCTGTGCGCACAGCCCATTCGCCGGCACCGTCTTCGGTGCGGGCCCATGTCTGGCCGGGGAGGAGCGAGGCCGGGATAAGCACTTCGTCGATGAGCGTGAGGCCGTCGGCGTCGTAGATACCGATCCAGTTGTCCTGACCGGGAGTGAGGGTGAAGCTGGTGTGGAATGTGCCTTTGTTGGGCTCGCCGTCGGCAAAGAAGAGCACGTGCTGACGTGCGGGAATCTCGGTGTTGACGTCGCCTAAGGGCACGGGATATTTGCGCGGGTTGGCCTTGTCGTTGGTAAGGTAAACACTTGAGATCTCAAGGGGTGAGAAATTTGAGTTGAACAATTCCACCCATGCTCCGTGATTGCCGTACTCATCGACGATGCTGTTTTCGTTGTCTACCATCACCTCGTTGATACGCAGGGCCGTGCGGCTCTGGGCGTCGGTGGCGATGGTGGCAACGAGAGCCAGCAAGGCTACGCTTATTGTCGTGAATATGCGTTTCATATATTACAGAGGAATATTGCCGTGTTTCTTGGCGGGGTTTGTAACCTTTTTGGTAGCGAGCTGCTGGAGGGCGCGGATCACGCGGAAACGGGTGTTGCGCGGTTCGATGACATCATCGATATAGCCGTAGCGGGCTGCATTGTAGGGGTTGCAGAAGAGTTTGTTGTATTCGGCCTCGCGGTCGGCAAGCACCTTGGCGGGGTTGTCGCTTGCTTTGGCTTCTTTGGCGTAGAGTACTTCTACAGCGCCGGCACCGCCCATAACGGCGATTTCGGCTGTAGGCCATGCGTAGTTCATGTCGCCGCGCAGCTGCTTGCAGCTCATCACGATGTGGCTGCCGCCGTAGCTCTTGCGCAGTGTCACGGTAACTTTGGGCACGGTAGCCTCGCCGTAGGCATAGAGCAGTTTTGCGCCGTGGAGAATCACGCCGTTGTATTCCTGACCTGTACCGGGAAGGAAGCCGGGAACGTCAACGAGTGTTACCAGAGGAATATTGAAGGCGTCGCAGAAGCGGACGAAGCGTGCGCCCTTGCGCGAGGCGTTGCTGTCGAGTACGCCGGCGAGGAATTTGGGCTGGTTGGCCACGATACCTACCGACTGGCCGTTGAAGCGGGCGAAGCCTACAATCAGGTTCTTGGCATAGTCGGCCTGTACTTCGAGGAATTCGCCGTTGTCGACGATAGCGCCGATAACCTCATACATGTCGTAGGGTTTGTTGGGCGAATCGGGGATGATGTCGTTGAGGCTGTCTTCGAGACGGTCGATGGGGTCGTTACATTCAACAAGGGGAGCCTCCTCGAGGTTGTTCTGAGGAATGTAGCTGAAGAGTTTGCGGATAATCTTGAGCGCTTCCTCGCCGTCTTCGGCTGCGAAGTGACATACACCGCTCTTCTTTGAGTGTACTTCGGCACCGCCGAGGTCTTCTTGGCTTACGTCTTCACCGGTAACGGTCTTCACAACCTTCGGGCCGGTGAGGAACATGTAAGAGATTCCCTTGGCCATGATGGTGAAGTCTGTGAGGGCGGGAGAGTATACAGCACCGCCGGCGCAGGGACCGAGGATGGCCGAAATCTGGGGAATTACGCCCGAGGCCATGATGTTGCGCTGGAAAATCTCGGCATAACCGGCAAGAGCGTTGATACCTTCCTGAATACGTGCGCCGCCCGAGTCGTTGAGACCGATTACCGGAGCGCCCATCTTCATGGCCATATCCATCACTTTGCAGATTTTAAGTGCCATAGTCTCCGAAAGACTGCCGCCGAATACGGTGAAGTCCTGTGCGAAGACATAAACGAGGCGACCGTCGATTGTGCCGTAGCCGGTCACAACGCCGTCGCCGAGATATGATTTCTTTTCCTGACCGAAGTTTGTGCAACGGTGACGCACAAACATATCGAGCTCTTCAAAAGAGCCTTCGTCCAGAAGCTGGGCGATACGCTCGCGGGCTGTATATTTGCCGCGTTCATGCTGTTTTTCGATGGCTTTCTCACCACCGCCGAGACGCGCTTCGGCGCGAAGCTCGATGAGTTCTTTTACTTTTTCGAGTTGGCTGCTCATAGTTGAGTTTTGAAAAAACGCTAAACCACCGCGGCCGATGTCATTGATAGGCACCGGCTGCGGCAGTTGTGTAGCCTGTGGTTATAATCTGTCAACTTCCGGTATCGAAAGTTAAAAATAATTCTTACTTGTTGGGATCCTCGCAGAGTTCTACAAGAGTGCCCACTGTAGATTTGGGGTGAACGAAAGCGATGTTGAGGCCTTCGGCACCTTTGCGGGGTGCTTTGTCAATCATGCGGCAACCTTTGCCTTCGAGCTCGGCGATAGCATTGGCTACGCCGTCTTCAACAGCGAATGCAATGTGCTGGATACCGCCGCGGCCACCGTTGGCTGCGATGAATTTGCTGATGGCGCTGTCTTCTGAGGTGCCTTCGAGAAGCTCGAGCTTGGTCTGGCCTACTTTGAAGAAGGCGGTGCGTACTTTCTGGTCGGCTACTTCTTCGATGGCGAAGCATTTGAAGCCGAGCATGTTTTCATAGAAAGGAATGGCTTCGTCGAGCGAGGGCACGGCGATACCGATGTGTTCGATATGTGAAATATCCATGGTTGATGTGATAATATTAGGTTTCTTATTATTATGGTGCAAATTTACATAAAATGTCGATATAAAACACTTTTTGCCGTGAATTTTTTTTCACGGCAAAAAGTTATGGGGTCGGATACTTGTATAATGGCAGCTGATTTTCAGTCGTTGGAAATCGGAATGGGGCGTGTGAAGGCCTCGCGGAATGATACCATGGTCTCGGTAGAGGCAATCTGGAGGTGACGTGTGCGCTCGCGGATTATGTTGAGCATATCGAGGTTGTCACGGGCATAGAGCTTGGCGATGACGTCGAAGCGGCCCGAAACGATATGACATTCGGTGATCTCATCGATTTTGCTGAGTTCGTCGGCGAGTTTTTCAACATCTGTGCCGGGTAGGGCGTTGATACCCAAATAAGCTACAACTGTGAATCCTACGGCTGTGGGCTCTATGCAGCAGTGCGAGCCGTTGATGACTTTGTTGGCCATAAGGCGCTGCACGCGCTGGTGCACTGCCGCTCCCGATACTCCGTTTTCTCTTGCGATTTCAAGATAGGGAGTGCGGGCATTGTTGCTCAAGGCTGTCAGGATGCTTAAGTCTAAATTGTCGAAGTACATGCGGTTCATGGTGGCGAAAGAATAGTAAATGATAAAGAATGGTTTTTATTCGCCACAAAATTAAGTATTATTTGAAAAAACTACAAGCTATAATCGGTTTTAAAAGAAATTTTTATGCAAAAAAATGCAAAAAAATACTAACTTCTGCAATGGGCTTGTTTCACCGCCGCGCTTTTGTGATATTAAACTATAGTGTTTATTATCAAGCGCTAATCGCGGTGAGTGTATTTGTAGATGCGTATGTAGCTTTTGAAAAACAGTCCGAAGGCGATGATGTCGATTATGCCGAAAATGCCGCGCAGGTCGTCAGGGAGGTTGAGGATGTCGACAAGCGACAGCCCCAGCACGATGGTGAGGGTCGCGAAGATACTTAATGATGTGAAGCAGATATATTTCATTATGGTGCTATGTAGTAAAGTTTAAAGAACCACGCTCAAAGGCGTCGATGAAGCTGCCGGGAGTGGCATTGATAATCTTAACACCCGAGGCGGCTGCAAAGTTTGCTATGTCGTGATAACTTTTAAACGCTACAGCAAAGCTTTCCACAATCTGATGGAGACGGTAGTTGCGGTATTCGTGGCGTATGCGCTGCTGCTCTTCTGCGCCGTCGTTGTAGAAGTGCGGCTGTATCGACACTACCTCATTTTCATCAGTGACGGATAGCGTCTTCATCCATGTGTGGTCGGCGCCGGTGATTATTATTTCCTTGTAGCCCAATGCTATGGCGAGCATAATCGACGGTATGAGCACATTTCGCGGCCGAGGCATTGCGAGTCCGAGCCTGAAAGCGGCGCGGCAGAGTGGGGCGAAGCCTTCTATGCCGACAGCGTTGAATGTCGCTATCTCCACTCCGCCGTAGAGCCTGCGGGCAGCCTTGCGGTATTTTACAGGCACAAGCAGGGTGATATGCCAATCAGCGCCATTGATACGCCCGCGGAGCTTCGACAGGTTCTCATCGGCGATGTCGGTGCGGAAAAAATGAGGGTCGGCAAGCACATAATATCGCGGGCGCAACTGTGTGAATTCCGGTGCCAATGCGGCGAAGTTAACAGCCATGGTGGGCGTGCTTTTGAGCGTGTCGGCATGGTCGGCTATTGTCTGTGCCAGCGACGGGCCGTTAGCCATGATTATTATACGCTCGCCTTCGGCACGCCCCTTCAGCGAAGTGGACGGGCGTGAGAGCAATGCTATCTTGAGCAAGCCTTTGAGCGAGGCGAAAAATTTATCAACTGTGTTCATAGACTTGAATCGTCGTAGATGTGAGAGCGCATGTAGCTGCAGGTGTCAGCGGGTGTGAAGCCCAAGGCTGACAGCTTGTTGGCGCTTACAAGCACCGAGGTGGTGTAGCGGCGATAGCGCTCACGGCCGTAGACAATGCGGCCGAACCACTGCTGCGGCTTTGTGGAAAGATTGCTTATTCGCTTGTTGTCCATGCGGTAAGCGAGCGCCTCGGCGATGTCGTGGAGAGTAGGGTCTATGCCGTCGCTCAGATTGTATACCCCTTCTTCTGCTCCGGAATTGGCAAGAAAAACAGCAGCCCGGGCCACATCGGAGGCATGGACAACGCTCTTGCGGGCTTCGTTGCCGGGAAAATGGAAGAAGACACCACGGTAGATTTCTTCGGCGAGGCGGCGCATTTGCCCGGTCATGCCTGTGCCGATTATTGGGGCGCAACGCAGTATATATGCCTTTTTGCCTGCCGAGTGGGCGCGTGAGGTAAACTCAGCCTCAAGGCCGTGCCATTTCGAAGATTTGTCGATTTCTGAATCCTCGTCGAGCCATGCGTCGGCAGGAAGGTAAATGTCGGATGATGAAATCATCACAGCCACATCAGGGCTTTCGGGCAGAGCAGCCGATTCTCGCTTGATATAGGGCATGAGAAATTCACCGTCGGGGGCGTATATATCTGTCATTTGCTATAGTTTTAATATTACCGGGGACTTTTCATCACTACAAAATTACAAATTTTATAAATAAAGGGTAATAATTAGGCCGAAATTTCCTAATTTTGCAGTCTGAATTATGTCGGTCGATAAACCTATACAGATAAATATACAGGAAGTGCTGTCTGCCCGCTTGGGCAGCCGGGCTCGTTTTGTGCCCCGTTTCCTTGTGCGGTGGATTGAGCGGCTTATATGTCAGGATGAGCTCAACGGACTGCTCGAGCGTAATTTTCCGCTCCGCGGTGCCGACTTCTGCGATGGTGTGCTGTGCGACCTCGACGTAAAACTCGAAATCCGAAACGAAGAGTTGCTTCCCGAGAATCCGCGATGTATTTTCGTAGCCAACCATCCTTTGGGAGGTCTCGACGGCATGAGCATGATTTCATGGCTGTCGCGCCACTATGGCCGGCCGGTGCATTTCGTAGTCAACGACTTGCTGATGGCCGTAGAGCCGCTGAGCGATTGCTTTGTGCCGGTCAATAAACATGGCCGCCAGTCGCGCGACACCTTGACCAGCCTTGAAGACGCTCTCGCAGGCGATGATCCGGTGATAATATATCCGGCCGGCTTGTGCTCACGCCTCGGCGACGACGGGGTAGTGGCCGACCTTGCTTGGAACAAGATGTTCGTAAACAAGGCGATTGAAAGCAAGCGCGACATCGTGCCCCTTTATTTCGACGGGCACAACTCTCCTTCATTCTATAAATGGGCGCGCCGCCGTCTGCGGATGGGCATAAAATTTAATTTCGAGATGATATTGCTTCCACGCGAGATATTCCGCTCGCGCGGCAAGACATTTACAATAAGCTGCGGCCGCAGTATCTGCTGGCAAAGTCTCGACGGTGGAGCGAAGGCGGCAGCGACGGCAGCCACTCTGAGGCAGACCGTTTATGAGCTGAATGAAAACAAAAGCGTAGACCAGAAATGAACAAACCGATAATAGAGCCGGTAGAAACGGCATTGATAGAGCAGGAACTCACAAAAGAGCGCTTTTTGCGTGCGACCAACAAAGGTAACAACGAGATATACGTTGTGACGGCGCACAACGCCCCCAATACCATGCGCGAAATCGGACGTCTCCGCGAGATTGCTTTCCGTACCGCGGGCGGCGGTACAGGCCTCGAATGTGACATCGACCGCTACGACACCATGCCCGAACCTTGCCGTCAGCTGATAGTATGGGACCCCGAGAGCAAGCTCATACTCGGCGGCTACCGCTATATCTGTGGACGCGACATCACACTCGACGAGAACGGCGTGCCCATGATAGCCACGAGCCACATGTTCGACTTCTCGCAGCGCTTCCTTGATGATTATCTGCCTTATACCATAGAGCTCGGCCGCTCTTTTGTCCGCCCCGAGTACCAGAGCTCGCGGGCGGGAGCGAAAGCAATCTATGTGCTTGACAATCTATGGGACGGCCTTGGCTCTCTCACAGTGATACACAAGGATATACGCTATCTCTTCGGTAAAGTGACAATGTATCCGAGCTATACCGCAGAGTGCCGCGACATGATATTGTATTTCCTCAATAAATATTTCCCCGATCCCGACGTGCTCGTACGCCCGATCCAAGCACTCAAGACAGCCACCGACCCCGCAGCGCTTGAGGCAATCTTTAACGGCGGCGACTTCAAAAGCGACTTCCGCATTCTCAACGCCCACGTAAGGGCTCACGGCGACACGATACCTCCGTTGGTACATGCCTATATGGGTCTGTCGCCGACAATGCGAATGTTCGGCACGGCTGTCAACGATGAGTTCGGCGATGTTGAGGAAAGCGGTATTTTCCTCGCCATCGACGAGATACTTGAAGAAAAGAAAAAACGTCATATCGACACATATTTACCCTGAAACCCCCAATTCATTATTATATGCAACTGAGTCCGCTTACCGCCGTATCGCCAGTCGACGGCCGTTATCATTCAAAGACAGAACCTCTCTCGGCTTACTTCTCCGAATATGCAGTTATCCGCTACCGTGTGCTGATGGAGGTTGAATATTTCATCGCCCTCTCGCAAGCCGGTCTGCCGCAGCTCCCTGCTGTAGACGAGCAAATGCAGGAAGCACTGCGCAAAATCTACGCTCCGGAAGTGTTCACACCTGAAGAAGCTGAGAAAATCAAAGAGATAGAGAAAACCACCAACCACGACGTAAAGGCTGTGGAATATTATCTCAAAGCTTGCTTCGATCAACTCGGTCTTGGCCAATATAAAGAATTCATCCACTTCGGCCTCACGTCGCAGGATATCAACAACACAGCTTTCCCTCTGATGATGCTCAATGCCATCGCAGAGGTTATGGTGCCCGCGCTGCAGCGTCTGCACAACGAACTTCTTGAGCTTGCAAACGGTCTGCGCGATGTGCCCATGCTTGCCCGCACCCACGGCCAGCCGGCGTCGCCGACCTCGCTCGGCAAAGAAATCGCCGTGTTTGTGTCGCGACTTGAAGAGCAGCTTGAGGTACTTGACTCTACATGGGTAAATGCCAAATTCGGCGGTGCTACCGGCAACTTCAACGCACATACCGTTGCATATCCCGGTATCGATTGGGCAGAATTCGGCGAGAAATTCCTCGAAGGTCTCGGCCTCACACGCGAAGAGTTCACCACCCAGATCTCAAACTACGACAACACAGCCCAGATCTGCGACAACTTCGCTCGTATCAACACCATAATCATCGACCTTGACCGCGATATCTGGCAGTATATCTCGATGGGCTTCTTCAAGCAGCGTATCAAGGAAGGCGAGGTAGGCTCGTCGGCAATGCCGCATAAAGTCAACCCCATCGACTTCGAGAACAGCGAAGGCAACCTCGGTATCGCCAACGCCATCTTCCGCCATCTGTCGGCCAAACTGCCGATCTCACGTCTGCAGCGCGACCTTACCGACTCAACCGTAATCCGCAACCTCGGCGTGCCTTTCGCCCACACACTCATAGCCATAGAGTCGACACTAAAAGGTCTTGGCAAGCTCATCGTCAATGAAGAAGCCATCCGCGCCGACCTCGACGACAACTGGGCAGTGGTTGCAGAGGCAATCCAGACTATCCTCCGTCGTGAAGGCTATCCCAAGCCCTACGAGACCCTCAAAGCTCTCACCCGCACCAACACCCACATCGACGAGAAAGCAATCAAAGACTTTATCGCCGGTCTGCAGGGCATAAGCGAGGATGTGCGCGCAGAGCTCAATGCCATCACTCCGGCCAACTACATCGGCAACAGCGCCAAGTGGTGATGAACGACAGAATGAAGTGGGAAGTCCTCATCAACGATAAACGATTCGGTCTTGAGGACTACCACGACCCCAAAAAGAATGCCACCCGCACCGACTTCAGGCGCGACTACGACCGTCTTGTCTTCTCGTCGCCTTTCCGCAGGCTTCAGAACAAGACGCAGGTCTTTCCCCTGCCGGGCAGCATTTTTGTCCATAACCGACTTACCCACAGCATGGAGGTTGCATGCGTGGGCAAGTCGATGGCCGATAATATTGCCGTAGCCCTGAGGCAGCGCTATGGAGCGACAGGTATGCCTACCGAGCAATTCGATCATCTCGGAGATATCGTGGCGGCTGCCTGTCTTGCCCATGACCTCGGAAATCCGCCTTTCGGCCACAGCGGCGAGCGCGCCATAGGCACCTTTTTCAGCGAGGGTGCCGGCCGCGGGCTCCGCGACAAACTCACCGACCGCGAGTGGGCCGACCTCACAAACTTCGAGGGCAATGCAAATGCCTTGCGCGTGCTCACCCATCAGTTCAAAGGGCGCCGCAAAGGCGGATTTGCAATGACATATTCCACCCTTGCCTCGATAGTGAAGTATCCCTTCGAGTCGATTCTGTCGACAAAAGGTAAATTCGGCTTCTTCGCAAGCGAGCGCGACGACTATGTCCGCGTAGCCGACGAACTCGGCATACTGCGGCTCTCGGCTCCCGGCGAACCTCTGTGCTTCGCACGTCACCCATTGGTGTATATCGTGGAAGCTGCCGACGACATCTGCTATGAGGTGATGGATATTGAAGACGCCCACAAGCTGAAGATTCTCTCTACCAACGAAGTTGTAGACGCTTTCTTGGGATTTTTCGATCCCGAACGGCGCGAGCACATACGCCGCGCCATGGGCTATGTATCCGATCCAAACGAGAAAATCGCATACTTGCGCTCTTGTGTTGTGGGCGCGCTTGTAGAGCAATGCGCCGAGACATTCATCGCCAACGAGGACGCAATACTCGAAGGTCGTTTCGAGGGCTCACTGCTCAGCCATATACGCCCGCTCGAGCGCGCCGGCTATGCTCGCTGCAATGAATTGTCATGGTCGAAAATCTACCGCTCTTCAGAGGTCGTCGATATCGAACTTGCCGGTAACCGAATCATAACATTCCTGCTCGAGCGTCTTGTTGAGGCTGTGACACATCCCGAATTAAACTATTCGCGGCTCTTGCTGGCCAAATTCCCCGAACAGTACGATGTCGACGCCCCGACGCTCTACGGCAAACTTCAAGCTGTTCTCGACCATGTGTCGGCCATGACCGACGTATATGCTCTCGACCTATACCGCAAACTCAACGGCACATCGCTGCCTGCTGTCTGAATCATGCATAAACTGCTATACCTTATAATAATAACAAGTTGTCTTTTCTTCGCGGCATGTGGCGGTAGCGAAAGCGTTTCGCCCGAACTTGCCGCTCTCTTGGCTGAGGAAGCCTCAAATCCTTTTGACCGTCCCGGCGACACAGTACCCGACGGGGGCTGCACGCGCCTGCGGATAAGAGGTATCGGAGGTACGCTCGGCCGAGTGTTCAACGACAGCAATTATCTACATCTCGAGGCCGCACGGGCCGGAGGTGTGGAGCCGGCCATCGACTGCCAAGCATTGTGGAAACAATGCAAAGGTATAGTGAAACTACGCAGCGACAGCAATGTATATGTCGATTCGCTGACCCATTCATACCCTTATCTTACCCGTCATGCCGCCGACTTGGTGTATGAAATCGGTCGACGCTTCCGCGATTCGCTCGACGCACGCGGGGGCGGTGACTACCGTATAAAAGTGACGAGTGTATTCCGTACGCCTCAGACAGTGAGCAAGCTGCGGCGCGTAAACCGCAATGCCACCCAAGAGAGCGCTCATCAATATGCCACCACTTTCGATATCAGTCACAGCAAGTTTATATGTGACAATGCTGCGGGCACACGCCGCACCTTTGAAGACCTCAAGAACCTTCTTGCCGAAGTAGTCAACGACCTTCGGCGTGAAGGCCGCTGCTATGTGAAGCACGAGCGCAAACAGGCATGCCTTCATATCACCTCTATACCTGACTCGATATGAAGCGTATAATCACCAATACCCTGATGATATTGCTGTGGACGGTAATGGCACTTGTCCTGTCGGTATCCGCCATACTTATATGCAGCGTGAGACTGCTCAAGCCTGAGCACCTGACCCCGCTTGTGGAGCACTTCGCCAACAAAGCCCTTGACGCGGATGTGAAGCTCGGCAGGGTAGAGCTGTCGTTCCGCCCGGCATTTCCTGTGCTCAGTCTTGATGTTGACAGTCTTACGGTTATCAGCCATGCTTTCAACAGCCTTACGGCCGAAGAACGGGCTGCCTTGCCGGCATATTCAGACACACTTTTCACGCTCGACAGTTTCAGAGGCGCACTCAATCTTGGAGCTTTGCTCAAGCGGGGCGAGATAGGTGTGCGCAATGTAGAGCTCCTCCGGCCGGGCCTCAATATAGTGCTTGACCACCGCGGCCGCGGCAACTTCGATATCTATGAGGCTGAGGAAGATACAGTCGCAGACGACAGCAAGACTGTCATTCCGCCCTTCTCAATATCGCATTTCGCCTTTATCGAGCCACGGGAGATACGTTATTTCAATGCAGTGGATTCTACCGACGCCACCGTAATGCTGCTCCGCGACGTGGAGCTCGACGGTAACGAAATGCCGCTCTATGCTTTGAAAATCGACGGACATATCGCCGGCCCTTACCCTCGGCGGTTTCTGCAGGCAGAGCAACTTCAATTCGGTCTTGACGGCAAAGTGAAGTGGCAGCCGGAAAGTGATGTTATGCTTGCGATGGAAGATTTTACTATTCGCGGAGCTTTTGCAACAGTCAAAATTTCAACTGAACTTTGCTACGACACCACATTGGTAGTGCGCTCGGGTCGCTTGGAGATAGAGCCGATTGCAATAGAAGAAGCTATGTCGGTCTTGCCGGTAGACATCCGCAAGACCTACGGCCTCATGCCACGGCAGTTTACCACCGACGGAAAGATCGGCCTGACCGCCGAGCTTTCGCGAGCTTTCGTACCGGCACTCGACTCGATACCCTACGCCGATATCAACGTGAGAATGGAAGATTGCGGCATGCGCTACGGGCAGGCCGACTTTAGGCGTCTCGGTTTCGACATCGACATAGCTCTCAGAGGAAACGACCTCGACAGCGCCGCTGTAACAGTAAACCGCTTCGACGCAGCGGGTCCGGCAACAGCACTCGAGCTCAGCGGAAGACTCAATAATCTCATCAGTGACCCGACATTTGACGCCGCCGTCAAGGGCGATATGCAACTGCGTCGCCTTCCCCCGATAGTGGCCAATCTGGCAAGAGGATTTATCGACGGACGGCTCAACATGGAGCTACAGGCACGAGGCCGCATGTCAATGTTGAATCAGGAAAACTTCCATTCACTTGATGTCACAGGCCGACTCAGCGGCGATAAACTTTATTATCTCTCCAATGATACTGCAGTGATGGCTGAAATCAACAGCCTCAAGGTGCGTTTCAACTCACAGACACAGATTGCCGACAGCACGGGAGTGTCGGCTCCCACACTCGCAGCCGGCATATCGGCTGATACCGCTACAGTGCTCATCGACGGAATAACCATAGCCGTTGGCGATTTCGGGCTTGGTGCAGGCGTGGAGAATACCGGAGCAGTGAAAGACACTACACTTGTAGTGCCTATCGGAGGCGGCCTGAAAATCGGCCGGCTCAACATCGAGTCGGTGACCGACAGCGCCGGAGTGCGTCTGCGTGACCTTGCCGGACATGTAGGGCTCAAACGTTTCCATGGCAGCAAACGCCTGCCTCTTATTTCCGCCGGTCTCGACATCGGCCGAATGGCAGCCGGAACTTTGGACACCCGCTTCATGCTCAGCGGAGCACATCTTGATGTGTCGATGTATCGCCGCCCCTCGGTAGTCAAGGCATATACGGAAATCAAACATATCTCCGACAGCATAAGCCGCCGACACCCCGAATTGTCGCCGGATTCAGTGCTTCGGCTCGCCATAGCCAAGCGGCGCCATGTGCCCGGAACGCCACGCAAACGCCGCGTGCATAGCAGACTCAACGATGAAGACTATGAAGTGCTCGAGTGGGATGTGTCGAAAGGTCTTCGCAAATTCATGTTCAACTGGCAGGTGGAAGGCACCCTTACCACCAATCATGCTCGCTTGTTTACGCCGCTCTTCCCCTTGCGCAACATGGTGAGCCGTCTTGACCTTGCTTTCAGCAGTGACTCGATAGAGCTTCGCCGGGTCAAATATCGTGCAGGCCGAAGCGACCTCGCACTTTCGGGCCTTGTATCGAATATCCGTAGGGTGCTGACTTCTACAAGCGGAAATAATACATTGAAAATCAATCTTGCCATTACAAGCGATACCATAGACGTCAACCAGCTCTCGGCCGCCACATTTGCCGGCGCTGCATACGCCCGACGGGTCAGCCTTGGAGAAGAGCGCGCAATCGATCTTAATGCGGCGAGTGATGACGCCCTCGACAATCAACTCGACGCTCTCGTGTCGCAGGACGCCGACAGCGTAGGCCCCTTGCTGATACCTACAAATATCGACGGGCGGGTGAATGTCAACGGCAAGAATGTGATCTACTCCGACCTGATGCTTCATGATCTTGAAGGACAGTTGCTCGTATTCGGTGGAGGTGTGAATCTTCATGACCTGTCGGCCAAGTCAGACGCCGGAGACGTGTCGATGTCGGCACTTTACTCCGCACCCAAGGCAGAAGATATGAAATTTGGCTTTGGTCTCCAGCTAAAGGAATTCAAGATTGAGCGCTTCCTCAAACTTGTGCCGGCGGTAGACTCCATCATGCCGCTTATGCGTGATTTCAGCGGTATCATCAACGCCGAGCTCGCAGCCACGGTAGATATCGACAGCACGATGAATATGGTGCTACCCACTCTCGACGCTGCCATCAAACTCAGCGGCGACTCGCTTGCCTTTATCAATCCGGAGACGTACAAGACTCTAGGCAAATGGCTCCGCTTCCGCGACCGCGCCGACAACACCATCAAGCATGCAAGTGTGGAATTTCTCGTGCGCGACAATATGATGGAGACCTTTCCCTTTACATTTGATATCGACCGCTACCGTCTTGGAGTGGTCGGGTCGAATGACCTTGCTTTGAATTTCAACTATCATATATCGGTGCTGAAGTCGCCGCTGCCGTTTAAATTCGGTATCAACATCAAGGGTAATCCGGATGATTTCAAAGTGCGCTTCGGCGGAGCCAAATTCAAAGAAGGCATGGCGGTGGAGAGTGTCAATATCGTGGATACGGCACGCGTGAATCTGGTGAAACAGATAGAGAGCGTATTCCGTCGCGGTGTCCGGAACTCTCGTTTCGCCCGACTCGACGTGAAAGCTCCTGTGCGTATGGGCGATCTTGAAGGTCCCGACCCCGGGCTCAGTCATGCCGATTCACTGCTGCTCCAGCGCGAGGGTCTGATTCCCGCCAACCTGCCTGTATTACCCGACGAAAAAACGGGCACGGAAAATGAAAACACCAAAGACAACACCAAAATAATTAAAGGTGATGGAAAGAAAGATTGAAGAGGCACTTGAGCACTATCGCCGGCGCACCGGGCATGCGCTTGAGCGCCCGGTAGTGGTGATGTTCGACATGGACGGTATACTTTTCGACTCCATGCCGGCACATACCATAGCATGGAAACAGGTGTGCGATGAAAATGGTATTGAAGCAGAGCGCAACGAATTTTACAGCTACGAGGGGCGCACAGGCGCCTCCACCATCGATACACTTATCAGACGCCAATTCGGACGCCCGGCAACTGACGAAGAAAAGCACTCGCTCTACGAGCGCAAATGTGTCATATTCAAATCAATCGGCGAGCCTGCTCCAATACCCGGAGCATTGGAGGCAACGAAGGCTACGATTGCCGGAGGAGCGCGTTGCGTGCTCGTCACAGGCTCAGGCCAACGCTCTAACCTTGACCGTCTTGACCGGGAGTTTGAGGGTGCGTTTCCTGACAATCAACGAGTGACGGCCTACGATGTCAAACGAGGTAAACCCGATCCCGAACCATATATTATAGGAATGGGTAAAGCCGGAGCCCGTGCATGGCAGGCGGTGGGAGTCGACAACGCTCCCTTGGGAGTGGAGTCATCCTCACGCTCCGGAGCTTTTACCATAGGAGTCCGTACAGGCCCGCTTGCCGAGGGTTCACTTCTTGCCGCCGGGGCAGATATTGAAGTAAATTCGATGTATGACTGCGCCAAAATCATTTCTGAATTGTTATATATTTAAATGGCTTGTAGTTTGTGGTTTGTAGGTGGAAGATTGCTGACTTGCTGCCTACATCCGACAAACCACCAACCGCTAACCTTTAAATTATGAAACAGAAACTTATCTTTACCAACCTTGTCGGTGAGGCCTTGGATGGCCTCGTTGCTGAGGCCGGCAATCCTCAGACAGTCATTGTTGCAGATACCAATACGGCACAATTTGTGTTGCCTTTGCTTGTGAATGAATCTAAAGTCGCTGCTGCGGCACAGGTAATCACAGTAAAATCGGGCGACGCCAATAAAAATCTCGAAGAGCTCACCGGGCTATGGAAGAAACTGTCGGATATGGAGTCGACGCGCAGCACCTTGGTTGTCAACCTTGGCGGTGGCGTAGTGAGTGATATGGGCGGTTTCGCCGCAGCGACATTCAAGCGCGGCATGAAGTGCATAAATATCCCGACTACGCTTCTTGCAGCGGTCGACGCTTCGGTAGGCGGCAAGACCGGAATCAATTTCAACGGCTTGAAAAACCAGATAGGCACATTCACAGAGCCCGAGGCAGCCATTATCTCCACAATATATTTCAATACCCTGCCGGAGCAGCAGATACTCTCGGGCTATGCCGAAATGCTCAAGCATGGCTTGCTCGAAAATCCGGAAGTACTTGGCAAACTTCTTGCTTTGAGTCCGGTATATCCCATGCTTGACGCCACACGCCTGTTGCCACTGATAGAGGAAAGCGTATTGGTGAAATCGCGCATTGTAGAGAAAGATATCACAGAAGCCGGCATACGCAAGGCCCTTAATCTGGGTCATACCGTAGGCCATGCTTTTGAGGCTTATTCTTATAAGCAGCAGTCGCCTATACCTCACGGCTATGCCGTGGCATGGGGACTTGTGGTAGAACTTGTGCTTTCGCACATGTTGCTCGATTTCCCATCCGACGAGCTGCACCGCTTTGCGGCCTACGTACTTGAGAACTATGGCGCACATCAGATAACATGCGATGACTATCCTGCATTGATAGCCGATATGCGACAGGACAAGAAAAACGCAAGCCCCGATGAAATCAATTTCACCTTGCTTGCCGCGGTAGGCGAGCCTCGTATCAATGTGACGGCTACACCGGAGCAAATCGGCGCCGCCCTCGACATCTACCGCGACCTCATGCATATAGCCTGAGCCGTTTTAACTATAATTAGATGTGGCGGGCTTGATAAAGCGGCGTCTTTTTTGTAATTTTGCGTGATTAAGGAAGGAGATTATCAGAGATGACACGCAAATGGAATTACCCGTCGCTATCGAGTGAAGAGCAGCGCCTCGGCGCCGAGCTTGCCCGCCGCTTTGCCAACTGTGCCCCCGTGGCCGACCTGTTGGTGCAGCGCGGCATAACCACTATTGATGAGGCGGAAAAGTTTTTCCATCCATCACTCCGCGACCTCCACGACCCTTTCCTTATGCCGCAGATGGATATTGCGGTAGAGCGCCTCAACCGCGCCATGGGGTCGAAGGAGAAAATAATGGTGTACGGCGACTATGATGTCGACGGCACCACGGCTGTCGCTCTCGTATACCGCTATCTGCAGAATTATTACTCCGAGCTCGATTTCTATATCCCCACCCGCTACGATGATGGCTATGGTATTTCGATACAGAGTATCGACATGCTTGCCGAGCAGGGTGTGTCGTTGGTGATAATCCTCGACTGCGGTATCAAGGCCATCAATGAGATAGCCTACGCCAAAGAGCGGGGTATCGACTTCATCATCTGCGACCATCACATGCCCGACGATATGCTTCCGCCTGCTGTGGCCATCCTCAACCCCAAACTTGAGGGTTCTACTTATCCCTGCCCCCATCTGTCGGGTTGCGGCGTGGGCTATAAATTCATGCAGGCCTTCTCGATAAGCAACGGTATTGCAACGGCCGAGCTTGAGTGTATGCTCGACCTTGTGGCCGTGAGCATAGCCGCCGACATCGTGCCGATGATTGATGAGAACCGTGTGCTTGCCTATATGGGGCTCAAACGCCTCAACAGCAACCCCAACATGGGTCTACGCGCCATAATCCGCACGTGTGGGCTCGGCGGCAAGGAAATCACCATCAATGATGTAGTGTTCAAGATCGGGCCGCGAATCAATGCCTCAGGCCGTATGCAGAGCGGACGTGAGGCCGTGGAACTGCTGGTTGCGCGAGACTCGAAAGAAGCTTCGCGCCGAAGCATTGAAATCGACCAGTATAACAAGGACCGCAAGGAACTCGACAAACGCATTACCGAAGAAGCCAACGCCATCCTCGACGCCCGCGGCGAAATGCACTCGCCAAAGAAATCGATAGTCATCTATAACAAGGATTGGCACAAGGGAATTATCGGTATTGTGGCGTCGCGCCTCACCGAGCTTTACTACAAGCCCTCGGTGGTGCTCACTCTGTCGAACGGTCTTGCCACCGGCTCATCTCGCTCGGTGCAAGGCTTTGATATCTACAAGGCTGTGGAATCCACGCGCGACTTGCTTGAGAATTTCGGCGGTCACACCTACGCCGTCGGTCTGTCGCTACGCGAGGAGAATATACCCGAATTCACACGCCGCTTCGAGGAATATGTAGCCGCAAATATCCTGCCCGAACAGATGACACCTCAAATCGACATCGACGCATTCTTGTCGTTCGCCGACATCACGCCTGAATTTGTGTCGATTCTCCGTCTTTTCAATCCGTTCGGTCCGGGCAACCGCAAACCTACATTCTGCACCCGCCGTGTGAAAGACTTCGGTACGAGCAAACTTGTAGGGCGCAATCTGGAGCATATCAAACTTGAGCTTGTAGATGATACCTCGGGTCGCGTGATCAACGGTATCGCTTTCAATATGGCGTCGTATTTCGAGCATATCCATGCCGGCGCACCCTTTAACATCTGCTACACGATAGAGGAAAACAATCATCAGAACGCCTCGTCGCCGCTGCAATTGCTTGTGAAGCAGATACGCCTTAGCGAAGGGTATGAATGACGACGTTCCCTACGGCTACTACGACTTCAGCGAGCCCGAAGAATATGTGGCTCCCGACTATGGCGGACTGTCGGCAGTAGAGACACTCAAAAAATATTGGGGCTACGATTCTTTCAGGCCCAAGCAGGCCGAGATTGTAGACTCTGTGCTTGCCGGAAGAGATACGATAGGACTTCTGCCTACCGGCGGAGGCAAGTCGATATGTTTTCAGGTGCCTGCGCTTATGCTGCCCGGTATCACAATAGTAGTGACGCCGCTTGTGTCGTTGATGAAAGATCAGGTCGACAATCTAAAGCGCCGCAATATTCCGGCGGCATGTATTTACAACGGCATGACGCGCCATCAGTCCGACTATGCCTATGAGCGTTGCCGGCAGGGTAGGGTGAAGCTTCTCTATGTAGCGCCCGAGCGCCTTGAGCGAGAGTCGTTCTTGGGTCAGTTGGCCCGATGGGAAACGAGCCTTATCGTTGTAGATGAAGCCCACTGCATATCTCAGTGGGGCTATGACTTCCGGCCGTCATATTTGCGCCTGCGGCAGTTGCGTGACCGCAAGCCGGGAGTGCCGGTGCTTGCCCTTACCGCTTCGGCCACGCCCGAGGTTGTAGCCGATATAGCGGCCCAACTCGAAATGCGCGACCACAGGCTCTTTACTCTAAGCTTCTCGCGCGACAATATCAGTTTTCTCGTGCGCCATACCGACCGCAAGTTTATCAAGCTCCTGCAGGTGCTTGAGTCTGTGAAAGGGTCGGGTATAGTGTATGTTCGGTCGCGCAAACGTACTGTCGAGATTGCCGACTCTCTTGTCAATGCCGGCATATCTGCCGCCGCCTACCATGCCGGACTCGACGTCGACACCAAAGCCCGGCGGCAGGATGACTGGCAGAGCGGAGCCACGCGTATCATCGTGGCCACAACAGCTTTCGGCATGGGAATCGACAAGCCTGATGTGAGGCTTGTGGTGCACTATGATGTTCCCTCCACCCTTGAGGAGTATTATCAGGAGGCGGGACGTGCCGGACGCGACGGGCTGCCGTCGGTAGCCGTGCTCCTTGCCGACGGGCGCGACAAGGCCTCGTTGGCTCGACGGCTTGCCGAGGCTTTTCCTGCCAAGGACGTCATTCGCCATGTCTACGATGAGATATGCCGTTTCCTCGCATTGCCTATGGGAGAGGGCTTCGGTGCTTTGTTTGAGTTCGATCCTGAGGTGATGTGTGTGCGCTACCGCATGCAGCCCCGGCAGGTGATGAGTGCCATAGGTTTTCTTGACCGCGCCGGATATTTCAATTTCATTGATGAATTGGAGACGCGCTCGCGGGTGATGATACGCCTGCAGCGCGATGAACTCTATGATATCGAGTTTGAGCCTCGGCAGGAAGATGTGGTGCACTACATGCTCCGTAACTATCCCGGTCTTTTTGCCGACTATGTGTTTATCGATGAGGTGCGCATGGGTATTGCTCTTGGCTGTAAGCCCGATGATATCTACAAGGTGTTGACGGCCTTGCGCCGTCAGCATGTGATATATTATGTGCCGCGGACCTCGACTCCTTATATCTATTTTACCGCCAATAGGGTTGAATCTTCTAAGGTAGTTCTCGGACGAGAAATCTACGAGCTGCGTCGCGAGCGCACAGCCGAGCGCATAGAGGCCATGAAAAAGTTTGCGTTCGGCGACGACAGTTGCCGTGTGGCCACTATGTTGCGGTATTTCGGCGAGGAAGTGCCGTCGGGCTATGCCTGTGGCAAATGCGATGTGTGCCGCAGTCATCGTTCTACGGCTGCGTTTGACAGCGAGGCATTTGAAAAATGGATATTCGAAGTGCTGGAGGCTATGCCTGATGGCAGGTATGCTGTCGCTGATATCGGGCGCGTGTTGCCGCTTATGGCCAAGGCGGCGTCGGCTCATATAAGAGAGATGGTGGAGGAGGGTAGACTGATGTTTAGCGACGGATACGTCTCAAAATGTTAATCAAGGTTAAAATCGACGAAGCCGCTTAAACCTTCGACGATTCGGCGAGTCATATAAACAGTAATAAGACATAGCACGACTTAGCTGGAATTGGTTAGACTATTGAAATTAACGCTAAGTTATAAGACTAACTTTATATTTGAAAACCCCGACTCGCGAAGAATCGGGGTTTTTGCTATTCAAGTTCCATCATATCGAAAAACATCAGGCGGGTATGGTCGCCAATTGATTTTTCCGATAGAATTTTAAAGCCGTTCTTCTCATAGAAACCAATTGCCGACATATACGCATCTACGGTAAGGTATCGGAAAGCGGAGTAATTGGGGTTCCCGTTAAGCAGGTCTTTTAACATTGCTATTAATCCGGAACCTAAATTCTGACCCTTGAAAGATGAAGAAACTGCAAATCGTCCAATTTTAATAGCCGGATAACTACTGAAATGTTTTCTGTCAGGAAATCCTTTTTTTATTTTCTTCCACTGACTGTTTGTGACATCTTGCTGGCTGATTTTGTCGTTAAGAATGCAGAAGTATGCAATAACCTCTCTATCTTTTTCGAGAATAAAAGTATTGGCAATGCGCTTTTCTGAAAAATCAAGCGCATTGTCTATAAGAAATTCGTTGAGGTCATTGTCGCCGCAGTCAAATTGCTTAAGATCGTATTCCGACGTCAGTCTTACAAGTCTCATCAGATACAGATAGTAATTCTCTTCATGGCCTCGGCGACAGCTTCTTTAAGTTTACGTGTGTTTTCCGCACGCTGATCTTTTGAAAGATTGTCTACTTCAAGACGCAAGCGTTCGAAGCGAACAGCGTCCTCTCCGGTCAATATAGGGGTTTCTGCTATGGGTCTTGCCATAATTATGAAATTTGTTGTATATCAGTATGCAAAGATATAACAAATATTTGATATATTTGTCTTTATAACAGGTAAATAATTTGGTTAAATAAAATTGTCAGTGGATTTTGTCAGAAAAAAATTGTAATTTTGTAATGAAATATTTTTAAAAGATGAAAATAGGCGATACAGTGCGCTACCTCAATGCTGTCGGGGGTGGTAAGGTTGTTAGAATAGATGGCGATATGGCTTATGTGGATGATGACGGGTTTGAGACTCCGGTTCTTGTCCGCGAATGTGTTGTTATCAGTCATGCTGCGGCGTTCGACAACGTTGCAGTGCCCAAGACTCCCGCGCCTAAAGCCGAGACTCCGGCACCGACCAAACTTCCTGTGGTTGAGACCAAAGGAGGCGATGTGCTGAACCTTGTGATAGGTTTCGAGCCGGAGAATATCAAGACCCTCTCGCAGACTACATTCGACGCCTATCTTGTAAATGACTCCAATTACTATGTCTATGTGTGCGTGATGAGCCGCGCCACCGACGACGCAAACTGGACGCTACGCTACGACGGACTTGTAGAGCCCAACATTCAGGAATTTCTGTTTGAACTCACGGCTGCTGATCTGGCGCGTTTCGACCGCGTGGAGGTGCAATATATGGCTTTCAAACGCGACCGCTCTTTCGAGTCAAAGGCTCCGGGACGCGTGGAGCTTAAAATCGATACTACAAAATTTGCACGTCTGCATTGTTTCCGCCCCAACCCATATTTCGACAGTCCTGTGATAGCCTACGACATCGCGACAGCCGACCGAGCCGCAGCCCAACCGGTATACGACGCCGAGGCCATAGCTAAAGGTATGGCTCAGAAAGAACGCGATATGCGTCGTCAGGCAAACGCCGAGCACCGGGCCGCCAATCTCAATTCGCCCAAGCGCAAGGGAGATATCATAGAGGTTGACCTCCATGCCTCGTCGATGTTCGAGACAACAGAAGGACTGTCGCCGGCTGATATCCTCAATTTCCAGATCGACCGCTTCACCGAGGTAATGAACGCCAACCTGCGCCATCCCGGCACGCGCATTGTCTTTATCCACGGCAAAGGCGAAGGGGTGCTCCGTCAGGCTATAATGAAAGAACTCACTCACCGATTCAAGGGCCACGACGTGCAGGACGCTTCCTTCCGCGAATATGGCTTCGGTGCTACGCAGGTAACTATCAAAGCTCTTCCTCCACAACAGCCGGCTCCAAAATTCAATAAGCGTAGATGATAATATATTTCAGCGGCACGGGCAATACCCGACATTGCGCCCTCACTCTTGCCGGGCTGCTCGGCGATAGTGTGCACGAGCTCAGCCCGGCAGAGCTTCTTGCTCCCGAGGCTACAGAATTCGACCTCGCCGGTGAGCGCATTGTGTGGGCTTTTCCTACATATTCGTGGGGTATGCCTCCGGTGGTGGCGCGATTTATAGCCAAAGCACGGTTTGGTAAAAATATATGTGGGGCAAAGCACTATATGCTCACTACCTGCGGCGATGATATGGGCTATACCGACAGCCAGTGGCGCCGCCTGATGAAGCGAAGAAATCTCACAGCCGCAGGGGCGTATACGGTGATAATGCCTAATACTTATACCTTGATGAAAGGCTTCGATGTAGATTCGCCGGAGGTTGCCAAGGCAAAGGTAGAGGCGTCGGCCGAGCGTCTGGAGGCTATTGCCAAGGCGATAGAGGAGGGCGGAGAAGATATGCCGGTGCGCGGCTCTTTCCCTTGGGTGAAATCGGCGGTGGTATATCCATGGTTTGTGCGTTTTGCAATGTCGCCCAAGCCTTTCCATGCTACCGGTGGCTGCACCGCTTGCGGACATTGCTCGCGGATATGCCCGATGGCAAATATCAGCGCCGATTCCGACGGCACTCCGCATTGGGGCAAGAATTGCGCTCTATGCCTTCGTTGCTATCATGCCTGCCCTCGCCACGCCGTAGCCTACGGCAAGTCTACCGACGGCAAGGGGCAATATCTCTTCAAGCAGACGAAATCGCAAAGGAGATAAGAGTGTTAATAAATGCAAATATTTAATAATTGTGGATATCAATAAATTGGTAATCAGGAGAATTTTAGTAAATTTGCATTGAACTACAATACAGAACCAAAATGACTCGAAACATCACAATTAAGAATCCCTCTCCAAAGATGATTCAAGTCTTTGAGACACTGAGAGAAAAGAAACAGCAGCAAATTAAAAAGCTGTTAGAAAGGAAACAATGTACCTTTACTATTGAGGTATAATGGACTTATCTTTTGATATAAAGAATACAGAGGGCGATCATATCATGGTCGCTCTTTCGTATTATGATATAGAATCTATTATTTTATTTTCATCTGATCCGGCAATTCTTACACTGATATTTTATGACGTGACATTAGTCAGGTGCGCAGGTAGTGGTTTTGTCGGCTATGATGTATTGAATACTGTTTCTGATACATTGGCAAAATTCTTAAATGAAAATGAAGATGCCGTTCTCTGTTTTTATTGTGATTCTGATACAGATATACGGAGAAGTCATAAAAATATCTCACCACAAGAATTTCGCAGTGAATTATTTTCAAAAATGTTTGACAGATATGTAAAGTCTCATAAGTTATCACATTTTGTCAATCATAGGATTAGAATTGAAGACGAGGATAATCCAAAGAATACACAGTTTGCCCATTTTATATGTAGGCTAAATCATGAGTCGGCTGTAAAAAAGATGGGTAAGCTCTTGATGTCGAAATGATTGGTTTAAAATGTAGGCGATGTGTTGTTTTTGCATATCACTCAATATGTTAAGAAAAGTGAGCTTTATGTTGGAGGACAGTTTTTCTATTCTATCCCGGTGAGTTTGTCGGTGGCGGTGTCGTAGTAAATTGTGGTGTCGAGGAGGACGATTGTGTATTTGCCGTTGTCGCGCGATATGCTGAATACGCTGTTGAGCTGTTCAGTCTCCTGCAGATAACTGTAAACGGCCGGAGGAAGCTGGTCGAAGAGCAATACCTGAGGCAATGGCATACCGTAGCCGTCGACTGCGACCCACTGCTCATCGCTGTCGAATGTCATGCCGGGGCCGTTTTCAATCCTTACATGGTAGGAGCCGCCGGCGTCGCTGACCGACTGGAGCTGGCTGTCGGGGTAATAATTATTTATAAATTTGGTAATCTGATAAGGCAGCTCGTCCCAAAGCTCGCTGTGGTCGCAAGAGGGTAAGGCGCAAAGAGCCAATGCGATGGCAAGAGAGACGATGATGTTGGCGCCGGCGGCGTGTGCGCCGTCGCAGATAGAGCGGATGTATGTGACGAGTTTTTTCATATCTTGGTGAATATTATAGTTTGCTAACATTTGAAAGGGGCTGAGAGTTCGGTTGTGGTGAAAAAATAGAAAAATATCCCTTGCAAATAACAAGGATTAAAGAAAAATTTCGTAAATTTGCGCTCAGAAATAAAACACATAAATAGCAAGCTATTAAGTAAACAAGATTATGAAAATCGCAAAAATCACGGGTCGTGAGGTACTTGACTCTCGCGGCAACCCCACAGTAGAAGTAGACGTACTGCTTGAGAGCGGTGCTTTTGGACGTGCCTCTGTACCCTCTGGTGCATCAACAGGCGAAAACGAGGCTCTCGAGCTTCGTGACGGTGACAAGAGCCGCTACATGGGCAAAGGCGTTCAGAAAGCTGTCGCCAATGTCAACGGCCCCATCGCTGCAGCCCTCGTAGGCATGAGCGCTCTTGACCAGATTGCCGTAGACGAGACAATGCTCGCCCTCGACGGTACCGACACCAAGAGCAACCTCGGCGCCAACGCCATCCTCGGCGTATCGCTCGCTGTTGCCAAAGCTGCCGCCAACTACCTCGACCTTCCCCTCTACAAATATGTAGGTGGCTGCAACACTTACGTTCTCCCCGTTCCGATGATGAACATCATCAACGGCGGTGCACACTCTGACGCTCCCATCTGCTTCCAAGAGTTCATGATCCGTCCTATCGGTGCTACCTCGTTCCACGAAGGTATCCGCATGGGTACAGAGGTATTCCACAACCTCAAGAAAGTGCTCCATGAGCGCGGCCTCAGCACTGCAGTAGGCGACGAAGGTGGTTTCGCTCCCGCACTCGACGGCACCGAAGACGCCCTCAACGTTATCATCAAGGCTATCGAAAAAGCAGGCTACGTGCCCGGTAAAGACGTTACCATCGGCCTCGACTGCGCTTCTTCTGAGTTCTATCAGAACGGTATCTACGACTATACCAAACTCAAAGACGGCCAGCCCAAAGAAGCCAACGGTAAGAAACTTACCCGCGAAGAGCAGGCTAAATATCTCGAGAAACTCATCACCGACTATCCTATCGACTCTATCGAAGACGGTATGGCAGAAGACGACTGGGAAGGCTGGAAAATCCTCACCGACCTCATCGGCGACCGCTGCCAGCTCGTTGGTGACGACCTCTTCGTTACCAACGTAAAATACCTCGAGCGCGGTATCGAAGAAGGCTGCGCCAACTCGATCCTCGTTAAGGTTAACCAGATCGGTTCGCTCACCGAGACTCTCCGTGCAGTAGAGCTCGCTCAGCGCAACGGCTACACCGCAGTTATCTCGCACCGTTCGGGCGAAACTGAAGACGCCACCATCGCCGACCTCGCAGTTGCCACCAACTCAGGTCAGATCAAGACCGGTTCGGCAAGCCGCAGCGACCGTATGGCCAAATACAACCAGCTTCTCCGTATCGAGGAGCAGCTTGGCAGCGCAGCTGTTTACGGCTACGGCAAAAAGACCAAACGTCCTGAATAAGCATAGCTTATCCAAGCAAATATCAGCGCCCGAGGCAAGTCTTCGGGCGCTATTTTTATCTATAAGGGTGAAAAGTAGCGTTCAGTATAAATATTTGAATTTTAGAAACATTTGTCGGAAAAGTTTATGTGATTTCAATTGCATTATATCCAAATTTTATTATTGAAAATTTTTATATGGATTTGCAAGGTTTTAGGAAATAAAATGATTATCTTTGCAGTGTCGGATGGCGGAGTGTCGCCAAGCCCGAAAGTGAATCAATAATAACTACTATCATATAAACACGAACAATTATGTCTAAAGTAACAGTCGTAGGCGCCGGTAATGTGGGCGCTACATGTGCTAACGTATTGGTAACCAGTGAAGTTGCCGACGAGGTTGTACTTCTCGATATCAAAGAAGGTGTGTCGGAAGGCAAAGCCATGGATATCATGCAGGCCGCCAATATCCTCGGTCTGAACAGCCGTCTTGTAGGCGTTACCAATGATTATGCCCGCACTGAAGGCTCTGACGTTGTGGTGATTACCTCAGGTATTCCCCGCAAGCCCGGCATGACCCGCGAAGAACTTATCGGTGTCAACGCAGGTATCGTACGCTCGGTTACCGAGAATATCCTCGCCCACTCGCCCAACGCTATCATCGTGTGCGTATCTAACCCGATGGATACCATGACCTATCTCATCCACCGCGTTACCAAGCTCCCCCGCAACCGTATCATCGGTATGGGTGGTGCCCTCGACAGCGCACGCTTCAAATATTTCCTCAGCATCGCTCTCAATGCTAACATCAATGAGGTAGAAGGCATGGTTATCGGCGGTCACGGCGACACTACCATGATTCCTCTCAAGCGCTACGCAGCTTACCGTGGTATCCCCGCAAGCTCTATCCTGCCTGCAGAGCAGCTCGATAAGGTTGCCGCTGACACAATGGTAGGTGGTGCTACCCTCACCAAACTCCTCGGCACATCGGCTTGGTATGCTCCCGGTGCTGCAGCAGCTCAGGTTGTTGCTGCCGTTCTCGGCGACCAGAAGAAACTTCTTCCCTGCTCGGCTCTTCTCGAAGGCGAGTATGGTGAGAAAGACCTCTGCATCGGTGTTCCCTGTATCCTCGGCCGCAACGGTATTGAGAAGATTGTTGAATTCGACCTCAATGAGGAAGAAAAAGCCCTCTTCGCCGCCAGCGCCGCTGCCGTTCACAAAACCAACGCCGCTCTCGCATAAGCGAACAACTATTAGCGTAACAACGTTATACTGACAACCATGCCGATGTCTGACGATGTCGGGCATGGTTGATTTATATTTACTTACGATATTTGATTATGAAAAAATATTTTATCATGGCAGTCGCAGCCTTGGCTCTCGCCTCTTGCGGCAACCAATCTACACAGACAACTGAAACCGAAGAAGCTGCCGTAGAGCAGCCGGCCGTAGCGCTCTATGCTCCCGTGGCCAAAGACGGTAAAGTCATTGAACTTGACAATGACTCACTTCTCGCCCCCGGAGTGAAAGTAGAGCAACTTACTGTTGTTGACTTCAATGCCGTATGGTGTGGCCCATGCCGTCAGCTCACTCCCGTTGTAGAGGAGCTCGCTGCGAAATATCAGGGCAAAGTGACATTTATCGCTGTCGACGTAGACCGCTTCGGCGCTCTCTTTCAAGCCTACGACATGGGTGAGAGTATCCCCGCCGTGCTCTTCCTCAAACCCGACGGAACGAGCTTCAAGAAAATCGGCACAGGCGACCTGCTTCCTGCCGACAAATTTGAACAGCTGATCAACGAAAATCTCTGATATCATGGATCTGAACATCATTCTCGAGCGTGTTCACCGCTCATTGGGTATCGCCTCTCTGCTGCCAATGCAGGAGCAGATGGCCGAGATAAAGCTTCCGGCCTCCGTACTTCTTCAAGCTCCTACCGGCAGCGGCAAGACTTTGGCTTTCGCCATAGCTTTGCTGCGGAGCATGAGGCGCACCGACATCGGTGTAAAAGCCCTCGTTATAGCGCCCACACGTGAGCTGGTGCTTCAGATTTATGAAACCCTACGCCCCATAGCAGCGCCGGAGTATAAGACTGCGGCGCTCTATGGCGGCCATTCTTTCGAGGCCGAGGCCAAGACTTTGGCGGGCAATCCTGATATCATTGTAGGTACTCCCGGGCGTCTTCTCGACCATATCAACCGCCGCCGGCTCGACCTTGCAGGCACAAACACACTTGTTATCGACGAATACGACAAGGCTCTCGAGCTCGGTTTCGCCACCGACATGAAGCGGATTATAGCCACGATGAGGCGAGTGTCGACAACGATACTCACCTCTGCGACTTCGGGTGATATTCCTGATTTTGTAGGCGAAGTTGAGCATACTTTCGACTACCGTAAAGGCAATGAAGATGACGGGAGCGATGTCGTGGCTTACGAGCTTATCAGCCCGGCAGCCGACAAACTCGACAGCCTCGGCGAACTGCTCCGTGCTCTCGGCGGCCGCAAAAGCATTGTTTTCGTCAACCATCGCGAGGCTGCTGACCGTGTGTATGCCTATCTCCAGAAGCAAGGCATATCATCTTGCCTCTATCATGGCGGTCTTGACCAAGACATGCGCGAGCGTGCATTGATTCTCTTTGAGAATGGCACAGCTCCTGTCATGGTGGCGACCGACCTTGCAGCAAGAGGCCTCGACATAGAAGGCGTGGAAGCTGTGATACACTATCACCTGCCGAGTTCTGCCGAGGCGTGGACTCACCGCAATGGCCGTACCGGGCGACTCGGTGGTACAGACGGAGATGTATATCTTATTTTATCGGCCAAAGAGACCCGTCCAGATTATATCACTACTCAGCCACTCACTCTTGATACTTTGAGCCCCAAGCCGGTTGATGCCCGGGCAACATTATATTTCAATGCCGGCAAAAAAGAAAAGATATCGCGCGGCGATATTGCCGGTTTTCTCATCAGTAAAGGAGGCCTCAGCCCGGCCGAGGTAGGAAGAATCGACATCCGCGACCATTGCGCCTACGTAGCTGTGCCGGCTGCAAAAGCACGAGCTACAGCCGAAGCTGTCGCCCCTCATAAAATCAAGAATACACGGGTGAGAGTCACTCAGCTAAAAAATCGATAGAGCCGCGAACAATTACCCTCTCCGAGCCGTTATAAGTTAAATTTCGCAAGCGGAATTTATGGTTTATAAGCATAGAAGCTTTATAACCTATCTAACACTGCGCTACAAGCGCTTTAATATTCATCACAACCTTATTTGAAAGTGAAAGCTTGGAGTATTATCAAACGCATTGCACGTCTGTTGGGATTTACAATCCTGACAGTCGTTTTGTTGTTGTGCGGAGTGATAGCCTTGCTCTATTCCGATTGGGCGCAAGATAATGCCCGCAAGGCAATTGTTGAGAAACTTTCCACTCCGGAGGCAACTCTTCATCTCGATTCTTTCCGCCTTGATTTCCCCCTTGAGATTGGAGCCGAGGGCTTGAGTCTCACAAGTTATGGCGACACAATGATGGCGGCCTCACGCCTACATCTTGATGTGAATATCCTGCCTTTGCTTGCCGGCAAGGTGCGAATATCATCGGCAGCCCTCACTGACGCCCGCTACCGTATGGGCGCACCCGACTCGGCGATGTATCTCACCATAGCCGCCGACAGTCTCGCGCTCGCTCCGGCCACTGTAGGTCTTGCCGATATGGCAATCAAGGTTGACGATGGTATAATCAAGGGGGGTCGGCTCACTATGCTGATGAATCCTGACACGACTCCTGCTACACCCCCGGCTCCTCCTACTCGTATGAGCATAGTTCTGGGGCGGATCGCTCTTGATGATTTCTCCTATACCATGCGCATGATGCCGACCATCGACACGCTTACAGCGCATATCTCATCATCGGTGCTTCGCGACGGCATGGTTGACCTTTATAACCAAAAAATCAATCTAAAGACATTCGGCGGTACCGGGCTCAGCGCACGCTATATAGCTCCCGATTCCGCCTCTATCGCAGCTTCAGGGCCTTACCCTGTTGCCGCTACCAACGACAGCGTGACCTCTGCACCGTGGACTATCGAAATTGACAGCATAGATTTCCATGGCGGCGACGCACTCTATGCCTCAGCCGGCGTAGAGCCTGCTCCCGGACTTGACTTTGCCTATATTCAGCTCGACAGCATAGATCTGAGTCTGCATAATTTCTACAATCAGGCCACCACAGTGAAACTGCCGGTGAAAGTCCACGGCCGCGAACGCTGCGGAGTGACTCTTGATGTCGACGGTACTCTCGATATCGACTCCGTGGCTCTGACATTCAATCAGGTACATCTCTCTACACCCCGCGGCACAGAAGTAGATTTCTCAGGCAAGCTCGGCATGGGCGATTTCGCTTCCGACCCGTCTGTGCCTCTCGGAATAAAGCTCAACGGCGCTTTCGCTCCTAAGGACATGAGCGACATGTTCCCTGCCTTCATGCCTTATTTCGCCGCTATTCCCGGAGCAGAAGACATATTGCTCACTCTCGACGCTTCGGGTACGACCGGACACCTCGCCATTGATGAGGCCAAGCTGAAGCTCAACCGTTGCGTGGCGATGGAAGCCTCGGGCTATATCGACAATATGATGAATCCCGACCGTCTTGGCGGTGAAATATCGCTCAAAGGAAACATCATTAATGTAAACACATTCAAAAACCAATTCCTTGCAAAAGAGACAGCGGCCATGCTGCGCATACCGCCGATGAGTCTCAACGGCCGGGTAAATATGCGTTCGGGTACTATCGCCGGGCGGTTGGCAGCTGTGACCGAAGGAGGCCGCATAGGTCTCGACGCGCGCTGGAATGGCAACGCGCAGACCTATACCGCCGACGTGACAACATCCTCTTTCCCCGTGC
Organism: uncultured Muribaculaceae bacterium; assembly: GCA_910579995.1. Classification (GTDB taxonomy): domain Bacteria; phylum Bacteroidota; class Bacteroidia; order Bacteroidales; family Muribaculaceae; genus CAG-873. Next base: position 5,606 of record CAJTWH010000016.1, on the reverse strand, counting down.
AGGCTTTCATGCCTTTGCTCGGAGTGGAGCAGGTGACTGCAAAAGCCCATGTCAACGGGCGCGGATACGACCCGTTTGCACTTTCAACCAAGATCGACGCCGATATTGCTGTGACGAAAGCAGTATATCAGGGCGTTGCATATACCGACATCACAGCCAAGGCTCAGCTCGAAAAAGGGCAGGCCTCTATCGACCTTGCCTCGGCCAACCCCTCGGCTGAGTTTACACTCAAGGCGAACGGCAATCTCGACGGCAAGGTATATAAATGGCAAGGCACGCTCGACGGCTCTTATATCGACCTCTACGCCCTCAAACTCATGAACGAGCCGGCTTCTCTCGAGATTTCGCTCGACGGCAATGCCGAGATCGGCCCGGGCAAAAACGACATGAAGGCAGATGTGAACCTCCACGACCTCTTCTTCCGTCGCACCGACGGCACCATAGCGCTGAGTGACATCACAGCCCACTTCAATGCCGGCGACAGCCTCACTAACCTCGCGGTCAACAACCGCGATATGACGGCGGTGTTCAACTCCCCGGCGTCAATCGAACGACTCACATCGTCGTTCGGCGCTTTCTCAGAGCTCCTTGCCAAGCAGCTCGCTATCTATACGCTTGATACTGATACTCTGAGCATGCTCCTCCCTCCGTTTGACCTGAGCATAAACGGCGGCAGCTCAAACCTTGTCAACGATATTCTCGCACCATCGAAGATGTCGGTGCGTTCGTTCAATCTCAGTGTAGATAAAGATTCGATTCTCACGATGGACGGTAATATCAAACGTTTCGACACCGGCAGCATGCTCATCGACTCGATATATATTGACGGCGGTGAACACCGGGGCCACTTCCACCTTACCGCAGGCATGCAGAATAAGCCCGGCAACATGGATGAATGGCACAAGGTGGACCTCACGAGTATTATCAAGGGCAAATACGCCCATATCAATGTGAAGCAACAGAATCTTAAGGGTGCTACGGGCTATGAGCTCGGTCTTGCCGCCGAGAGCGACGCCACCGACTCAACCCTTATCATGCATATCCGCCCCTACAGCCCCATTATCGGCTATCAGACATGGACGGCAAACCCTGACAATTTCATAAGCTACAACATCCCGACAGGGCATATCGACGCCGACCTTCACATGACCGGCGGCAACAGCGCCCTCGCCATCTATACAGAGCACCCCGACAGCACCACACATCAGTCGGCTGAGCAGGAAGACCTCGTGATCAAACTGACCGATATCCATCTCAGCGACTGGATTGCGGTCAACCCCTTCGCGCCGCCAATCAAGGGTGATGTGACTGCCGACATGCGCCTCAACCGCCACGACGGACTGCTTGTGGGGCAGGGCAGCGCAGGTATCACCAACTTCTTCTATGGCAAGCAGGCTGTGGCCGATTTCAAGACAAACTTCGATATCGCCGCCACACCCTCGGGCACAATCAATGCCAACGCCGATGTGCTCGTGGACGGTGTGAAGACTATGACTCTCTCGGGCGCGCTCAACGACAGCACCGCCGTTTCGCCCCTCGCCCTCGACTTCTCGATGATACGCTTCCCGCTTGCTACGGTCAATCCGTTCTTGCCGCCTAATATGGCCTCGCTTTCGGGTATGCTAAATGGTAGTATAAAGATTTCGGGCACTCAGGACAAACCTGTCTTCAATGGCTCGCTCGACTTCGATTCGACCGCCGTGCGCCTTGCCATGACAGGCACGCAATACCGATTCAGCAACACGCCGATAAATGTGGTTGACGGCCTTGTGAGCTTCGATAAATTTGAGATATCTGGCTGCAACGCCAATCCTCTTACCGTTGACGGCACGGTGGATATATCATCGCTTGAGAATATGAAGTTTAACCTTGCCCTCAAGGCCGACAATATGATGATAGTCGACAGCAAGAAACTTTCTAAGGGTGCCGACATTTTCGGCAAAGGCTACATTAGCCTCGACGCCACCGCCCGCGGCTCGATGAGTTTCATGACTGTCAATGCCGACCTCAGTGTGAACTCCGGCACAAATATCACCTACGTCATACCCGACGCCACCACTACTCTCGCCAACCGCTCGAATGAAGATATGGTGAAATTCGTCAACTTCACAGATACCGCAGCCGTTGTCGCCGCCGATTCTCTCGTGCGCTCCGGAATGGCAATGATGCTTGACGCCAACCTTACACTGCAGGACGGCAATATCATAAACGTGTATCTCTCGGCCGACGGCAAGAACCGTGCGCAGATAGAGAGCAACGGTGTGCTCACTTACGCCATGACGCCGCTCGATAACGGTCGCCTCTCCGGCCGCCTCAATATCGACAAAGGTTTTGTGCGCTATACGCCGCCTTTCATGAGCGAGAAACTCTTCAACTTCGTGCGCGGCAGCTATGTGGCTTTCAACGGCGACATGATGAACCCCACGCTCAACATTCATGCCAACGACATCGTAAAGGCTAATGTGACCCAGAGCGGGCAGAATTCGCGCCTTGTTAACTTCGATATATCGCTCGCCGTGACAGGTACGCTCAACCAGATGGATGTGGCATTTGACCTCTCTACCAACGATGACATAACCGTGGCAAACGAGCTCGAGACCATGAGCAAGGAGCAACGCGCCAATCAGGCCATGAACATGCTGCTCTACAACGTCTACACCGGCCCCGGCACAAAGGGCGACGCCTCGCTCGCCGGCAACCCTCTCTTCTCATTCCTTGAGTCGCAGATCAACTCGTGGGCGGCCAACAATATCAAGGGAGTGGATATATCGTTCGGGATCGACCAGTACGACCGTACCGTCAACGGCAGCACCTCGCAGACGATGAGTTACTCTTATCAGGTGTCGAAGTCGCTCTTCAACGACCGATTCAAGATTGTTGTCGGCGGCAATTATTCCACCGACGCCAATGCCGACGAGAACTTCTCGCAGAATCTGATCAACGACATATCATTCGAATACTTCCTCAATGCCCAGCGCACGATGTATCTTCGTCTCTTCCGCCATACAGGTTACGAGAGCATACTCGAAGGCGAGATCACCCAGACGGGTGTGGGCTTCGTATACCGCCGCAAATTGCGCCGGCTCGGAGATATGTTCCTGTCGCCCAAAGCGGTAGAACGCCGCATTCAGAAAGAAAACCAACAAAGCCAAGAAAGTCATGATACTACGAAATAAGACATATCTCACAGCTTTCGTGGCCGCCCTTATGGCCTTGGTGGCGGCTTCGTGCTCAACGACGCGCCGCATACCGGCCGACGAGATTCTCTATACAGGTGTCAAGGCCGTGAAAATAGCCCCGTCTGACAGCATGAAAGTGCCGGCAGCAATGGCTTCGTCGATAAAATCGGCTGTCGATGTCGCGCCCAACAATTATTGGAAACTTATCGGCTGGCGCTATCCTTTCCCCTTGGGATTGTGGGTGTATAACAACTGGCCCAACCCCGAGAGCGGTCTGCGCCACTGGCTCTATGAGAAACTTGTAGAAGAGCCGGTGCTGGTGTCTGACGTCCGCCCCGAGGTGCGCACTCACATGATAGAGCAGATACTTGACAACAACGGCTACTTCCGCGGAACCGCCACATATAGTCTCGTGCAGGGCAAGAACCGCAAGAAAGCCAAGATTCTATATGAGATAAATCCGGGTCCGGGGTATCCGATACGCAATGTAGAGCTCTTGCCCGATTCAACGGCTCTGGGGGCTCTTATCGACTCGCTCGCACGGCAAGATACTTATCTGATGGCGGATAATCCGCGCTACTCTACGGATTCGCTCTCGATAGCACGCACTCGTATCACCAACTCGCTGCGCAACAGGGGCTACTATTTCTTCCGCCCCGAGTTTATAGAATATCTTGCCGATAGTATTGCACATCCGGGTGAGATAGAGCTCAAGATGATGCTTGCCTCAAATATCCCTCCGATTGCTCTGGCGCCGTATACCACAGGTAAGGTCACCGTTCACATAGACCGCAGTCAGGGCGGTGGCACCGCCGACACTGTAGAGCTCAAACGCTCCACACTTATACAGATGATGCCTTCGCGCCTGCGCCGCAAGCTTATAGATGAGAATGTCACGTTCCGGCCCGGGCGTCGGTTCTCGGTGCGCAACATGGATCTTACCCAAGCGAATCTCTCGAGGCTTGGTATTTTCAATACCATCAACATCGAGGCTATGCCCGATACCTCAGATATGGCTGCCCGTCGCCTCAATGTGGATGTCTATGCCACTTTCGACTCACCCCTTGAGACTTCACTTGAGGTGAATGCCTCGTCGAAGTCAAACAGCTATATCGGCCCGGGTCTTACTTTCGGCGTCACAAACAAGAATATTTTCGGTGGCGGCGAGCAACTCTCGGTAAAGCTTACCGGCAGCTACGAATGGCAGACGGGCAGCGGCCGCAAGGGCAATGTGTTCAACTCTTACGAGGTGGGACTCGTAGGGTCGCTTGCTTTCCCTCGCCTTCTTGCGCCGAGCTGGATACCGCGCAGCCGCTTCAACCTCAACTGGACGCGTATGCAGCTCAATGCCGACCTGCTCAACCGTCCGCACTATTTCAAGATGGCTCAGTTTGGCGCTTCGATAAGCTACGACTGGCGTCTGCGCAGGCACGTGTCGAACACTCTGACTCTCTTCAAGCTCACATATACCAACCTTATGCACACCACTCATGAGTTCGACTCCATCATGGCGGCCAATCCTGCCGTGGCGCAGAGTTTCATGAGTCAGTTCATACCGCAGATGTCGTATACCTACACCTACGACCGCGCTTTCGGCAACGACAATACACTCAACTGGACATTCACCGTTCAGGAAGCCGGCAATGTGTTCTGGGCTATCTACCGTGCATGCGGCAAGAAGGGTCAGAAAGACCTCTTCGGCACACCGTTCTCGCAGTTTGTCAAGGGGCAGGCTCAGCTGGTGTGGGGTCATCGTCTCGGCGGAGACAACTGGTTGGTAAGCCGTGTGGCGGCCGGTGCGGCCCATGCCTACGGCAACAGCTCGCAGGTGCCATACTCAGAGCAGTTCTATGTAGGCGGCGCCAACTCAATCCGCGCCTTTACGGTCCGCTCTATAGGTCCGGGCAGCTACAAGGCACCTCCCGGACAGCCTGAAGACTACTTCGACCGCACGGGTACATTTAAATTCGAGGCCAATGTAGAATATCGCTTCCCCATTATGGGCCCGCTCCATGGCGCGCTCTTTGTTGACACCGGCAATGTATGGTTGCTCAAAGACGACCCCATGCGTCCCGGAGGCACGCTCAAGGCCAAGACTTTCCTGCGCGACCTCGCCCTCGGCACCGGTGTAGGCTTGCGCTTCGACATCAGCATGCTCGTTATCCGCGGCGACCTCGGCATAGGTATCCACGCCCCCTACGACACGGGCAAGAGCGGCTACTACAACATGCGTAGCTTCGGCAAATCCCTCGCCTTCCACCTCGCCATCGGCTACCCGTTCTGATAAGATTTTAATCACCAGATAAAAGCCCTTTGAGAGTCACAACAAACTCCCAAAGGGCTTGATTTATAGAGCATAAAACACCTCACCCCATCTTCCTCTGCGTCCCCTTATCAGAAGTTTGAAATTCCAGATTCGTGGGAATG
>CAJTWH010000015.1 GCA_910579995.1 uncultured Muribaculaceae bacterium | reverse complement strand
AAAGTTACGAAAAAATGTGCAGGTTAAGAGCAATGAAAACCATAATATTTCAGAAAGCGTATACGAATAATAAGTATTTGTCAAGACACCAAGTCTCTAATCCTGCATGATTGTTAAGTTATTTTTTTGTAATAGAATGTAAATTTGTAACTTTGTCGGATAAATTTATAAGTATGACTCCAGAAGCAATCCAAAAGTCGGAAAATATAGCCATTCTTATCCCCTCATTGAAGAAAGGTGGTGGTGAAAAACAAGCATGTCTGTTAGCTCGAGTATTATCGGAGCATTATTCTGTAACGATGATTCTCTCTGATGTATCACAGGGCTTTGAAGCCGAAAACGTAACGTTATCGAATCTCTCGGAGCAAGATATTGTTTGTTTATCCGGAGGAGTATATAAGCAATACCGTCAGCTTTGTGAAATCTTGCGTCAGCGAAGTATAACTCTTCTTTTTTGCTATCTGAGTAGGGCTGATGTACTGGGGCCGATCGCAGCTCACGCAGTCGGTGTGCGGCGTTGTTTTCAAGGATTGCGAAATAGTGTACTTCCCTTATGGAAAACAGTGCTTGAATTGATCGGCTCCCGTTTTTCTACCGGAGCTATTGCGAACAGTTATTCAGGAGCAAAGGTTTTCGAAAAAAAAGGTATCAGGAATATCTCAGTGATACCTAATTGTTTCTACAATACACGAGAGCCGGAACATCGACTTGGGCAAGACATTGTCAGAGTTGTTACGGTTGCTCGTTTTGTAAATCAAAAAGATTACCCTACATCTATCGCAACAATGGCAAAAGCGATGGCTGCAGACAGCTCGATCCGATATACCATAATAGGGCATGGCGAACTTGAGCATAAGGTGAAGCAACTTGTTGAGGATTACGGAATTGAAGACCGCACGGAGATACTGATAAATCCACGAGGTGTATTGGATTTGATATCGAAAGCTGATATTTACCTCTCTACTTCGCTATTCGAGGGAACATCCAATTCGATTATGGAAGCGATGAATGTATCTTTACCTGTTGTTGCTACGAATGTTGGCGACAACGCACGTTTGGTAGAGGATGGGGTTACAGGCTATATTTTACCTGTCGGTGATGTAAAGGCTTTTTCGGATGCTATAGTCCGTCTTGCCGCAGACCCTAAATTGAGAGACCGGATGGGAGTGGAGGCAAATCTGCGGCTTCAGCGTGAATATTCATATAGTGCTTTTGCCAAACGATATTTGAATTTGGTCAGAGAAGTATAATTATTTAAACAAATACGCGCGGTAGATTGAGGTCTGCCGCGCGTATTTGTTTTTATGGGAGGTTTCAGAGGGTTATTTCCAAGGGGCGGTCGGTGGGTTTGGCGGGGATGTCAATGGTGCGGATTTTGCCTTTGCCGTCGTGGACGCGGACAGTGTAGCTGCGGGTCGCAGGCATGCCGGCGAATGAACCTTGGCGTGCGCCGATGGTGAGGCGTCCGTCGTGGTGCCTGATTTCGGTAGTGCTGCATGCGGTGGCATAGTCGGCGTTGTCGCCCGGGTCTTCGTAGAGAGTGGCGGAGCCGTCGGCACCTGCAATCACATCAAGCACGATATGCGGATAGTAGCTGTTGGCACGTTTGATATCGTCGGCATTGCAAGGAATCACTGCGCCTTGACGCACAAACCAAGGAATCTGAGTGAGCGAGAAATCGGCGCTGATGTGTCGGCCACCTTCGAAGCTGCGGCCAAGGTCGGGGCAATACCATGTTCCCTCGGGGAGCCATACGTCTTTGCTGACAGTCTTGCCTTCGGCGGCTTTGGTGACGGGAGCTACTATGATGTCGTCGCCGAAGAAATATTGGCCGGGGTTTGTGTATGCCTCATCGGCTTCGGGGTAGGCGTAGTACATCGGTCGGCAGATACCTACGCCGGTCTCGTAGCTGTTGCGGGCTGCGGCGTAGATGTAGGGAAGAAGTCGATAGCGGAGTTTCACGATGTCGCGCATGATGGGCATTTCGGCATATTTCCATATACGGCGCTCAATGTTGCCCTGATTTGAGGCATGTGTGCGGAAAATGGGAGTGAACACGCCGAATTGCATCCAGCGGATGAGAAGCTCGGGGTCGTTGGGGTCGTTTGGTGCGAGGAGGTGGCCGCCGAGGTCGTGTCCCCAATAGCCGTAGCATACGTTGGAGGCTGTGGCGGTGAAGAGTGGCTCTTGTGCGAGGGTCTCGAAGTTGATGTAAGTGTCACCGGAGAAACCGATCTGATAGCGGTGATTTCCGAGACCGCCCCAGCGATGGTAGATGAGCGGACGACGGTCGGGACGCATATTCTTCATGTCGTTGAAGTACACGTGGTTGCACCAGAAAGTCTGGCCGAGGCCGTCGACGCTGTCGTTGGTGAGTTTCTGCTGCCAGTCGATCCACCAGAAGTCGACACCTTGCTTCTCACGCACACGCATGATGTGCTTGAAGAACGAGCGGTAGAAGTCTTTGTCGTGCAGAGCCCAAGGTACAGAGGCTTTTGTGGTGCTGTCGAGTCCGAGGTCGGTGCAGATATTTCCATATCCGTCTTCGTCGAAAGCCACGCCGTCGGCAGGATGAAGATTGAGGGCGAGGTGGAGTCCTTCTTTATGGATGTCGCTCAGGAGCCCTTCAGGGTCGGGAATGAGGTTGGTGTTCCAAGTCCAACCGGTCCAAGCACCACGGCCTGTACTGTAGGGTTCGCCGGCGTCCCAGTGCCAGTCTACGTCGAGAATCATCACGTCGATGTTGATGTCGTTCTCACCGAGCTCGCGTATCATTGTGCGGTAATCATCGGCAGAGTAGGGTGCGAATTTACTATACCAATAGCCGAGGACGTAGGCCGGCGGCATGGGCATTTTGCCGGCAATGCGTGTGTAGTCGCGCAGGGCTGTGGTATAGTCGTGTCCGTAGGCGAGGAGGTAGATGTCGAGCGCGTCGGCGTCGGCTCTCGGGCTTACCCAAGGAGTGCCGTCGACTTTTTCGCCGAAAGCAAGCGAGCGGCTGCCGTCGGAGCGCACGGTTGAGGGCGAATCATCAAGTACCGCCCATCCCGAGCGAGACAGAATACCGTTGTCAAGTGGCAGGGGTGCTTTGCCGCCGTCGTAGCCGTCGAGTGTTCGGGTAGTGCCTTTGAGGTTCTGCGGGTCGGGTTTCCCATAGTACCATTGAGTACCGTCGGCGAGCGTCACTGTGAGCGCTTCTGCGCCCTTGCGGGGATCAGAGCCTTTGACATAGCGGAGTGTGAGACTGTCGCCGGAAATGGTGATTGCACCATCTTTGTCGGCAACCGAGAATGTCGGCACGGGTAGCTCGCGGTTGATGACGGTGAAGGTTGCCTGATCTTCGAACACGCCTTTGTCGCTGTATTCGATACGAACCATGCGCGGAGTGAGCATTGTGAAGCGGGCATTGCCTGCCTCGACAACAGCGCCGCGATTGGCAACCGGATTGTCGGCATAGACTGTCATGCCGAAGCCGGCTAAAGCAAACATGCCGGCTAAGAATTTGATTTTCATAGCAAAAGAAAGAGATTAGTAAGATTATATTAATTAAGTTCCGCAAGCGGAACATGTTTATTCTGTGTTTAAATAGGTTTAAAAAGTTTAGGTAAACATTTGTAAAACTAAACTTTATAAGCTACATAAACTGCGCTGAAAGCGCTTTAAGGTTAACGAATTCAAACAGGTAGAGGAGCGGAGAAAAACGTTTCAGGCGTTGCGATATGCAACAGTGACAGCAGGAGTGCTGTTGAAAAGCTCGTCGGCATGGCGTGCGATAACGTCGGTGGTGAGGCCGCGCCGGTCGTCGACGGTGCTGTTGAGGTCTTCGCCATGGTATTCGGCCAAGGCGAGGTTGCTTGCACGGGATATGTAACCGACGTTACCGAAGCGGAAAGTCGATTCAAAATTATTAAGAGAGCGTTGCCACTCGCGGTCGGAAATCTCGCCTTGCCGGGCGAGAAGCCGCCCTTCGTCGAGCATAAGGTCGCGGGCGCGGCTGATGTCGGAGTCTGAGTTTCCTGTTATCCGGGCCATCATCAGGAGTATGCCCTCGTGCTCACTTCCGATAATTGAAGCGTCGGCACTTGTGACGAGTCCACGGCCTTTGTCATGGACAATATGTGATGAGAAACGCGACGCTCTGCCGGCTGAAAGAAGATCGGTGATGGCGTCGGCGGCAAAATATGCTTCGGTACCGTAGGCGGCCATGGGGATGGCTACGGTCACCATAGTTGTCGGCACATTGTCGATTACCTCGCGATAGACATTATCAGTCGGGAAACCCGGAGATGGGAGTATGCGGGGCTTGATGTCGCGGCGCGGGATGGTGCCAAACCATTTCTCCGCAAGTTCGACAACACGGTCGAAAGCGATGTTGCCAGTAACGGCCAAAATCGCGTTGTTGGGTGCGTAATGACTGTAGAACCAATCTTTTACGTCGGTCATCTTCACGCGCGCTATATGGTCGGGCTCAATGCCGATTACCGGCCATGAATACGGGTGGGCAGGCGAGTAGAGGGCTTCGCGGAGGGTGTGCATGAGGCGTCCGTAAGGACGGTCGAGGCACTGCTGCTTGAATTCTTCAATCACGACGCCTTTCTGCACATCGAGAGAGTGAGGGTCAAACGACAATGCCATCATGCGGTCGCTCTCAAGGTGAAAGGCCGTCTCTACGTTCTGAGCGGGTATGCTGAGGTAGAAATTCGTGAGGTCATTGCTTGTCCAAGCATTGCTGCTGCCGCCGGCGAATTCGAGTTCGGCGTCGAAATCAGGTATGTTTTCCGATCCGCCGAACATGAGGTGCTCAAATAAATGAGCCATGCCGGTGAGATTACGGCGCTCATCGCGCGCCCCGACGTTATATAAAATATTTACGCCCACCATGGCCGTGGTGGTATCGGGCGAGTGCACGATACGCAGACCGTTGGCCAAGGTGTGGCGGTTTACTGTCAGCATTTTACTGAAGCACTTTCATTGCGATGATACGGACGTCTTCTTTGGGACGGTCGCGTCCGTCGGTCTCGGCTTTCTCGATACGGTCGATGGTGTCGAAGCCGCTGATAACTTCACCGAAAACAGTATAGTCGCCATCGAGATGAGGTGCGCCGCCGACAGTGGTGTATGCTTCTTTCATCTCGGGAGTCAGAGCGGGAGTGGTGTCGTTTGCAGCCTGAGCCTCAACTTGCGCCACGAGAGTATCTTGGAGAGCTTTCAGTCCCTCGCGGTCGCCACGCATTTGCATTTGGCGAATGCTGTCGCGGTGCTCCATGGCGAGGTCGTTGAATGCTTTCTGCATGCGGCTCATCTTAAGGCGCTGTTCGAGGCCGGCCACCTGAGCGGTGTCGAGTTTGGTGCCGGTTACAACATAGAATTGCGAGCCTGATGACTGGCGCATTGGGTTGACCTGATCGCCCTGACGTGCGGCGGCAAGGGTATAGCGCTTATGGAAATGCTTGGGGAAAACGATTTCAGCGTCGATTTTATAATCGGGGCCACCTGAGCCGAGAGCTTTTCCGGCGGGGGCATTTTTAGAATCGGGGTCACCGGCCTGAATCATAAAATCTTTGATGACGCGGTGGAAGAGAGTGCCGTTGTAATATCCCTCTCGGGCGAGTTTTACGAAATTGTCGCGGTGCTTGGGGGTATCGCCGTAGAGCATTACGGTGAAGTTACCCTCTGTAGTTTCAACTTCCACGCGCACCGAAGCCGTGTCAGTTGCCTGTGTATTGTCCATGTCAGTTTTAGAATTATTGTCACCGCCGGCAGCAGCCTCAGAGTGGCAGGCAATGGCGGCAAAACACATCGCGCCGATAGTGAAGGCGCGAGTAAAGAAGTTTGTCATGAAAATGTCAGATTACAGTTGTGGGGAAGAGTCGCTTGTAGATACGGCGGAAATTATCGTCAGCGGCAATCAGCTCTTTCGCCCGTACCTCATAGTCAGCACCATAGAGCCCTTGCAAAAGGTCGGGCAGATACTTGTGCTCGCGGTCTTTGTCGATGGCACCGGCCACGAGAGTGCGTATTGCCGGTTCATAACCCTGAGGGTCTATGGCATTGAGATATCGGGCGGCGCTGGCCAGAAATTGGCCGGAGAGGTCGACGCGGCTCATGTTGTCGATAATGCTGTCGATTTCATCAGGGCCACATTCGCCGATATGGTTGGCGAGATATTCGTAAGATAAAAGTCCGTCGGGATCGCGACGCAGCTTTTTGATATCGTCTTCGGTCATAAGAATTAAAGTTTCAGATTGCAAAGGTAATTGTTTTGCCTCAATATTGCAAAATATTATAGCTTCAAAAGGAAAGAAAAATGGGCTTTTGCTTGCAATCGGGCGAAAAAATGCGTAAATTCGCAGAGAAAATGTAAGCTATGAAATTAAAAAGGATATATACTCTGCTTGGTGCGACGATGGTCGCTGTGAGCCTCTGCGGCGCACCGGTCGATGATGCCAAACGCATGTATCGTGAAGGGGATTATACCGGAGCGATAGAGACTTTGCGCAAGCTGATAAAGAGCAAACCTAAAGATGGGACGGTGAACTATTATCTCGGTGCGTCGCTCTATGCCATGGGTGATTACGGTCAAGCCCGCAAATATCTTGAGCAGGCACAGAGCCGCGGTGTGGCAGAAGCGTCGCGTCTTCTCGCCATCGGCGCCCTCGACAATTATCTTGCCGACGAGGCCGCCGACTATATCGACGATTGGGAGGCCGCCCTGAAAAAAGCGAAAAAGGCAGTGCCTGACGAGCTTACGGAACTACAGGGGCGTGCGGTGAGAATGCGCAATATGCTTGAGCGTGTAGAAAAAATAGAGATACTCGACTCTATAAGTGTAGACAGCGCTGATTTCTTCAAGGTATATCGCCTGTCGGAAGCCGCCGGCCGTATCTTGCCGCCGGAGGCTGTGCAGCGTGCCGGCGCGGGTCGCAAGGCCCGAAGCCTGTCGCTTGCCTATATACCTCAGAACAATAGTGAGCTGCTTTGGGCTGCCTCGGATTCATCAGAAGTGTTCAATCTTTTTGGCGCCAATATACTTGATGACGGCACACTTGATCATACCCGCATGCTCGACGAGAGTCTTGCCGGAGGCGGTAATGCAAAATTCCCGTTTCTTATGCCCGATGGCGTCACGCTGTATTACGCCTCGGATGGCGAGAATTCACTCGGCGGCTACGATATATTCATGACCCGCCGCAACGAGAATGAGGACGGTGCATACTATCAGCCCCAGAATATGGGTATGCCGTACAATTCACCATATAACGACTTTATGCTGGCAATCGACGAAACCTCGGGTCTCGGTTGGTTTGCCACTGACCGCAACCAAATTCCCGGAAAGGTGACTGTATATGTCTTTGCACCGTCGGCCATGCGCGTCAATGCCGACAGCGACGACCCCAATCTGGCCTCCCTTGCCAAACTTGACAATATAGCATTGACCCGTCGCCAAGGAGTGGACTACAGCCAACTGCTTGCCGGAAAATTGCCGCAGCAGACGCAGGTGGTAGACACCGCTCCCCAGCTTTTCGCGCTCGATATGGGCAACGGGAAGATCTATACCACGCTTGCCGATTTTACCAACAAACAGGCCCGCAGCGCCATGCTTGAGGCTCTGGCCACAAAACTCAATCTCGACAAGCACCTTGCAGCCGAGGACGAGATGCGTGAAAGATACCGCAAGGGCGCGCGCGATGTCGGTGCGCAGATTCTCGACAGCGAGCGTGAGACCGAAACTTTGCGCCGTCGTTATGCCTCGCAGGTCAACAATGCTGTAAGGCTTGAGAAAAACAGATGATTTCAAGTTTCGCAAGTTGCCTTGCAACTAGAAAACTTGAGGTTTAGAGCGCTTTCAGCGCAGTTTATAAAGTTTAAATGGTTTACTTTTACCGAGGAATATCTAAACTCCTTAAACTCAAAATAAACGAGTTTCGCTTGCGAAACTTAAACAGATGAATTAATCAGCTAATCCTAACTATATGAAATTAACAGTAGTCTTGGTTATCGTACTTGCCATTGTAGTACTGATAGTCTTCTTCTATTATTGTCCGTTCTTCCTGTGGATATCGGCCCGCGTAAGCGGCGTTAAGATCTCGCTCATGCAGCTTGTGCTCATGCGTATCCGTCAGGTTCCTGCAAGTGTTATAGTAAGGGCTCTTATCGAAGCTCACAAGGCCGGCCTGCATGATGTGACCCGAGATGATCTTGAGGCACACTATCTTGCCGGCGGTAATGTAGAGCGTGTGGTTCATGCGCTCGTGTCGGCGTCTAAAGCTAATATTGACCTCGGTTTCAAAATGGCCACCGCCATCGACCTTGCCGGCCGCGATGTGTTCCAAGCCGTGCAGATGAGCGTGAATCCCAAAGTTATCGATACTCCTCCGGTGACCGCTGTTGCCAAAGACGGTATCCAGCTTATCGCCAAAGCCCGTGTGACAGTCCGCGCCAATATACGCCAGCTCGTTGGCGGTGCAGGCGAAGATACCGTGCTTGCCCGTGTGGGTGAGGGCATAGTGTCGTCGATCGGTTCGTCGGAAAGCCATAAGCAGGTACTTGAGAATCCTGACTCTATATCGAAGCTTGTTCTCCGCAAAGGCCTTGACTCGGGCACTGCTTTCGAGATACTCTCTATCGACATTGCCGATATCGATATAGGCCGTAACATCGGTGCAGCCCTTCAGATTGACCAAGCCAATGCCGACAAGAACATCGCTCAGGCCAAGGCCGAAGAGCGCCGTGCCATGGCTATCGCCCGCGAGCAGGAAATGAAAGCTCTCGCGCAGGAAGCCCGCGCCAAGGTTATCGAAGCCGAATGTGAGCTTCCCAAGGCAATGGCACAGGCATTCCTCAGTGGCAATCTCGGTATTATGGATTACTATCGGATGAAGAATATGGAGGCCGACACCACCATGCGTCAGACGATAGGCCATAGCCCGACATCTACGCCTGAGATACGTCAATGACGACTCTTCTTGTATCACTTGCCATACTCGTAGGGGGCTATGCCCTCTACGGTTGGCTTATAGAGAAAGTGTTTGGGGTTGACCCCAAGCGCCTTATGCCTGCACAGACACGTGCCGACGGAGTCGATTTTGTGGAAATGCCTACTTGGCGGGTGTTTCTCATACAGTTTCTCAATATCGCGGGTCTCGGCCCGATTTTCGGTGCCATAATGGGCGTGATGTTCGGCCCGGCGGCGTTTATATGGATTGTCGCAGGTACAATCTTGGGCGGTGCCGTGCATGATTTCATCTCGGCGATGATGTCGGTCCGTTCGGGAGGCGAATCCTTGCCTGAGCTTGTAGGACGCGAACTCGGCCCGGTTGTGAAGCAGATCATGCGTGTGGTATCGGTAGTGCTGCTCGTGCTTGTAGGTGCTGTGTTTGTGCTTACGCCGGCCGGACTCCTTGCCAACATGACACCCTCTTGGGCAGGACTCGGATTCTGGATAAGTGTGATATTCGTATATTATATCGCCGCCACTCTTTTGCCTATCGACAAACTGATAGGACGCTTTTATCCGATTTTCGGTTTCGCGCTGCTCTTTATGGCCGCCGGGCTCCTGACGGCACTTATCTTTGGCGGCCATGCGATCCCCGATGGTTTTGCTGAAGGACTTCAGTCGCGACATCCGGCAGCCGACTCACATCCTCTTTTCCCGATGATGTTTGTGAGTATAGCTTGCGGAGCGATTTCGGGTTTCCATGCCACGCAGTCGCCGATGATGGCGCGATGTCTTAAGAACGAACGCCTTGCTCGGCAGGTATTCTACGGAGCCATGGTTGCCGAGGGTATGGTTGCCCTTATATGGGCGGCTGCCGCAATTTCCTTTACCGGGGGCTATGAAGGCCTGCAGGAATATATGGGCTCGCATACAGCCGGCGACCTTGTTCATGACATCTCGGTGTCGTGGCTTGGAGTCGTGGGCGGCGTAGTGGCGATATTGGGTGTTGTGGCCGCCCCTATCACCACCGGAGATACGGCCCTGCGGTCGGCACGCCTGATTGTCGCCGACATGCTGAAGATAGACCAGAGCAAGCTTTTGCGTCGTCTGTTGGTGTCGGTTCCGGTGTTTGTCTGCACATTTGCGTTGATGATGCTTGATTTTGATGTGCTGTGGCGCTATTTTGCATGGACCAACCAGATGTTGGCTGCTTTCACGCTATGGGCAGCCACGGTTTATCTTGCCCGCCATGGCAGAGCATTTGTCGTGACGATGGTGCCGGCGCTCTTCATGACAACAGTGGTTACAACTTATCTTTTTACCGCCCCGAGCCCTGAAGGTTTCGGTCTCGGCTTTGACAAGGCGATTATGGTGGCTTTTGTCGCCGATGTGGCTTGCATGGCGATGTTTGTAAGATATCGTATGATAGGGGTAAAGAGTGTAGGATGTGAGTGACGGGGTTTTCGGGAATTTTTTTGAGGTAAGAAGAAATTTATGGATTTTAAAGAAATAATATCACGGACACGGGATTATAATTTTCACAGTCATACGCAGTTTTGCGACGGCAGGGCTCCGATGGAAACCATGGCATGGGCAGCAGTGGCCGCGGGCATGAAGCACTATGGATTCTCGCCCCACAGCCCCATACCGATTCCATCGCCATGCAATATGCTTACCTTGGATGTAGATGGATATCTTAGCGAGGTAAACCGCCTTAAGAGCTTGCCTGAGCTTCAGTCATGTAAATTCTATGCCGCCATGGAAATCGACTATCTTGGGTCGGAATGGGGGCCGGCGAATGAATATTTCAAGACCTTACCGCTCGATTACACTATAGGCTCGGTACATTTCATTCCTTCGCAAGAGGGTGTATATGTAGACATCGACGGTCATTTCGACAACTTCTCACGAAGGATGAAAGAATATTTCAGGGGTGACATAGAATATGTAGTGGACACATATTACCGCCAGTCACTCGCGATGATTGAGGCCGGCGGTTTTGATATCCTCGGACATTTTGACAAGGTGGGGCAGAATGCCAATTACTATGCGGAGGGAATTGAAGAAAGCAGTTTCTACCGCAGCAGAGTAGAGGAGATGATTGAGTCTATCGTGGCGCACGGTTGCACTGTGGAAATCAATACAAAAGCCCGGGAGCCGCACGGGCGCTTCTTTCCCGGCGAGCGCTATCTGCCTTCGCTTGTCGACGCCGGCATAACCCTTATAGTCAACAGCGACGCCCACCAGCCTGAGCGCATAACAGCGTCAAGAGACGAGGCATTTGAAATCCTTAACCGACTTGGATATGCGCACTCTTGAGCTTCTGTCGCCGGCACGCAATGCCGAAGTCGGGCGCATAGCCGTGCTTGCCGGAGCCGACGCGGTATATATCGGAGCTCCTGCTTTCGGTGCCAGAGCCGCCGCCGGCAACAGCGTAGATGATATCGCCGGACTATGCTCTTTCGCCCATCGCTTCAGGGCAAGAGTGTATGTCACGATGAACACGATACTCTACGACAAAGAACTTGATGAAGCGCGCAGACTTGTATGGCAGCTATATTCAGCGGGTGTAGACGCACTCATCGTGCAGGATATGGCATATCTTGAGATGGATTTACCACCCATCGCACTTCATGCCAGCACGCAATGTGATATCCGCACACCTGAGAAGGCGCGGCTGCTCGCGCAGGCCGGGTTCTCGCAACTTGTGCTGCCTCGCGAATTTACCTGCGATGAAATACGCTCGTGTGCCGAGGCTGCCGGGGTGCCGGTGGAAGTCTTTGTGCACGGTGCATTATGTGTGAGCTACAGTGGTGATTGTCAGGCCGGATTTGTGGCGACGGGGCGCAGTGCCAACCGCGGAACATGCCCGCAGATGTGCCGACTGCCTTACGAACTTGTCGACCGTGCCGGCAGGCAGGTAGCACCGCGCAAGCATTATCTGTCGTTGCGCGACCTTAACCGGAGTCTGTCGCTCAACGAGCTTGTGGAAGCCGGAGCGTCGTCATTTAAAATAGAGGGACGTCTGAAAGACGCCCGCTACGTGGCCAATGTGACGCGCCGCTACAGTGAATTGCTCGACAAGATTTGCCAAGAGTCGGACAGGGCATATATCCGTGCTTCAAAAGGAACTTCCACGTCTGCTTTCGAGGCTGACCTCCTGAGGACATTCAACCGCGGATATACCTCGTATTTCCTTACCAAGCCAGGGCGTATGGCGTCGATTGACACCCCTAAGTGGGCAGGTTGTGAGATTGGCGTCGTGACGGGAGCTTACGACCGTCGCCGACGCAGTTTCGCGGCGCGCTTGAATACCGAATTGGCCAATGGCGACGGTCTCGGATATTTTGACAAGGACGGAGAATATCACGGTTTCCGGCTCAATAAATCGGAAGGAAACATACTTTATCCTGCGAGTGAGCCTGAAAAACTAACGCCGGGAATGAAACTCTACCGCAATACCGACAAGGCGTTCTTCGATGTTCTCGACAGCAAGGATTCGTCGTGCCGCCGGACTATTGATGTGGAGGTCGCGATCACAGCGGTTGACGGTAAGCGTATATGCTTGGAGCTGAAAGACGAGCGCGGATGTGGTGCTACATTGGTAGCCGACAGCGAATACCAGCAGGCGCGCAGCGACCAATCGGAGCCTCGCCGCCGTGTGATTGAAAAGACCGGAGATACAATATATAAGATAGCGAGTACCGACGACCGCCTCGGCGACCGCTTTGTAGCCGCGTCGACACTGACGCAGGCTCGTCGCGACGCATTGGAATTGCTCGACAGCGTAGCGGCCGCAAGGTATGTCTACGACCGCCGCAAGCCATCGGTTCTTGCCGAGGATTCTTTTGCCGGCATGAAGCTTGATTATCACGACAATGTATCAAACCGTCTCTCGCGCCGATTTTATGAATCTCATGGCGCTAAGATAGAGCAAGAGGCGTTGGAGACAAATTTGCCAAAGGGGGAGATACGGGTAATGCAGACCCGCTACTGCATACGCCGCGAACTCGGAGCCTGCCTGCGCGAAAAAGGTGCAGACAAGCTGCCGCAGCCGCTGTATCTGCGCAATGAGTCGGGGCAGTATAGGCTCGACTTCGATTGCCGCCGGTGCGGCATGAATGTGATAAAAGTGGAGTGATTATCCGCGTCCGTTCTGCGGCTTTGTGGCCGGAGTGATTGAAGCGCGAAGAATGTGGTTGACGCGGCGGCGCTCGCTATCGAAGAGCCAACCCCATTTGTTGAAATAACGTATCATATTGGTGATATGAATCCACAGCATGCGGCGGCTTTTTCGCGAAGCTGCCGCATGTTCGTGTATTATGCTGACTCCGGGCCAATACATAGTTTTCCATTTGCGGTGGATACGTCGGGTGATGTCGATGTCTTCGGGATACATGAAGAAACGCTCGTCGAATAGCCCGGCGTCGCGCAAAGCTGCAGTCCGGAAGAAGAGGAAGCTCCCCAACAGATATGGGCAATTCAGCGGGAAATCATGGTCGTGGTCTGCAAGGAGGTAGCGCTCCATCCGGCGGCGGGTCAAAGACGGTGGCAGGAAGCGCTTTGCAAACAAATCGTATGGCGTGGGCAACATACGGCAGGCGTATTGAAGAGCACCGTCGGGGTAGTAAACCTTGGGCATTACCATGCCGACATCCGCATTGTCTTTCATGTAAGCGACAAGGGAAGTTATTATGTCGCCCTCCCAGCAGACATCGGCGTTCATTACCAGATGGAATTGAGAGCCAATGGCGAGCGCCTCGGCAATGGCGATGTTGTGGCCTGCCCCGAAGCCTCTATTCTCTACATGGTGGTATATCACAGCCGGCGGGCATGAATGTTTCAGGGAGTCGGAAGGGCTGTTGTCGATCACATACACCGCATGAAACCGGTATCGCAGCAGACATTCGAGAGCCTTCTGCAACTGAGCCGGAGGTGTATTATGCACGACAATAGAAGCTGTGACCATGATATAGAATAAAAAAGCGGACTGAAAGAATCAATCCGCTTAGGGTGCCCAGTGGGATTCGAACCCACGACCTTCGGAACCACAATCCGACGTTCTAACCAACTGAACTATGGGCACCATCTGTTTTGCGGTGCAAAGTTACGCCTAAAATTTGAACTGTGCAAATTTTTCGGCAACTTTTTTAAACTTTTTTTATTTTGGAGAAAAATTTGTAATTTTGTAAACATTAATAAATCATCATAGAGATACCATGAAAAAGACCTTGCTGAGCATACTTATGCTCGTCATTGTAATGCCTCTAATAGCTTCTACCAAAGAATCCAAGGCTGTCCGCGATATGATAAGCAAAGTGAACAATCACTGGCAGTCGGAGCATAAACCCGAGACACGTGCATTCTGGGACAACGCCGCTTACCATACCGGAAATATGGAAGCGTATTTTCTGACCGGCAACGACGCTTGGCGGGATTACTCTCAGGCATGGGCAGAGCATAATCAATGGAAAGGTGCAAAGAGCAACGACCGCAGCAAATGGAAATATAACTACGGCGAGACAGATGAGCATGTGCTCTTCGGCGACTGGCAGATATGCTTTCAGGTATATGCCGACCTATATAACATATTGCCTGACGACAGACGTATCCGCCGTGCGCGCGAGGTGATGGAATATGAGATGTCGACTCCGGCCAACGATTATTGGTGGTGGAGCGACGGCCTCTATATGGTAATGCCTGTGATGACAAAGCTCTACAATATCACCGGTAACGGAAAGTATCTTGATAAGCTCTATGAGTATCTGTGCGTGAGCGACAGCATAATGTATGACGCCGAAGAAGGACTCTATTACCGCGACGCAAAATATGTGTATCCCAAGCATAAGAGCGTAAACGGCAAGAAAGATTTTTGGGCCCGCGGCGACGGTTGGGTGCTTGCCGGCCTTGCCAAAGTGCTCAAAGATCTTCCTGCCGACTATAAACACCGTAAATTCTTTGAAGACAAATATGTGAAGATGGCCGACGCTGTAGTAGCCCTTCAACAGCCCGAAGGCCACTGGACACGCTCAATGGCCGACCCCGACCATGCTCCCGGCTATGAGACGAGCGGTACGGCATTCTTTACCTACGGCTTGCTCTGGGGCATAAACAACGGCTATCTTAAAGATGAAAAATATCTCGACGCAGCCAAGAAAGGCTGGAAATATCTGTCGACTATAGCACTGCAGAAAGACGGCTCGATTGGTTATGTGCAGCCAATCGGCGAGAAAGCTATTCCCGGGCAGGTGGTGGATGTGAAGTCGACATCAAACTTCGGCGTGGGCGCTTTCCTCCTTGCCGCATGCGAATATGTGCGCTATCTTGAAAAAGACAGCAATGCCGACCGCAAATATTGGGTTGACCTTGCATATAAGATGGCAGCCCCCGTGCTTAAGAATATGGCAGAGGGCAAACTGCAGGCCAACATGGAAGTGGAGGTAAGCCCTACATGGGACGGCCGTGACAAGCGCGTGACATACATGGAGGCTTTCGGCCGACTTATGGCCGGAATCGCGCCGTGGCTCGCTTTGCCTGATGATGATACCGAAGAAGGCGCCCTGCGCCGACAGCTCCGCGAGTGGGCTCTGGCAAGCTACCGCAATGCCGTTGACCCCGAAAGCCCCGATTACCTGCTGTGGCGTGGCGAGGGGCAGGCGCTTGTCGACGCCGCTTATATCGCAGAATCATTCCTCCGCGCCTACGACACTCTCTGGGTGCCTCTTGACGAAACAACAAAGCAACGCTATATAGAATCATTCAAGGGGCTCCGCGTGGTTGACCCGCCTTATACCAATTGGCTTCTGTTCTCATCTACAATAGAGAGTCTTCTTGCCAAGGCCGGGGCCGACGCTGATATCTATCGTGTCAACTCAGCCATCCGCAAGACCGAGGAATGGTATACCGGCGACGGCTGGTATGCCGACGGCCCTGATTTTGCCTTTGACTACTACAGCAGCTACGTGTTCCACCCGATGTATCTCGAGACTCTTGCCGCCATGCGCGACAGCGGTAAACGTACACGCATAAACTATGGCAAATATCACAGTCAGGCCCTTAAGCGTGCGCAGAAATACAGCATAGTCCTAGAACGCTTCATTTCTCCCGAAGGCACATTCCCCGTATTCGGGCGGTCGATACCTTACCGCATGGCCACCATGCAGCCGCTTGCTTTGATGGCGTGGTACGACAAACTGCCTGCCGGCCTCACTCCGGGGCAAGTGCGCGCAGCCCTGACAGCTGTAATGCACAATATGTATGACGGCAAAGAGAATTTCAACGACGGCGGCTATCTGACTATCGGCTTTACCGGACGCCAGCCGGGAGTGGCCGACTGGTATACCAACAATGGTTCGCTCTATATGACCTCTCTTGCTTTTCTGCCTCTCGGACTGCCGAGTACACATCCGTTCTGGAGCGATTCGGCACAGGATTGGACCTCGCGCAAGGCTTGGAGCGGTAAAGATTTCCCGAAAGACCACAAGTGGTGAACTGACACTATATTTGGGGCTGTAAGTTTTCAAGACTTTGCGGTTTGCGAATTTTTGAGTAACTTTGGGGTCTTAAAAACTACAGAAATATATGCTCACATATAACAACCGACTGAAGAAACTCGTTTTGCCCGAATACGGGCGCAACATACAGAATATGGTGGACTACTGCACCACCATAGAAGACCGCGAGGAGCGAAACATCTGCGCCACCACGATAATCGACGCAATGATGACGCTTTTCCCGGCCAGCGGAGATATCGAAGAATACCGCCGCAAACTGTGGGACCATCTGGCTATAATGAGCGATTTCACGCTTGATGTAGACTATCCCTATGAGATTGTTGACCGTCGGGTGTTCGGCGATATGCCCGAGCCGGTGCCGGCAGAGCGTCCCGGCTCGTTTCCCTATCGTCATTACGGCCGCTTGATACCGCGCCTTATCGAAACAGCAGTATCAATGGAAGACGGCGACGAGCGCAATGCCCTGATTACACTCGTCGCCAACCAGATGAAGAAAACCCTTATGGCCGCCAATCCTGAGGGCGTGGATGACCGCCGTGTGCTCAACGACTTACGTGCTATGAGTCATGGTGCGATTGACGCAGACCCTGAGCGGATATATCTTCACGAATTCAAACAAGCTCCGACTCCCTCGGGCCGTAAGAAGAAAAAGAAATGACCGGACTGCAGTTGCTTGAGGTAGGCGAATTCGGCAAGCCCCACGGCATTAAGGGTGAAATCTCGGCCATGATAGATGTAGACGGCATTGAAATCGAGGCTGATGATTTTGTGTTTGCCGAAATCGATGGTCTTGACGTGCCTTTCAGAGTCGCGGGAGTGCGCTATAAAGGTGCGGGATATCTGCTTACCCTCAAGGGTATAAATAATGAAAATGAAGCGTCGATGCTTGCCAACAAACCGCTGCTGATGGAGTGCGACCCTGCAGATCTTGAAGATGATGACGACAGGATCTATCTTGAAGACCTGAAAGGATTTGAACTCAAAGACTCTGGTGCGCCCATAGGCACTATAAAAGACTATATAGAGCCGACGGAGCACAACCCTCTCTTTGTAGTGCAGACTCCGGCCGGAAACGAAATATATGTGCCGGCGAGCGAAGAGCTGATTGCCGATATCGACGTTGAAAATCAAATAATCGACATGGACCTGCCCGCAGGACTTGTTGACCTAAACTCCTCAAAAACATGAAAGAATACGATGAAAATGAGGCCATAGAGGCCATGATTGCCACCCTCGCGGCCGACAGGCGTAATGAAGAAGCTGTATTTGAGATTCTCGACCTGATATATTCATTCTACGAAGAAAACGGAGACCTCGACATCAATATGGACGATGAGGACGACGATGAGCCAGATATGGCAGAGATAGTGGCTTATATATCGAAACAGCTCCGCCGTCATCGTGCAGCTGTAGACTTCAGTGAAGAAGAAATCGAGGCTATGGTAAAAGCTGAATACGGATACCAAGAATCCCTGCTGTGATGAAAAGAAGTATCATGGCAGTGTCGCGGCCTCTGATTGCCGCGTTGGGTATGATTCTGTCGGTGGCGGTTTTTGCCGCAGAACCGGCTGAAGATCCGTATTCGGTAAATATAGAGCAGAATATAGCAACCCCCGAGGTTAACCCCAAGCATAGTGAAGCTGTCGCCAACGCGATGGGACTGCTTACCCGCACTCTCAAACAAGCCGGATTCGAGGCTCAGGGTGTGCGCAAAGGTGAGGTCACTATGGTGACTATACCGTGCCGCAGTCTTTTTGGGGCCAACTCGACATCTTTAAAGGATGGGGGCAAGCAGATTCTTGCAAAGCTTGTGCCGTATATCAAGCGCGATGACAAATATAAGGTGGTGATGGCAGTCCATTCCGATGATACCGGCGATGAGATATATGCCGAGCGTATAACAGCCGACCGAGTAAATGCCATCGACGAGTATTTCGCTCATGCGCTCGGAGGCGAGAGCCCGGTGATACCCTACGGCCTTGGCTATGACGAGCCGGTGGCGCCCAACACCGGTGTGGCCAACCGTGAAAAAAACCGCCGTGTGGAGATTTATTTCGTACCGACAAAAGATTTCATAGATAAAGCCCGCAAGAAAAAATGACAGAGCTAACAGCAACATTCCGTCAGAACCGTCGTCCCGGCGCTACGGCAGCATTGCCGCCCGAGATTGCCGGGCGCCTTGTGCCGCGTGCAGTTGAGATTGAGGCTGCCGTGCTTGGCGCGCTCATGCTTGAAAAAGACGCTTTCTCGCTTGTGTGCGACATACTTAAGGTAGAAAGTTTCTATGAGCCGCGTCATGCCACGATATATCGGGCCATACAATCGCTCGGTCTTGCCGAAGAGCCTATCGATATGATAACGGTGACAAACCGTCTGCGCAACGACGGCGAGCTTGAGAAAGTGGGTGGTGCCGGTTTTGTGGCGTCGTTGACTGTGAATGTGGCCTCGGCGGCGCATATCGAATATCACGCCCGCATTGTGGCTCAGAAGTATCTTGCCCGCGAGTTGATAGCGTTTGCCTCGAATGTAGAAAACGGTGCGTTCGACGAGAGTAACGATATCGACGATCTTCTGCAGGAAGCTGAAGGCAAGCTTTTCGAGATATCACAGCGCAACCTCAAGCGAGATGTAACGCAGATCGACCCCTTGCTCACCCGCGCCATCGACCTTATGCAGATAGCGGCACAGCGGTCGACAGGTATCAGCGGTCTGAGCACAGGTTTTGTGGGGCTCGACAAACTTACCTCGGGCTGGCAGAACTCCGACCTCATTATCATCGCCGCCCGCCCGGCTATGGGTAAGACTGCCTTCGTGCTGTCGATGGCTCTGAATATCGCCATGCAGAATAATCCGGTGGCTGTATTCTCGCTTGAGATGAGCAACCAGCAGCTTGTGAACCGTCTTATTTCTAACGCCTGCGAGATTCCCGGCGACAAGATCAAGAGCGGACATTTGAGCGACCTTGAATGGAATCAGTTGCTCAACCGCATACAGCGGCTCAACGGCTTGCCCCTTTATGTCGACGATACTTCAGGTCTGTCGATGATGGAGCTCCGCACCAAAGCGCGCCGACTCGTGCGCGAGCATGGCATAAAGCTGATTGTGATTGACTACCTGCAGCTTATGACGGCCGGTATCAAGCTGGGCAGCCGCGAGCAGGAAGTTTCTACTATATCGCGCTCGCTCAAGCAGTTGGCAAAGGAACTCGATATCCCTGTAATAGCGCTGTCGCAGCTTAACCGAAAGCTCGAAGACCGCGGCAATAAAGACAAGCGCCCGCAGCTGTCCGACCTCCGTGAATCGGGAGCGATAGAGCAGGACGCAGATATCGTGTGCTTCATCCACCGCCCCGAATATTATCTCAAGGCGTCGGTCGATGAGGATGGCAACAATATCAAGGGTAAGGCCGAGTTTATCGTGGCTAAGCACCGTAGCGGTAGTACTGATACGGTAGATATGTTCTTCCGCCATGAGTATGTGCGCTTCGAGAACTGGGACAACAGCAGCGAAGCCGCCTTGCAGACCTACGGCTCCATCTCGGCGAGCGACAATGCCGATACAGCCGTCGCGCAGGCCAACCCCGAGCAGGCAGCCGCCGACGCTGCCGCCCTCGGAATCGGAGGCCCGGCAGACAATGCCGCCAACAGAGACGACGGAACACCTTTCTAATCTTGACCTACCATGAAAAACATCACATACATTATTCTCGCATTACTCCTGTTGCTGCCCGTACAAGTCAGGGCAGGGGAGCGCAAAGCGGTATGGATTGGCAGCGAAACTTGCCAGAGTAAGCCTAACAGCTGGCTGATATACCGCACGACAGTAAATGCCGACAATTTGCCGGCAGAACTTATGGCTGATATTGCTGTAGACAGTAAGTATTGGCTGTGGATAAATGGAGAGCCGGTGGTGTTTGAGGGTGGTCTTAAACGTGGGCCGGCTCCCGAGGCAACATATTTCGACCGCGTGGATATCGCTCCTTATCTTAAAAAAGGAGAGAATACGATAGCACTGTTGGTTTGGCATTTCGGCAAGAACGGATTCTCGCATGTGAGCAGCGGCACGGCCGGCTTGTTCTTTGAGGCTTTGTCGCCCGAGCTTGAGATTGTATCTGACACATCATGGAAATGTGTGCCTTACGACGCTTACGGCGACACAGAGGCGCCTCACCCAAATTACCGCCTGCCTGAGAGCAATATACGCTACGACGCACGCCGAGAGCGCAGCGGTTGGTATATGCCTGACTACAAGGGAAAGATGGCTAATGCGGTATATATCGCCGACGCTTCGCGCTCGCCCTTCGGACGGCTTGTAGAGCGCCCTATACCCCAATGGAAAAACAGCGGTCTGCGCGACTATGTGAGCCGCCGGCAGAGTGGCGATACCATTATCTGTAAGTTGCCTTATAACGCTCAGGTGACGCCTTGGCTCAAGGTGAAGTCGCCGGCAGGTGTGAAAATCGACATGCTCACCGATAACTATATGGGTGGCTCTGCTGCGAATATGAGGGCTGAATATATAACCCGCGATGGTGTGCAGGAATATGAGAGTCTCGGCTGGATCAACGGCCATGAGATGTACTATATCGTGCCGGAAGGCGTGGAAGTGATTGACCTCAAATACCGCGAGACGGGCTATGACACTGATTTTACAGGCTCTTTCGAGTGCAACGACGTGTTCTTGAACGAATTGTGGAAGCGCTCGGCCCGTACGCTCTATATCACCATGCGCGACAATTATATGGATTGTCCCGACCGCGAGCGGGCGCAATGGTGGGGCGATGAGGTCAATGAGCTCGGAGAGACATTCTATGCTCTCTCGCCCTCGGCATGGCAGCTTGCACGCAAAGGAATATACGAGCTGATGAACTGGCAGCGCGACAGCGGCGTGATAGCGTCGCCGATACCGTCGGTGAACTGGAACCGTGAATTGCCGCTGCAGATGCTTGCCTCGGTAGGCTGGTATGGTTTCTATACCCAATATTTCTATAGCGCCGACAGCTCGTTTGTGGCGGATATCTATGAGCCGCTGCTCCGGTATCTTCATGATGTCTGGGAGCTCGACGGCGAAGGCCTCGTAGTACACCGCGCCGGCGACTGGGAATGGGGCGACTGGGGCGAGGATATCGACATCGATATCCTTGACAACTGCTGGTATTTCCTTGCCTTGAAAGCCGAGAATGAATTTGCTCAGCTGCTCGGCAAGGAGGCCGACGCCCGGATGATACAGGCAAAAATGGACTCGATAAGCAATGCTTTCGACGGCCGCTTCTGGGATGGGACCGCTTATCGCACCCCGTCGTATAAAGGCGCTACCGACGACCGCGCGCAGGCTATGGCGGTGGTGTCGGGGCTTGCGTCGGAAGATAAATATCCTGCGCTCATTGAAGTGCTTGTGGAGGAGAAACATGCGAGCCCGTATATGGAAAAATATGTGTTAGAGGCTTTGTTCAAGATGGGGCGTTCGGATCTTGCGCTCGCACGTATGCGCGACCGCTATGCCAAAATGCTTGCCTACGAAGATTACACCACACTTTTCGAGGGCTGGGGTATTGGCGAGGAAGGCTTCGGCGGCGGAACTCTCAACCATGCTTGGAGCGGTGGCCCGTTGACACTGCTGAGTCAGAAAGTATGCGGTATAGAGCCTGTGACGCCCGGATTCAAGACATTTGCTGTCAATCCCGATATGGGTGACCTTAAAACTGCCAAAGCTGCGGTAGACACTCAGTTTGGCTTGATTGAGGTGTCGCTGCGTCGGAATAAGAATACTGTCAAGGCGCAGATAACCGTTCCTGAGGGCACATGCGCGTTCGTGCCCGGCAGGAAAGAATGCCTTGGAGCCGGAACTCATACTGTGACAATCAAAAATAAATAATTCAAGTTTAAAGCGTTTTCAACGCTGTTTATGAAGTTTAAAAAGTTTATGTATACAGATTTATCTAAACTTTTTAAATCTATTAAACTCAGAATAAACAAGTTTCGTTTGCAAAACTTAAGTAAATAGTATAAAACCATGAAGAAATTTTTACTACCGGCCATAGGTCTGCTGCTTGCCATGGGAGCCTGTGCCGAGAAGAAAGAAGTGGTGGAAGATGATGTATATCTCTTCTCTTACTTTACAGGGCAAAGCGATGGCCTGCACCTCGCGTATTCTTACGACGGCCTTAAATGGACTGCGATCAACGACAACAAGTCGCTGCTCAAACCGAATGTAGGCAACGACAAACTTATGCGCGACCCGAGTATCTGCCAAGGTCCCGACGGAACTTTCCACATGGTGTGGACTTCGAGCTGGAATGATCAGATAATCGGCTATGCCTCGTCGCCCGACCTGATAAACTGGTCGGAGCAAAAAGCCATACCGGTGATGACTCACGAACCCGAAGCGCTCAATTGCTGGGCTCCGGAGCTCTATTACAACGCACCCGACAGCACATACCATATCTTCTGGGCCACGACAATTCCCGGCCGTCACTCGTATGTGGCTACAAGCGAGCGTGAGAAGCAGTGGAACCACCGTATCTACGAGACTACCACGCGCGACTTCGAGACATTCACTCCGGCTACATTGTGGTTTAATCCCGACTTCAGTGTTATCGACGCCGCGATTGCGAAAGTGCCCGGCGGCAATGACCTGATTATGGTTGTAAAAAACGAGAATTCCAATCCTCCGGAGAAGAACCTGCGCATTACACGCGTAGATGATATCAACAAAGGTTTCCCGACTGAAGTGTCGGCTCCCATCACCGGCGACTATTGGGCAGAAGGTCCGGCTCCGCTCTTTGTAGGCGACACACTCTATGTGTATTTCGACATGTATACCTCGCACCGCTATGGCGCTGTGCGCAGCACCGACGGCGGCCATGAGTTCACTGAAATAAATGATGAGGTGAGCTTCCCCGAAGGCATACGCCACGGCACCGCTTTCCCCGTAAAGAAATCAGTGCTCGACAATCTTCTCAAGCACTATAGCAGCGCAGAATAAGCTCTAAGATATACCAAGCCGCCGATACCCGACAGAGGTATCGGCGGCTTGGCCGTTAGGTGGGGCGTATTATTTAAAGATTATTCTTGATTGCCTTTTATAAGCATTGCCCCCGGCTCTTTGAAAGTTATAGGCAAAGTATACCCTATGCGGTGTTTCTTTGGTGTAAAGAATTTGACGCGGAATTTCGGCAGAGCATTTACAAGCCTGATGGCCTCGGCATTGGCTGCTTCGTTTTTGCTTGGTCTAACAATATTTGGGTAGGTGACAGAGCCGTCGGGCTGAACGTAGAAGCTGACAATGACTCTTTCGTTACCTTTATATCCGTCAGGTATTTGTATATTAGCCTCCAGCCATTCTTTGAACAGTCCATTACCTCCGGGAAATTCACAAATAGGGTCATAGTCTGCCAAAAAATTTTTAGTGGCTTCTTTTACATCGGATTTTAATTTTTCGAGGTTTTCCGACGAGATAGTAATGAAGACCGCGCGGTTTTCATACTCATCGTTTTTGACTTCCATCTTTAAGATTGAGTCGGTTTCGACCATATCC
The DNA here is from genome assembly GCA_910579995.1 of uncultured Muribaculaceae bacterium. GTDB lineage: Bacteria > Bacteroidota > Bacteroidia > Bacteroidales > Muribaculaceae > CAG-873. The sequence continues at coordinate 56,249 of CAJTWH010000015.1, read as the reverse complement.
GGGCGGGCTCCCGCAATCCATTCGTTGTCGAAATAATAAAATACTGTTTCAGTGTCCTGCTCGGTCAGCGGGAATTGGATTTCTTTGAAAGTGATGTCATTTTCGCAGCAGTTTTGTGCGAATACAAAACAGGTTTGGATGACAAACAACAAAAGTAAAAGAAGTTTCTTCATACCATTAAGTTTTGTTTCCGGCAGCTCTTCGGAAATGATACAAAAAGAAAACGTGAGCTGACTATGCCACGTCGTAATTGGAGGTCGTAGGAGAACCTTTAGCACAGATGTAACAATAGCTGCCCACGCTATACGCGTGAGAACCACTATGCTATCCTTGTGCTGATGAAAATTTCCTACGTTTCCAATTACAAGATAAGCATAACGCTTCTTAAGAGTCAAAAATGTCGAGACAGAAACTTATCTGTCGGCTGCAAAGTTACAAAAAAGATTTTGAGTTATAGCATATTCCTTAAGAAAAATTGGCAAGATAGGATGTTGATGTCAAAATGAAATACGGTCATGGATTTGTGAGATTCAAGATAAATTAGTAACTTTGCAGTCGCAAAAGCGAAGTACTGAGACCGCTGTGTCGGGCTTGATTAATAGGACTGTCGCTGATTGCAAATCATTTCTGCAAGTGGAATCCACAGCAACATATTGGATTTCAGACCCTCTTTCGAGCCTCAGGGCAATAAGGAAGGGGGAATTTGAGTATATTGTGGTAGAAGTGCCAAGTTCGCTGATGTCTGCCGTATAACAGACTGATGGCCAGTAGTATATTGTATGTCGTTTGATGAGTTTGTTGCAATAAAGCTCGAAGAAACGTCAGATTCGTCGATAACGTATAAATCGCTTGCGTCGTATATGCAAGTCATGCGTGATAAGCGTGGCTTGACTATTGATGAATCGCTGAAACTATGGCTTGTCACGATGATAGACAAGGGCAATACGGAAGCGAGCCGCAAGAGATATGTGGAGAAACTTGGCTGTATATATAAGGAGTATCGCGCCGGAGACGACGGCGATGTAGAGCCTTTTGAGCAAATAAAGAATCTTCGAGGCTATACGGATACACCGGCAAGGAAAGAGATAGAATCGCAGGGCCGGATATTTAAGCGGATTTTTAATACTCTTGTAGAGGATGCGCGGAAGCGCCCTGAGCTTGCTCTCTTTCTCTATCTTTTCTTCAATGCTTCGTCAGATATAGAGGGCGCGATATCGCTCGTTGTAGATGAGTATGAAGATGTAGTGCCGCAACTTGAGGATATTATAGATACGGCAGCCTTTCATCATCGGCGCAAATATGTCTTTGACCTCGGGCAGAGCCGCAAACGAATGCCCCAGATGGTAAAGGAAGTCAACCGCTATCTGGAATTATATCTGTCGTCGCGAGGGTTGAGATTTACATCACATTACACGCCTGATAAAATAGTGGCCTTGTGGATAGCGATGGCTCGGGAGGCAGGGCTTGACCTGGCCGAGATAAAGTCGGCGGTCGATATCGTGCCTGAAGAATACGGCTACATGTCGTTCCTTGATGACGCCGGTTTGTCGGTCGGCCAAAAGATGGCATTAAAAAGATGTGTGGCGGAATGGTGCTACCCGGTGAAAAAACGCTGGTATGCGCTTAAGCTGAGGCGGTCGTCCTCATTTGAAGAACTGCAGCAGATTGTAGGCGACGCTTTAGCGGATAGCTTTGTTAAAATAGAATATTTCTATCCTACCAAAGAAGTCGCAAAAAGAGTAGGCAAGAAAATCGTCAAAGAGTCGGTGCCTTTTATCCGCGACATAGTGTTCCTGCGGACGCGCAATACCGATATCGTTGCGATAGACAAAATAGTGCGGACCGCGAATGTGGCATGGACATACCGCCGGAGCGGAGCACAAAGCGAATATTCGATAATCGAGCCGAGTGCGATGGCGATGTTCCAAAGAGCCGTCGGCAGTTTTACATCCGACATGAGAATCGACGTCGTGAAAGGCGCACCGGTAGGAATCGGCCGCAAAGTGCGCATAACCGGCGGCATAATGGCCGGCTACACAGGCATAATCTACGACATCAAACCCGCCACCGGATTCCCCACCCGCATAATCTACGTACGCCTCTCCGAAGACTACGGCATAAAATTCGAACTACAGATAGAAGAAAACCTCTTGGAGGGAGTGTAGAAATTGAAACCTAAACCTCGGTTTAGCCAATTTCCATATCAAAAGTTGATTCATGGAAGAACGCAATAAGCGAATAGCTAAAAATACGATGATGTTGTATATCCGCACTTTCATTACGATGATTGTGGGATTGTATACGGGTCGTGTTATGCTTGAGGCTCTTGGTATTGACAATTACGGTATACAAAATGTAGTGGGTGGAATCGTGGCCTTCTCTTCACTGATAGTCGGCACTACTTCTGCCGCCAGCAGCCGATATATAACGTATGCATTGGGTGAAGGCAATCTTGACAAGATGCGTAACGTATTTACAACGGTAGCTAACGTTCAGATACTGATGGGTTTGGCTGCGGTTGTTTTTCTTGAGATTGGAGGTGTTTGGTTCCTGAATGAATTTGCCAACATCCCTGAAGGGCGAATGTTTGCGGCAAATTGGGTTCTTCAATGTTCTGTCCTGACCACATTTGTCGGGCTTATCTCCACACCATACGGTTCGAGTATCATTGCACACGAACACATGTCGATTTATGCTTGGACAAGCATTGTTGACGCTATAGTAAAACTTCTTATCTGCTACATAATTATGTGGTATGATAGGGACAGGTTGATACTTTATGTGTCACTAATGGCTGTGGCACAGATCCTAATGACACTTTTTTATGCCTTTTACAGTCATAGGAATTTTCAAGAGGTGCGCTATCGCTTTAAGTTAGACCTTAAGTTGCTTAAGGAAATGGCTTCATATTCCGGTTGGAATCTATTCGGAAACACGGCATGGATATTAAACACCCAGGGCATTAATATGCTTATCAATGTTTTTTTTGGAGTAGCATTTAATGCAGCCAGGGGCGTGGCCACAACTGTTAATAGTTGCGTTCAAGGTTTTGTCAATAATTTTACAACAGCATTCACGCCTCAGATAACAAAATCTTATGCCGCAGGCGACTATGATTATTGTTATACCCTTGTCAATCGTGCCTCAAAAATGACATGGTTCTTAATGTATATTTTTATAGTTCCGGTTTGTATTGAAGCAAAGACATTGCTTTCGTTATGGCTTGTCGACGTTCCTCCGATGGCAGATGTATTTCTGTGCTTTACGATGTTTGAGTCCCTGTCTATTGCATCAAGCCAGAATTTATTCAGAATAATTCAAGCGAATGGAAATGTAAAGAGATATACTGTCGAGGTGTCTCTTTATGGCTTCATGGTTTTCCCTTTAACATGGATTGCTTACCGACTTGGAGCCCCCGTTTGGAGTTCTTACCCGATATTCATATTTATCTATTTTACGCTGGTAATCTTCCGCTTCAAAGCGTTGCAGAGACTTACCACTTATGATTGGCATAGTTTTATAAGAGATGTGATGGTTCCATGCCTGAAAGTCTCGGTCATCTCATTTATTGCACCACTTGTGATAGCATATTTTTGGCCGGACTCAACTCTTAGATTTTTTATACTTGCGCCCCTTTCAGCCGCGAGTGTTGTTCTGACAATCTATCTGTTCGGGCTGACCAAAAATGAACAGATCTTTTTTAAAGATAAACTGCAAATCCTCTTAAATAAAATAATTTTTAGAAACAAGACCTTGGCCTAATGGAAATGTTTTATTCAGCTGAAAAAGCCGTAAGACTGCTTATTTCGCTTCTTAAACAGCATAATATCAAAAAGATAGTGGCAAGCCCCGGTGCCACAAATATAACGTTTGTGGCGAGTGTGATGCACGACGAGTGGTTTGAAGTCTATTCTTGCGTCGATGAGCGTTCTGCGGCTTATATGGCTGTTGGAATGGCAGAAGAATCCGGTGAGTCCATAGTCCTGACATGCACAGGTGCTACTGCTTCACGAAATTATCTTCCGGCTATAACAGAGGCCTATTACCGAAAACTGCCTATATTGGCCGTTACGGCAACTCAAGATGAAAATAGAATCGGTCACCTTATTCCGCAAGTACTTGACCGAAGTGTTCAGCCTAACGACACATATATAGAAAGTCAGCATATACCATTCGTTGAGAGCAGCGAGGATGAATGGGAAGCAACAATACGACTGAACCGTGCAATCCTTGCTTTGCACCATCACGGAGGAGGCCCGGTACACTTGAACTTTACTACACACTATCTTCGCGACTATTCGGTAAAAGAACTCGAACAAGCTAAAGTAATCAGACGGTGGGATCTCACCATGGCTTCACAACCATTGCCTCAGATACCACAAGGACGCGTAGGTATCAGGGTTGGAAGTCATAAAGTATGGACTGGAGTAGAAACACAGGCGGTTGAGAAATTTTGTGAGGCCTACGGTGCTGTAGTTTTCTGTGAACTTGGCAGCAATTACGCCGGCAAATACAGAGTTTACTCTTCTTTGCTGAATTATCAAAAGTATGAGAAGGATTTGTTTGACTCTTCCCTCATTATACATATAGGCGAAGTACCCTCGTATGGCAACGACAGTACAGGACGGACTAAAGAGGTATGGAGAGTAAATCCTGACGGAGAATTAAGAGACCCGATGCACCGATTGACAAATGTGTTTGAGATGCAAGAGGTTGATTTCTTCAATCTCTACGCTAATCTTGCTCCGGCTAATGGGAATGGTAAGACGGAAGCGGAACAAAGGGTTGCAGAGTTCAAGGAAAGATATGAATATCTACATTCTCAGTTGACAGACCTGCCGTTCTCAAATGCTTGGCTTGCGCAGCAAACAGCGCACCGTCTTCCAGCGAACAGCAAACTGCACGTTGCTATTCTGAACTCACAACGCACATGGACAATCTTTGAGTTGCCAAAGTCGATTCAAGGAGAATGCTTCGTCAATACCGGAGGCTTCGGTATTGACGGTTGCATGTCATCTGCCATAGGTGGGGCAATAGTGAATCCTGACGTATTGCACTTTTTAGTTATCGGAGACCTTTCGTTCTTCTACGACATGAATTCTCTTGGCAACAAGCATATAGGCAACAATCTTAGAATACTGTTTGTAAATAACGGAAAGGGAACAGAGTTCAGGAATTATAATCACCCCGGAGCTATGTTTGGCGAGGAAGCAGATAAATATATTGCAGCAGGAGGACATTTCGGAAACAAGAGTCACAAATTGATAAAGCATTTCGCCGAAGATCTGGGCTATGAATATATTTCCGCAACCAACAAGGAGGAATATCTCGATAAGCTCGACAAGTTTATCTCTCCGAAGATAACTGACCGGTCGATGGTGTTTGAGGTTTTCACGGACTCAAAAGATGAAAGCGACGCAATCTATATGATAAACAATATCATAGGACCCGAAGAGACAACCCGCGATAAAATTCGCGAAGCACTTCCTTCTGGAGTCGTCAATCTCATACGCAAGATAAAGAATTAAATCATGAGAAGTGTATTAAACCGAATCGGGCGATATCTAGAAAGAATAACGACACCACGAATTACCAACAATGTAGTGGCCAATGTCGTATCTCTTTCAAAGAACAATCTCTTGGATGGCAGAAGTGCTTTTATAACCGGTGGCACTTCTGGTATAGGATTATCTATAGCCAAGGCATTTCTTAATGCAGGCGCAAACGTTGTGATTGCCGGGCGTAGCTCTTCGAAATGGATGTCAGTAAAGCAATCTATCGTTTCAGAATATCCCGAGTTTGTAGAGCGAATACACTTTATTCAACTTGATTTGTCATTATCTAACGATTATGACAAGGTTGTTGCAGATATCCTTACGCTTACTCCCAAATTTGACATATTGGTAAATAATGCCGGGACTCTTGGTTGTCAATTTGGAACCGGGTCAGAAGAAGAATTTGACAAAGTTTTGAATACGAATCTCAGAGGCGCATTTATGTTGTCTCAGGCTGTCGCCAGATATTTCGTATCACAAGGGATTAAAGGCAATATTCTTAACATCTGCAGTTCAAGTTCATTCCGACCGGCAGCCTCGGCTTATACATTGAGCAAATGGGGCATAAGAGGTTTGACACTCGGCATGGCGAAATCTTTGATTGGGAAAGGAATTGTCGTAAACGGTATTGCGCCCGGCCCGACAGCCACGCCAATGCTCCTTGCTGAAGGGCAAAAGAATATTGATTTACCCACCAATCCTTTGGGTCGATATACGATGCCTGAAGAGATTGCCAACATGGCTGTAATTCTTGTATCCGATCTTGGTCGTACGATTGTAGGCGCGATAGTGCCGATGACAGGCGGTGCCGGCGTTATAACATTCGATGATATAAAATATGGGTTCTGATAGGCGGGGATACATATTTTGATTTTCTGTGTGGAATTGCGATAATTTTTGTTGTCGGGATTTATACGCGTGCCATATCAGGATTATCTTGCTTAGAGTTATATTCTAAGAGTTTATACTGCAAATAATCACCATTGCAGTACCTCTGTTTACTGCTATAAGTGGATATTTTCTTATTGACAGACACTATTGCTATATATCAGAGAAAACTGCAATGATATAAAATTGTATAAATTTACGTCGGTTTTGGCTTATATTAGTCTGCTTATAATTTTCATAACTACAGTATTGGCCAGCGTTAGGTCTTTTTTTTTACCAATATTCAAAATCATTAATTTGGGACATAAATGAAAATAGCGATTTTGACATTGCCCCTACATTACAATTATGGAGGTATTCTCCAAGCTTGGGCTATGCAAACAGTCTTGGTACAAATGGGACATTCGGTTGAAATACTTATGCCAAAGCAACAACAAGGGCATAAAAAAATGATACTTCCAATAGTATGGGCCTACCGGTTTTTACGACGTTTAACTGGGAAAAACGATATACCAGTTTTTGCGGAAAAAGAATTTCGGAAAAACCACGAGAAGATTTATGGTGGTTTAGATAGTTTCAAGAATAAACAGTTCAAGGCAAAATACATTTCAACCTTCGAAGATTTGAATAACTCTGATTATGATTCAATTATAGTAGGTAGTGACCAGATATGGCGAAAACAGTATATCCACCTTTTATGGAAGACAGAGTTTGTGTCAGACGTGTTTTTACGTAAAGTAAATGGCAAGAAGTTGTTAAGAATAGCGTATGCTGCATCTTTAGGTGTAGATAAATGGGAATATACACCCAATGAAACATCGGAGATAGCCGCAGCCTTGTCAAAATTCAAAAGAATATCTGTCAGAGAAAGCAGTGGAGTTGATTTACTATTAAAAAATACCGGATGTAAGTCTTCATGGGTAATTGATCCTACAATGCTCCTAAGTGCACAAGATTACCGCCGTCTATATGATAAGAACAAATCATCTAATCAATTTGAAGTTGTCAGTTATATATTGGATTCAAATATAGAAACGACAAACTTGATTAGTAAAGTTTCTAATGATTTAAAGATGTCTGTTCATGAATTAAATAAACGTCAAGCACAAGAAAGGAAATGTTCGTTGGAAGAGTGGCTACAAGCAATTGATAAGTCAAAGTTTGTTATTACTGATAGTTTCCATGGTTGCGTGTTCTGTCTTATATTCAAAAAGCCATTCATATTTGTAGGAAATGTAGAGAGAGGAAATGCACGCTTTAGTACATTGATAGAGAAATTTGATATTGGGAATCACTTTATTGATTGTATTGAGTCTTACTCTAAAGATAAGGATTACCGGATTTCAGAAAACACTATACAGTTAATCGAACAAAGTAAAGAAAAATCATTTTCTTTTTTGTGTGAAGCTTTACGTTAAATATGGTACCCGATATTTCAATAATAGTTCCAATCTACAATCAAGAGAGGTTTTTATATGACTCTTTATTGAGCATTAAAAATAATCTATTTACGAATTATGAAGTGATTTTGGTAAATGATGGTAGTACAGACCAATCCGAAAAAATTTGTAAAAAATTTTGTGACGAAGACTCAAGATTTAAATATTTTCGAAAAGACAATAATGGAGTTGCCTCGGCAAGACAATTTGGATTGAATGTTTCTAATGGAAAATATTTGATACATGTTGACCCTGATGACCGGGTTGAACCAGATTACTTATCAGAAATGTTTATCAATGCTATTTCTACAAAGGCTGATATTGTAATTTGTGATTATTTTGAAGAATACGATGAACAAACAAAGATAGTCTCACATCGTGCATTCTGTGGAATGACATTACAGGACTTAAAATTAGAATTAGCCGAAGGAGCTTTCTGGGGCGTTTGTTGGAACAAACTTATAAAAAGTGATATAATAAAGGGAAAAGTTGATTTTGCTCCTCATATAAATTTCCAAGAAGACAAACTATTTATTTTCAGAGCCCTATGTGAAGCCAAGAAGGTTTCCTTCGTCCAACGTCCGCTGTATCATTATAATAGGGCTAATCCTGATTCAATTCTAACTTCAATTACATTCGAAAAAGCAGCTCAAGTATGGCCGGTACGGCAATTGATATTAGCTGAGGAGTCTGGATTGTTTAATAGATTGAGACTGAGTAATAGGTTGATAAATTTGAGGTCTGTAATGGAGTTAACTTTGTCTGAAGGTGTAAGTAATGCCGATTTCCAAAAAACAATAAATCAATTTAGATTAGTGATATTCTTGAAGTCGATATCTCAACGAAGAATTAATTTAAAGACAAGACTGATAGGCTTGTTTTCTTCATTGGGCGTAAGTGTTAGAGTATTCCAATTTGTTATGCGCATTAAACACAAGTATTGATGGTAAAGGTCTCTATAATAATCACCACATATAACCGAGCTCAGTTTATCCAACGGATATACAAACAGGTAGTAGCTCAGGATTATAGCAATTTTGAACTATTAATAATCAATGATGGTTCAACTGACGAAACGAGTGAAATCCTCTCAAGTTTTGACGACATTAGATTAAAAATTTTTGATGTACCAAACGGTGGCGTCAGTAACGCTCGAAATATAGGCTTAAGCAATGCGAGTGGAGAATACATTTTTTTCATTGATGATGATGATATCATTCCATCGGATTATATCTCGAACTTTCTTAAACCCAACTTAAAGTCGTATGATTTAGTTATTGACTCATATTCAAGGACATCAGATTTCAAAAAATATGAGAAAATTAATTTTTCTCCAATCTGTCTCAATGGTAGTCAAGAGATTATCGGTCATTTATGTAATATGATGCCTGAAAATCCGTATTGCTTCTTTGTGCCCGCTAAGCGTTTTAAGGGTGATTTGATAAAAAAATATCAATTGCGATTCAACCATAACTTAACCCTAGGCGAAGATCGTGTATTTATAATGGATTATATTCAGGTTGCAGGGAGTGCAATTATTGTAAACGACGCAAAATATGTTATTGTAAATGATTTGTCAAGTGGATATAGATTAAGTGACAATAAGAAGCCTCTTGGTCTATTATGGAAAAATTTCAGACTAACATACGAATATCTAAAAAAATACGAGAAATCTACCTCACTTGTAATTGGCGAATACATAGATAATTATATAACCACAAGAATTTACGATTATATACTTATACCATACTTAATGCAATCAACCAAATCTTCTTCAGACAAAATTATTTACAAAGAGGTGATTGCATTATGGAAAAAGAATGTTAATCCAAGGAACATTCGAAGAGCTGACGTCAAACGTTTTGGCTTGATGTTGAGATACGTTGGCTATAGATTTGCTATAACAGTATTATCGTCAAAAATAAATCTACTAAATTTTATAAGGCGGAATAGGTCTATATGAATTATTACTTTCGTTTATATTATACTCTTAGATTATATCGTGTATTACATAGATACAAAAATCACCCCAATAGGTCTTCGAAACCGAGATGTTTTATATTTCTTGCGGCAGACTATGGGAATTTAGGTGATGTGGCTATCACATTTGCTCAAAGGGAGTTCTTAAGCAGTAAATTTCCGGAATATGAAGTCATAGAAATACCAGCTGCTGATACGCAACCTGCTATACATTGGTTGAAAAGCTCAATCGGGCCTAAAGATATTATAACAATAGTTGGGGGTGGCAACATGGGGGATATGTATGGAGACATAGAACTTCATAGGCTCATGGTAGTTGAATCTTTCAAGAAGAATCGAATTATTCTATTTCCCCAGACTATAGATTATTCAAGTACCAATGAAGCACAATGGCTTTTAAAGTATAGCCGGAAAGTCTATGGCTGTCATAAAGATTTGCTTATGATGGCCAGGGAGCAAGTTTCCTATCAAACGATGAAAAGACTTTATCCAACCGTCGACGTCAGATTAACACCTGATATAGTAATGACTCTGGACCAACGGATTTCAACTGTTAATCGTAAGAATATTGTGACTTGCTGTATGCGTAATGATGACGAGAAAGCAGATAATGATTCGATGTATCGGCGGGTTATAGATAATGTGGGGAAAATGGGACTGGAGGTACGGTTTTATGATACACATATCGGCGGCGATCGTTATGATGAGTCTCAGAAATATTCCGAACTCGAAAAATTGTGGATGCAGTTTAGAACAAGTAAACTCGTAGTTACAGACAGGTTGCATGGAATGATATTCGCTTTTATTACGGGGACTCCCGCCATTGTGTTTAGAAATTCCAACTTCAAGGTTAAAGAGTGTTTCAGATGGATTAAAGAATGTGGATATATACATCTTGTCGAAAGTGAAGATGATTTAAGAATCGATGAATTTCTTGCCCGTAAGCACGATAACTTCGCAAATGTTCGAACTGAAATTATCAAAGCCTTTGAAAGTGTAATATGAAAAAAATCAATATACTTTTTTTTCATTTTGATTTAGGAAATGGTGGTGCTGAAAGAGTGTTGGTTAATTTAGCAAATGCTCTTGATCCGCAAAAATATAATATAGAAATCCGAACAATATTTAATTCCGGACCTAATCGAAAGAGAATTAATCCGAATATAAAATATTCAAGTGTATTCAATCGCAAAGCATTCAGGGGTATAAGTGTATTGATGAAGCTTTTATCACCTAAGTTATTACACAGATTATTTATTAAAGATGATTATGATATTGAGATTGCGTTTAGGGAAGGTGGGCCAAGCAGGATAATCAGTGGATGTACTAATCAGAAAACTAAAAAATTCTCTTGGATTCATACAACTCTTAGTGATTGCAATATAGCGGCGAGGGGTTATAAAAATCTGAATGAGTTTGTCGAATGTTGTAAAAGGTTTGATGGTATAGCCTCGGTTTCGGATGTGGTGAAGAAATCTGTAGAACGATGGTTGCCGGAAGAAATTAAAGTTACGACTGTTTATAACGTAATTGAGCCTGATTATATCCGGAAACAGGCAAGTGAGCCTATTGAACTTGAAATAAATAGGAATGGGACACTAAACATGATAACAGTAGGACGATTAACGCCGGTTAAATCCTTTGATAGGCTTTTGAATGTATTAGGAGAAGTAAGACTTACTGGATATTCCAAATGGCATTTATATGTGATTGGAGTCGGTGAACTTATGGATGAACTATTTGCCTTATCTAAAAAAAATGGTCTTGAGAGTAATGTTACATTCTTAGGTTTTGAAGAAAATCCACATAAATATGTTTCGAAGATGGATTTGTATGTATGTTCGTCTTTGATTGAAGGATATAGCACCGCAGTAACCGAATCTATAATAAATGGTACACCAGTTCTCACAACCGATTGTGCCGGGATGAGTGAAATATTTGGTGATACAATGGCTGGAATTATTGTTAATAACAACGAAAAGGCTCTTTACAGTGGTATTACCGAGATAATGGATAATCCTCAGAAATTAGAATTGATGAAAAGATCTGCAGTGTCAAGGTCTTCGTTTTTCTCTAAGGAAAATGGCATAAATCAATTTGAAGCATTTGTCTTACTATGAAAAATCCATTAATTTCAATAGTCATGCCGGCATACGGTGTGGAAAAATTCATAGGAGAGGCCATAGAGTCTGTTTTGTCGCAGGATTACGGTAATTGGGAACTCATTGTGGTTGATGATGGGACAAAAGACAATAGTGCTGAAATCGCCAAATTTTATGCTGTAAAAGATTCGCGAGTCAGAGTTGTGTCCAAATCTAATGGAGGATTATCTGATGCCAGAAATTATGGTTTGAATTTCGTTTCCGGGGATTATGTTCATTTTTTTGACAGTGATGATTATATAGAACAGAGTTATTATTCAGACTTGGTATCTTGTTTAGCGACAGATTCTCCAGATGTCTTAATTTCCGGATTTACTACCGAGCATAGGGATTGTAATAATTCAAAGATAGCCCAATCGGTTTTTAAACCTCAATCATCTAAGGATATTCCTGCCAAAAGTTTATTGAAGTTCGTGGATTTTGCATGGAACAAACTTTTTAGAAGACAATTTATTATTGAGAAAGGGCTCAAATATGAACGTGGATTATATCTCATAGAAGACTGTGAGTTTATGTCAAGAGTACTCAGACTTTCTCCGATAATCAAAGTATCAGACAGTGCTGGTTATCATTATGTTAATAGACCTCGAATAACCCTAAGCAAAGCGTTTGATATCAATACTTTGTCATTTGTTAATAGACGTATCGATTACACTCGTTCGATTCTGAGCCACTGGGGGTATGACGATGAAACAATTAAAGACGTAATTGAATTGGTGAAGTTTTCGAATATAAAGTTCCTATTTAATCTTTTATTCACTTCATCCGAAACCCATAAATATAATAAAATTAAGGAGATTTTAAATCTATCAAATTTGCAGAATGTTGATTTGTCACATACTAAGTTATCTCTTAAAGATAAATTGATTTATTATTCGATACGGTTTAGAATGACATTGCTGCTACAGTATGTTTATTCTGTAAAGAAATATAGGATAACAGCTCCCCAAGACCAAAATGCTTGATGCTCATCTTTATTTAGGAATTTATCTTTGCGCAATAACTATTTTGACCATTCCCATGGTTCTGAAATATGCGGAATTGGGAAATCCTTATTGTAGGCAATTAGATGTTGTCAAAAGTAGAAATACATCACTCATTGTAACTTCTATTTTGATAATAATTTTCCTCGGATTTCGTCCCATATCCGGAGTTTTCGTTGATATGAGAAATTATGAGGATTTGTATTATTTTTATCAACTCCACAATATAGGTCCTAACCTCAGTGTCGATAATTTAATATTTGACAATGGATTCCGACTGCTTGCGATTAATTATATAGATATTCGATTCTTTTTTGTAATAGTTGCGTGTATATATATAGGATGTATGGCATTTGCTCTGAAGCGAATATTTCCGAGAGATGCATTCTATGCATTTATAATATATTTGGCAGCTTTTTCAACATATACTTTTGGAACCAATGGAATAAAAGCCGGAGCAGCTGCTTCTATTTTCCTGCTAAGTTTAAGTTATTATCCAGACAGAAAATTCACATGCCTTATTTTGGCTTTATTGTCTTTTGGATTCCATCATTCAATGCAATTGCCGGTGGCAGCATTGTTAATTTGTATGTTTTATAAGAATACAAACTTCTATATTGCCTTATGGTTTTTATGTTTGTTTATATCTATGGCGCATATCACCTATTTTCAGTCGCTCTTTGGATCAATGACAGACGAACATGGAGCAGGTTACTTAATGGGGAGTTCGGAAGGGGTCATGAGAAAATCCGGATTTAGATATGATTTTGTAATATATAGTTTTATTCCAATTGCTATTGGTTGGTGGGCAAGGAAGAAAAATCCGAATATGTCTACTTCGTATACTTTTTTTTATAATATATACTTGTTTGTAAACGCCATTTGGTTGCTTTGCATATACGCTCCATTTACTAATAGAATAGCATATTTATCATGGCAACTTTTGCCATTGATATCAATATTTCCATTCTTTAATATGAATTTACATTCAAGTGGTCAATATAGAATACTAAACCGTGTTGTGATAGTGTATCTTTTATTTACCTTATTATACAACGTAATATAAACTCGGTTTATGTTGTCAGAAGCTGAAACGAAACCTCGAGTCTCAATTCTTATGGGTGTGTATAATTGTGAAGACACTTTGGAAGAGGCTTTTGATTCTATTATAAATCAGACTTATCAAAGTTTTAAAATAATAGTATGTGATGATGGTTCTGTAGATTCGACTTTTCAGATAGCTACTGATTATGCGAACAAATATCCGGATAAAGTTATATTAATCCGAAATGATAGGAATGAAGGTTTAAATTATACACTTAATCGTTGTCTTGAGTTAGCCGATACTGAGTATTGTGCAAGGATGGATGGAGATGATATATCTTTGCCAACACGGCTTGAAAAAGAATTAGAATTTTTAGATAGCCACCCCGAGTATGCAATTGTAAGCACTCCGTTGATTCAATTTGATGAAAATGGTCCTTTCAGAATAGGTAAGGGTGGCTATGAACCAGCAAAAGATATTTGTGCGAAGAGAACCCCCTTCTGCCATGCTCCGAGCATGGTAAGGACACAGGCATACCATGCAGTCGGAGGATACAGCGTTTCTCCCAAACTGCTTAGAGTTGAGGATTATCATTTGTGGGTAAAACTCTTTGCTAAGGGATATCGAGGATTTATATTGGATGAACCGTTGTATATGATGCGAGACGATTTAGCCGCGTTTAAAAGACGAAATTTCAAAGGAAAACTACATGTTTCTTATGTGCAAAGATATGCGGTAAGAACCTTACAACTACCTAAATGGAAATATATTTATAGCTTACGTCCAATTATTGTTGGTCTGATTCCGCAGTTTTTATATAATAAAATACATCGTAAATAGTAATTGAACTATGGTGAGAATATCAGTTTTGATGGGGATTTATAATTGTGAACAGACTCTCAGGGAAGCTCTTGATTCGCTCCTTGCTCAGACTTGTCAAGACTTTAAGGTAATTATGTGTGATGATGGTTCTAAAGACGGGACGATGGAAATAGCGAGCTCGTATGTTAGGAGATACCCGGAAAAATTCCTTTTAATTCAGAATGAGAAGAATATGGGATTGAATTTCACACTTAACCATTGTCTGGAATATGCGGATACAGAATATTGTGCGCGAATGGATGGTGATGATGTCTCACTTCCTCATAGATTTCAAGAAGAAATCGATTTCCTCGACGCTCATAAGGAAT
Source organism: uncultured Muribaculaceae bacterium (assembly GCA_910579995.1). Classification (GTDB taxonomy): domain Bacteria; phylum Bacteroidota; class Bacteroidia; order Bacteroidales; family Muribaculaceae; genus CAG-873. Next base: position 41,007 of record CAJTWH010000015.1, on the reverse strand, counting down.
ATGCTATAGTGTCAGGTCCAATGATTTATTTCGATGAACAAGGAGAGTTTCGGCGTGGGAAAGGACGAGGAATGGTCAGCCCAATTGACTTTATTCATGGAAGCCCCTTTTGTCATGCTCCTTGTATGGTCCGGACAGAGGCTTATAAAGCCGTCGGAGGGTATACTGTTGACAAAAAACTATTGAGGGTAGAGGATTATCATCTATGGTTCAAAATGTATAAGGCAGGGTTTAGGGGATATATGCTAAAGGAACCAGTTTATGCAATGCGAGATGATAGAAATGCAACATCTCGTCGCACATATAGCAAACGAATTAATGTAAGTAGAGTGATGAGTTGGGGTTTTCGTCAACTTAAACTCCCTGTTTGGACTCAGATATATGCTCTTCGCCCTTTAATCGTAGGATTATTACCGATGAGTATTTATACATATCTGCACAAGCATCATTAATATGTTGGAGATTATAAAGCAAGACTTGTACCGTCTTATAGGGAATAAGTGTCATAATCTCAAATACCAAATTGTATATTTGCTAAAGTCTCCTGGGTTTAAGTATGTATATATCTTTCGTCATAGACAGGCTGCAACTAATTTATTTTCAAAAACGTTCTGGGAACTATTATTACATACCAGAAACGTAAAACTGGGATTCAGATACCTTCAGTCACGTCTATTGGCCGAGGATTTAGGATTCTTCACTTTGGTGCCCTCGTTTTAAACCATGAAGCTGTAATTGGTGAGAACGTAACTATAGTTATTGGAAATCCATGGGAAATAATTCAAATGAAAGAGAGTCCTGTAAAAAAAATATATAATATATTCTGTCTATGATTATGGAAAATAGTAATTCTTGTAATCGTTCAAAAAAGATACTCCAGATTATAAATTTGGCATCGAGTGCGCGAAATTTTATAGGAGGACAATTTAAGTATCTTCATGATCATGGTTATGAAATGCATCTGATATGTTCTGATGATGATGAGATGGCAGTTTACGCTAAAAATAATAGAGTAAAGTACAATCCTGTTCATCTCGAACGAACATTATCACCAATCAACGATCTAAAGGCTCTCTTTAAAATATACAAATATATTAAAAAGGAAAAAATCGATACTGTAATTGCTCACCAGGCTAAAGCAAGACTTTTGGGTACTGCAGCGGCTTTTTTTGCAAGAGTGCCCAATCGTATTATATTCGCCCACGGCATTCTGTTTGAAACGCTTAAGGGCACTAAACGAAAATTAGTTATATTAATGGACAAGTTGGTGGCAATGATGTCACATAAAACTGTCTGTGTAAGTCAGTCTGTTGCGAAAGTTCGAATTGATTATAATATAGAAAAGGCGTCTCGACAATACATACTCGGCTATGGTACATGCGGAGGGATTGATACAAAGAATAAATTCAATCCTGACATGTTGGATCCTGAAGAACAACTCAATATAATGAAGTCCCATGGAATTACCAGTGATGATTTTATCGTTGGTTTTTGTGGACGTTTAGTAAAAGATAAAGGAATATTTGAATTGGTAGAAGGATTCAAAATATTCAAGCACAATCATCCTAATGCTGTAGAAATAAAATTATTGATTATTGGTAAGCGTGAAATACGTGATGCTATATCGCAGTCATTAAACGATACCATAGACAATTCAAGTGACATTATACATATAGAATATGTAGATAATACTCAAATTTATAAGTACTTTGCGCTCTTCAGCGTAATGGTGCTACCTTCTTATAGAGAAGGTTTTGGTATGGTGACAATAGAATGTGGAGCTATGGAGGTACCTGCAATTGTCAGCAAGTCCACGGGTTGTATTGACTCTATCAACGAAGGTGAGACTGGTGTATATTGCGATATTTCACCTCAATCTATTGCAGAACAATTAGAATATTTTTACTCAAATCCAGCACAAAGAAAGACAATGGGTAAAAACGCAAGAATCTACATCGAAAAGCGCTACGATTCCTCTGTCGTTTGGCCTCATATAATAAATGTAATCGAAAACTGACAACATGGAAGTACAAAGACTTAGTTTAACCTATCGGATATTGCGTAAACTTGGTCTCCATTACTCAGAAACGGAGTATGGCCAAGTAACAATATGGCAGCTCATAAAACGCGTCAATAAGACATTTAGGGATTCATTCTTACTGAACTGTATAATGAACAATTGGCTGCTTTCACCTCTTCTGCCACGCAAAATCAGGCCTTGGGTTCTTCGCAAAATTGGTTGCAATGTTGGAAAGAATGTATTTGTGGGGGATTCTGTAAAGATAGACTCGGGGCATTCTGATTTAATAACAATTGAAGACGGGGTAAGTATTGCTGGTGGAACACGTTTACTATGTCATCAACGCGATTTTTCCAACTATTGTGTAGGAGATGAATATTTAGCATTAGGCTATATTCTAAAGCCAATCGTGTTGAAAAAAGGATGTTTGGTTGGCATGGAGTCTTTTGTAATGCCGGGTGTTACTATTGGGGAAGGGGCTGTCGTGGGCGCCGGTTCTTTAGTTACCAAAGCTGTTCCAGCTTGGACAATCGCTACAGGCCGTCCGGCAAAGGTCGTAAAGGAAATTCCCAAACGAAAATCGGCAGATGAACATACTGACATTTGATATTGAAGAGTGGGTGCTTGAAAAAGAACACTTCGGTAATCGGAGAGAAAAATATGCCAAATTTGACAAGACTCTTGATTACATTCTTGAGCTGCTTGCTGCTAATAACCAGTCTGCGACTTTTTTTTGTTTAGGTAAGTTGGCTCTCAATTTTCCTCATGTAATTCGTAAAATTGCATCCCAAGGCCATGAAATAGGTAGCCATTCGCACTCCCATAAGTGGATTAACAAAATGGATCAAGAGGAATTTCGAGAGGATACCCAATCAGCAATAAAAGCAATTGAAGATGTCATTGGCAAAAAAGTAGAGAGTTTTCGCGCTCCGGCATTTTCTATAGGAGAATCCAATAAATGGGCTTTTGAAGTTTTAGTAGAATGTGGTATTAAAAATGATGCCTCGATTTTCCCGGGAGTCCGAGACTTTGGAGGTTTTCCTTCATTCAATGAGCAGCAACCTTGCCTTATTGAATATAATGGCTGTACTATAAAGGAGTTTCCAATACCACTTTATAAGATTCCCATAATTGGTAAAGATCTTGCCTACTCTGGTGGTGGATATTTCAGACTTCTCCCGCTCTCATTTATAAAGAGTCGTCTTAAAGCCAACGGCTATAATATGTGCTACTTTCATATTGAAGATTTGTTGACAGAAAAAGTCAAGATGATGACAAAGGAAGAGTTTGAAGAATACTTCAAAGAACCGGGTACATTCAGAAATCGCTGTATCCGTTATCTGAAATCAAACATAGGCAGTGGCAATGCGATGAATTGTCTTGAAGTTATAATGAAAGATTTTAGATTCATTTCCATAGAAGTGTATGGTATAAAATATCAAATAGTTAACACTGTAAAAATATAAATGATGAAGCCAGAACCTGTAAGAATTTTTTCCGATGACCCACATCTGAATTGCGAATTTTGTGGGAAAAATCTCTTGGAAGGCAGCAATCTCGGGAATTATATCGTTTTTAAATCGTCAGATGACAATTATGCTGCCATTAGATATGCATGCAAAGAACATGACTCAAATGTGACAGACAATGCTAATCAGGAAGACTTAAAAGATGATGGATGGGATGATGTCGACGATATGTTGCTTCCCACTATCTGGATTAAAAAACTGATGGCATTCATGAATGAATTGTATACGTCAAGAGACAAGGTTTCAGCACAGTATTTTGATGATGTCAAGAAACTATTCCTCAATACTTTCCCATATATCGCGAGAGATATGTCGAAAGAAGAGATAGACAGGGTAAGAAAGATTTTTTCTTTTGAATTCTAATCATACACACCTTGTATGTTATGAGTGAACATATATTATATAGCAGGCATGATGGACCAGTTTGCTATCAAAGAGTATGAGAAGTATTTTTCCATAAATTTTGAGTCCATCTCTCTTAAGGAAATTCAAAACATAGAGGGTAAAATCCAAGACGATCAAAAGTTCCAGATTGCTCTGTTCAATCAAAGGCTTCGATTGTCTGGAAAGAATGCCATTATTGAAATGTCTAAATCTGTTTTGTCTCTAAAGAAAGCTAATGAGAATCTATAAATCATTCTTCAAGCGAGCCATCGATATAGCAGCTTCCGGCGGTGCTTTACTCGTACTGTTTATACCTCTTGCAGCCGTGACTGTATGGCTTCATTTCGCAAACAAGGGGGCGGGTGCTTTTTTCTTTCAGGAACGCCCGGGCAAAGGCGGCAAGATTTTCAAGGTTGTGAAGTTCAAGACTATGACTGATGAGCGGGATAAAGACGGTAATCTGTTACCTGACGCGCAGCGTCTTACGAAAGTAGGACGTTTCGTCCGGTCTACGTCGATTGATGAATTGCCGCAACTTTGGAATGTGTTCAAAGGCGACATGTCTTTGATCGGGCCACGTCCTCTTTTAGTTCAATATCTTCCTCTTTACTCAAAAGAGCAGGCTCGCCGCCATGAAGTGCGTCCCGGAATCACCGGCTGGGCTCAATGTCATGGGCGCAACGCTATATCATGGAAGAAGAAGTTTGAGCTCGACGTTTGGTATGTTGATCATATCTCTTTCATGACAGACTGCAAAGTTATATTTACTACGATTAAAAAAGTGGTTTGCAGAGAGGATATTAACTCGGCTACTGCCGCTACAATGGAACCGTTCAATGGCAACAATTAACCTTTTCGGAGCAAGCGGCCATGCCAAGGTGGTAATGGATATCATTGCTGCGCAAGGAGATGAGGTCGGAGCCCTCTATGATGACAATCCGCATTGCGGTCAGATAAATGGCAAACGAGTCTTCAAGGCTGCAGATATAACCGTTAATGGGCCGCTTATTGTCAGCATTGGTTCTTGCAGAATCCATAAACTTATCGTTGAGAGATATTCCCATCTTGAATTTGCAACTGCAATACATCCCAAAGCAATTATCTCTGATACTGCTACAATAGGAATAGGATCTGTTGTAATGCCCGGAGCGATAATCAATGCCGATGTTACAATCGGCAAGCATTGCATTATCAACACTAAAGCGTCTGTAGACCATGAGTGCACTGTCGGCGATTATGTTCACATTGCCCCCGGGGCAACCCTGAGTGGAAATGTCGAGGTCGGTGAATGTTCGTGGATTGGTGTGGGTGCTTGCGTTAAGCAGGGTGTCAAAATTGGCAATAACTGTATGATTGGTGCCGGTTCGGTGGTTTTAAAAGACATTCCCGATAACGTTGTTGCATACGGTAATCCTTGTAAAATAATAAAACAGAATACTTAGACAATGAGAAAAGAACGCATATTGCTTTGCTTGGCGCACATGAGCGGCAGGGAGCAGGATTTTATAAAGGAGGCGTTTGACCAGAACTGGGTGGTGCCTCTGGGGCCGAATGTCAATGGCTTTGAGAAGGATCTTGAGGAGTTTGTTAATGAGCGCGTTGGCGAAGCACCTCTCGACAAGAAGGTTGTGGCGCTGTCGGCCGGTACGGCGGCGGTGCATTTGGCGCTTATTGCCTGCGGCGTCGGCCCGGGCGATGAGGTGCTGGTGCAGTCCTTCACTTTCTGCGCCTCGAGCCACCCAATCACTTATTGCGGTGCCACGCCGGTGTTTGTTGACTCTGAGAAGGACTCTTGGAATATGGACCCCAAACTTCTCGAAGAGGCTATCAAGGACCGTATCGCCAAGACCGGTCGCAAGCCTAAGGCAATCATCCCCGTAGCTCTCTACGGCATGCCTTACCGCGCCGACAAAATCATGGAGATTGCCAACCGCTATGAGATACCGGTCATTGAGGACGCCGCGGAAGGCCTCGGCTCGCGTTTCAACGGGCAGGTGCTCGGCACATTCGGCAAATATGGCGTGCTGTCGTTCAACGGCAACAAGATGATCACCACCTCTGGCGGCGGTGCACTCGTATGCGACAACGCCGAGGATAAAAACACCATCATGTGGTACGCCACCCAAGCCCGCGAATCCTACCCCTACTATCAGCATGAGGCCATCGGCTACAACTACCGCATGAGCAACATCTGCGCCGGCATAGGCCGCGGACAGATGACCGTAATAAACGACCACATCGCCCATCATCGCCATGTGCAGGAGCTTTACTGCGAGTTGCTTAAGGATGTCAAGGGCATTACCATGCACTGCAATCCTGCGCCGGAGTATGACTCCAACTTCTGGCTCTGCACAGCCACTCTCGATCCCGAGCTGCGCATAAAAGGTCAGGAGAATGCCTACAAGACCATCATTACCGGAGCAGTAGGCGGTGCGGCAGGTGTGATCCACGCAGCCTCTACAGCCTCGACCGATTGCCAGCCCAACGACAACGTCGAAGCCCTGCGCGTCTACCTCGACAAAGCCAACATCGAGGCACGCCCCCTGTGGAAGCCCATGCACAAGCAACCGGTTTACAAAGACGCCCCCGCCTACGTCAACGGCGTCAGCGAATCCCTCTTCAAAGTCGGAATCTGCCTCCCCGCCGGCCCCTACGTCACCGACGACGATGTCCGCTACATCGTGGATACAATCAAAGAGTCAATCGTCTAAAATAGGCAGCTAAAGATACACTGACTTTCTTACCCAAAATAAATCGCCCCGAGCCGTAAAGCTCGGGGCGATTTGTTTTTATGTAATCAAAGTTTAGTCGCGGGGGAGGACTTTTACGTTGAGGGCGGCGTAGGCGCGTTCTGCTTTGTCGCGGGCTGCCTCTACGGTGTCGGCGGTGGCGAGAATCACGCCCATGCGGCGGTGGCCACGTACTTCGGGTTTGCCGAAGATACGCATTTGTACGCCCGGCTCGGCGAGTACTTCCTCAAGATTTTCCATCACTACCTTGTCGCTGTCGCCTTCTACAACGATGGCTTTCGACGCTGACGGGCCGAGGAAACGTACTTCGGGTACCGGAAGGCCGAGGAGTGCGCGGGCGTGGAGTGCGAACTCGCTGAGGTCTTGCGATATCATTGTCACCATGCCGGTGTCGTGGGGGCGCGGTGACACTTCGCTGAATATCACTTCGTCGCCTTTTATGAAGAGCTCTACGCCGAATATGCCGTAGCCGCCAAGTGCGTCGGTGACAGCTTTTGCGGCAGCTTGCGCGGCCTCGAGCGCCTTGGGGCTCATGGCCTGAGGTTGCCAAGATATGCGGTAGTCGCCGTCGACCTGAATATGTCCTACGGGCTGGCAGAATACGGTGCCCGATACGCTGCGGACGGTGAGGAGGGTGATTTCATAGTCGAAGTCCACGAAGCCTTCTACAATCACGCGACCGGCGCCTGCACGGCCGCCTTCCTGTGCCTCGCGCCAAGCGTCTTCGATACGGTCGGCTGTGCGGACGGTGCTTTGTCCGTGACCCGACGAGCTCATTACCGGCTTCACTACCACGGGCAGGCCGATTTCTTCTACAGCAGCCACAAACTCCTCGTAGGTAGAGGCGAAGCGGTAGGGCGAAGTCTTAAGGCCAAGAGTCTCGGCGGCAAGACGGCGGATACCCTCGCGGTTCATGGTGAGGCGGGCGGCGTTGGCAGTCGGGGTTACGTGGAAACCCTCGCCCTCGAGTTCTACGAGGGTGGGTGTTGCGATAGCTTCAATTTCGGGGATTATATGGTCGGGTTTCTCCATTTCCACCACTTGGCGCAGGGTGGTGCCGTCGAGCATGTTGAATACATAGTTTCGGTGTGCTGTCTGCATTGCGGGAGCATTGGGGTATTTGTCGCATGCCACAACTTCTACTCCGAGTCGCTGCAGTTCGATAGCTACTTCTTTGCCGAGTTCGCCGCTGCCCAAGAGCAGTGCTTTGCGGCCTACCTTTGTCATTACTGATCCTATGGATGCCATGTTTTGAGATATTTAGTGTTGGAAGTGAAAGAATTCTTTTGCGTTAGCAGTCGTGACCTCATCTACGAGCCCCGGCTCAGCGGCGAGTGCCTGTGCGATTTTGTCGACGATATAGGGTATGTATGCGCTCTCGTTTCGGCGGCCGCGTCGGGGCACGGGGGCGAGATATGGTGAGTCGGTCTCGGTGAGGATACGGTCAAGGCCTATCGCGGGGAGCACGGCGGCGAGCCCGCTGTTTTTGAATGTCACTATGCCGTTGATACCGAAGTAGTAGTCGCCCAAGGCGCGTATGCGCTCTACATCTGCAGCGCTGCCTCCGAAGCTGTGGAAGACGGCCTTGACGCCGCGGTGCGACGACAATACTTCAAGTGTGGCGTCGAGGGCGTTGCGCTGGTGTATGATTACGGGGAGGCCCATATTCCCGGCCTCGGCGAGCTGACGGTCGAAAGCCTGCATTTGGGCGTCGGCGAATGTGCTGTCCCAATAGAGGTCGATACCGATTTCTCCGACGGCTATATAGTGTGTGCCGTCGGCAAGCACCGACATCATGTAGCCGAGCTCTTCGCGCCAGTTCTCCTTGATCTCGGTGGGGTGCAGACCCATAGCGAGAGCCGTATTGGCGGGTCGCAGCGAGTGAAGTGCTTTCATCGGCCCGACGCTGCCGCGGTCTACGGCGGGGAGCACCATCATGTCTACTCCGGCGGCTATGGCGCGGTCTACGGTCTCGGTCTGACCCTGCATGGAGTCGGGAGTCTGATTCTCTACGTCGAATTCCGGCCCGTAGATATGTGTATGTGTGTCTATCACAGCTTAATGGGCACGGGTTGACGCGCTGTCGGCGAGGTTGGCGAAGAATGTTCGTGCCTCTACATCGATGTCTATCTTGTCAAGATAGTTCTTGGCTTCGGCGCTGTATTTGAGTGCCAGTTCCTGACAGCGGTCGCCGAGGTGATGGCGCTCGTAGAGTGCCTTGACCTGAGCAATGGTTTCCTGAGGCTCAAGGTCTTCCGCCAATATTGCGGGCAATTCTTCGGGTTCGGCTTCGAGTGCGCTGATCAAAAGCCATGTCTTCTTGTGGTTTACGATGTCGCCTCCTATTTCCTTGCCGAATACTGCCGGATCGCCGAATGTATCGAGCCAGTCGTCGCGGAGCTGGAATGCCATGCCAAGGGCGTAGCCGTAGCGGTAGAGGGCCTCTGCGGTGGCTTTGTCGGCATGTGCCATAATGGCGCCGAGGCTGCATGCGCAACCGAGAAGTACCGATGTCTTCAGCCCTATCATAAAGAGATACTCGTCAATTGTCACATCCTGACGTTGCTCGAATTCCATGTCGAGTTGTTGTCCTTCGTATACCTCCATGGCCGTGCGGTTGAAGCATTCCGAGAGGTCGGCAAGGCAGTCGCCGGCTTCTTTGGCCAGTTGTTGTGTGGCCATAGTGAGCATGGCGTCGCCTGAGAGGATGGCCACATTGTCGCCCCATTTGCGGTGTACGGTAGGACGGCCGCGGCGTATGTCGGCGCGATCCATCACATCGTCGTGAAGCAGGGTGAAGTTGTGGAAGAGCTCTATCGCAAGGGCTTGGTTTATCGCTTTGGCTGGCTCTTCTTTGGCCAAGGCAGAGTAAGAGGCCAGCGTGAGCACGGGGCGCAGACGTTTGCCGCCGCTTTCGAGCGTGTAGCGTATTGGGTCGAAAAGTTTCGGTGCCACCCGGGGATATTCCAGTTCGGCAAGGGCATTTTCAACTATGCCCGAAAAATTAGAAAGGGTAAAATCCATGACCATTGATTTTGCTCTGCAAAGTTACGAATTTTTTTAATGATTGCAAATAGCATTTCTATATGCCGCGGCGTTGTCAATGACTTTGAAAGCCCCTTGTCTTTAATCCAAAGTAGTATCTAACTACAATATTTAACCGTCAATAAAATCAAAATTACAAACACGACCATTCCAAATGTGCCATTGACAAGATCATTGTCGAGGGTGTCGAGGAGGCTTGCTTTTTTGTCGCCATAGCGCATGCTTTTGTATGAAACATCATTGCTGCGGCAAACAATACGCATAAATAGATATCTTATCCCGGCTCCTGTGTGCCTCAATATTGAACCTGCTAATGAATACATAGTGAGTTATATGATAGTTGGCATAAGTATCACTATTATCTGATAGATTTTGCGAGAAATGCTCTATCAGTAAAACCGTGAATCCAATACACGAATATTATAATTGGAGTCGCTTGATTTACGTGAAGCTTTGACAGTGTTAAAATCAAGCTTGATTTTCTTTATTTTGAAATGTGGATTGTCAAAATCATCAGACAGATTAATAATCGTATTCTCATGCCACAAATTACCATCATGGATGAGGTCTGTGATAGTAAGAATTACGGGCGATACAATCTTGCGGTCAAATGTCTCCGGTGCAGTTTGAGAATAGATATATTCTTCTACGCGCCCATCAACATAGGTGATTCTTGAATTTATAGATTTTACGATAGCGGTGTCAAGGTCACAAACCAATTCGGAAACAAATGTAGGTTCATTAAAATCTATCTCGATTTTATTCGAAGATTGACGTAATTTATACTTGTCGGGAGATATGATAAATGGAGCGATTATGCGCTCAACGTGTTCTCTGTCTCTTGGCGATGAATGTTCTATTGAAAGGTTGATTGGGTCTATATTCTTGGGATTCACCATGTAATGATCGAATGAGATGTGAGACGTGTAACACTTCATTGCGTCCTCTAATAATATGAATGGCTTTTCAAGATTTGATAAATCAATATCAATATTTAGATTAAAAGGCTTGCCATTACCGAAATGCGTGGCAGGGCTAAAATCATATAAAATTGTAAATTGAGAGGTGAAATACCTGAACAATAGCGGGTGGTTAAGTGGATATATGTTTGGAAGGAGGCTTCTTCTGACATATTGGGAGAAATACCATGGATCACCATAGAGGGCAATTTGGGAATTGGCATATACCTTATAGCGCACATTAAAAGTAGCTTCCGTGTCAGGAGCCATGGAAAACGAAGTGTAAAACCAACGACGGTTTATGCCGTCTACAGGAATTGAATCTCCCGATTCTCCACCTCCATAAACTTCAACTTCAAATCCGGCTTGACGAACACTTTCTTTCGCAGCATGAAATTCCAAGTCATGGTTATTGAAACTGAAAGATATGTCTTTTATAAGTTTGTTGTTCCAACCGATTTCATATTCGCTTTCTGATATGTAGTCTGACGTTGTCAAATATGTTTCTTTTTCATCATCAACAAGATAATCTATTGGAAATCCGTAATGAATCTCAGGAAAATCTTTTAGTGAATTGTTTTTGAACTGATAAGTTATATCAAAGCAATTATATCCGTCGACATGGGTGATGTTTACTTGTTCGTGAACTATACTTATCTCGGATATAGTGAGAGGCTCCGGATTTGCCACCCGATTTATTGATGAGTATCTGACCACAGGGTCTCCGTTGGCAAAGGTCTTGCAGCCGACGGCCATTATCAATAATATAAAAATCAATAATCGTTTTTCCTGAGGCTTTATAGAATGAAGGTAGATATTTGTCATTTGGATTTTTTGTGTTTGAACTTGATGGTTTTCTTGGTGTTGTGTTTGGGGTATTTGGCTTTTATGATTACCGGATTCTCATAGCCCTCGGCTGTTATGCGCAAAGTCGCTTCTTTGAGTGGATTACGGTCTTCGTCGGTCAGTTCGTATCTCCAATTCAATCTGTAAGCGATACATTTTTCGTCTTCAATGACAGGGTCGGGATATAAGGTTTCAAACTCTTCTTGGCCATCCTCGTCAATCCATAGGTATTCAAATGTGATATCACGGGATTCCAATTGATTTCCATGTTCATCTTTGAGGTATAGGTCAAGGTTATTGTCAGGATAGCGGACGATTATTATGCCTTCGGTCAGTTCTGCGCCGGTAGTGTCAAGAGCGACAAATATAGGGTTTCTGTCGGCGATGGTTATCGCTTTTGTGCCGAGTCCGATATATGATATTTCAATAGAGTCGCCCACGGCGGCTTCAATCTGAAATTCGCCGTTGATATCGGTGGCTACGCCCGATTTTTTAGTCAGGTTTTTTACTAACGCTCCAATCAGGGGTTCTGTCGTGATTGTGCTGTCTTTCAAGGTGTCGTTATATACAACTTTTCCTTTTAGGATGAATGTTTCGTTAGAGGTGTGGACAGCCACATCATCGGTGTGTGACATTGTCTCCGGGGTCTGTGAATGTAGGGCAACAGGGGAGAGCATGGCGATTGCTCCGGCGGATATTCCGGCGAGGACAACTGCTTTTCCCATGAGCTGACGCCGGCGGAGCTGTTGCTCTAAATATCGCACTTCGGCCTCGCATTTGGGGCATGTGCCGGGGCAGTCGCCCTTGTAGCGACACTCTGATGTTGCTAACTCGATGTCATTTGCCTCGGCTATCTGCCGCCGAATCTCTTTCAGTATCCTGCAGGTCTGCTTCCCTCGTGCCATAGTCTTTGAGATTTAGGGCTGTTTGAAAATAAATGAAGATGAATTTTTTCTTATATATGCTATCATTAAAGCCTCTATCTTGTCGCCGTATATATCCAGTTCATAAAGTGCGTCATCATCGTCTTCAAAATCAATTTTGAGCTTGTCTATAGTGCTTTTTCTGTCGTCGGTGTCGAAGATTGGATGATTAATACCATCAAACTTTTCGGCTGCACGTTGTAAAATTTCTGCATACTTCGTTGCTCCAATGGTGATTAATCCGTCGATTGCGTCTTTGTAAACTATACCTTGCGAGGAAGTGAGGAAGTCGTAATGCGACATGCCATATACCTCTGATACATAATGGTTGACAGCAAGAATATATCTTTGTTCTGGAGTGAAGTTCGACATATTTCGGGTATAGTCATCGTATGTGCCGCATACGTTTACACGTTGCCGAACAGGGGTGATAATTCTTTCACTCTCTGCTCCGTCGGCATTAATCATGTCTTCTGTAACATCATATTTGATATTAAACTCGCCAAATGTCTCGTTTATATGTTTCCCATATTCGTTTTGCCCCTTTGTGAGTCGAAGTATTTGGATGATTAGACCTCCCTTGAGTGTAATCAGAACTATTAGGAAAACCCAAAAATAAATACTCAATTTAGGCCCTATAAGGACGGTGTAAATACCCAATGAACCAACAATAAATATTTCCAACATCGTGTGTAGTTCCATTTTCAATGGATTAAAGAAATCCAATGCGACTTTCTTCAATGGAACCGGATACGGATGATATTCCACACCTTTGAAAGTCGGGTTCAAAGAGGGTTTAGGTTTGTAAAATAAATGTCGCAAACCTCTGTAAATACCCCATGCCATGCAAAGACTGAATAGAGCGACTATCAGTTGCGTGGCTACTCTGTCTTCTCCTGAAATCAGTGGTATAATTATCAAGGATAATACCAGAAAAATCACACAAATGATAATTCCGAATACATATTTTTTCTTATTTGCCATTGCCATTCAAATTTAACAGCTTTTGCAAGCGAGATTTAAATCAATAATCCAGCAATAGGGACACTTGATTTTCGATTGCGAAATTCACGGCCTGATATAGTATTGAGAAGGCGCTTTGGGCGAGTTCTTCGGTGCGGTAGCGCTTTCTTGGTTTTTTGCGGAATAATATACCTGATATTGACTTGGATTTCTTTTGCTTGACGGGGATATAGTATTTGTCGTCTCTCCACGAGTGTATGGTCTGCTCATCGGCTTGCCATATCTGTCGGTTGAGCTCGTCGAGTTCGTTTTTGAGCAATTTGAGTGTGGCTACGCGTGCTTCGTCGCCGTTGGGTAAGTTGACTTTAAACATGGCGTTGTCGTCGATCGGCAGCCAATGGCCAACGTTGGAGAGCAGCGAGACACCGCTTTTCTGTGACATGCTTTTCTTGACGACAGGTTCATCAAACGCACTCCAACCGCTTTCTACATATTCAGGCAGGGGGCAATTCTGTATATGGCATGCCTGCAACATCACCAATGCGCCGAAGGCTTCCCAATCGGGCTTGTCGGTGAAGTAGTCGCCTTCGTTTGTCTCGTCCCATAGCGGATGTGTCACCGGCGTGTCGAAACTCTCAAGGGCTGAGGCGAGTTTTTCTGCCCAATCACATATCGTATCGCGTATCTCGCTGATCTGCGCTTGGTCTTCTAAAGGTTTTATTTCATTGCCGTCGTTGCCTATCAGTTCGCATTTGTGGCCGTTGGCCTCGGCCAGTTGCTGCACTATGGTTTTCCAGTTGCGGCTGTAGTAGCGGGTCATAGTCCCGGCGTATATGTCTAATCCCATGAGTGTTAACGTTGTCGGTAGGTGAATAAATCGAAATCTGTGTAGCCGAGGGCTGTGAGTGCGTTGCGGCTCGCCTCTCGGTTGGGGTCGGCGTTGTAGCCGGGTATGAGGGGCAGCCTTATGGTGCAGTCGCCTTGGCGGCGGGCCTCGGCTATCAAGCGCAGGTTGGCGAGTACACGGGCGTTGTCTTTGCCTGTATATCGCCGGTAGATGTCGGCGTCGAGGTCTTTGATGTCGATAATCCATGAATCGACTGCCGGCAGCAGTGCCTCGATGTTGGCTTGGGGCACATTGAGCGATGTCTCCAGCGTGAGCCGCCACGACGACCCGCACAGCTGTCGGAATTGCCGGATAAAGCCGTGGCGGAGTGCGGGCTCGCCGCCGCCGAAGGTCACGCCGCCGCCGGTGGCGATGAAGTACAGGTCATCTACCTTCACTTCATCGTAGAGCGACTGCGGGGTAAATTCTTTGAAGCGGTCAGCCTCGCCGAGCGACTGCGGGTTGAGGCAGTGGAGGCACCGCAGCGGACAGCCGTGGAATGCCACGAGCGTAGTGACGCCCTCGCCGTCGGTAGAGAGGCGGTGGCGTGCTATTCCTATTATTCTTGCTCGCTCGGTGGGCATGGCTGGGGGGCGGCATGTGAGCCTGCGGTGCAAAGGTAATAAAAATATTCAGGACTTTTGCAAGGTCTTTGCTTGTCGCGCGATTCTTTGCCTCAGAACGGTCTCAGGATTGCCGAATTGATTGCCGTCTCTGCCTCGACCCTCCCTTTTTCTGTCTTCTTGCCGTAGGGGAGCATATAGGTGACAGACAGGCTGATATTCCGTCCTTTCTGATTGCTGAGCGACTGCTGTATGGAATGATATACTCCATAGTCGGCTTCCGTGAGGGTGCAGAGGCGTCGGGCAAGGAAGTTGTCAACGCTACATCCGGCTGCCCAGTTTCCTTTCTGCCAGTTGATTGAAAGTCCGTATTGCGCGGGATTATGCTCCGTGACTCCCTCTATACCAAGCACGCTGAAAGGCACGGCATATACTCCCTTTATCATCCAATCTCCAAACATGTAGGCCGCGCTGAAGTCGGCTCGCAAGTCATTGCTTTTTGTCGGGCGATATTCAGAATTAAAGCGGTTCATACTGTAGGTGGCATTGCCTCCAAGCCTGAGTTTATTGTCAAGGAAATTGGCTGACAGCCCGAGAATAAGCTTGTGGTAGTGGAAATTGCCGTCGTTGACAAGTTGGTGGTACATTATATTGTCGTCGGCAAAATAGCGGTTGGAGGTATTGCCGAAGTATTTGAGGAAGTCGTAAGAGAATGACAAGCCGAAATGACCGAAGCGGCCATTGTAACTTAATTTATTCTGAAATGCCTGCATTTGTCCGAGCTCTGGATTTCCTGCTGTGGCCTCGAAAAATGATGTCCGTATCACCGTGGCGTTTTTATACGAGGGGTTGTATATGCTGTGGGCGTAGCTGCCCGTAATCGAGATTGACTGCTTCTGATTGCAGGCGTACGTCAGGCCGTAGAAAGCCATTGGCGATAATTGATTGTCGGTATGCCTGCCGATGGTCGAATAAAGGTCGGTAATGCCGGCAGAAACGTAATATGATAATCCAAAAGGCAGATTTTGGTCTATGTGGAACATCGTCATGGCATGATTGTTTGTCAAGGTCTGCCTGCTGTTGAAGCTGCCCGAGTATTCGTCCCGATAATAATTATAATACTCATCTATGGTAAGGCCGAGGCTCAGCCCGCTTGCGAATGATTTGAAGTAGCCGAGTGTGGCGCTTGCAAGCAGGTTGTTCTCCAAGGTGTTGTTGATTATTTCGTTTTCATCTGTTTCTGAATAGCTACTGCGGTAATCTGTATGGCCGTGGCGGATGTTTGCATTGGCCATGAGTGTGTGCCCTCCCGGCAGATACAGATTATAATGCAGTTTCATTGTCGGGGAAAGCGCGTGCTCCTTGCTTGTGCGGCTTGCGGTTGACCCGAAGTTGTAAAGCCCGGTATATGTGACCTCATCCTTTATCTCGTTCCTCGGCCTGGCGCTGCGTGTCAAGGCAAGGGCTGCGTCAAATGAATGGTTCGCGTCGGCATGGGCGAATTTGAAATTGAGGTATTGCGAATTGGTGCGAGTGATATTTTCAATAGGAGTTATTGACTGATTCAATACGCCGTCGTTGAGCGTGAATCTGTTTTCCGCATGCTTGAGCTCAGAGATATTATCCCACGTGGCGTTGGCGGTAAGAGTGAGTGTGACGGCTTCTTTCTTGTAGTTGGCCATGCCGACATACCCGCCATACTGTCGTGCCAATCCCTCGTCGGCAGAGAGATACACGTTTCCACCGAAATCATATTGCTCCGTTATGAAATTTATCACGACTCCGCAGCCGACGTACTTGCCTCCCGGATTTCGCCGGTATTCAATCTGCACAATTTCCGAGGCGGAAAGTGTGGCGAGTTCTTCGGGCTGCGTCTCAACGCCGTTGACGAGTATCGCCACATTGCCTCCGCCCGGTGTGGTGATTGTCTGTGCGGAGGGGTCGACATTGAAGTCGGGAAGATTCATGTTCTGCAGGAGCACATAGCCGTTGGTGCTGTGGCGCTTCTCCAATTCGCTCGGACGGAGAATTACTTTTTTTGCAGTTTCAATCTTTGTGTCAGCGGTAACGATGACTTCTTTAAGTTCGGTGGCCGTCGAGTCTGTCTCGGCATGTTGCCGGGCGTAGGCCGGCAAGGACAATAAAAACGATAGAGTGATAAGTAGCTTTTTCATGCTTTTGCGGTTTTTTCCGCAAAGCAAGTGAAAAAAGTCCGGTTGGGCTCTGAAAATTGTCTGACATTTGTCTGACAATTGCTGACATCGCCGATTGTCAGCTCCTTAGACGAAGCCCGTAGGAGTCGCCGCGATTGCAGATTATCTCGAAATCAGAATCGGCGAGTGCCGCCTTGGTTCGCTTTACGAGTGTGTAGAGTGATTCTTCAGCGTTGCTTTTATTGCCCCAAAGCGCCGAGCACAATGTCGATTTATCCACTTTATGCTCCGGCGCCTCCAAGAGCATTTGAGCCAGACGGCGCTGCATGGGTGTGAGCCGTATGCCGACAAGAGTAGGGCAGTCAGCCTCGGGCTGTGCCGTATCTCTTCGCAGCCATATAAATATGCTTGTCATAGAGAGAAGGGCAAGGGCAAAGAGCAGGCCGGGTAATGTCTGGTCAGACACAGCGAATACCGAGGCCATGGAGCAGTCGGCAAAGCCTTGAAGCTCTATGGCAAAGCCGTCAGCAGCCTGCTCGGGCACGAGTATTATAGAGTCTGAAGTGATTTCGCTGCACAGAGCCTTTGGCGCGACATTCTCTGCGTCAACCAATGCGAGGCTATAATAGGCCTTGGCCTTAAGTATCGGATTATTGAAATCAATGTCTGAGGCCTGAAAGATGAGCGGTTTGTGTGTCGCTTCGTACATCTGTCGCATGGCGGCGATGGTGTCCGGCTGAGTCAAGAGCCGACTGTTCTCACCGGCAAGGGCGATGATTGCTTGGTTGAGGTCTTCGGTTAAGTTCTGCTTGGCTTTTGAATAAGAAAGGCAGCCGGTCATAATAGACGCAATCAACAAGGCCATGGGGATAAGCAACCCATAGCGTAGAGACCTGTCGCTTGGCCGTGATATTTGGGACGATAAATCCATAACAATCTTACAGCCCTAAAGCCTTGATTTTGTCGCGTGGTATTCCGAGTCGCTGCGCCTGTCGGGCGTCGGCGCGGGCTCGGTCGAGCTCGTAGAGGTCGCGGTGGAGCTTGGCGCGGCAGAGGTAGAGCTCGGCATTGTCGGGGAATTTCTCCATTCCCTCGCTTATAGTCTCTCCGGCCTCTGAGAGTCGGCCGAGGGCGAGGAAAGTCTCGGCAAGGGCGGCGAAGTGCTCGGGGCGGGGGGCGAGGCTGGCCATGCGGCGCAGGTAGGGGAGGGCGTCGGCGGCAAGGCCTTGCTTGGTGAGCAGGGCGGCGCGGGCTATGGCCGTTGGCAGGCCCTCGGGGGAGAGGCTCTCGAGGACGGCGAAGTCGGCGGCGGCGAGGCTGTCTTCATTTGCGGCGAGGGCAAGGAGACCGCGCAGATAGCGCCCCTCGGCATTGAGGGAGTCGAGGGCCACGAGGCGGTCGAGGTCGGCGCGGGCTTCTGGGTCGCGCCCGATTTTGAGGTAAACATGGGCGCGGTTGGCAAGGACGGTGCGCATGGCCGGTGCGCGGTCGAGGGCGGCGGTGAGGGTGGCGATGGCCAGGGAGTCGCGGTCGAGATAGGAATATATCATGCCGAGGTTAGAGAGGAGCATGACGTTCTCGGGGGCGTCGGGCCGCACGGCCATGGCTTCGAGCAGGCGCGCGGCGGCGGCTTCATAATCGCCCTCGGCGGCGGCTTGGTCGGCCTGGCCGGAGAGGATGAAGTAGGGGTCTTCCTCGTCGATATCGGCAGGGGAGGCGGCGTGGCAGAGCAGGGCGGCGAGCGCTAAGAGCAGGGCGCTAAGGGCGGGCTTCTTTGGCAAATTCATCGGGATAGTCGAGTTTGACGCGTTTGTGGCAGAGCGCCCATACTATGAGGAACACACCGAGGGCTACGAAAGGCAGGCTGAGCCACTGGCCCATGTTGAGAGCCATGTCGGCCTCGAAGGGCACTTGGTCGTTCTTGATAAATTCGATGAGGAAGCGCGAGGCGAAGGTGCCTACAAGGAAAGTGCCGAAGAGCAGGCCCGGGCGCTCGCCGGCATTGCGCCGCCAATACATCCACATCATCAGGCCGAAGAGGGCGAGGTAGCATAGCGCCTCGTAGATCTGCGTGGGGTGGCATGCCTGCGGGGCATACATGCTGAGCCATTCACTTGAGCGCACGAAGCGGAAGCCCCACGGCAGGTCGGTGGCATGGCCGAAAATCTCGCTGTTCATAAGGTTGCCGATACGTATGAGGCAGCCCACGAGGGCTATGGCCACGGTGAGGCGGTCGAAAGTCCACAGCGGATTGCGCTTGGCAGTAAAAATCGAGAATAGAATCACTGCGATGATAATGCCGATGGCACCGCCGTGGCTTGCGAGACCACCCTCCCAAGTGGCGAGAATCTTCCATGGATGGGCGCTGTAGTAATCCCACTGATAGAAGAATACGTGGCCGAGGCGGGCGCCCACGATAGTGGCCACGCCTACATAGATGAGCAGAATACCGAGCCAACGCTCGGGCGCTCCCTCGCGCTTGAACATCTTTGCCACGATGTTGAAGCCTATCCAGAAGCCGATTGCAAACATCAGCCCATACCAGCGCACCTGCACGAAGCTGTCGATGATAGTAGGGTTGACGTCCCATGTGATGAAAGAGGGTATCATAGTCGGTAATATTTATATATACTTTTTAAGGCAAAAAAGGAAAAAGGTCAAAGGCAAGATGATAGTATGGCGATACTCTAAAGGTATTCTCTTGCCTGCCGCAGGCAATTGCCTCATTATCCTTCATAGCCTTTCTATCCTTTATTATCTTTGTTGAAATAATCTTTTGTCGCTCTCCTTACCCTCGGGCTCAGATAGAGGATGGCTATCATCGTCGGGATCGCCATGAGGGCATAGAAGAGGTCGCATGCGCCCACGGCGGCCTCGAGCGGCACCACGGCGAAGACCACCAGCGAGGCAAGGAAAAACCAAGCGTAGTAGCGGCCGCGGCGGCTGCCGAAGAGATAGTTGGCGCAGGTGGTGCCGTAGAAAGAATAGGAGAACATCGACGACATGGCAAAGCATATCACAATGCACATCAGCAATATGTCGCCTGCCGGAATGGCGTTGCTGAACGCCTTCATGGCCACCTCGAGCCCCTTTACGCCCTCCACATTGATGTCGCCGCACAAGAGAATGGCCACCGCCGTAAGGGTGCACACGAGCCCCGAGTCGATACTGGGGCCGAGCATAGCGATGAGACCCTCGCGCACGGGCTGATTGTTGCGCGAGGCACCGTGCATGATAGAGGCCGTGCCTATGCCGGCGTCGTTGACAAGGGCGGCGCGGCGTGCGCCTATGATGGCTATGCCGGCGAGAGCGCCGAAGCCCGCACGCAGGTTGAACGCCTCGGTGAATATGCTCTTGAACACGGCAGGCACGCCCTCGATGTTGGTGATGATGATGAAGAGCACCATCAGGAAGTAGAGCCCTACCATGAAAGGCACCATCACGGTGGCTACACGCGCTATGCGCTTGATACCGCCGAGAATCACCACTCCTACTATCACCGCTATCGCCGCGCCGAAGAGCAGACGGTAGGTGCGGACATTGTCGAGGCCGAGATAGCCGCCGACAGTGCTAAGGAAACCGCTCGAGGCCACGCCGTCGGGGGTGGTGAACGTTGTCATAAATGCCTCGGTGAGCTGGTTGGCGTTCATTATGCAGAGAGTGCCGAAGAGGCCGGCGATGGCGAAGAACTTGGCAAGGGGCGTCCATCGGCGTCCCATGCCGCCGGTGATGATGTGCATGGGGCCGCCCTGCGGATTGCCTTGGTCGTCGCGGCCTTTATACATTATTGCCAGCACGCCCTCATGGTATTTGGTGGCCATGCCCACGAGCGCACTCACCCACATCCAGAATATCGCTCCGGGGCCGCCCATAACAAGGGCGATGGCCACGCCGGCGATGTTGCCCAGCCCGACGGTGGCGGCCACTACCGACGCCAAGGCCTGCACCGACGATATCTGCCCGTTGTCGGCTTTGCGGTCCTGCTTGGTGCGCAGCTCGCGCAACGCCGCCGGCAGACGGCGCAGCGACACCGCTCCCGAGCTTATGAAAAGATATAGCCCGCCGCCGATGAGCAGGAAAAACAGCGGATAGCCGCAAAGCACCTCGGCAGCATTGATTATGAATTGTCCTATTTTATCCAACATAAGTGCAAAGTTAATGATAATTCCCCACACCTTGCACCTCTTTTGCGATTTTTAGGAATTTATCCCCCCGAGGGGGCGTGGTTGGTGGGTTGTGGTTGGTGGTTGGTAGGCTGTGGGCAGCGAATTAGTTTTTATGGATTGCAGTAAGTAACTCGCTGCCCACAACCTACCAACCACCAACATTAAAGCTGTCCACCAACCACAGCCCACCAACTGCCAACTATTCGTAGCGAATGGCTTCGATGGGGTCGAGGCCGGCGGCTTTCTTGGCCGGATACCACCCGAAGAATACTCCCGTGATGGTGCACACGGCAAACGACAGCCCCACCGAATAGAGCTGAATATATACAGGCCAATGGGCTATCACCGTCACCATCCACGAGGCAAGAAGCCCGATGATGATTCCTATCACACCGCCGGTGACGCTGATGATTATCGCCTCGATGAGAAACTGCGACAGGATATCCACTCCGCGCGCACCTATCGACATGCGCAGGCCGATCTCGCGGGTGCGCTCCGTTACGGATACGAACATGATGTTCATGATACCTATGCCGCCTACAAGCAGCGATATGCCGGCGATACATGCCAAAAGCACCGTCATCATGTCGGAGGTCGAGTTCATCATCTCACTCAGTTCCTGCTGCGAGCGTATCTCGAAGTCGTCTTCATCGCCGTCTTTAATCTTATGCTGTGACCTTAGGATTTCAGTTATCTCATCGATAGTCTCGTCGGTCTTGCTCTCATCGGCGGCGCTTGCGAAGAGCCCCTGCAGATAATCGATGGCAAGCATACGCTTCATCACTGTGGTATAGGGAGCCAGCACAACATCATCCTGATCCATACCCATCGAGTTGGTGCCTTTCGATTCGAGCAGGCCTATTACGGTCAGCGGTATTTTTCCGAAACGTATCACCCTCCCCACCGGGTCCTCTCCATTTGGGAAAAGATTGTCGGCCACAGTCTTGCCGAGTACGCACACCTTGGCCGCCGACTTGATGTCGTGCTCGGTAAACATCGCGCCCTCCTTGACCTTGAGCTTGCGTATATCGAGGTAGTCGGGCGTAATGCCGTAGACCGTCGACGGATAGTTGTTGTTGCCGTTTACAAACTGCCCCGACGAGTTTACCGACGGCGAGATGGCCGTAATTCCCGGGAGTGATTGAAGAGCCTCGTAGTCGGCGATTTTCAAGGTCTGCATATCGTCGGCACTCTGTCGCACACCTCCGCGCTGC
The DNA here is from genome assembly GCA_910579995.1 of uncultured Muribaculaceae bacterium. GTDB lineage: Bacteria > Bacteroidota > Bacteroidia > Bacteroidales > Muribaculaceae > CAG-873. Next base: position 18,606 of record CAJTWH010000015.1, on the reverse strand, counting down.
ATATTGCCGGGGTGAATCATGATCATGTTGGAGCCCATCTCGGAAATCTGCTCCTTTATGCTGTTTTTGGAGCCCTGTCCGATGGCAAGCATGGTGATTACTGAAGCCACTCCGATTATTATGCCCAACATTGTCAGAAAGCAGCGCAGCTTGTTGTTGTTGAGCGCTTTCAGTGCTATTTTCAGAAGATTGGCGAAATTCATCAGTCATTGTCGTTAGGAAGTGCCTCGAGAGCTTCTCGGGCCGACTTCACATTATTATTAAGCGTATCGGAAATCACCTTGCCGTCGCGCAGCACGATGTTGCGCGTCGAATAATCGGATAATTCCGGGTTGTGGGTGACGAATATTATCGTGCGCCCGCGGCTGTGGAGTTCTTGAAAGAGCGTGAGTATGCTGAAAGATGTGCGCGTGTCAAGGTTGCCGGTGGCCTCATCGGCGAGGATTATCACCGGGTCGTTGACAAGAGCGCGGGCTATCGCCACACGCTGCTGCTGGCCGCCCGACATCTGATTGCTCTTGTGGTAGAGGCGCTCTTTCAGCCCTACTGCCTCAAGAGCCTTTATAGCTTTCTCGCGCCGTTCTTTAGAGCTTACGGCAGAGTTGTAGAGCAGCGGCAGCTCTACATTCTCTATGGCTGTGGTCTTGGGTAGCAGGTTGTAGTTCTGGAATACAAACCCTATCTTGCGGTTGCGGGTCACGGCTCTTTGATTCTTACTCATCGACTGCACCGACACGCCGTCGAGCTCATATACACCCGATGTAGGCGTGTCAAGGCAGCCGAGTAGGTTGAGCAAAGTCGATTTGCCCGAACCTGATGTGCCCATGATGGTCACAAATTCACCTTCGCGGATTGAAAACGACACGCCCCTGAGAGCTTTCACCTTCTCTCCGCCGACAATAAACTCACGTCTGAGATTGTCTACACGTATTATTTCCTTCATCTCAGTCATGCCCCCTTATTTTTTCTTGTTCTTGCCCGGCGGTTGAGGCGCGAACGGACTTTGCTTGTCGTTAGGCCCGTCGGTCGCACCCATGGCCGACTCATGCTCATAGCCGGTAGCCACGATATCACCCTCGGCTAATCCGCTTGTTATGCTCGTTTTTATACCGTTGGTCATGCCTATCTTCACGGCCTTGTTGATGAGCGTGTTGCCCTCAACAACCCACACACCTCTTTCATCGGGCGTAAGCTCTGACTTGTCGAGCGCGTCGCCGGGCTTGGGCAGATTATCTGCGTCAGGATTATCTTCGGGCTCGAATGTGAAAGCGTTCGCCGGAAGAAGCAATACATCTTTCTCGCTCATTGTATAGATAGTGAGATTCGCCGTAAGCCCCGGAATAAGTTTATGGTCGGGGTTTGCCGTGCCGACAATTACTTCGTAGGTCACCACATTGCTCTCCGTGGTAGGCGAGAGGCGCACCTGCGTCACCGTACCCTCGAACATATCTTCAGGATAAGCGTCAACCGAGAAAGTCACCCTTTGGCCTACCTTCACCTGCCCTATGTCGGCTTCGTCAACGTCGCCTACCACCTGCATGTTGTCGAGGTCGGCGATGGTATAGAGATTGGCCACATTCATGCTCGACACCACGGTCTGACCCACCTCTACTTCCCTCGAAATCACAATACCGTCGATAGGCGAATAGATCTCGGCATAGTTGAGATTCTTTGCCGCTCTCACGCGGTCGGCGACAGCCTTGTCGTAGGTGGCTTTCGATACTTCATAATCCTTTTGCGATGTCTGGAAGTCGTAGTCGCTTATAAGATGTTTGTCGTGCAGTATCTTGTCGCGCTCGTAGTTGGTCTTGTTATATTCGTAGGTATAGCGGGCAGAAGCCACATTGGCCTCTGCACTCTTATAGTCACTTTCGAGCACAGTCTTCTCTATTTCCGCTATCAGCTCGCCCTTTTTGACGATAGAGTTGTAGTCGGCATAGAGCTTGTCGATAATGCCGGTCACCTGCGTGCCGACATCAACTTGGGTCACGGATTCTACCGTACCGGTGGCGGTGACGGTTTCGGTAAGTTCGCCTTTCTCAACCCTCACGGTGTCAAGTGTTACCTTGCTTTCTTTTCCGCAGGCACTTGCCATAAGAAGGAGTGCTGCCAAAAAGCCGGTGTTTATCAATCTATTCATAGAGTTACTTTTGAAGTTCTGTAATATTCAATCATTTTCTGACCGAGCAGAGCCATGTATTTGGCCTGCAGCAGTGCCTGACGGGCTTCTGTGAGGTTGTTGTGCGCCGACATCAGTTCGAGTGGGTCTACAAGTCCGAGCTCGAATTTCTCGTTGGTGAGCTCATTGCTTGTCTCGGCAGACTCAAGTTGCACTACCGCAGCCTCGAAGCGGCTCTGAGCCGACCGGGTGTCGATATACCAGTTCTCCACCAACTGTGCGAGGTCGGTCTGCCGCTGCTCGGCGTCGAGGCGGGCGTTGATTTTCTGGAGTTCCGCACGTGCCACTGCCGTTTTGGTGCGTTTGTTGTCAAAGATAGGTATCGAGAGTGTCAGGCCTATGTTTTCGTTTATCGATTGTTTGAGCTGTTTGCCGAATGACTCACCCGGGGCGAAATAAGATGTGCCGACCCCAGCATTGAGTGATATCTTAGGCCTGCCGGAAGCTTTGGCTATGTCGATGTCGATTTCGGCGCCGTCTTCTTCAAGTTTAAGTCCCCGAATTTTTATATCCGTGGCGACGGCAAGACGGTAGCTCTCATCAATAGGAGGAAGAGCGCGCAGCACTTGCTCGGCACTTATCTCCAAGTCGGCAAGCTTGATGTCATGGTCAATGCCGAGTTCAAGCAGTTTTTTCAACTCCATCCTCCGTGAGTCGTATGTGCCCCGTGCATTAACAAGGTTGTAATAGTCCTGCTCATGCTGGGCCTTGAGCTGGGCATAATCGACTTTAGAGGCTCTGCCGGCTTCCATCAGTTGTTTCATCCGGTCGGCTGTGGCATGGCTCAGGCGTTCGGCCTCCTCATAGATGGTGATGGCCTCACGTGAGTAAAGAATATTCAGATACACCTGCAGCAGGTCGGTGTCTAAAGAGCGCAAGGCGTCTTCGGTGTCGAGCTTGCTGATTTGGGTGTTGAGTTTGTCGCGTTCGATGGTCTTCTCGCGCTCTCCGCCGTTCCACACCGTCCAAGCGGCATTGAAACCTACCTGACCGTTGTAGGTGTTTTTATTTTCCTTGCCAAAGGGCAGGTTGGCGTAGTTGTGGCTTGTGTTGAAATCAAGTGTCGGCTGCCATTGAGCCCGGGCTTCCTCAAGATTGTATTCCGATGTCTGCTCGGCAAGCTTCAGCTTCTGAAGCGAGATATTATGGCTTCTGGCATATTCGACACATTCCGCATAGCTCCACACTCCATCGCCCGCTGCAGCGCTCAGGAGGGTGAATAGAAATAGTGTTGTGGTGATTCTGGTTTTCATACGGATGTCTTTTAATACATCCGCAAAGTAATGGATTATATGTATGACATACAAAAAAGTTCAACAAACAGCCTCTTGCGGCCTACGAACTGCACTATCTCTTTTGTCCTGCCCCGATACTGCGCGACAGAAGATAATTCTGGAAATCATCCTTGTAGCGGTCGCCAACCGGTATGTAGGTGTCTGAGTCCATTATTATACGGCCTTTGTTGACACTCTGAACGCAATTCATATTGACGATAAACGAGCGGTGGACCTGAAGGAAATTCGACGGCAACTTTTCCATAATGGCGTTGAACGAGCTCAATGTCAGTGTAGGGCTGTCGCCGGCTATGGTATATATCTGGAGGTATTCGCCGAAGCCCTTGATATACCTGATATCAGACAGCTCAATCCTTATGAACCGATAGTCGACTTTCACAAATATAGAGCTCTCGGCCGTCGGCGCCGTTGAAGCCGGCGTCTGTCGCTCTGCTGCGCGCAGAGTGTATTGGTCGAGCACTTTGTTTGCCGCCCTTTGGAAATCGGCGAATCCGTAAGGCTTAAGCAGATAATCCACAGCCGAGAGCCGGTAGCTCTCGACGGCATAGTCGGCGTAGGCGGTGATAAATACCACCAAGGGGGTGTCGGTGAGCGATTCTATCAGCTCCATGCCGCTCATATCGGGCATGTTGATGTCAGTGAAAACCACATCGATTTTTTGCCGGCTCAGAAGCTCGATTGCCTCAAGACCGCTGTGGCAGGCGCCGGCAAGCTCGAGAAAGGGCACTTTGTCGACATACTTACATAGTTTGTCGAGAGCTATAGGCTCATCATCAATTACAAGCGTTTTCAGTTTCATAGGGCAGAGTTAGGTTTACGGAGTAAATGTTTTCACTGTCGTTGATATCAAGCCTGTACCCGTTGCCATAGATTATATCCATGCGCTGTCTTACATTTTCAAGGCCTATGCCCTCATGCTTGCCGGATGTGCCGGATGTATGCTTGCTGTTTAGGCAACTGAAGCAGAGGTGCTTGCCGTCGAGGGTGATATTTATGCTTATAAACGAGGCGGCATTGTAGCTTACGCCATGCTTGAAGGCATTTTCAATGAATACAATAAAGAGCAAAGGCGCGATATAAATGCCTGCGCTGTCTTTCGCCGTGGGCAACTGTGTAGAAATGCTCACGGCGTTTTCAGGGTAGCGCAGTCTCATCAGGTCGATATAGGTGCGGACAAACTTTACCTCCGCCGATAGCTCGATTTTCTTGCGCGAACTTTCATAGAGCGTATATCTCATCAGCCCCGACATATCTATGAGCATATCCTGAGCCTTCGAAGTGTCGATTTCTATCATGCCGTGGATATTGTTGAGCATGTTCATGTAGAAATGCGGGTTGATTTGGGCTTTAAGGTAGGTGAGTTGATTCTCTGCGTTTTCTTTTTTCAATCGTTCCTGCTCCAATCTGTCGTCGAAATGCTGGAACATTAAAGATACCGCCAGATTGATTCCGACAATAAGAATGTCGTATATCACATCGAGAAACAAAGGCAACGGCATAAGCGGCTGCGGCACGCCCTGCGGCGGCTCCGGATGTTCGGGGTTGCCTGTAAAGAGCTGTATTCCGTAGAATTGCAGTGCCTGCCAAACCCATACGGCCAATACCGTCAGGGCGGCCTTTATGAAATAAGTGTCGTAGCGCCCCTGCTTGAGAAGCCGCGGGATTAGCAGACAGTTGTTGACGGCAAACAAAGCCGCAAACGGAATCACGGCCAACAGCAGCCTCACCCCGGTCTCGACGTCGAATACGGGGAGGTCGGTGTAGCTGCGCGCCCGCACGATGTCAAGCACAACGAGTATGACGCCCGTCAGCCAAAGGCCGGCGTAGATCTGTGATTCTAATTTTCTGTCGGTGGCGATAGCCATAGCTGATGTTATTTATTAAATGGTTGGTCGTGGGTGGGCTGTGGTTGGTGGTGGGTGGGCAGCGGATTAGTTTTTATGGATTGCAGTAAGTAACTCGCTGCCCACAGCCCAGCAACCACCACCCATCACCCACCAACTAATGCAAAGTTACGCAAAAAGCTTAAAATGCGACAATCACATCTGCGAATGAGCTGAAATTTCCGACAAACTGGCTCTGAGGGGCTATGAATGTTCGCCGGCCGGCTACATATAACGAGAAAAAGAGGTGCTCTCACGAGTACCTCCCTTTCCATTCATCACATTATGCTTATTCTTAAAGTGCTATTAGTTATGTGCCATGTCAGTTATGTCCTGAAGTTTCGCAAGCTACACTTCAGTCAGGCAAAAAAGAGAATAAAGGTAAAAAGGCAAGATAATAGTCTTTAATTGAGTAATATTTGAAAGGTATTCTCTTGCCTGCCATCGGCAATTGCCTTTTTAGCCTTATTTGCCTATTCAAGCTTGCCAAACTTGAATCATTTAATATCTGCTTTCGACTACGTCCCAGTCGACGATGTCCCACAGTTTAGTGAGAGCGTCGGCACGGCGGTTCTGATAGTCGAGATAGTATGCATGCTCCCATACATCGAAGGTAAGAAGCGGAGTCAGCCCCGTGGTGATGGGGTTGCCGGCGTTGGGGCCCTGTGTGATGAAGAGTTTGCCGTCTTCATCGCGCGAAAGCCATACCCAACCGGAGCCGAAGAGGCCTACGCCTGCGTCGACAAACGCTTTCTTGAAATCTTCGAACGACCCGAAGTCGCGGTCGATGGCCTTGCGGAGCTCTCCGTGAGGTTCGCGGCTGCCGTCGGGGGCGAAGGTGAAGAAATAGAAGATATGGTTCCAAGCCTGCGAGGCATTGTTGAAGAGGGCACCCTCAGAGTGAGCGATGATCTCTTCAAGGCTCATATCCTCATACTCGGTGTCTTTGATAAGACGGTTGAGGTTGTCGATATATGCTTTCTCGTGCTTACCGTAGTGGTAGTCGATCGTAGTGGCGCTGATGGCCGGTTCGAGGGCTTCGCGACTATAGGGAAGCTGGGGTTGTTCGTATTTCATTGTTGCTATGTTTTGTTTTGTATTAGTGTAACGATTGAAATCGTATTTTGTTCGTCAGTTTTGGGCTACACGGCGAAAAGTTACATCCCGGTGAGCCACTTCGGCGCTCATGATGTCGCCATTGTGTACTTTCATTTGAAAGGTATTCTCTTGCCTGCCATCGGCAATTGCCTTTTTAGCCTTATTTGCCTATTCAAGCTTGCCAAACTTGAATCATTTAATATCTGCTTTCGACTACGTCCCAGTCGACGATGTCCCACAGTTTAGTGAGAGCGTCGGCACGGCGGTTCTGATAGTCGAGATAGTATGCATGCTCCCATACATCGAAGGTAAGAAGCGGAGTCAGCCCCGTGGTGATGGGGTTGCCGGCGTTGGGGCCCTGTGTGATGAAGAGTTTGCCGTCTTCATCGCGCGAAAGCCATACCCAACCGGAGCCGAAGAGGCCTACGCCTGCGTCGACAAACGCTTTCTTGAAATCTTCGAACGACCCGAAGTCGCGGTCGATGGCCTTGCGGAGCTCTCCGTGAGGTTCGCGGCTGCCGTCGGGGGCGAAGGTGAAGAAATAGAAGATATGGTTCCAAGCCTGCGAGGCATTGTTGAAGAGGGCACCCTCAGAGTGAGCGATGATCTCTTCAAGGCTCATATCCTCATACTCGGTGTCTTTGATAAGACGGTTGAGGTTGTCGATATATGCTTTCTCGTGCTTACCGTAGTGGTAGTCGATCGTAGTGGCGCTGATGGCCGGTTCGAGGGCTTCGCGACTATAGGGAAGCTGGGGTTGTTCGTATTTCATTGTTGCTATGTTTTGTTTTGTATTAGTGTAACGATTGAAATCGTATTTTGTTCGTCAGTTTTGGGCTACACGGCGAAAAGTTACATCCCGGTGAGCCACTTCGGCGCTCATGATGTCGCCATTGTGTACTTTCACATCGTCAAGACGGGTATATTTATAGAACTGTTCTCTCACAGCGGCTGTGATAAGCACGCGCCACTGGTCGGCGGTGGCAGCCGTGAGCGAGTCGAGCACCGGGCGCTCCATATTAGTGAGCAGATTGTCGGTGAAGACTACCCCGTCGGGGTCTACGTTCACTTTCAATGTAGAGGCGTCGAGCGAGAGTATATAGTCATCATCGTCGCCGTCTTCGGGAGCGTATGTACCGGAAATCGAGGCTGTCGCCGTCACATTGGCTTGGTATGGCACACCGGCGTTGTCGGTCATGCCCGTCACTGCCTGCTGCACCTCAACTACAGTATTGAGCAGCACTTCTCCGCTGCCGTTTTTGCCGCTGCGGGGAGCGAAGTCGATACTCATTGTCGATGAGGCGTCGGAGGCGTCGCGGATGTCGATGATTCGTTCAGGATTGCCCTGCCACAGACCGGCCACGTAGTCGGTCTTGGAGCATGATGAAACAATGGTGATTGCTCCAAGCACGGCGAGGAGTGAAAAGAAACTGGCGGTCTGAATTTTCATAATGTGTTGCGTGTTTTTAGATTCTGAATTTACAACAATTTCAAGCCGCCGAAAGTTCACAAAAAAAAGATGACACCGGCGTTTTTTGCCGGTGCCATCGGTTGGTGGTTTGTGGTTGGTGGGCAGCTGATTAGTTTTTGTTTGTGGTTGGTAGGCGGTGGTTTGTGGTTGTGGGCGGCGATTTAGTTTTTATAGATTGCAGAAAGTAACTTGCTGCCCACAACCCACCAACCACAAACCTTTATTTCTTAAGCGTTATGTCTATGCGTCCGTTGGGCTGATAGGGAGCGTCTTTGCGCACCGTGATACTCTCGATAGTGTTAGGGTCTATTTTATCCAAGCCCTCGGTAAAGAGCTTGCCGTCGACATATACCGTTGGTTTGCCGGTCACTTCATATTTCTTTGTGGGTTTGTCCTTGCCATAACCTATTACAATGACATCATCCACTACTTTCTTACCGTTGACAACCATTGCGCTGCCATCCTCGTTCTCTTTGAGAATTACGATTTTGGTACTTCCTTCAGTCTTCGGGGCAAGCTTGAATTGCACCGGTATTGTCATTTGGCATGCTACAGGCTCGCCGGCCACGGTTGCCGGAGTCCAAGCCGGCATGGTGTTGACAACCCGGATGGCCTCGGCGTCGAGCTCAGGGCTTACAGATTTCACTACAATAGGCTCTGTCACCTTGCCGTCCTTGGCCACGGTGAACGACACTACCACACGCCCCTCTGTGCCCGATTCCATGGCCTCGGCAGGGTAGCGTACGTTGGTGGCCATGTACTTGTAGAGCTCGGCGTCGCCACCGGGATATTGAGGCATAACCTCGGGCTCTTGCGCGGTTTGGGATTTTTCGCTAACTTTGTCAGCGCTAAGTGAAGCAGTCGACGCCGTGCCTAATGCAGAGGCGACTACCGGAATGTTGACAGCGGCGGCGGCAATGAGCAATGCCGGCGCGATGGCCAGTGCGCGCAGACGGCGCGACGGGCTACTTGTTTGATTACACATCATAGTAATACGGTTTTTAAGTTTACTGTGGTTGAGGCTGTTGGCGAGCGACGGGAATCTCTGGCCTACAGCCTTTTTTATTAGCAGAAGTTGATATTGGCGGGCGTCGGCGCCGCTGCTGAGCACGGAGCTGTCGGCCTGATATTCATGGACATTGCGAAGCTCGGTGCGCATGAGCCACGACGCCGGATTATACCATAGTATTATCGCGACAAGCTGCGCTACAAACAAGTCGGCCCAATGCTGAAGGCGCAGGTGCGACATTTCATGACATATAATCATCTCGCCGGCCGCCTCATAGTCGGCCTCGCTCATCACGATATGCCTCATCCAGCTGAAAGGAGCAAGTTTGGTCTGAGGTAAGAGTATCAATGTGTAGCCGTTTACATTCGTGCGTCTTCCCCGGCGTATAATGCTCAGCAGGCGCACAAGAGAAATCAATGTCGCCGCCGCGCATACCGCCATGCCGGCGATATATATCCAAAGCACGGCCACGAGCCACAGAGGCGTCGACGACTCGGCAACCTCTACCTCAAATGCCCCGAGGTCGATGACCCCGACAGCTTCAGCCGACGGCTGTGCCGGCGCAAGTGAAAACTCCGGCGCCGCAGGGAGTAGGAAAGCGAGGGCATAGAGGCTCATCAGCACCAAGCGGTTGAACCCCGGCATATTCTCGCTCGAGAGCAACCATTTATATATAAGATACGCTGCCAGCAGATATATACCGGCGCTGAATACGTATGCGCTGAATGCTCCCATGACTACGGATTTTTACGTTCGACCATCTCTATTATCTGCCTGAGCTCTTCTACCGAGATTTTCTCTTCCTCAACCAAGGCTGAAACGGCCGAGGTATACGAGTTGTTGAAATAGCTCTTTATCACCTGCGCGAGGCTGCGGCCGGCGAAGTCGCTCGCCTCGGCCACGGCATAGTATTTGAATGGCTTGGCAGAGCCGGCGTCGTGGCTCACATAGCCTTTGTCTTCAAGTATGCGCACAGTTGTCGACACTGTGTTGACGTGAGGTTTGGGGTCGGGATAGGCTTCGAGAAGCTGGCGCACTGTGAGCTCGCCGCGCTCCCACAGCTGCTCCATCACTTCGGCCTCGCGCTCGGTGAGCTTGGGATATTTCGATTTTGTTCTTGTCATAACTAAAGTTTTAGTTGATGTCGCAAAAGTATAACTAATTTTTTAGTTGTGCAATCGCTTTTGCAATTATTAACATTTTGGTGTCATAATCATTTTTATTTGCCGTAATTGCGAAAAAATTCGTAATTTTGCACAGCGGTTCACAAAGAGTCGCCCTCAATGATACAAGAAAACATCTCGGGTTATCCCACACCGATCATTTACCTATATACCTTCAAGGAGAGCTGGAAGAGCACACAATAAGCTGATATCCGGTAACTGTCGGCCGCATTGCATGCGCCCCGGCATTTGTTAGATTATTCTTTTACCTTTACTTTTTAATTCCTGATATGAACAATCACAGATTGCTCGCGGGAGGATTGTTGACTGCAGTCTTCACGCTGGGCGGTGCGTTGTGCGGCTACGCTCAGACATCCAAGGTCATGAGTCTTGAAGAAATCTTCACCACAGCCGAGACAAACAGCACACGGATCCGCAAGGCATTGAGCGCCGAAAACGTTGCCGCTAAAGACATCAATGTCGCCCGTAGCCAACGTCTGCCTGAAATCGACGTTAACCTGAGCGTCAGCTATATCGGCGACGGATTTATCACCGACCGAAATTACTCCAACTATCAGAAAGCCCCCATACCGCACTTGGGCACAGGCCTTGGCATAAATATCTCGCAGCCGGTATATGCCGGCGGAGCCATCACGACGGGTATAGAACTTGCCGAGCTCAAGTCTACAGCCTCGCGCCTGACTACGGAGCTCAACCGCGACGGTATACGACTGCAGCTTACCGGCTATTATCTCGACCTCTACAAGTATTCTAACCTCCGCTCAGTGGTTGAGAGCAACATTGCGCAGGCTGAAAAGGTTCTCGCCGACATGCAGGTGCGCTTCGAGCAGGGCACTGCTTTGCAGAACGACATCACTCGATATGAGCTTTTGGTCAGCAACCTCAAGCTCGAACTTATCAAAATCAACAACGTACTCGATATCCTCAACCGCAACCTTGTGGTCACAGCCGGCCTTCCTGCCGACATTCGTGTTGAGCCCGACAGCTCCATCCTCGACCGCTCGCTCGCGCGTCACGACAAGGCGTGGTGGCAGGCCGAGGCCGCTGACAACTCTGCCTCGCTCGCCCTTGCCCGCAATGGCCTTGAGATGAGCCGCAAGAGCGAGAACCTCGCTAAAGCTGACCGTCGCCCCAAGATCGGCCTGCAAGCCGGTTGGACTATGGACGGCCCCATACTCGTGGAAGTGCCGCCGCTGAATTACAATCTCAGCTATTGGTGGGTTGGGGTAGGAGTGAGCTTCAATCTTTCGTCGCTCTACAAGAGCAACAAGAAGCTCGCCCGCAGCCGCGCCGCTACCGTAGAGGCAGAAGACAATCTTGCCCTTGCCCGCGAGACTCTCGATTTGGATGTCAACACCGACTATATCCACTATCTTGAGTCATACGAAGAGCTGCGCACGCGCGAGAAGAGTCTCGAACTCGCCGAGCGCAACTACAATATTGTCTTCACACGCTACAGCGCCGACATGGCTCTGATCACAGATATGCTCGACGCCGCCAATTCAAAACTCGACGCCGAGCAGCAGCTCGTAAACGCACGTATAAACATTATTTATTATTACTATAAACTCCTTTTCACCTCCGGAACAATATGAAACACAGTACTAAAAAGATAATATCCTATATTATTTCCATTGCCGTTATCGCGGTTGCGGCTGTATGGATATGCGTGAAGTTCATCCACTTCGGCAATGTTGAGTTCACCGACAATGCCCGCGTGGAGCGTCAGGTAGTGCCTGTCAACAGCCGTGTGCAGGGCTACATAAAAGAAATCCGCTTCAATGAATTCCAGCCGGTCAAGAAAGGAGATACATTGGTCATAATCGACGACAGCGACCTGCGTCTCGACCTTGCCCGCGCCCGCGCCGATTATGAAAATGCGATGGCAGGCAGAGGTGTCACTGACCGTAGCGTGAGCGTGGCTTCGGCTAATGTCGCTGTCACCGAAGCTTCGATAACAGAAGCGAAAGTGCTGATGGAGCATGCCCTCTCAGAGCTCGGACGATATGAGAAACTGCTTGCCAAAGACGCCGTGACACGCCAACAATACGACGCCGTAAAGACAAACTATGATGCCGCAAAAGCTCGCTACGACATGCTCTCACGTCAGCGTCATGCCACAAGCTCGGTTGAGAGCGAGACTAGAGGCCGAATTGCGCAGAACGAGGCCGGTATCGAGCTCACTAAGGCTATCATGGATAAGGCCGCTCTCAATCTCTCGTATAGTGTTATCGTTGCCCCTTGCGACGGTTGGACTTCACGCAAGGAGATTCAGGTGGGACAGCTTGTGCAGCCCGGGCAGACTTTGCTCGATGTAGTCGATTCGGGCGAAGTCTGGGTAGTGGCAAATTACAAAGAAACCCAGCTGCCTGATATTGCTGTTGGTGCGGAGGTCGATATCGAGGTCGACGCCATTCCCGGTGTTGTGTTCAAAGGTACTGTAGAATCTCTCTCGCAGGCTACGGGTGCGCGTCTGTCGCTCATACCGCAAGATAACTCGGCGGGCAATTTCGTGAAAGTGCGTCAGCGCGTTCCGGTGAGGATTGCATTCTCGCCCGACAACAATGCTGCCGACATGGAGCGTCTACGCGCCGGTATGAATGTGGAATGTGAGGTGAAATACTGACATGGGAGACTGGCACGCCCCTCAAGGGCCTTTCGATATTCCTGATGTCAGGAATTTCATTCCACGCCGCCTCAAGCCTTGGATATTCATCTTCTTTGTGCTGATAGTGCAGTTTTCGGGCGGCGTCTACCTTGCCGCTGCTTCTGACATGGTAGGCACTACGGCTCTCATGCAGCAGGATATTCTCATGGCCGGATACTCCATGCTCGTTGGTATGGCGATAAACTTTGCCGTGATGTTCCGCCTCAAATTCAGGTTCTCAAACCGTGTGGCTATGCTCATCTGCGGCATTGTGCTTATCGCGGCAAATGTCATCTGCGCACACACCGACTCTGTGTGGGTATTGGCGGCAACCTGCTTCGTGGCCGGTTGGTTCAGGATGTGGGCAACATTCGTTTGCAACTCTACAATTCAGCTTTGGCTCACTCCCGTGCGCGACATGTCGATATTCTTCTGCTACGTCTATATCGTCGTCGACGGTGTGATACAGCTCAGTGGCCTCGCTACAGTTTATACGGCCTTCCTTGCGCAGTGGGAGTATATGCACTTCATAATGATAGGCCTGCTTGCCCTGATGATGCTCTTGGTGCTGATATTGCTCAAACCGGTCAGAAATCCGATGTATATACCTCTTCTCGGCATTGACTGGATAGGCGCAGGGCTGTGGAGTGTGTTTATGCTGTGCTTCACATTCGTGTGTGTCTATGGCAATTTCTATGATTGGTGGGAATCTACCGAGATTTGCGCCGCGACATGGCTGGGCATTGCCGCCCTCGCGATAAATCTGTGGAGAGCGAGCTTCCTTCATCATCCATACATTTCCTTTGCCGCGTTGGGAAATTACAATGTGCGCCGCGCCACATTGATATATCTTGTGTTCTTCACCCTGTTGGGTACTGAGCATGTGTTCGAGCACTCGTATGCCGCCGCAGTTCTCGGATTTGACGAGACAAACCTCGCCGACCTCAACTGGTATGTGTTCGCCGGTATCATTGCCGGATGCGCATTTACATATTTCACCTTTGCACTGCGCAAATGGCGCTACCGCACCATGACTGTGACAGGCTTCGCCCTAGCGGCAGTATATCTGGCTTATTTCTATTTCTTTTTGGATTATGGAGTGGAGAAAGAAATGCTCTTTATACCTCTCTTCTTCCGCGGAGCTGCCTCGGTGATAATTTCGATAGTATATCTTACCTCGATTGTGGAGGGCGGTCTGCATTTCTTCGTCTTTCCGCAGGCCTTGACAATCAATGGCTTCACGGGGGCTGTGATGGGTGCTACCCTCGGCCCGGCTCTTATCGGAGAATGGCTCAGCCATGCCGTCGCCCGCAACGCCTCGCAGATAGCCGCAAGCTTCACGGCCTCCAACCCTGCAAGTGCTTCAATTCCTTTCGGTAATCTTTACGGCACTGTTCAGGTGCAGGCGCTCGTGGTGAGTATGAAAGAAATCTATGGCTGGCTGCTTATCATAGCTCTCCTCTCGGTGCTTGTGATAGCGGTGGGCTATGGGCCTCTGCGTCCAAGCGCAATATTCCCGAAGTGGCGAACAATCCGACGCCTTTTGAAACATCAGGTGCGGGAGTCGCAGACCTGTTAATATAAAAATCCGTGGAGCCAAACTCCACGGATTTTTAAGTTTATCTTGAGTTTATTGGGTTTAAGTAGTTTAGATAAAACTAAACTTTATAAACTACATAAACTGCGCTGAAAGCGCTTTAAACCTCAAGTTTTCAAGGTGCAAAGCACCTTGAAAACTTGAATTAATAATATATTTCGCTTATGGCGGCAAGAGAAGTCTTGCTGCCTGATGATTCATTGTCGATTATCTGCCAGTCGCCGGTGAAAAGATGATTGTTTGTTGACATGGCATGGTCAGAAGAAGAGGAGATGATGTGCGAGTAAGGGAAATATGTTTGCATAATGTATCGGTATAAGGTTTATGCAATCATAACAATCCAAGTTCACGAATTGTTCGCACATTATCAAAAAAATTTAAATCATACTTCACCGGTGTTTCTGAGATACTCTATATGCTCCTTGGCAACCTCGCAGCCCATTGAGGCGGCGCGTTTGAAATAGCGCAGGCCTTCGTCGATGTCGCGCTCTGTTCCGCGGCCGTAGGCGTATGCCACACCTAAGGCATTTACCACCATTCCGGCGATGGGATCCCACAGCTCGTCCATTTCTTCTTCGGCTTCTGCAAGATATTGGAATGCGACGTCATCGTCCTGCACCACACCGAGGCCGTCTTGGTAGCATATACCAAGATAGGCAGCCGACCGGATTTCGCGTCCACCCTTGGGATTGTTGTAGGCTTTCTCAAACCATTCAGCCGCCTTGGCATAATCTTGCTCCACATCGCCCCAGCCGTCGAAATAGTAATAGCCGGTCTGCCACTGAGCCCCGGTATGTCCGCCTATCGCGGCGATTTCGTAGAAGTTGAAGGCGATATTGAGGTCTTTCTCCACGCCTGTACCGGCTTCATAGCTGCAGGCGGCATTGTAGGCGCCCGTGATATCTCCCCTCTGCGCGGCCTTGATGTAGTAGGCGAGGGCGGTAGCCTCATCGTGCTTTTCAGACTCGATGAAGAAGCCGTAGTTGTTGCATATCACAGGTGAAATCTCGGCAAGGGCACGGAAATATGCCTCATAGAGCTCATTGGGGATATCTGCCAAGCCGGATTTGTAGATATCGCAGTAGTTGCCCCAGCCGGCGCATACCCGGCCATTGAAGCTGCGCTCGAAGTATTTGCGGGCGATGGGATAGGCAAAGGCATTATATTCTTCCTCGCTCTTGAATTGCTTTGCGAGCTCGGGGTCTACCATCAGATAATCGCCCCAGAAATATACATTGCCAATAAGGTAGCAGCAGAAAGCGTTGCCGCGGTCGGCCTGCTGGAGAACTTCCTCGTATGCTTCCTTGAACGACGCGAAAGGCATATTGCGCTCCACTGCCGGAGTGAAGTTGCCGCTGCGCACCGCGCAAAGAACTCCTGTGGCACTGCCCATCAAGGCGCTCTTCTGCATGAGCATTGAGGAATTTTCATCGTCGGTCTCGAAGCCGGCTCCGCTCCACACATACTGAGGCCCCATGAAGCAACGTGCTATGAAGCAAAGAGCGTCGGCGTCGCCTCCTTGTGCAGCGCCGAGAAGCATATCAAATCCACGGCGTATCTCTTCTTTATCGAAACTTGTCCATATAAGGTCTACTGCCTTTACTACCGGCAGACTGTATTTACCGTTCATCCTTGTTGTCTGAATATTTCAAAATCAATTGTTCAAAATATGCTGTCACGTCAAATTCTTGCCATTCCGGAGCGGGTGCGGGATACTTGTGGCTCATGGTAAAATCCCACAGCCACGTGCGCAGACTCTCGAAATCATTTGTCACTGTGCGATAGCCGGTAGGGTCGGGTTTGGTCCATTTCACCCATTCCACATCCAGTGCGTCGGGCCGGCTGTCGTCCTTGCTGCGGCAGATGTCGATATAGCCTCCGTCCTCACCCGAAAAGCTATGATGGAGACTGTTTGATTTGCCATCGCGTATATTGTCGAGAGCCGCCATTACATCGGTATAGTCGAAATGTCGGTAGTCAAAGCCGTCTACCGATAGGGAGCTTTCGTCTTTGCGGGGGCGTTCGTACTTCAGTTCCTCGCACTGCCAGCCATCCATATCCGGCAGCTTCGATGATTCGAAGAAGTCGCACATCATGTCGGCCACGGTCTGGCATGAAAAACCGGTGTGGATCATTCTCAATATGCTCCTGTCCACTCTGAAGAACACAGCCAATCGCTCGCCTTTATAGTACGTGAAGGCAAAAGCCTCAGCCCGTTCGCCGATAGCTACAGGCACGCACTTCTCGAGAGTTACATATTCGTTGGCTTCGATTTCGAATACGGCCTTATATATCCGCTCGGTAGTTACATTGGATGTCCGCTCCTCTCCCTTTTCGGTGATAAGGACAAATTGCTTGGCGAGAGAGCGTGCTCCCGGATAGACGCCGCGCGGGTGTTTAGGGTCAAATCCGGCCATGCTTTAGTCTGCTTGTTTGATTTTATCAAGGTAAATATCAGGGATATAGCCTTTTAGGATGTCTGACGTGAGCGAAACCGCACATGCACCCTCTTCAATCTGCATGTTTACCTGAGGATCGCAGACAAGTTTTCCATCAACAGCCATGGCTAATCTCCGGCCTATATTGTCGCGGGTTATTGCAGCCCATTTCTCTTTGTCATAAAAGTTGAAAGAGACTTGTATATGGGCGGAGTCGTCAGGCCATGTATATAACTCCTTGATTTGCACGCGTTCGGAAATCAGCGGCTCGGATTCATAGACAACAAGGCGCAACATCCCTTCTTGTTTTGAAGGTAGCCATCCTGATTTTACATTTCCGCAGTTCTTCAATTCCCGCACAGCCTCGTTCACTTCGGCTGTGTCGGCGACGCTGCATTCTGTCTTGCCCGAAAAACCGTACATGGGCTCGCTGAGATCCACGGGCTTATAGACATCCAATCTCCATTCGACGCCCTCTGTCTTTACTCTACTCGAAGAGCCCGAATTTCCGCACCCGGCGCCCAGCAAGGCCAAGCCTATTGCTGCAATGATGATACTTTTCATGATAGCATATTATTTGTTTTATCTGCAAAGATATCATAATAATCTGATAAAATCACAATAGAGATGGCGTGCGCCTAAACTTTTTATTAACTTTGCAGTCAAAGATAATAAAAGTGCTGTATGAAACGTCTGATTTTCCTGATTATCTGTATTTGTGCGGTAGCTTCTGCCGGCGCACAGTATTACTATTCTTACGACGATAGCAATTACTATTATGACGACGCCCCGAGCCTTATCATTCAGAAAGACAATATCATGGGATGGTTTGTCTCTGATATCGACGGTAAGCGCCTGAGCGATTACTATAAAGAAATCCGTCCTTACAGTCAGGGTAGGGCAGCGGCGAAAGACAAAATAATGGGCTGGTGCTTCATTGACCTTGCAGGTCAAAAAGTTTCAGACTATTATGAGGAAGTGGATGATTACCATGAAGGTTATGCTCTTGTCAAGGATAAAGTGATGGGCTGGACCTTTATCAACGAGGATGGAGACAGATTGGTAGCGGAGTATTTCGACGAAGCATATCCGTTCCACAGAGGGGTCGCGCTTGTCAAAGACAAGGTGATGGGCTGGTACTTGCTCAATACCAAAGGAAAGCGGATAACCGATTACCACAAAACCCCGTGGGATTTCCGTCCGCCGAGACCTCAGCGTCGCCCATGGTGATGAGTTAGTATACTATCAGTAGAATTCCAACGACGTTGAACACCAACCATATCCCCAAGCCCCAATATCTGTAAGGCTTGTAAATGGCGAGAAACTTTTGTTTGTCGGTCTTTCTGTACGGCCATGCTTTTACAGCCCCGATAATCTGGAGTATCAACAAAATCGCCGCCCCGGCTATATCAATCGCCAATCCGATATCTACAACATCCATATAAATCCGTTTTACATTAAAAACGCCCGACCGTCAAATAAGTTTCATTCCCCACCCTTTTCGTCCCCGGCGCGAGCGCAGCTCCCGCAAAAAAAATTTAGGCGTTAAGCTTCTTTACACCGGCATACTATTATTTTCGAGATATTTCCGGAAGAGAATAGTTCTTTAGCTTTCCCGATACTAAGGCGATCTATCTCGTTCTGTGTCATTAAACGGATAAATTAAAATAATCAAGTCGTAGCGTCGCAATGCTGCGAAGCTACGACTTGATATGTTAGTAGCTAAAATATTATTTAGTCTTCGATAGCTGCCTGCGCCGCTAATCGATTGGCCTCATTCTCAGTCATTTTCCCAAAATTGGGAA
>CAJTWH010000014.1 GCA_910579995.1 uncultured Muribaculaceae bacterium | reverse complement strand
TCGAACTCCCGACACCTGGTTTTGGAGACCAGTGCTCTACCGACTGAGCTAAACCTGTGTGTAGATAACGCCGGCTCGCGCTTGCGGCACCATTGCGCCGGCGTTATGTTTTTATTTCTTTATCCTTTTAAGGGAAATCGGAAATTAGTCGAGGATCTCGGTGATCTGGCCCGAACCTACAGTGCGGCCACCTTCGCGGATAGCGAAACGAAGACCTTGGTCGCAAGCTACCGGGTTGATAAGCTCAACGATGATCTCTACGTGGTCACCGGGCATTACCATTTCTACGCCTTCGGGGAGGGTGATTTCACCGGTCACGTCGAGGGTACGGATGTAGAACTGGGGACGGTAGTGGTTGTGGAACGGAGTGTGACGGCCACCTTCCTCTTTCTTGAGGATGTAGACAGAAGCTTTGAACTTGCTGTGGGGCTTAACAACACCGGGGTGGCAGATTACCATACCGCGTTTGATATCTTTTTTGTCGATACCGCGGAGAAGGAGACCTACGTTATCACCTGCTTCACCTTCGTCGAGAAGTTTGCGGAACATCTCAACACCGGTAACGGTTGATTTGAGGTTAGCGCCAAGACCCATGATCTGAACTTCGTCGCCAACTTTAACAATACCGGCTTCGATACGGCCTGTAGCAACAGTACCACGACCTGTGATCGAGAATACGTCCTCAACGGGCATAAGGAAGGGTTTGTCAACAGCGCGGGGAGGCAGGGGAATCCATTCGTCAACAGCGCTCATGAGCTCCATAACCTTAGCTTCCCATTCGGGCTCACCGTTAAGTGCGCCGAGGGCAGAACCGCGGATGATAGGAGTGTTGTCGCCATCATATTCGTAAGCCGAGAGAAGTTCGCGCATTTCCATTTCAACGAGGTCAAGGATTTCCTCGTCGTCAACAAGGTCGCACTTGTTAAGGAAAACAACGATACGGGGCACGTTTACCTGACGGGCGAGAAGGATGTGCTCGCGGGTCTGGGGCATGGGGCCGTCGGTACCGGCAACCACGATGATAGCGCCGTCCATCTGAGCAGCACCGGTCACCATGTTCTTCACATAGTCAGCGTGACCCGGGCAGTCAACGTGTGCGTAGTGGCGGTTAGCGGTTTCGTATTCTACGTGTGCGGTATTGATAGTGATACCACGCTCTTTTTCTTCGGGAGCGTTGTCGATCTGGTCGAACGACTTCACTTCAGAAAGACCTGCTTTAGCCAGTACGGTAGTAATGGCAGCGGTCAGGGTAGTTTTGCCGTGGTCAACGTGGCCGATTGTGCCGATGTTAACGTGAGGCTTCGTTCTTTCGAATTTCTCTTTAGCCATAACTGTGCTGTATAATTATAAATATTTAATTTCTTAACAATCAGCCACGATAATGCAGAAAGCACTACCGGGGCTTCGTCTATAGAGCCGATGGCGGGATTTGAACCCGCGACCTCTTCCTTACCAAGGAAGTGCTCTACCCCTGAGCTACATTGGCAAAATATCTTTAGAGCGGAAGACGAGGCTCAAACTCGCGACCCTCAGCTTGGAAGGCTGATGCTCTATCAACTGAGCTACTTCCGCATAAGAGAAAATTGTTGTGGGCGCGGATGGATTCGAACCACCGAAGGCGAAAGCCAGCAGATTTACAGTCTGCCCCATTTGGCCACTCTGGAACACGCCCGTGTTGAGTGCGAGACTTGGGTGTCTCTGTTTCTCGCGATTGCCTGCCAAAGCTGAGCAATCTCATTCTTGAGCCTCTTGTCGGATTCGAACCAACGACCCCGAGATTACAAATCACGTGCTCTGGCCAACTGAGCTAAAGAGGCATTGTCAATTTTCTCTGCAGCGAGGTAGAAGAGCGGCGTCTTTTCCCGTTTGCGGTTGCAAAGTTACGCACAATTTTTGATTCTCCAAAATTTTCTTGAACTTTTTTTTCAAAAATTTGTGTGCCCTCCCGCGCTGAAATTGATTTACATTTGAAAATCAACAACTTACGCTTCTACCACGTATCGAAAAAATTTTACCACGACGCAAAGAAATGCATTACCGGTCCGTGCCCGTGGCCGATTTTATATTCAGCCCCGGCAGCGATTGCGGCAGAAATATAGTCTTTGGCGAGGCGCGCAGCTTCATCGAGCGACGCCCCGCGGGCAAGATATGCTGCCATGGCCGACGACAAGGTGCAACCGGTGCCATGCGTATTTACCGTATCTATCCTCGGCGAGCTCAGCTCTGTCATCCGCCCTGTGCGTGCATTATAGAAGAGGTCGCTAAGATGATCGTCTTCCAGATGGCCGGCCTTAAGCAGCACCGACACGCGGTTGGCCTGCGAGAGCTCGCGGGCGGCGTCGGCAAACTGGCTGTGGTGGTCGATTGTGCGCCCGAGCAATATCGACGCTTCGGGGATGTTTGGTGTTATCACGCCCACCTCGGGGATAAGTTCGTCGCGCAAGGTGGCCACGGCGTCGCTTTCGAGGAGCGCGTCGCCCGAGGTCGCCACCATCACCGGATCGAGCACTATATTCTCAATATGATAAGGCGCCAAGGTGTCGCGCACGGTGCGTATGAGCGAGGCGCTGTGGAGCATTCCTATCTTTATAGCGTCGGCACCGATATCGTCGAGGCACGAGCGTATCTGCCCGGCCACGAACTTATCGGGCACCGGGTGTACGTCGGTCACACCGACGGTATTCTCATCCACAACGGCCACGATGGCCGACATTCCATAGACTCCGAGTGCGGAGAAAGTCTTCAGGTCGGCCTGCAGGCCGGCACCGCCGCTGGGGTCGCTGCCGGCGATGGTGAGTGCCCGGCGGTATGTCTTCATATCTCCCATGTTTCTTCTTTATAAGCGCTGTTCCAGAACATCCACTCCATCTTTGTGGCTTTGACAAATATATCGGTCATGCGGCGGCGCACATCTTCTGAGGCGTTTTCGGCCAAGGCATCGCAGATGGCGATACAGCGGCTGTTTGACTCATCGAAAGCAGCGTCGGAGTAGGTCGCTATCCACTGCGCATAGCGATTGTCAGAGGACGCCTGCGCGGCTATGTGCTTGCCTACCATCAGATATACCCAGAAGCACGGCAATATTGCCGCAGCCTGCACCTCGACAGGCTCTGTAGCCTGAGCTGAAAGCAGCGACATATAGAGCAGACACGAGGGCGTGGCCTCGGCCCGCTCAAGGCCGTAGGGCCGCAGAAAGGTCTCGTGCATGGCTTTTTCTACAAATACGCCGTCGAGGGCGAAATGCAGGAAGGCTTCTGTTTGTTCTCTGTCATTGAGGCGCGAGGCTATCGAGGCGAGCACCTTGCAGTAGTTTTCGATGTATATGGCGTCTTGCCTGAGGTAAAATATGAATTTTTCTTCCGCCAGAGTGCCGGCGGCAAGTTCTTTCACAAAGGGGAGCCCAAGGATGGCCTCGTAGACCGGCAAAGCCGCAGCCCATGCTTCATCACTCCATTTTTTATCGGTTTCCATAGAATCAGATGTTTAAGTTCCGCAAGCGGAACTTGTTTATTTTGAGTTTAAGAGGTTTAATAAGTTTATGTATACACGTAAACCTAAACCTTTAAATTGCGTAAACTGCGCTGAAAGCGCTTTAAACCTCAATTTTTGTAAATTGCAAGGCAATTTACAAAAATTGAATCAGATATTTATTGTCATTGTATTATACGAGAGCAGGTCGATGGTGAAGAGGCGTCCGTCGAGGTTCTCGCCGAGGCCAAGCATATATTTCACTGCCTCGCCGGCCTGCATTGCTCCCATCACTCCGGCTACGGCGCCAAGCACACCGAGCACAGGCTTGGGGCGGCCGCACAGTTCCTCGCGCTCGCCGTAGAGGTCGCGGTAGCGTGTGCCCGCCGCACCGTTGAATACAGCCAACTGCCCGGCAAACTCCCCTATCGAGGCATAGACCCATGGCGTACCGATGGCGGCGCAGGCGTCGTCGATGAGGTAGCGCGTGACGAAGTTGTCGGTGCAGTCGAGAAGCAGGTCGTGGCCGGCGATAAGCGCCTCGGCATTCTCTGCAGTCAGAAATCGGGCGACGGCCTCAACCTCGACTTCACTGTTGAGTTCCCTCAGCCTTGCGGCGGCATGGGCTGCCTTTGACTCTCCTACCTGCGCCTCGCTGTAGAGCACCTGTCGCTGGAGGTTGCTCAGGCTCACCACATCGGCGTCGACAATGGTGATATGCCCAACCCCGGCTCCGGCGAGATAAACCAAGGCCGCCGAGCCAAGACCGCCGGCCCCTATCACTATCACGCGCTTTGAGGCCAAGAGTCTCTGGCCGGCGTCGCCAAAACCGGCGAGCATAGTCTGCCGGGTGTATCGTTCAGGATTCATATCAGTCAAAAATCTTATCCCAGTCTTTCCACACCGGTTCGTATCCGACGGCGCGGATTGCGTCGGCCACCTCGGCGGGGGTGCGCTCGTCGCTCACAGCGAATTGCTCGAGAGCCTGCGGATATGTGTGATAGCCGCCCGGCTCGGTCTTGCTGCCGGCGCTCATCGATGTAGCCCCGAGGGTGGCGATGTTATTTCGGAATGTGGGGTTTTCGCGGGTCGATACGGAGATATCGACATCGTTGTCGAATATGCGGAAGGCGAAGATGAGCTGTGCCAGCTCGCGGTCGCTCATCACCACATTGGGCTGAAAACCGCTCTCCGACGGCCTCATACGCGGGAAATTGACGCTGTAGCGCGTCTGCCAGTAATGTTTGCGCAGATAGCGAAGATGACGCGCCATCATGGTGACGTCGGTGCGCCAGTCTTCAAGGCCGATAAGCACGCCCATGCCAATCTTGTGCACTCCGGCCTGCCCCATGCGGTCGAAGCCGTTGACGCGCCACTCGAAGTCGGATTTCTGCCCGGCAGGATGGTATACCTTATATCTCTCGCGGTGGTATGTCTCCTGAAAGCACACCACGCCGTTGAGTCCGGCATGTGTGAGGCGCTCATAATCCTCGGCCGAGAGCGGCATTACCTCCATAGTGAGGTTGTTGAAATAGGGGCGGCACACACGCAGGGCATTCTCTATATAATCAGTACCGGCAGCGACGGGGTTCTCACCGGTGACAATGAGCAGGTTCTCGAACGGGCCGAGGCGGCGTATGGCCTCGCACTCGTCTTTGATCTGCTCCGGCTTGAGGATCACGCGCTTGAAAGCATTGTGGCGGTTAAAGCCGCAATAGACACACGAGTTGGTGCATGAATTGGTGATATACATGGGAATATACATCGATATCACCTTGCCGAAGCGTTTCTGCGTGAGCGCACGGCTGCGCGCCGCCATTGTCTCGAGATATGGGGCGGCGGCAGGCGATATGAGCGCCATGAAATCATCGATGTCGGGGCGCGTCTTGGCGAGGGCGCGGCGCACATCGGCGTCGGTCTTGGCGGCGATTGCCGCCGTAGTCGCCTCCCAATCGTATTGTTTTAACTCTTCTGAAAACATGGCGTCAGTCAAGGAATGAAGTTAACGGACTGCTTGCCTGCGCTCCTGAGCATACACCGCCCAAACCTGCCTCGTAGGCCATGCGGCCTGCTATTACGGCAATGCGGAAAGCGTCGGCCATAGCCACAGGGTCGCCGGCCACGGCGATAGCTGTATTGACAAGCACGGCGTCGGCGCCCATCTCCATTGCCTCGGCGGCATGCGACGGTGCTCCGAGCCCGGCGTCGACTACGACCGGCACGTTGCTCTCCTCTATGATAATGCTCAGCAACTCGCGGGTCACCAAGCCTTTGTTGGTGCCTATAGGAGCGGCGAGAGGCATGACGGCGGCTGTGCCCACATCTTCAAGGCGCTTGCAAAGCACAGGGTCGGCCTGTATATATGGCAGCACTACAAAACCTTGTTTTACAAGTTCTTCGGTAGCCTTGAGTGTCTCTACCGGGTCAGGAAAGAGATATTTGGGGTCGGGATGAATCTCGAGTTTGATGAAGTTTGTGCCGAAAGCCTCGCGGGCGAGGTTGGCGGCGAGCACTGCCTCCTCGGCATTGCGCACGCCTGAGGTGTTGGGCAGAAGCTGTATATTGTCGGCCACCACATGATGAAGCATATCGTCGGCGTGGGGGTCGGTCATGTCGACGCGTTTCATCGCTACAGTGACCATCTCAGTGGCCGACGCTTTGATTGCGGCTTCCATCAGGGCGTTGCTCGAAAATTTTCCGGTACCTACAAAGAGGCGCGAACCGAATGTGCGGCCGCCTATCACTAATTCACTCATGATATTTTATGTTTTAAGATTTTTATAAATTCGAGGGCAGCCGCAGACGGGTCTTCGGCTTTTGATATCGCTCCTGACACGGCCACACCTGCGACGCCACATTCTGCAAGCGGCGCGATATCTGCCGGGGTGATTCCGCCGATGGCCACGACAGGCAATTGTATGCCGGCCTCGCGGCAGCGGCCGAGGATATCAGCATAGCCCTCATAGCCCAGAACCGGGCTGAGGTTTTTCTTCGTTGTGGTGAAGCGCAGCGGCCCGAGACCGATATACGACGCTCCGAGGGCGGCGTTGCGGCTGATGTCGTCGAATGTATTGGCTGTAGCCCCAACTATATAGCCGGGGCCGAGAATGGCGCGTGCGCGGTCTACAGGCATGTCGTTTTTGCCCAAATGCACGCCGTGCGCACGGGTAGTCTCTACAAGTTCTACATGGTCGTCGAGCAAAAATACGGCACCGGCGGCGGCACACAGAGGCTGCACGCGCGCGGCTGCGGCGATGATATCTGCCGCGGAGGCGTCTTTCATCCTCAGCTGCACCCACCGGCACCCGCCGGCGAGAGCAGCCCGCACCTCGCGTTCGATTTCTTCGGCGCCATCGCCTTGGGTTATAAACTGAAGCCGGAATTTCTCGCGGTCTACCGGCTGCCATGCCGCCCCGAGAAGCGCAACGCCTCCGAAGCCCAAGGCCTCGAGCTCGGCGAATCTCGACGGGTCTACGCCGCCGAGGGCATAGACTTTAGCGTTTATCAAGCCTTTGCCTGCAGCCTCGCGCAGTTCTTCTGTCGAGAATCTACTGCCGTAGCCGGGCTTTGATATACTGTCGAAAACAGGGCTGAGAAACATATAATCGACATCTTCAGCCTGAGCCAACTCACTGAAAGAATGGCACGAACGGCTCAGCGGCCCGGCAATACCCTCCGGCCGCTGCGGCACACGGCTGTTGAGATGAAAGCCGCAGCCGTATCTGCGCGCCACTCCGGCGAAGTCGTGTATGCTCAGCCGTGGGCGCAAGTCGGCAGGAATGGCTGCCACAAGCGCCTCGACATCAGCCTCATCGGCTCCGGGCTTGCGGATATGCACCCTCTCTGCACCCTCTCCAAGCATACGCACTATGGCCTCGGCCTCGCCTGCGGAAAATTCAGGCCGGGTGATGACTATGCGCGCAATCATCCTCCGCAGACGGCTTTGATTACGGTAATCCGGTCGCCGTCAGACAAGACTGTCGAGGCGCGGTCGTCACGGCGCACCACTTTCGAGCCGATGGCAACGGCGTAGCCCGCACCGTCAAGACCTTGCGCAGCAAGCACTTGAGCGAGCGTAGAGCCCTCGGCAACTTCATATTCCTTGTGATTGATGTAAATTTTCATATCGCATTACAAATAAAATCCGAAAGGTGCAATGCGACTACGAACAAGTCCTTACGGCGGTACTGACCGCTTCAAGTTCATAGGGTATGATCTCAGCCCGCAGCAGCAGGCACCCCTCTTGTGTCTGCGCAAATTTACGCATAATTTGCAAACGCCGAATCGCCGATATCATTATTTCACATTTTTTAAACTTACAAACGGCTGTATGCTATGGTAAAAATTTCATAAAAGCCGAAAAAATATGTAAATTTGCGTACCCATAGAAAAAAAACTACGAGCAATGGAAAACGCCCCCGACTACAATAAAATTATCGACGAACGTGCCGAGCACGTGTTCGACCTGATGAAAGACCGCTGCAGCAGCGAAGATATGGCGCGTCTGCGCGACGCCTTTGCCCTCGCCCGCGAGGCTCACGCTCCACAGCGGCGCAAAGGGGGCGAGCCCTACATATTGCACCCCATTGCCGTGGCCACCATCGCCGCCGACGATATGCACCTCGATGTCAACCCCGTGATGGCGGCATTCCTGCATGATGTGGTTGAAGACACCCCGCACTCAATTGAAGAGATACGCGAGCGCTTCGGCGACGACGTGGCTTTTCTCGTAGGGGTGGTGACAAAGCAGAAGAAAGAACACTACGACGCCTCGCTGCAGGTAGATAATTTCAGGCAGATGTTGGCGTCGGTGCAGTACGACGTGCGCCCATTGCTCATCAAGCTCGCCGACCGCCTCCACAACATGCGCACCCTTGCGGCAATGCGCGCCGACAAGCAGATGAAAATCGCCGGCGAGACCGACTATTTCTATGCCCCGCTGGCCAACCGCCTCGGCCTCTACCATATCAAGACCGAGCTTGAGAATCTCAGTTTCCGCTTCCGCTGCCCGCATGAATACGACGAGATAAAACGCCTCACTGAGCAAGACGAGGCCGCGCAGGCCGAACGCCTCGAGCGCTTCCGCAAACAGATATATCAGACCCTCGCCGACGCCGGCATACAAACCGAAGTGACTGTAGAATACCGCGAGCCCTACAGTATCTGGCGCAAAATGCACAAATTCGGCGACGACTTCAACCATCTCAAATACCGCCACTTCACCGAAATCGTCTACGACACGCCCGAGGGCATGAGCGAGAAAGCCATGGCTCTGGAGATTTACTCGGTGCTCACCGACACTTTCAAGGAGAAACCCGGCGGCATATCGAATTATATCGATTCGCCCAAGGAAAACGGCTATCAGAGCTTCCATGTGAAGCTGTTGGCCGACTTCGGCAGATGGCAGGAAGTGCATATCAGCAGCCGACGCATGGTGATGAACTCGCGATTGGGCTGCGTGGCCGACCGCGACGACGACAATATCCGCCGCTGGCTCGAGAAATTCCGCACCGTGCTGCGCGAATCGGAGGGCACAGAGGGCACGGAGTTTATCGAAAAAGTCGTCACGGCGTTCTACAACGACGATATCATGACCTTCACACCCAAGGGACGCCCCGTTGTGTTGCCTCAGAAATCGACTGTGCTCGACTTCGCCTACGAGGTAGACGGAGCCTTGGGCAACCGGGCAAAATATGCCCGCGTCAACGGCTTCCTCTCGTCGATAAAAGCACCTCTGCGCCGCGGCGACGTGGTGGAGATTTTCACCGACCCCGATGTGCGGCCGCGCCGCGACTGGCTCGACAGCGTAGTCACCTACAAGGCCCGCAAGGCCATAGAGGAGTATCTCGACAGCTTGCCGCGCCCGGGATATACCCGCTGCCCATGCTGCATGCCCATACCCGGCGACGAGGTGATAGGCTTCGCCGACGAGCGAGGCCATATCACTATACACAAACGCGACTGCAAAGTGGCCGTAAGCCAAGCATCGCAGCACGGCGACTGCATACGTGCCGTAGACTACACGCCCGACAACACCCTATATTCGCAGACTATCGTAATCACAGCCGTAGACCGCTATCATCTCTTCATCGACCTTGTAGACTCCATCACCAACCAGCTCCATCTGGCAATGGAGAGCTTCAACACCTCGACGAAAGATTCAATCGTGACAGTGACAATAACTCTTGGCGTACACTCCTACGAGGAACTGCAGTCAATAATCACCCACATATCGAATATCGAAGGCGTCGACACTGTGAAACGCCTGTAAATAATTGAGGTTTAAAGCGCTTTCAGCGCAGTTTATGACGTTTCGAAAGTTTATTCACCTTGATATGTATAAACTCCTTAAACCTGTTAAACTTAAAATAAACAAGTTTCGGAATCGAAATTTAAATAAAACATCTATTTAAATGAGCTTAAAAACCACACTTGCCGCCATCGCCCTGATGAGCGGCATTTTAGCGGGTAATGCCGCCGAACCGCACCGATACACCAATCCCGCCGGCGACGAATTCCCGATACTCGGATGGTCGGCAATACGCGGCATGGGAAACCAGACACCTGAGCGCTACCGCGAAATGCGCGAGTGCGGGTTCAACCTTGCTTTTCCTCTCATCGACTCACTCAGCGAGGTACGCGCAGCCCTCGACGCCTCTGCCGGGTCAGGCATAAAGATTATCGCAGGCTGCGAGGAATTCAATGCTAATCCCGAAGCAGTTGTCGGAACTATTGGCAAACATCCGCAGTTAGCCGGATATTTTTTCAAAGATGAGCCGCACACCGACCACTACCCTGCCCTCGCCCGGCAGATAAACCGCGTGCGCGAGGTGGATGATTCTCATCTTCTTTATCTCAACCTCTTCCCTACCTACGCCCCCGAGCAGATGACAGGCACAGCCGACTACGACGAGTATGTGAGCCGCTATGTCGCCGAGCTCGGCACGGGTTTCCTCTCCTACGACCACTATTCTATCACCGCCGACTCGCTCGGGCACACTTCGCTAAGCCGCGACTATTACCGCAATCTCGAACTGATATCGCAGCACGCACGCGAGGCCGGGATACCCTTTTGGGCTTTCGCCCTCTCTACGGCACACTACAGCTTCCCCGCGGCCACCCGCGAGCACCTGCGCCTGCAGATGTTCTCAAACCTTGCCTACGGCGCACAGGGTGTGCAATATTTCACCTACTGGCAGTTCCCGGGCTTGGGAGATTCTAAAGATGTACCTATCACAAATGCCGGAGAGAGAGGCACTTCATGGTGGCTTGTGCGCGACCTCAACAAAGAAATTCAGGCGCTCGCCCCGAATTTTTTAAATTCCTGCGTATTAATGACAGCACACACGGGAGACAGTATCCCTGAAGGCACCCGGAGGCTCTCCGCCCTGCCCGAGGCGATAAAATCGCTCACCTCGACCGGTGGCGACGGACTGCTCGTAAGTCATCTGCGCAACGGAAGTTATGACTATCTGATGATTGTGAACCGCGACCTGCACCACAATCAGGCCGTGACGGTAGAGACAGCAGCTGGTGTCGACTTCATTGTCGCCGGCGACGAGCCCATCCCTGCCTCCTGTGTGTCGCCGAAGATGAACCTCGCCCCGGGGGATTATCTCCTATACAGATGGACTAACTCAATACAATAGAAAATGAAAATTCACGATCTCCTCAATGGACAAAGCACCACCACCGACACCAAGAGTACCGCCACAGTACGCAACCTCATCATCCTCGACGCCAGCGGGTCAATGCAGCTCATCTATTCTCAGGCTCTCAACGGCCTTAACGAGACCCTGCAGACTATCAGACAAGGCGAAATCGACAACCCCGAGCTACGCCAGCTCGTGTCGCTCAGCACATTCTCTTCAATCTCCCACAAGAAAATCTACAACAACATCATCGCCTCGCAGGCCCACGACATCACAAGCGACCAATACCGCGCCAGCGGCGGCACTCCGCTCTACGACGCCATAGGCCGCGGCATTGCCGACATCGAAGCCGTAAAGGCGCCCAACGACTCGGTGCTGGTGACAATCATCACCGACGGCGAGGAAAACTGCTCACGCGAGTTCAACGGCCCGCAAATCAAAGCCCTCATCGAAGCCAAACGCGGCCAAGGATGGGTGTTTACCTACATCGGCGCCAATCAGGATGTAGAGAAAGTGGCAGCCGAGCTGTCGATACGCCACAACCTCTCCTTCGAGGCCTCCGACCAAGGCGCAACCGACATGTGGGATCATCAGAACGAATCGCGCCGCATGTTCTACCGCCGCCTGAAAAAGAAACTAAGCAACCCCTTTGTCGACCCCACGGCCTCCGACGACGATTTCGAGTTCTGAAACAGCTATATGCAAAAACGGCGCCCTCTCCGGGCGCCGTTTTTTTTCGGCCGGGCAGAGTGTGGATTTTCTTGGATATTCGGTAAATATCAGCTATTTTTGCACGTGCAAACCAAAATCAACCATTATGCTGATGAAAAAATTATCTGCAACAATCCTGACTGCACTTACGGTTTTTGCAATGGCCGACGATATCGCGGCCACAGAGCCCACAGGCCGAAGAATCGAACAGCCGTTTTGTGAAGAGACCATTTCTACCCACACAATCCTGCGCGCCATCGAGCTCACCGACACCGCCACCGTAATTGACTACTCGTTTGTCTATCGCCCCGATTACTGGTGCCTCCTCGGCAATATGGAGCTTGTCGGCAACAACACCGGCAAAGTGTACCGCCTCAAAAGTGTAGACGGATATGAGCTCGGCAAAAAGACTCAGTATATCGCTGCGGAGCAGCAGACGACGGCGTAGCTGTCGAGACTCCGTGTAGCCCATGGCAAGCACCGCGTAGCTGTGCGCTGCCATGGGTTTTGTTGCAGTACCCGATACACGCTCGGCGTAGCTGAGCGACTTACCTCTCATATCTGATTAACATGGTAAAACGAGTCGATAGAGAGGCGGCCGCGCCGCGTCCGATTTTTCAGTATATTATCTTATCAAACATAAAGCAGGCCGCGGGTGCGGCCTGCTTTAAACTTTTTAAACTGTATAAACTGCGCTGAAAGCGCTTTAAACCTCATGTTTCGCCCGCGGGCGAAACGTGAATATTTATTTCACTTCCCAAGTTTCGCCGGCGAGAATCATCGAGCGGAGGGTGTCGAAGCCTTTGCGTGCTTTTACCTCTGCCACCTGCTCGGTGACTCCGTCTTCGTAGGAGGGAGCGGCGACGTCGCGTATCACGCCGAGGGCGAGGGGAAGCTCGCCGAGGCCATCCATCATGGCGAGTTGCTGATGGAGGAAGTTGGACGGGGTATGGGCGTCGTGAACGAGAACATCGTCGATGGTGTATCCGTCCTCACCAACGGTGACAGCCTTGAGCAGGAAGCCATCGCGCACGAGGCCGCGCTCTTTGTTGGGGCCGAAGAGCATTTTCTCGCCATGGTGCAGTGTGATAGTGCGCTCGGCGCGGACAGCGCGGTCGGTGATGGGGTTGTGGATACCATTGTTGAAAATCACGCAGTTCTGAA
The DNA here is from genome assembly GCA_910579995.1 of uncultured Muribaculaceae bacterium. GTDB lineage: Bacteria > Bacteroidota > Bacteroidia > Bacteroidales > Muribaculaceae > CAG-873. The sequence goes on along the minus strand of CAJTWH010000014.1, from coordinate 68,436 downwards.
GTATCTCCACTACCGATGTGCCTTTGTGGCGGGCGGCGGCAACGAGAACTTCCTGCGAGGTGGCGAGTTCTACGTCGATAGAGCGGGCGAAGAAGTTGCCACGCGCACCGAATACGAGTTCTGCCGGGATGAAGGGGTCTTCAACAGTGCCGTAAGGGCTTGATTTCGATACGAAACCGCGGTCACTCGTAGGCGAATACTGGCCTTTTGTGAGGCCGTAGATCTTATTGTTGAAGAGAATGATGTTGATATCCACATTTCGGCGCACGGCATGTATGAAGTGGTTACCGCCGATTGCGAGGCCGTCGCCGTCGCCCGAAATCTGCCATACGGTCATTTCAGGATTCGCCACCTTATAGCCAGTAGCCACTGCGGCGGCGCGGCCATGGATGGTGTGGAAGCCGTAGGTATTCATGTAGTAAGGCAGGCGCGAGCTGCAGCCGATACCTGAGATGACGGCGGTGCGGTGAGGCGCAATGCCCAGCGTAGCCATAGCCTTGTGGAGGGTGTTGAGGATAGCGTGGTCGCCGCAGCCGGGACACCAGCGCACGGCCTGATCGCTCTTGTAGTCTGAAGGGGTGTATGTTGTTTCTGACATGGCTTAGTCCTCCTCCATATATTTTGTTACGCGGTCAACGATTTCGCCGACCGAGAAAGGTTGTCCTTGTATCTTGTTGATTCTCTGAATATGCGCGTCGGGATAGCGGCACTGCAGGAAGTCGGCGAACATGCCGGTGTTGAGCTCTGCCACAATGATACGGCGGTAGCGCGCGATGATGTCGGCGGTGTTTGCCGGCAGGGGGTTGATATACCTAAAGTGAGCCAAGGCGATTGGTTTGCCGGCGGCGTTGAGTTCTTCCACTGCGCTGCGCAGATGACCGTAGGTGCCACCCCAGCCAACGAGCAGAGTGTCGGCGTCGGGGCAGCCGTTGAGCTCGAGAGCAGGGATATCATCGGCAATACGTGCTATTTTCTCGCGGCGCAGATTCACCATCTTCTCATGGTTGACGGGGTCGTTGGAGATAGCGCCCGACACGGCGTCTTTCTCCAGACCACCGAGGCGGTGAGTGGCGCCTTCAGTGCCGCCTACGGGCCAGTAGCGGCCAAGATTGTCGCGGCGGTCGTAGGGGTGCCATGTATGGTCGACAAGTTTTTCTGCCGGCACGTCGGGAGTCTTGATTTCAGGATATTCGTCAGCCTCGGGCACACGCCACGCCGACGAACCGTTGCCGATGAAGGCGTCGCTGAGAAGGATGACGGGAGTCATGTGCTCCACAGCTATGCGGCAAGCCTCGAAAGCCATGGTGAAGCAGTCGGTAGGCGAAGCCGGTGCGACGACAGCCACGGGCGACTCGCCGTTGCGGCCATAGAGAGCCTGCATGAGGTCGGTCTGCTCGGTCTTGGTGGGAAGGCCGGTAGAGGGACCGCCGCGCTGCACATCGATCACCACAAGGGGCAGCTCGGCCATGACAGCCAAGCCGATACCCTCGCTCTTGAGGGCGAGGCCGGGGCCTGAGGTCGAGGTCACGGCGAGGTTGCCGGCAAACGAAGCGCCGATAGCCGAGCATACGCCGGCGATCTCATCTTCCATCTGGCATGCTTTCACGCCGAGATCCTTGCGCTTTGCAAGCTCGTGGAGTATATCTGTAGCCGGGGTTATGGGGTAAGAACCGAGGAAGAGCGGACGTCCGCACTTCTCGGACGCCATGATAAGGCCCCATGCGGTGGCGGTGTTGCCGTTGATGTCGGTGTAGATACCGGGCTTGGGGTCTTCGGTCTCTACGCGGTAGGTAGATACTGAGGCATGGATATTGTGGCCGTAGTCGTAGCCTGCCTGAAGAACCTTTGCATTGGCCTCGAATACAGCGGGCTTCTTGCCGAATTTCTTGCGAAGATGGTGGAGTGCGGCCTCGAGCGGACGGTCGAAGAGCCAGCACACAAGGCCTAAGGCGAATATATTGCGGCATTTGAGAATACCCTTGTTGTCGAGCCCGGAGTCGGCGAGGGCGGCTTTTGTCATTGTAGTGACAGGCACCTCTACAATCTGAGCCTTGATACCGAGCTCCTCGAAAGGATTCTCGGTGGCATAGTTGGCCTTCTTGAGGTCACTCTCGCGGAACGAGTCAATGTCGACGATAATCACGCCGCCGGGTTTGAGGAAGCGGTGATTCTGCTTCAAGGCAGCGGCATTCATCGAGATGAGCACATCGCAGCTGTCGCCGGGAGTGTGCACTCCCTTGCCGACACTCACCTGAAAGCCCGACACGCCGCCGAGCGAGCCCTGCGGGGCGCGGATTTCGGCCGGATAGTCAGGAAAGGTCGACACCTGATTGCCAAGGCCGGCCGACACATTGGTAAAGATGTTGCCTGCGAGCTGCATTCCGTCGCCGGAGTCTCCTGAGAAGCGGACAACCACTTTATCGAGTGTTTTTACATTGGTATTCTCCAACATAGCAGTGTTAGTTTTGTATTCATTAAGGCGATTTGTGGTGCAAAAATAAGCACAATTGTCGAAACGGCAAATCTTTTTCGCAAAAAGTTAGCGTGCTTTTGAAGAAAGGCGTATCACGGTGAACGAATACGGCGGCAAAACGGCTTCGGGAAGCGAAATCTCTACCTTTTTGACGGCGGTGTCGGTGGCTGCCGGATCGCCGGCAAGTTGCTCGGCCATGACTTTTTCAGCCGTCACGCCCAAGGGCACGAGGTCAAGATTGACATTGGCAGCCACGGGCAGCATGTTGACAAGTTTGACGATATAGTCGCCCGTAGCCTCGTCTTTTACTATCGAGCTGCCGACGCGGGCTTTGGCTTTATCGTTGTCGGTGGCGATGTTTACAGCCGCGGGCATGTATGAGTTGCCGCTGTTGTTGCCGTAGAGTTTCTGTACCTGATAATCGACGGTAGGATAAACCGAGGTATTGTCGAAATATATCAGGTCGGGACGCCATTGTGTGTGGCCGTTCTTGGCAAGCAGAGGGGCGTAAGAGGTCATTGTCACCACATCGGCATTGCGCTCCACATCGGTGAGATAGAGGGCGATGGAGAGTGCTGTCTCGAGTGTAGAGGGGCGGCCGGGAGCATGCGAGGCATATTCACCGAGGTATACCTTGGTGCCGGTGCGGGGATATTTGTCGTAGAAATCGCGGTTGTAGATATACCAGCCCGGGGCAACGTAGTAGTGCTCGTCAACCATAGGAATGTCGAGCTCGCGTGCAAGCTCCCATCCGGCCTCATAGTCAGAGCCCTCGAAGAAGGGGCCTACGGTGCCTATGACTGTCACCTCGGGGTATTTCTCGCGCACGGCGTCGTAGATCATCTTGAAACGCGGCACAAACACTTCGCCGATAAGGTCTTCATTGCCTATGCCAATATATTTGAGATTGAAAGGCTCGGGATGTCCGGCCTCGGCGCGGCGCGCGCCCCACTCGGTGGTAACGTCGCCGTTGGCGTATTCAATCAGGTCGAGCACATCCTGCACATAATCGGGCATTTCTTCCCATGGCAGACCATTCTGCTGACCTTGCGATGTAATGTCGTTGTGCGAGTGGTGGGCATGGCGGCTCGAGTTCTGGCAAGGCACGCCTGCAGCGACTACGGGCAGGGGCTCGGCTCCGATATCCTCGCAGAAAAGGAAGTATTCGTGATATCCGAGGCCGCGGGTCTGATGATAGCCCCAAAGGTTATAGAGGGGCTTGCGGGCTTCGAGCGGGCCGATAGAGCCTTTCCAGTCGTAGATATTGTCGACGCCGTTGCCATGGGCCACGCAGCCCCCGGGGAAGCGCACGAAGCGAGGCTTGAGGTCGGCGAGGGTCTGCGCGAGGTCGGGGCGAAGACCGTTGGCTCGTCCGCGGAAGGTCTTGGCAGGGAAGAGCGACACCATGTCGAGGTCTACCGGGCCTTTTGCAGCCGAGAGTTGCAGCGAGGCATTGGTAGCCGAGGCCGATGGTTTGAGACTCACGGCATAGTCTGACCACTGCGATGACTTGACATTTATTTTCTTAGAAGCAAGCACCTTGCCGGCATTGTCGACAAGAGCCACGTTCAGCGCAAGAGGCTGCCGGGCACGCGCCTTGACGGTGAAGCGGTAGCTCTCGCCTTTGACAACGGCAATGCTGTCGTAGCCGTTGTTTACAAGTTTGTTGCCGGCTTGCAGGCGGGCATAATGCGCGTTGTTGGCATGTATCGGGTCGGCGGTCAGTACCTCGAAGTCGCCGCTCCATGCCGTCTTGCTGTCCCAACCCTTATGGTCGGCGGCAGTGTATTCGAAGTCGCGGTTCTGTATGAGCTCGGCATAGAGGCCTCCGTCGGCGCCATAGTTGATATCCTCGAAAAATATGCCGATGAAAGTGTCGGATATAGGCTTGGCTTTGGCCGGCTCGGGGGTGATGGTGACATTTACGGGCTGCATGCCGGCGAAACGCGCGGCGTCGTCAGCGGCTTTTTCATTGAAAAGTGCCTGACGTGCACGATCGGCATTGTCGAAAGCTATCACCGACTCAACGAGGCTCTTAGGCATTGTCTGCACATAGCCGGTAAATGTAGTGCCGCCGATTTCGATAGTATCGGGAGTGAGGCGTACGGCGGAGTGCATATCGGCCGGAAGGTCATCGGCTGAGGCGAGATATCGCTGCGGAGTCCATGAAGTGAGAGCTTTACTCGTGGTTATGGCAGTCACCTCGGGCGTGCAATTGAACACGAGAGTCCAAAGACCGTCGGAGGCATTGCGGAACAGACGCGGGCTATACATCCTCTTGCCACCGCCCCAAGAGCCGAAGTCGCTCTTCACGAGATCACGTTTTATCACCTGCCACTGCTCCGATGAATCATTGCGCCACGCCACGCGCAGCCCCGACTTACCGTCGGGCGTTGAGTAAGAGAAGGTCTGCACATCCTGAGCCGACGCAAGCGCCGACATAGAAAGCGCCAAAGCCAAAACCGAGATATATTTCATGGTATTAAAGTTACGTGATTTAGAGATTCATGCAAAATTAAGCAAAAAATATATCTTATACAACTACTCAGAGAAAAGCCGCCACTTTGCGTATACGGTTGATCCGTGCCATAAACGATGGGTCGGATTTCGAAATGCTTATCAGCGCAATCAGCTCATTGCCACTCTTTGTGCGAAGACGATGGATTACCGCGGCCTCGGCTCCGGTATTATCCGCGCTTTGCAATCTGACGACAATATCGAATTCCGCAACGAAGTCAGCGGCGACCAGTTCAGGGTAATTTTATGGAGAAGTGACCTGAAAAGTTCAGAGAAAACTACCCAGAAAACCGAATACGAAGAAGAATCTACACAGAAAACTACCCAGAAAACTGAGGATAATGAAGCAAGTGACCTGAACGGTTCAGAGAAAACTACCCAGAAAACTGAGGATAATGAAGCAAGTGACCTGAACGGTTCAGAGAAAACTACCCAGAAAACTGAATACGAAGAAGAATCTACACAGAAAACTACCCAGAAAATAATTACACTAATATCAGAAAATCCTAATATTTCGAGAAAGAAATTAGCAGAGGCATGTGAGGTAACGCCTGATGCAATAAAACTTCAAATAAGAAAACTCAGAGAAGCCGGCAAGATTCGTCGTGTCGGGCCGGACAAGGGCGGGCATTGGGAAATCTGCGACTGACACTAAAATAAAAAAGAGGCTCATGCCTCTTTTTTATTTTACCGCCCTGAGTAATATCAGAACATATACGTCGCACCCACAAGACCGTGGACACGTTGGCTCTGAATGCCGGGCATTATAAGATAGCGGTGCGCAAGGAGATTGTCGAAGCGGCCGAAGAAACTCAGGCGGTCAGAGAAGCGATATGTGGCGTTGACTCCAAGGTCATAGATATTGCCGAGGTCATAGAGCGTGGTGTTATCGTAGCCATAGTAAGCAGCGCGGCGAGAGCGGAGTTTGTAAGCGAGACCTACAGATAGTCGGTCGGTGGCCTTGACTGTCACCTGTGCATTGATTGCAGCGCGTGCATTGTCGATATTCTGCCAATAGCCGCGGCCTTCGCCGTGGGGATAGAGGTCGGCGTCGACACGCGCTTTCACTATATCAGCATAACTATAAGAAAAGCTCGCTCCGGCACGCCAGCCATAAACATGACGGCCTGCGAAACACGACACTGCGCGGCCGTCGGAATATACGAATACCCCCGGCATTGGCACATCTTCAGTATCAGCATAACCGCCATGTATATCGGCACTGAAACCGCCGAACGACCCCAAGCGTATGCCGGCGAGGAAGTCAATGCGCGTGCTCATTGTCTCGTATACGCTTGATCCGGGGGCAAATACGGAGTAATTATAGATATCGTAGAGACTGTTGTAGCGTTGGCCTCCTGTAGCCTCAGCATAAACCTCAGCCCAGCCTGCGGCATGCCAGACAACGCCGCAGTCGGGGGCTATGCGGAATTCAAAGCCATCTGTGTGCTCGCTGAAATCGACTTGGAGGCCGAGGCGCACATCAAAGTTGCCGGCAGAGAATCTGAACGACGGATCAAGTCCTATGTTCCAAGCATGCACATCGCGCTCGCCGATATCGCTATATCGCGGGAAAAAGCCTCTGGTATTGAAACCTTCGACCTCAATGCCAAGACGGAATACCGACGTTGAACGCATGCGAACCGACAGACTTCCGTCTACGCCGAAATGACTCTCGCGCGCTCCGGGATAGGCAAGCGAGCCCGAAACAGAGGCGTAGGGAGACCACGTAAATACTTTATCATTAACATTGAACAGCCGGTAGAAAGCGCGTGCCTCATAGCTTATATTACCCTCCCGCGCAACACCGGCCTCGAAAGCAGCATGGTCGTAGGATTGGGGCGCGTCGCCGACGATAGTCGAGAAATACGGCACGCTGAGCGCGTCGTGGCCATAGTCGGCCTTGGCATAGAGCTTGAGGCCGGATTTGAAGATATGGCTGTAGTCGGCAAGGATATCAAATGAGTTGTAGCGCTGCGACGGTTTAGTCTCGGAGTTACCGAGACCATGCCACGAGGCTCCCTCGAAACCGGCGGCAACATTGAGGCGATCGGCGGCGCTGTCGAGCACCTTATACCCCACTCCCGCGCCGAGATTATACGTCGGGAAATATCCCAGCCAAGCGAATCCGCGGTAAGCCGGAGGCACAGCTATGCCGGTAAATGGAGGCGTGGCCGTCCGCACCACTCCGGGGGCGAAATCGGCGGCAAGGGTATAATCGGAAAGCTGCAGGTTGTGGCTGTCGCGCTGCGGCAAGGACAAAGCCGGCCCGACACCGGGCAGTGGCGAGGCTTCGGGAAGATCGACAACGACAGTGCGGTCTACCACGACCTCGGTAGAAAGGTCCTGTGCAAAACCACACAGGGGGAGGAATATAGATAGGAAAAGTATCTTTTTCATTATGTAGCAGAAGTTCCGTAAGCGAAACTTGAATTATATAGTTTATTTCTCGTCGAGTCGCGATTGAATCATCATCTTGATATCAGTCTCGCTGCCGGGATAATTATCGCGCAGAGCCTCAAGATATTGGCGTGACTCGTAGGTATTTCCTTTCGCCTTGTAGATGTCGCTGAGCAAGATAAATCCGCGGGCAATCCAATAATGTTGTTTGGATCCTGATTTTACAAATTTCTGCGCCGCGGCGAGAGCCTCCTTGAGCTTGCCGGCCTCGTAGAGAGCCTCGGCTGCACGATAGGCACTCTTGGCGCCGAAAAGTTCCGACGGGTTGCCCGCCCCGCTGTTCCACAGGGCAATAGCCTCATCGACCTTGCCTTCGGCTTCGAGGGCGCATGCCTTGGTAAACTGTGCTTCGGCAATACTATAGTCACTCTCACCCGAAGCGCCTGCCAAGAGGGCGTCGGCTTCCTGCGCCGCAAGAGCATAGTCGCCCATATCGCGGGCTGCGCGCATTACGCCGAGACGTGCCGTAGTGGCCGCAGAGGCGTCGGAAGCGCGGTTTTCAAGTTGCTGATAGAGTGCGAGAGCCTCGGGAATAGAGCCGGAAGAGTAAAGAGCTGCAGCCTTTACGGCAAGGGCGTCCTCGGCCACACGGCTGTCGGGATACGAGGAAATAATCTGCTCTGCGAGGCTCTGCGCCTTGGCTGTATCATCATTGCGCTGCGCATATTCGAGCAATATGCCGAGCATTTCGGCGCGGTGCGACGACGCCGGGTATTTATTTACAAACTCCTCAACCTGCGCCACGCTCCCTTTCGAGCGGTAAGTCTTTATGGCCGAGGCGTATGTAAGTTGTTCGGCCTCGGCAGCGTCGACTTTCGGGGCATTGTCTACCGAGTTGATGAAGTCGATATAATCTGCCGCACGGCCCTCGTCGGCATAGAGATTCTTGAGCAGAGTGGCAGCCTGCGCGGCTTCCTCTGAGCTCGGATACAGCGAAATCACGCTGCGGTATGCCTCGAATGCGTCTGCCCGGCGGTTCATGTCGAGAAGTGTCATTGCCATCTCAAGATAGCCGCGGCGCCCCTGCGAGGTCGAGGGGTATTGCGATATGAGTTTGCGGTAGGTCTCTACGGCGTCGGCATTGCGGCCAAGGCTTATCTGCGCCTGTGTGGTTTCGAGGAGGGCGTCGGGCAGCAGCGCCGAGTTGGGATAATCTCGCATGAAAGCGTCGAGGGCGGCGAGCTTGCCCTCGTAGTCACGCTGATAGCCTCTAATCTTGGCAAGCTCGAAAGCCGAGTAGTCGGAAGCTCCGGCCTTGGTATGGAGGGCTTTCTCGTAGTACGACACTGCGGCGTCGAAGTCGCCGGAGGCTTGGGCAAGGTTGCCGAGACGGTTGTATGAGTCGGCCTTGGCGTTTCCTTCGAGAGCAGAGGCAGCGTCGGTGAAAGCCCGCTTGGCTCCCGAAAGCTCGCCGGTGTTGTAGAGGGCATAGCCGAGCCCGTATGAGGCGATAGCCTTGTTGGTGGCTGTGCGGGGGGCTTTGTTGAGATATGAGCGGAAGAGAGAAGCCGCTTCTTTGTTATTTCCTTGGCGGGCAAGCACCTGCGCTTTGAGCAGGTCAACCTCGGCTGCCGTAGCGGCGTCGAGTCGCGCATATTGTGCTGCCTTGTTGAGATTGGCGAGTGCCGAGGCATAGTCGGCTGTCTGCCAATCGTTCCATGCAAGGGCATAGAGTGCCTGCTGCTTGGTTTTGAGCAGTTTATCTGAGGGGTTGGCTATGCGGTCGATACGCTCAACGGCGGCGGCATAGTCTTTGTCGGCAAGATAACCGCCGGCAAGATAATCGGCCACGCGTTCGCTGTAGGCTCCCGACGGATAGCGGCGCAGGAACTCCTCGAAAGTCTCTGCTGATGATTTAAAGGGTATGGAGGCTCCTTCGAATTTTGCCACGGCATAGTTGTAGTATGCTGCTTCTTCCACTGCCTTGTCGCCGTTGGTGATTGACATGGCCTTGTCGAACGACATCAGGGCGGCGTCATGGTCACCGCTGTGCATAAGCGATTGGCCAATAAAGAGATATGCCGATTGGGCGAGCCGAGGGTCTTCGCTCTCTGTGACGGGACGCAGATTCTTGACGGCGCCTTCGTAGTCGCCGTTCTCGAAGTCTGCCACTCCTACGAGGTAAAGTGCTGATTTCGCCGGTGTTTTGCACTCGGCGATATATTTCCGCAGATATTCGAGGCCATCGGTTTTCTGCCCGAGTTTAATCAACGATTCACCGGCCACGCGCTGCATTTCAGGCCGTTCGTCGGCCGGACATGCCCGCAATACCTGACGAGCCTGCGTGAGTGCCTTTGCCCATTGCCCTTGCACGAAGTCGATTTGAGCAATATAATATGGAGCGCGCCGACCCGGCTCGGCACCTTGGTTGGTGATATTGAAGTAGTTGCGGGCTTTGGCATAGTCGCCTTTTTCAAAAGCGATGACACCCTGATAAAAGTTTGCGGCCGAGCGGGTAGACGTCGCGGCAGCTGCTTCGGCAAAATATCTGCTTGCAGCGTCGGTGTCGCCGCACTGATATGCGCAGACGCCGCTGTTATAGCTGATTCCGGCGGCCTCGGCGGGGGCGAAGCGTTTGAGCGGCAAGGCATTGTAGGCCTCCAGAGCTTCTTTATAACGGCCTTGGGCATATATGCAGTCAGCTGCCCCAAGAACGGCCGGCAAAGCCTCGGAGCTTGTGGGATATGACGCGGCCAATGCTTCGAAGTCGAGCTTGGCCTCGCTGTAATTTCCCAATGCGTAGAGGGTCTTGGCTTTGAGCAGCAGAATCTGAGGAGCCACATCCGCAGGCACGTCGCTCTTTGTAAGTTGCGCCAGTGCGGCCTGATAGTTGCCGGCCTCGTAGAACTGCGACGCCCGCTGCAAATCGCCGTAGGCTCCGGGCTCAACCATCTGAGCATGAGCGCCGAACCCGAGGGCGGCCAAAAGCAATATATATGGTTTCATTGAATTATCCGATTTTTTGTAGTTAGAAAAGCTATAAGCTTGGCCATGAGAAACAAAGCCACCATTATCAGCACTATAAGCGCCGAGCATGGCACATCTACAGCTGTGGAGGCGAAGAGGCCGCCCACAGTCGCCACAAGTGAGAATACAGCCGAGCCACACATCACCGGCAGATAGCGGCGCCAAAACACCTCGGCGGTAATGATGGGCAAAGAGAGCATTGACATCAACATCATGATACCGGCAAGCCTGATGGTGAGCACTATGCACACGGCCACCAGAACGGTCATCGTATATGATATGAAGCGCACCGGCAGCCCTGACACTGTGGCAAAATCGCGGTCAAATGCAATTGCTACGATATTGCGGTATTGCCATGCGAAAAAGGCGGCGAGCACTGCCGTGAATATGGCTATGGCCTGCAGGTCGGCTCCCGACACGGTGAGAATGTTGCCGAAGAGAAAGGCGTTGAGCTCAGGCACATAACCCGGAGTAAGAAACACGAACAGCACACCCAAGGCCATGCCGAGTGCCCATATCACGGCGATTGCCGAGTCTTCGCGCAGACTCATGCGCCGCGACAGCACCTCTACACCCACCGATGAGCCTACGGCAAACACGCCGGCCATCACAACCGGGTTGATACCCAAGAAATAGCCGAGGCCGAGGCCGCCGAAGCAGGCATGGGTGACGCCGCCGCTGATCGACACCAAGCGGCGCGTGATTATATATGTGCCGATGATGGCGGCACACAGGCTTATCAGCACAACACCCGCAAGGGCGTTGCAAAAGAAACTGTAGTCAAGATATCTGAGCATTATCTGCAGTATGTTGGCGGCGTGCCTCGGCAACAATCATTATCAGTTCGTCGCGCACGGGAGTCGGTAAGTTGATATGGCGTAGCTGCAGACTGCGCGCCCAGCCGGCGATGTCGGCAGGTGCTGTGGTTAGCAGCACGTCGCGGAATTGCTCTATCTCGGCGTCGGCGTATGAGTCGGCGTCGCGGTCGCGGTATACGTCGAGCTCTTCATCGTCGTAGTACTCTATCTCTTCCGACACGGCTGCCAGCAGCGAGTCGCGCTCGCAAGTGATGTGCATGCCGCAGCACTCGGCCGGCTCTTCAGCCGTCTGCTCAGGCGCGTCGGGCGATGATGTCAGGCGGTCGTGAAGCCATAGCAACACTCCGGCAACAATAAGTACTACAAGTAATATCAGAGCTACGGTCATGATTCTTCTTCGATTTTCTCTGCCGGGTCAAGGAGTGAGAAGCCGGCATTGCGGAGGTCATCCCAGAAAGCCGGGTAAGATTTCGCCACGACCTCGACATCCTTTATCACAATTCCGGGCACGAATACGGCTACCGGGGCAAGAGCCATCGCCATACGGTGGTCGCCGTGGGTGTCGAATTCGGGAAGTGTCTTGATGGGCACGCGGCGTCGGTCCCACACGAAGACGGTGCCGTATTGCTCGGTCTCGGTGAGTATGCCGAGTTTAGCAAGCTCGGCGGCGAGGGCTTCTATGCGGTCGCACTCTTTGTCATGCAGGGCTCCTACGCCGGAGAGGCGGAACGGAATACCGGCCATGGCGGCGGTAACGGCCAATGCCGGCACGGCGTCGGGCATATCGGTGAGGTCCGCGTCGAGGCTGTTGTAGAGGTCGGGGGTTGCCGACAGTTCGGCGCCGCCGTCTTCAAATTCGGTCACTACGCCGAGGCGTTCGAATAGCGGGGCTATGCCTCTGTCGCCCTGCAGCGATTTGTCGGCAAGGCCGGGCAATGTCACCCATCCGGCTGTGAGGGCGGCGACCTCATACCAATATGAGGCAGCGCTCCAGTCGGGCTCGATATCACAATCCACGCGCTTATATCCGCCGGGCTTCACCACTACGCTGTCGCGCTCTACCTCCACATCGGCTCCGCACGCTTTCATCATGCCCGCAGTCATTTTAATATAGGGGGCAGACTGCACATTGCCTCTGAGCTTAATCTCGAGGCCGGCGGCAAGAGTCGGGGCTATGAGCATGAGCGCCGATATTATCTGCGAGCTCACCGTGGCGTCGACTTCAACGCTGCCTCCGGCAAGACGGCGGCCGGCAATCTTGAGCGGAGCGAAGCCTTCTTCGCCTTGATATTCGATAGTGGCACCGAGGTCGCGCAGGGCGTCAACGAGGGGCTTTACAGGGCGGCGGTTGAGGCGTTCGTTGCCGCCGATGGTATAGTTTGCGCCTTCACGCGACGCCAGAATGGCAATCATAAAGCGCAGAGCCGCGCCCGAAGCGTCGCAATCGCACTCCATCGGGGTGTGGGAGGTATAAGCCCTGAGATTGCGGGCAAGCACCTCGGTGTCGATACACAAAGATTCAAGCGACTCGTCTACAGTGCCGTCGATAAGCCAGCGCAGTGCTATCGCACGCATGGCCATGCTCTTGCTCAACGGCAGGTTGACAGTAGCCTCGAGTATCTCCTCGGGCGGAAATATGCGGTAATCCATTTTATTTTTATTCTTAACTTCGCAATCGAAACTTAAATCAATTGCAGTTTTGCAGGCACACTCCGCATACGGCGGCGCGGAGGCTGTCGAGGGCATGGGCGAGCACGCAACGCGGTGTGCCGATGTTGAGGCGCGCGAAGCCTTCGCCCTGACGTCCGAACATCGAGCCGTCGTTGAGGGCAAGGTGCGCCTTATCGAGCAGCAGGTCCATAATCTCGCGCTGGCACAGATGGAGCGAGCGGAAATCGAGCCACACAAGGAATGAGGCCTGCGGGCGCACTATGCGCAGCCCGGGTATGTGCTTGGCTATATATTCGTCTACAAACTCGAGGTTGCTCTCCACATAGCGCAACATCTGGTCGAGCCATGCCTCGCCGTTGTTATATGCGGCCTCGGCGCCGATGGTAGAGAACAGCACAGGAGCATTGAACTCGTTGGCCTCAAGCCATTTGTAATAGGGCTCGCGCAGCTCTTCATTTTTAACCACCATCCACGAGCTCACAAGACCGGGAATATTGAAAGTCTTCGACGGCGCACCGAGCATAATGCCCACGGCGCGGGCGTCTTCGCCGCAGCTCAGGAATGGTATGTGCTTGCGCCCGTGGAGCATGAGGTCGCCGTGGATCTCGTCGCTGACAACCACCATGCCGGCGGCGCGGCATATCGCTGCGAGCTCGGCCATGGTGTCGCGGTCCCACTGCACGCCGATGGGGTTGTGGGGGTTGCAGAGGATGAGCATTTTGGGGTGCTCGGCCTCAATGACGGCGCGCAGACCGTCGAGATCCATATCATAACCGTCGGCCGTCGGCACGAGAGGATTCTCCACCACTCGTCGGCCGTTGCCCTCTACTACGGTGCGGAAGGGCGTATATACCGGCGATTGTATCACCACGGCGTCGCCGCGCTCCGAGAAGTAATTCACAGCCAAGGCTATGCCTTTTACCACGCCGGGAATGAAACTCAATTCGTCGCGCGCGATGGCAAAACCGTGGCGGCGCAGCTCCCAGTCAATTATCGACTGCCAATAGCTCTCGCCCGCTTCGGAATATCCGAGCACGGGGTGCTGAAGGCGCTGCGCCAAAGCCGCAGTAATCTGCGGGCAAACGGCAAAATCAAGATCTGCAATCCAGAGCGGAGTAAGGTCGTGACGGCCAAACACGCGGTCGAGCCCTTCGATTTTCATCGCCTGCGTGCCTTGGCGGTTGATAACATCGTCGAAATTATACTGTGTCATATCGGCTACGGTTAAATTGATTTTACAAAAGTAGACAATCCGCCGCAAATAACGCTCTATTTAACAAAATTTCACAAATACCCTAATCCCCAACTATTTGCCACCCCCTCCATTATTGTTAATTTTGTAAAAAATCTAAAACTATGAAGCCCGCAGTATATTTTCTTTTCCTGCTTTTCGTGTTGGTATGCTTTCCTGTAATGGGAGTGGAGGTTGCAGACACTGAAGAACCAATGATTGAAAATTTCACAGACGCGACATCCGAATCTGCTGTAATGAGGCCATTTTCCGATTGTCCGGTTTCTTACTCTACCGGCACTGCCTCAATTACGATTCCTCTTGTATCTATGTCTACCGCATACTGTGGAGTATCGCTCGGACTGCACTACCGCTGCGAGGCAAAAAAAGTCAATCAATATGCAGGGATGCTTGGTCTCGGTTGGAATCTCAGCGGACTTGGCTCTGTGACAAGACAGTTGTCCTCCATGCCTGACGATTGGAAAAACTCGTTGATCGACCTGAATGTACCCTCTGATTCTGTAAAAAGGTTGGAGTACTACAACAAACTCCTCAACAACAAGCTCGACTCAGACGCAGACCGATATACTGTCGTAACCCCGACAGGAGAAGCCTTGACCTTCATTATGATATGGAACAAGGATTACAAACAATACGATATAAAAAAGCTTGGCTACAGCGAACTCGAGATTGGCAGAGAAGCCGCTACCGACAGTCGAAAGACCGAAAGTTTCACTGTCACTGACCATGACGGCTTTATGTATAAATATGAAGAGAAAGAAGAAACACGATATAGCTATACAAGACCTTCGTGGACAAAGACCATCGACGCATTTACCATTGTGTCGGCATGGCACCTCACAAAAATCATAACACCCGAACGCAACGACACCATTTTCATTGAATATGAAAATGGAACTCCTTGGAGTATCGAGCAAGACACAAGAATCAAGACTTTGAGCTACCGGTGGCCTATCACTGAAGATGGCAAAGGCTGCCGAGGTGATGAAAAGGGTGAAACTATCAGCAAAGGCATTATAAAGGACAAGGTTAAGGACAGTCCGATATACACTGTCAATTACGACAAGCCAAAGTTACCTAAAAATATCCGGGCAAAGGACTATCATATAGAGTTTGAATACAAGACCAAACCCGGATATAGAATAAGTGTACCCGACCAGCTCGAAACTGTAGCATTGAGAGATCACTATGGAGCTACTACACATGCAGCCCATTTTGAATACTCTGCGGATACCGACAACCGCAGACAGCTTACCTCCATTAGATTGGCGAGCTACGTGAAAACACTCGAAAAATACAAATTAAGCTATTTTGACGATGAAGAAAGTCCGGGCGATATCTTCGGCTACCCCAATGGGCTCTTCTTTTCCGATTATTCTTCAAGTATTCTCAATGAGTATCTTCAGATTAACGGCAGCCGTAAGATTGTGCCGGCCAATCTTACGCGCGGTATGCTTCAGGAAGTGACGACATCAGCAGGATTACGAACAATTTTCACCTACGAACCCGCAGCGGCTCAATTGCATGGAGACACAGGTATATGGGATAATAACCTCTCTGTCGGCACTCGCATAAAATCTATAAAAACTCTCGACAAGTCTACAGGTCGCGAGAGATTGCGAGAGTTCAAATATAGCGGTGACACTCTTAATATGGATATACGCGCGTTTGGCATAGATGATTTCCTTGCACCAAGCGGAAAATGTAATTCAAACCATATTGATGGAGGTTACTGCGGTTTTGTGATGTCGGTGGACTTCACTTCGACTGCACGCCGGGCAGGCAGGTCGTTGGGCAGTATGAGAGTTTATTACGACACAGTGGAGGAAACGGTTTCAGGCACCGGACTCAGCAGCCCGATAAAGACCCGCTACGAATATGACCTCAGCCTCTGCATTTCCACAAAAATGCAATATGATTCTCACAAGCCTATCAGTTTCAACTCTCCTCGAAATCTTTACCTTGGCTACAAAGATTCTCTTAACCCGGCAGACCCGGGCAGATACCGCTCCATATTCGCTCCTCACAGACTTACAGAATATTTCGTAGAGGAATATGGAGGAGGCCCTATGCTTAAGGCCAAGACCGTAATGGCTTATAAAAACGGCAACTACACACCTGCCACAAGCACCACATACTCATATCGGATAGATAAACCCGACACCCTCTTGGTTAGCCGCCATTTCGAAAGCCTCATATATCAGAGCCTCAATTGCCGTGGAGAGCAATTGAGTGAAAACAATATCAAATGGTTAGAGCATTTTTCTACCGGTGACGTATATGCCTGCTCCCGCCATTTCGTATGCAAGGGCAGCAAGACAACACGCCACTATCCCGACGGAAAGGAAAGAACTATAAGCAAAGACTATGTTTATGAGCCTCTGATTATTGAAAAAGAAATAAACTCAGAGATCGTGAACGCTCCAAAAGTAAGACGTTTAAGGCGACTTCGTGGCTTTCTCGAAGACAGCATACTCATTTCAGAAATGTACCGTCCACGAGGCGTCACATACAGCTTCTCAGGCGACAGTATAAGTGAAGTATACATATATAATACAGATGTGCAGTCTAAATTCTTCAACTCTATATGGAAGCCCAAATATCTGCCGTTGGCAAAAAAGACATTTGTGCACGGCGCAGACTATTGCGACTCTATTCATACCCAATATTTCTACACTAAAGACAAGCAGACAGTCCGCCCGATAATGCAGACTGTGCGCCGGCATGGCGCTTTGATCGACAGCGTGAGATATGCCGGATGCCTTACCCCGACCGACTATCCCGAGTTTGTGTCCCAACGCGACGGTACGACAGTCAAATACCGTTGGTCGCCATACGGTGAAATGTGGAGTAAGGAAATCGTAGGCTCTGACATTATCTATGAATACAGCTATGAAAATTTTGTTGGTTGCTATTCAATAAAATATCCGACTTGGCGCATGAGATTTTTCAACTACGACAACACGCGTCTGTCTGAAATAAGAAACAACAACGACGATGTCATTGAGTCGTACACCTATAGCAACTACGAAGAAGACGGCGAAAACTCCGTTACGGCCACCACTGCGACAGCCGGAGGCGAGGCAACCCGCCGAACGGTATTCGACGGATTCGGCTTACCTACACAGAGGATAGCCATCGGATTCGGGGGCGATGACGGCGACGTTGTGGGGGAGACCGAATATGATGCCCTCGACCGAGCCGTAAAGGAGTGGCAACCGAGGCCCTTGGCGGAGAGCGCGGCAGACTTCTATGGCGACAGCAGAGCTTTCACAGAGAATATCTACGACGCTGACGGTTCGGACAATATCATCGCCGCCACAGCTCCCGGCAAAGACATGAACGGACACCCCACTACTGCCGAATATACCTGCAATACTGCTTCTGGCGAACTCTGTTGCAGACGTTTGACAGTCAAAGGCGACAGACTGATATGCAATGGCGTATATCCTGACGCTTATCTCGACGTTGTAAGAGCCACCGACGGCGACGGTCACAAGACCTTGACTTTCACCGACTGGCGTGGACGCACCATTCTTACCCGCAAAGTACTCTCGGCAAAGCAATTTATCGACACCTATACTTTATACGACCACTTCGACAATGTCGTACTGATATTGCAGCCCATGGGTGCCGACGCCCTAAAAGACGGCAGCTATGACATCTCCGATGGCAATATGGATCAGTTGATCGAGCGCTACGCTTACGTCTACCGCTACGACGACGCTCTGCGGCAGGTATATGCCAAAATGCCCGGTGTTGACCCGGTGACTACAGTTTACGACCCCGACGGTCTTGTGGCATACACCGTCGACGGCAACCTGCGCGGCAAAGGCAAATGCCGCTTCACCCTCTACGACGATATCGCGCGCCCGGTAGTCACCGGTATCTGCGATGAGCCGTCAGTGACACCGAGAATGCGCGCCGTTTTCGACGGCGACGCCATTGGCATAGACTCAACCGGCTATGTACCGGCCTCCACTCTACCGGCCATGGAAATCCACACGGTGACATATTACGACAGATACTACAATCTGCGCCACATCGAAGATATTCCGTCAGACCTTATCGACGAATACGAATGGCCTACCGGCCTTGTGACATGCACCCTCGAAAGAGTCATGGGCTCATCTCCCGCGCGCTATGCCGCCACAGTCATAAAATACGACCTTGAAGACCGCCCATACAGCACATTGCGCACTTTCCATTCCCCGGGTGTATGCCTGATCACCGACAATGAATATAATATCGACGGCAGCGTGAGCACCTCAGTCAACCGGCTTATACACCCTGACGGTGGCCACACAGACTCACACGCCTATACTTACGACTCTTCCGGCCGTCTGACTCAGGAAACCGTATCTTACGACGGAGGCGACCCGATTGTACTCCAACAACCGACATACAACCGAATTGGCACACCAGAGAGCAATTTCACGGGAGCTTTCACCGACAACTACACATATAACGTCAGGGGTTCGCTCACTAAGCAGACTTCAGAGGTTTTCTCGCAGACTACCTCTTACTCTGAAAAATACAATGGCTCAGTAGCCGGTGTTTTCGATAAGATTACTGGAGGCGCTTCTATATCAAGCTCCTACTTCTACGATAATGCCGACCGTCTTTCGAGTGCCTCAATATTTGTAAACGGCACCACCCGCCCCTCGTCGTATCAATACGACCTCAACGGCAACATGACTTATCTCTCGAGGATGTCAAATGTCGGTTCGTCAATGGTGCAGGATATCGACAAACTGAATTACACCTACAATGGCAACCGGGTCGTGAAAATCGACGACACCGCACCGACTATGATATCTGAATCCACCATGAACTTTATCGACGGCGCCGACGAGGATATCGAATATACTTACGACGCAAACGGCAACACCACCTACGACGCCAACCGCGATGTAAGATACCGGTGGGACAGCAATAATATGCTCTCGACAGCGGCTTTCGACCAAGGTGTAGTCGAGTTTACCCACTCGGCCTCAGGCACACTTCTGCAAAGAGCCTACGCGCCTTACCGGTATTTGCTTGAGGTTTCCGACAGTATCCCTACATTAAAACCCCGTCCTTTCTCTGCCGCAAGCCTTATCGGGAGTGGCTCGGGATTGAAACCATGGAATCCGGGCATGGATTTCCTTGTCTGCGATTATTACAATCACTATGGGCATTATGAGTATACCAACGACCGGTTCAACCGCGTAAACACCTCCACTGGCTATATCGACTCTATAGGTGTGCACACATTCGTGCGCGACCGGCAGGGAAATATTCGTGCTGTGGTAAGGAGCGAGAACTCCGCACCCGTAATTGAGCAGGAGACTTATTATTACCCTTACGGCATGCCCATGCCCGAGTCGACAAACCCGACGGCCAACCAATACAAATACACCGGCAAAGAGCTTATCACCGACCGAGGCCTCAACCTATACGACTACGGCGCGAGGTTTTACGACCCCACGACAACACTTTGGAATGCTGTTGATAATTATTCTGAAATTTATCACGACATGTCTCATTACGTCTTTTGCGCAAACAACCCAATCAACATCATTGACCCGGACGGAAACGGTTGGATTCATAATAATACTGATAATAAATACATTTGGGACGAAAAAGTGACTGACGCCTCCCTCGCTCCAGACGGATGGGAATATGTAGGAGAAGACAACAATTGCATACTTCGCCACATGGGTCTATCCCAAAACATTTACACCATGGAAGACAGCTATTTCATAGGAGCAGGAGGAAATTATGAGGAAGGAGGCTCCACGTATAATAATGGACTATTCGGAACCGATGTATATCTGGTATTCTCTGTCTATGAAGTGAATAAAATATTCAAAGGCATAATACTTCAAATTTTAGAGAATTATCGAAACATCTCAACAGGAGATTTTGAACTCTATCCTGCTACATATATTGCTTTTGATTATGGAGGTAAGCGAAATGAATTTCCTTTTCACAAACCTAATCATGAAGTTGTAACCAGTACGAACTACATACCAAGGGAAGAAACAATCTTTTTCAGTGCCAAATTACTACAGAAATACCCCATACCCGACACTTTTTATTATTCAGGCGGATGGAACTATCGCACTCCTTGGGGAGGAGGAGCTGTAGGCTGGCTTGGAATTTTTGGTATAATACCAAGATTTTTATCAGAACCAATACATGTAAAAAAATAATTATGAAAAAGCTTTTATTATTAACTTTTCTTGCAGGTTTAATTGTAAGCTCTTGTGGCAACTCGGAGCCACAATGTCCTGCATTCATAGTCAAAGAGGCTCTTTGTGATTCAGCTTTGGCTACCGTAAATAACAGTAATACAAAATTTTACCAAATCGTAAATCCCAGCACCAACGAGACAAAACGTGTAAAGCTGAGCGAGGACTCGATAAAATGGGTTTTAGAGGTTGTGCGCAAAGCTCACGACAACGATTCTCTTTTAGAAGCATACCTGCAACGCGGCAACAGCATAGAGTATATAATAGGTACATACAACTTTGACCGTGCAATGAAAATTGAAATCGACAACAAGAAGATAAAGAAAATCTACTATATGCCCGGTTTTGATGAGATGAAACTCAGCGATGACGATTCGGGCTTCTTTGATTTTCTCTCGAAGTTTGAAAACGACCGGGAATATCGCATGGCACATTTGGCCAAAACGATCAAAGGATTTGATTATCCGTCTCAATATAATGATAATGGTGAACTTCGGCGTGCAAGCTCTCATTCATGGCAAAAGGAGAATATCGAAAAGTATCTCGACATATACAGCGACGTGAACGAGCGGGCAAGACTCGGACTTGGCGAGCAGTGTTGGCGTACGTCGCCAACTTACGCCTGCCTTATCGTCACTGACAACTACTATATGTGGGGCGGTGTATACGGCTTCAAGAAAACAGACGGCGAATGGCTACTCACTGATTTCAGCGCAAGCACAGCGGAGTACCCAAGTATGGGATCGGTTATGAGCGGCGTGCCCGACGAGGCAAGGCTCATCATGCAAAAGGCTCAGTAAGACTTTGCGGAGATATGAGAATCATGATGTCACATATCAAGTCAATTTGGATAGACTTCTACTACAGTCTTTACAGATTCTTTGAATGGTTTGCAGTCGAGATGGGTTGCATAGCAGCATATCCGTTATTCAAATATATTATCCCAAGTCTTTACAAGCATTCTGATTACAAGACAGTTAGACAAGAGATATATCGACTTTACCGACGTCCGGATTCCACCATCTGTGCGCTTATCGATAAAGCAGTCATGTTATTGACTATGGCGACAATAGCATTGGCAGGCAATATCGCTTGTATTATTGCTGACAATTATAGCTTATTGTCAATATATTGGTTTATCTCTATAGCAGTGTTTACTTTTTTCGCAACATATTTTGTGTCATGGACCAACGAGCGCTATCTCAAAGAATTCCAAAAAAGAGACAAGTTAAGCAAATCGCAGAAGAGGAAGATGTTTTTGATGTCAACATTTATAATCATTGCTATCATAGTCTCGACGTGCTTTTCATTCCTTGAAGTAATCGACCGACTCAACGAGCTTAAACATTGAGGGTGAAAATTTATTTTGTGGAATGGGATTTTTTTTGTAATTTTGCAGCCGGAATTGAAGTATTCCACCTAATCAATTAATTATCAACTTAAAATGCAGTACGAAACCGTTTTCATTTTAACTCCCGTTTTGTCTGACGCCCAGATGAAGGAAGCGGTAGAAAAGTTCACCAAAGTGCTCACCGACAACGGTGCTGAGATCGTGAACAGCGAAGAGTGGGGTCTGCGCAAGCTCGCTTATCCCATCGACAAAAAGTCCACCGGCTTCTATAGCCTGATCGAGTTCAACGCCGAGCCCCAGCTTATCCGTAAGCTTGAGACCGAATTCCGCCGCGACGAGCGCGTTCTACGTTGGCTCACATTCCGTCAGGACAAATACGCAGCACAGTACGCCGCCAAACGTCGTGCACGCCGCGCCGCTCAACCCCAAGCTCAACCCGTAGAAAACAAGGAGGACTAAACAATGGCACAAGCTCAATCTGAAATCCGCTACCTCACCCCGATGTCGGTAGACGTAAAGAAGAAAAAATACTGCCGTTTCAAACGCTTCGGCATCAACTTCGTAGACTACAAGGATCCGGAATTCCTCAAAAAATTCCTCAACGAGCAGGGCAAAATCCTCCCCCGCCGTATCACCGGCACCTCGCTCAAATTCCAGCGTCGTGTGGCTCAGGCCGTTAAGCGTGCCCGTCACCTTGCCCTTCTGCCCTACGTTACCGACTTGATGAAATAACCTCTAACAGCCGACTCAACTATGAAATTAATTCTCAAAGAAGACGTCAGCGGCCTCGGATACAAGGACGACGTCGTTACCGTCAAAGACGGATACGGCCGCAACTACCTCATCCCTACCGGCAAAGCTGTCGTAGCCAGCGACTCGGCTCTTAAGGTACTGGCAGAAAACCAGCGCCAGCGCGCCCACAAACTCGCCAAAATCAAAGCCGACGCTGAAGCTCTCGCAGCTCAGCTGCAGGGCCTCAAGCTCACCATCGGCGCCAAGACCTCGGCTACAGGCACTATCTTCGGTTCTGTAAACAACATCCAGATCGCCGAAGCTCTCGAGAAACTCGGCCACAACGTTGACCGCAAGCTCATCGAGATCAAGCAGCCCGTAAAAGAAGTTGGCGAATACGTAGCAACTGTAAAACTTCACAAAGAAGTTACCGTTGAGATTCCCTTCGAAGTAGTAGCTGAATAAGCACGCACTTCACCAACGATAACAGCGCGGAAGCCTCAGCCGAGGCTCTCCGCGCTGATTTTTTAAGTTTCGCAAGCGAAACTTGTTTATTTTGAGTTTAAAAGGTTTAAGGAGTTTAGAAAATAAACTTTTTTTAAGTCTACATAAACTGCCTCAAGTTTTCAAGTTGCAAGGCAACTTGCCAAACTTGAATTTTTTATTGCAAATTGCTTTGTGTTCGAAAAAAATCACTAAATTTGCCCTTGTCTAACAAACCACGCACCGCCTGGGAGCGTTAGATATTCACACAAGTTTCGCCCGCGAGACTTAAATCACTACTGCAAATGAAAGAAACCGAAGTAAAATTGAGCCTCGTATCGGTGAGTGAAGTGCCCGGCGCCACAGTAATCAACCGCTGCGCCCTGCGCAAGCTGCGCCATGAGACAGTGAGCGTAGACATGAACGTGCGCGTCATTCCCGACCTCGACCGCAACATGATATCTCTTGTAGTGTCGTGCTCTTACATCGCCCCGATAGGCATGGTGCGCCAGCGCCTGCTCGTAAGCTCGGTGATAACGACTTTCGAGGTTGAGGATCTGGCCACGAACATCGTAATGCACGGCAACGAGGTTGTTGTCGCCGGACGTCTTATGATGACCATGCTCGGCATAGCCGTAGGCGCGCTCCGCGGCATAGTGTCAGTACACACCCAAGGCACCGCCCTGCGCCACCGCCCCCTGCCCATCATCGACCTCACCGCCCTGATGGCACGCCTAAACTACGGCAAATAGCCGGTTCAATGTTTGTAATTGGTGGGCAGTAGGCGGCAACAGACAATCCACAACCCACTGCAAACCATAAATTTCGCTTGCGGAACCGAAACACTAAAACAAATAAAGTGCAAAAAATTTGCAGACTTGAAAAATAGTCGCTAACTTTGCACTCGCTAATAAGATCGGGGTGTAGCGCAGTTGGCAGCGCGCCACGTTCGGGACGTGGAGGCCGGAAGTTCGAGTCTTCTCACCCCGACAAATCTCAACAAATGGGCTTAACTCAATGAGTTAAGCCCATTTATCAATTCTTATCGGAACAAAAGCCTAAAATACAATATCCCTAAGAACCGCAAATACTTCGCACAAAATTTTGTAATTCAGTGTTTTATTTATAAATTTGTAAACAAACGCAACAATTACGAAACCGATGAGCGAACAAGAGCTGAACTCCTATAGATTTCTTAGCGGACAAGCCCCCACAGACGAGATGCTTCAGGCAATAATGTCGGAAGCCCGGGATGCTGCCGTAAAAAAAGCCGCAGAGGCACAGCTTAATTTTGAGGCCGATTACGAGCGGCAATATGCCAAGGCCCGGAAAGAGTGGGAAGAATGTTTAGCGCAATATCGTAATGGGCTCAATTAATCATCGTCCGGAAATGATTGTCATTGCCGGGCCGAATGGTTCCGGCAAAACTACTGTCACCACTCAATTTCTTCATCATGAATGGTCTGACGGTGTATTGTATATAAATCCCGATCAAATAGCCGAGGAAAAATTCGGAGGTTGGAACAACAGCCGAGCAGTATTGGATAAAATCAAACCAAATTCAGACTAAGCCCCTAAAAAAAATTCCCATACAATCCTATTTTACACGGAACACACCATGTTTGAAACCATACGTGAATACTTGGCTGAGCATATCACCTGCGCCGGGGCGCCGACCATCATCGGGCTCCTGCTCCTTGTGGCGACGGGTGTGCTCGCCTTTGCCGCCTACTATGTAGTGAAGAAACTCCTTGAAATCGTAGAGCGCATAATATACCACAGCCCCACCGACTGGGACGACGACCTTTTCAACATGCGTCTGCTCAAGGCCGTCTCACAGCTCGCCCCGGCAATAATGGTGCGCTGGGCTCTGCCCGGATTCTTCGGCAGCGACCCAAAGTCATTCTATTGGCTATCGGCCGTCACATCGCTCTATATAGTTTGGGCAGCCGTAAGGATAGTCACCATCTTCATCGGCAACACATACTCGGCCCTCGCCGCAAGACCACGCTATAAATTCTACGCCATCAAGGGCATTTTCCAAATGCTCAAGCTCATCATCATCGGCGTGGGAGTCATTATAGGTGTGAGCATATTGATAGGCCGCTCTCCCGTGACCATCATCACGGCCCTCGGCGCCTCGGCCGCAATTTTGATGTTGGTGTTCAAAGACACAATAATGGGCCTTGTGGCCTCGGTGCAGCTCACCGCCAACAACATGCTCCACCGCGGCGACTGGATAGAAGCTCCCAAGCACGGAGCCAACGGCGAGGTGCTCGATGTGTCGCTCACGACTGTAAAAGTGCGCAACTGGGACAACACCGTCACCACAGTGCCGCCCTACTCGCTCGTGTCGGAATCTTTCAAGAACTACGAACCCATGCGCACATCGGGCGGTCGCCGCGTAGACCGCGCCATATATATCGACGCCAACACGGTGCGCTTCTGCACCGCCGACGAACTCGCCTCTCTCGAAGCCGAGGGTTGGCTCGAAGGCCTCGACATCGACACGGCCTCGCGCGTTGTCAACCTGCGCCTGCTCCGCAACTATCTCGAGCACTACCTCGCCACAAACGAGCTCGTCAACCCCGACCTGCTCCACATGGTGCGCCAGCTCGACCCCACCCCTTCCGGCCTGCCCCTGCAGCTCTACTTCTTCACCCGATCCACAGTATGGCAGGAATACGAAAACGCCCAGAGCGACATCTTCGACCACGTATATGCCGTGATAAGCCGCTTCGGCCTGCGGATTTTCCAGACACCCGCCGGAGCCGACCTTTCGCAGCTTCATCGATAAAATATGGCCTTTTTTCGATATTTGAGCCGCTAAAGTAGAAAGACACTTGCAGCATTGATGTATATGCATTAATTTTGCAACATGAAAATGAGAGAATTGAGACACTTTATTGTTTTGATGGTTTTTGCATTCCTGAGTGAGGCGACCGTGATGGCCGCCTCTCTTTTCGGGGGTGTGACAGATGTAAGCGGCGAAAGCCTCCCACAAGCATCTGTACGCGTGCTGGCCGCCCGCGATTCATCACTTGTCAAAGCCGCCGTTACCAACAACAGCGGACGTTTCACTATCAGCGGCCTCAACAAAGGTAAGTATATCGTAGAAGCCTCTTACGTCGGTTTCGAGCCGCAGACACGCGACATCACCGTTGCCGACAAAGACATCACCCTGAAGACTTTCGTGCTCAAAGAGGGTGCCATCGCGCTTAAAGAAGCTGTCGTCACCGGTATCAAGACTCCCATCAAGGTGATGGAAGACACCATAGAATTCAACGCCGACTCATATAAGACTCAGCCAAATGCCGTCGTTGAAGACCTCGTGAAACGCCTCCCCGGCGCCGAAGTCAGCAGCGAGGGCAAAATCACAATCAACGGTAAGGAAATCAGCAAGATTCTTGTCAACGGCAAAGAATTTTTCAGCGACGACCCCACCGTAGCGTCGAAAAACCTCCCCGTCGACATGATCGACAAGCTGCAGGTGGTAGACCGCAAGAGCGACCTTGCACGCATGACCGGTGTTGACGACGGCGAAGACGAGACCGTCATCAACCTCACCGTCAAGAAAGGCATGGAGAACGGCTGGTTTGGCAATGTCGAGGCCGGATATGGCACCGACAACCGCTACAACGGCCTGTTCACCGTCAGCCGCTTCTGGGGCGAAGGCAATCAGCTCACCATACTCGGCGGTGCAAACAATATCAACGAAAACCGCGTACGCGACGGCGCCTCAGGACGTTTCCGCCGATTCGGTGGCGACAACGGTATCAACACCTCGCAGGCTTTCGGCCTCAACTTCAACATCGGCAACGGCGAGATATTCCGTGCCGGAGGCGACGTGCTCTACAGCCACAACGACCGAAACACCATCACCTCGCAGGAGCGCCAATACCTGTTCACCGACTCCACTTCGACTCAGCGCAGCGACTCACACTCCAAAGACCGCGGTCACAACCTGCGCGCCGACTTCCGCATACAGTGGAAACCCGACAGCTTCAACACTTTCGAGTTCCGGCCCAACATCTCGCTCAACTATAACGACTCGTGGAAGACCGACTCCTCATCTACCTACGCCGGCGGCCGCGCATTGGGGCAGATGGTAACCCGAAGCCTCAACCAGAGCACCAGCGACGGTCATTCTTTCGAATTCGGCGGCCAGTTGACCTATAACCACAACTTCCGCAGCCGCAAAGGACGCTCCTTCTCTGTATGGGCCCAATACCGACTGAGCAATGTACGCGAGAACGCCAACACATACTCCTTCAACAAATTCTACCTCCTCAACGACTCCGTAGACCTCTACGACCAGTTTGCCGACAACCACACTTGGAGCAACAGCGTAGGCGGCCGCCTCACTTGGACCGAGCCCCTCGGCGACCCCTCCAAAGGCAACTACCTCACCCTCGCATACCGCTTTACATATCAGTGGAACAACGCCGACAAGATGACCTACGACCATCCCGTCACCTTCCCCGACGGATGGGAGAGCGACCCCATTATCGCCGAAGAACTCATCTTCAACCCCGAGCTCTCAAACAGCTTCCGCAACGACTACATGAATCAGGATATCCGCCTCGGCTACCGACATGTAAGCAAGCAGGCCAACCTCAATGTAGGCTTGTCGCTGGTGCCCCAGATGTCGAAATCAATCAACCTCATCAACCACGACAAAGACATTCCGCGACGCGACGTGCTCAACTTCGCCCCCTTCCTGCGCTACCGCTACAAATTCAACAAGACACGCAGCCTGCAGATCAACTACAACGGCCGCTCTTCACAGCCCTCGCTGGCACAATTGCAGCCCGTAGCCGATATGTCTGACCCCTTGAAGATCGTCATCGGTAACCCCGACCTCAAGCCCACATTCTCGCACAACGCCAACCTGCGCTACCAGAACTTCAACAGCGAGGCTCAGCGCGCCATAATGCTCATGCTCGACGCCAGCATGCAGCAGAACTCCATCGTATCCAAGACAACCTACGACCCCACCACCGGCGGACAGACAACCACCTACACCAACGTCAACGGCGTCTGGAACATCCGCGGCATGAACATGATATCCTTCCCCTTCCGCAACAAAGCATTCACATTCAACAACCATGTAATGCTCTCGTTCAGCAACACCGAAGGCTTCAACAACGGCCAGCGCAACAGCTCGGGCACATTCTCAGCCCGCGAGAGCTTCGGCCTCGCATGGCGTCCCGACAACCTCGAACTCGAGATACGCCCATCATACAGCATTCAGACCACACACAACTCCTTCGCGCAGCAGAGCAACCGCACTGTCCACAGCTATGGCGGCTCATTCTACGGCTCCTACACCCTCCCATTCGGCGTGACCTTAGGCACCGACCTCAACTACTCCGCCACCAGCGGCTACTCGCAAGGATTCGACACAAAGACTTGGATGTGGAATGCCAACATTTCATATCAATTCCTGCGCGGCAAAGCAGCAACCGTAACACTTAAGGCCTACGACATCCTCGGCCAGCGCAGCAACATCCAGCGCAGCGTAACAGCCAACTACATCAGCGACAGCCGCTACAACTCGCTCACACGCTACGTGATGGTGACATTCGCCTATCGCTTCAACACCTTCGGCAAAGGCGCCTCGCGCCCCGAAGGACTTGAAGAAGGCCCCGACGGAGGCCGCGGTCCTCGCGACGGCGGACCGCGAGGCGGCGGACCACGCGGTGGAGGCCCCGGCGGACGTCCATTCTGACATAAACTTAACGGCTGATTGCCAAGCGGCAGTCAGCCGTTATTTTGCAAATAAAAGCGTAAAGTCTTGTAATTAAAGGAAATTTCATTATATTTGCCGGTGAAACCTGTCATAATACCGTGTCATGAGATTCTTGCGCTTCACTTTGCTGCTTGTCGCCCTGCTCGCCGGGGTGGCGGTTTTCACCTCCTCATGCAATATTCATAGATGTATTTCATGTGAAAACTGCAACGAGGAAAAAATATACAAAATAAGTAAAATAAAAAAGGATGGAAAATATTACTTTATCTTTGCAAAACGAGATGACATGTTCTTCCGTATAGTGACTCGCGAGCCCGACAACACAGACTCTTTAAAATTGTATGATAAAATAAAGACCGGAAATTCATATTGTCTCAATCTTGACCATTATTATAACTACGCACCACTGTGGAATGGCGTCAATCTGTTTGTGTTTGAAGTTCATTGGACTTTAAAACTTGATGACGGCACGAAAATTGAATTCGGTTCTGACGAGGAAACTTTAGATTGTTATTTTACAAGAAACCTTAGAGGTCTTTACTATCTTCCAAATGACACATCAACAGTGAAAGAACGTGATTTCACCAAGTTTTTTGACTGAGGAAAAGAATTGAGTCAGGATAATCTTTGAAATCATGAAACGATTTTTCGAATTTCTATTTTATTACAACTACCATCATCAAGTAAAGGTCGGGAATGAAGATATTGCTGTCTTTATGTCATGGATTTGCATATCTTTGGGAATTGTATTTTATTCTCTTACGCTATTCTCTTTTATTTCTTTTTTTATCTTTCACTTAAGATTACCATCATACATAGCTATGAGTTTTTCATACTCTATAGCATTGCTCTTCGGTATATACATTTATATATCGCTGATATACAAAAAGAAATATCTTAAATTAGTTTTAGACAAGAGCAGATACAAGAAAAAGTATCGGTTTGTACCTATTATTTTTATGGCTATCGGAGGTTTTTCATTCATTGGTGTAATGTTTTTAGTTTGCGCACGAAACAATGGACTTATATGAGATTGACAACGGCAATATGCTGGTTGACAGCAACAAGGGCATAAGCTACGAGTGGGACTACAACAATATGCTCCGCTCGGCCACACGCACCCCGCTGTTCGACTACAGCACCTACACCCGCACCGCCACCTCTCTGCGCGACAGCAGCGGGCAAAGATTCTCTTTTTCTCATTTATTATTCGTAACTTCGCGGGATGAATATCTATAAGCTGATACATTATTTCACCGCCATCAGGAGCAAGCGCGTCAAGCTACTCGGTATCTTGGGCTTCCATGTGTTGAGGCGCCGTTATATCGGGCTTTTCCTTGACCCTGTGTTGGCG
The DNA here is from genome assembly GCA_910579995.1 of uncultured Muribaculaceae bacterium. Taxonomy (GTDB): domain Bacteria; phylum Bacteroidota; class Bacteroidia; order Bacteroidales; family Muribaculaceae; genus CAG-873. The sequence goes on along the minus strand of CAJTWH010000014.1, from coordinate 38,370 downwards.
TGCAACCTGCGCTGCCGCATGTGTTATCTCTCCGACCCCGACAAGGCCAAGGAGACCCTCGGGGGCCGCATGACCGACGAAGAGCTCACATATATAGCCCGCGAGCTTATGCCTCATGCCATCAAGCTGCAGATAGGCTGTGCCACCGAGCCTACCCTCTACAAGAATCTGCCCTACATCGTAGGGCTCGCCCGCAAAGCCGGCATACCCTATATCTCCATCACCACCAACGGCCAGCTTCTCACCGAAGACAGCCTGCGGCAGCTTGCCGAGGCGGGACTCAATGAGGTCACACTGTCGGTACACGGTCTCGACCGCGAGTCGTATGAGACTCTTATGACCGGCGCCTCGTTCGACAAGTTCCTCGCCCTCATCCGGACCCTCAAGCGAGTCAAAGCGAACTATCCCGGGCTGAAGATCCGTATCAACTACGTGATGAACTCCATCAACACCCTCGCCCTCGCAGAGCTGTGGACGGTGCTCGACGGCCTGCAAATCGACGTATTGCAGCTGCGTCCGGTGCAGCGGCTCGGCGAGAGCGCATGGAGCGACTTCGACCTCACCGTGATAAAAGAGCATTACGCCGACATCATCGCCCCGATCATAGAGCGCTGCCGACGCGAAGGCATAACGTGTATCTGCCCCGACGCCGACAATCTCGAGGAAGTTGCCGGCGACGACGACCCCTACATCACCCTTATCGAGCAGCTCACCTACTATTACCTCCGCCCCGGCGGCACCAACAAAGCGGGCTTCGAATGGCTCTCCGACACCTTCTCCGGCTATCACCGGCGCAGCCGTACGCTCACATCAATGCTCCGCGCCTTGATAAAGCCGGCAGGCAGCCACGACTCCCGCCACTCCACCAAAAAGCTCAACTACAAAGTAAAATAACTGAAGTTTCGCAAGCTACACTTCAGTAAGGCAAAAAAGGAAATAAAGGTAAAAAAGGCAAGATTATAGTCCTGTAATTGAGTAATATTTGAAAGATATTCTCTTGCCTGCCACAGGCAATCGCCTTTTTTCAACCTTTATGGCCTATGCGAAAGTTGAGTAAAATAAGGCAAAAAAGCCGACAAGCAAACGTTAATAGCAAGTAGATTATAAATTATTTGTCATTAATATTTTGAAAGTTGGGAGAAAAATCATAACTTTGCAAAGTTTTTTCGACACCATAGAACAATGGGAAAGTTTTCAACATTCAAATTGCCGCTGAAGAGCCTCGGGGTAGGTACTCATGAATTCGAGTATCATCTCGACAAGCAGTTCTTCGCCAACATGGAAAGCAGCGACGTCCACGACGCCGACCTGCAGGTGAAGCTCGCGGTAAAATACAACGGTGATTTCTACGACCTTGACTTCAAGATCGACGGAGAGGTAGTGCTCAAATGCGACCGCTGCCTCGACGACCTCCACTTTCCCATCGATACGAGCTATCACATCGTGGTGAAATATGGCGACGACTACAACGACGACAGCGACGAAGTGCTCGAGATTCCCCAGAGCGACGCCAGCCTCAATGTAGCCTACATGCTCTACGACACCGTAGAACTGGCCATCCCCATCAAGCACGTCCACCCCATGGGCAAGTGCAACCGCCAGATGAGCGCCTTGCTCAAGAAGCACCGCGCCACCGCAGGAGATGAAGACGCCGACCTCGAAAACGACCTTATCGACGAAATCGACACGCTTGCCGACAGCAGCGACGACGCCCCCTCCGATCCCCGCTGGGACGCCCTCCGCAAGCTTTCAGGCAACGACGAATAAATAGAATAAAGTAACCATACAATATCCAAAACAATGGCACATCCTAAACGCAAGCAATCGAAGACCCGCACCGCTAAACGTCGCACACACGACAAAGCAGTAGCCCCCACCCTTGCACTTTGCCCCAACTGCGGTGCTTGGCACATCTACCACACCGTATGCGGCGAATGTGGCTACTATCGCGGCAAGCAGGCCATCGTCAAAGACGAGGCCGTCTGAGAGTTGTTTCCGTCGCGACGGAACGCTCTTCAATCTCTGCCACGGGCAGTTGACAAAGTTCCGTCCTTGCGCCGGCGGCACCTCTTCAGAGGTAGCCGTCGCCGGCGAGAGGACGTTTTTGGCGTAACTATACCCACGGCAGAAATTTTCTAAGGTAGTCCGGAGATTACATCCGGAGACAACAAAACACCCGCGGTGCCCGCCCGGCACCGTTTCATCGCCGCTGCTATGGGCGGCATAAAACATCAGACATAATGAACGCCCGCATATCAGGTATAGCTTCGTATGTTCCTGAGGATATCCTCGACAACGAAATGCTCTCCAAGATGGTCGACACCAACGATGAGTGGATTACCACACGTGTCGGCATCAAACAGCGTCACATCCTCCGCGACCCCGACAAAGGCTCTTCGTATATGGGTGTGAAAGCCGTTGAAAAGCTTCTTGCCGACACCGGCACCAACCCCGACGAGGTTGAACTGCTCATCTGCGCCACATCAAACCCCGACCACCGCTTCCCATCCACCGGCTCTATGATATGCTATGGCGCCGGCCTCAAGAAAGCATACTCCTACGACATGGAGGCCGCCTGCGCCGGATTTATAGTAGCCATGCAGGAAGCCCGTGCATATATCTGCTCAGGTCTCTATCGCAAAGTCATCGTTGTGGCAGCCGAGAAGATGTCGTCGATGGTAAATTATGAAGACCGCTCTACATGCGCTCTCTTCGGCGACGGCGCAGCTGCCGTGCTCGTAGAGCCCACTGAAGAAAACACCGGTGTCATCGACGCAGTATTCCACGTTGACGGCGTAGGCCACGACCACCTCCTCATGGTAGCCGGCGGCTCGGCCAAGCCCACCACACACGCCACCGTAGACGCCGGCGAGAACTTCCTCTTCCAAGACGGACGCGCCGTCTACAAACATGCCGTCACCGACATGCTCGAATCGTCGCTCGACATCATGGCACGCAACAACCTCACCGTCGACGACGTTGACTACCTCATCCCCCATCAGGCCAACCTGCGCATTATCGAGGCCGTTGCCCAGCGCGCAAAAATGCCCATGGAGAAAGTACTTGTCAACATCGAGCACACCGGAAATACATCGGCAGCCTCGATACCTCTGTGTCTTGACGAATACAAAAACAAGCTCAAGAAGGGTGACCGCCTCGTGCTCACCGCTTTCGGCGCCGGTTTCACTTGGGGTGCGATGTACCTCATCTGGGATCTCTAATCATCACTCCGAGAGCCTGTATGAACTTTTTATAGCAAAAGTAGCACTTTTTCGGTGCTATTTTTGTTATATAAGGAGTAATTAAAAAAACATAACTGACATGGAAGAAAATACAAAAGCCGCCGGCCTTACTCCTGCCGACGAAAAAGATTTACCCGCAGCCCCCATCCACAAATCAGGATTTGTCAACATCGTAGGCAACCCCAACGTAGGCAAATCTACCCTGATGAACGACCTCGTGGGCGAGCGCGTCAGCATTATCACTCAGAAAGCTCAGACCACACGTCACCGCATAATGGGTATCGTCAACACGCCCGAATACCAGATTGTGTTCTCCGACACCCCCGGCGTGCTCAAGCCTCGCTATAAAATGCAGGAGAGCATGCTCGCATTCAGCGAGGAGGCCCTCACCGACGCCGACATCCTCCTCTATGTCACCGACGTAGTGGAAGACCCTGAAAAAAATGCCGACTACCTCGCCAAAGTGGCCAAAGAGAAAGTGCCCGTACTGCTGGTAATCAACAAAATCGACCTGCTCAAAGGCAACGGCGAGCTCGAAGCCATCGTAGAGAAATGGCGCACCCGTCTGCCTAACGCCGAGATCTTCCCCACATCGGCCAAAGAGCACTTCAATGTCAGCAGCCTCATGCAGCGCATAGTGGAGCTCCTGCCCGCCGGCGAACCATACTTCGGCAAAGACGCCCTCACCGACAAACCGGCGCGTTTCTTCGTCACCGAGATCATACGAGAGAAGATACTCCTCAACTACGACAAGGAAGTGCCCTACTCGGCAGAGGTCATCGTAGAGAAATTCGACGAGAAAGAAGGCGCCATCCACATCATGGCCGTGATCTACGTAGAGCGCGACAGCCAGAAAGGAATACTCATCGGCAAAGGCGGCTCTATGCTCAAGAAAGTGGGCATGCAGGCACGCGCAGACATCGAGAAATTCTTCGGCAAGAGCGTTTATCTGGAGCTGTTCGTAAAGGTTGAGCCTAACTGGCGTAACCGCGACAACAAACTCCGTCAATTCGGATATATAGAATAAGCACACAAATGGGACAATTAGTAGCAATCGTTGGACGCCCTAACGTAGGCAAATCCACACTTTTCAACCGACTCACTCAGTCGCGCACAGCTATCACCGACCCTACCGCCGGCACTACACGCGACAGGCAGTATGGCAAAGTGGACTGGACAGGCCGCGAGTTCTCAATCGTCGACACAGGCGGTTGGGTCGTAAACTCAGAAGACGTTTTCGAGTCAGAGATTAACAAACAGGTCGAGCTCGCCATCGAGCAGGCCGACGTGATACTCTTTGTCGTAGACGCAATGAACGGCGTCACCGACCTCGACGACCACGTAGCTCAGATACTGCGCCGCTCGCGCAAACCCGTAATTCTCGTCGCAAACAAAGTAGACTCCAACGAGTGGGTCTACAATGTGCCCGAATTCTATAAGCTCGGCCTCGGCGACCCCTACCCCATATCGGCCGTCAACGGCTACGGCACAGGCGACCTCCTCGACGAAGTCGTCAAAGACCTCCCCGTACCCGAAGACGACGAAGCCAAGCTCGACGACATACCCAAATTCGCCATCGTAGGCCGACCCAACGCCGGCAAATCATCGATTATCAACGCCTTCATCGGCGCCGAGCGCCATATAGTCACCGACATCGCCGGCACCACACGCGACTCCATCTACACCCGCTACAACAAATTCGGTTTCGACTTTTACCTTGTAGATACCGCCGGTATCCGCAAGAAAAACAAAGTGAACGAAGACATCGAATACTACTCGGTGATACGCTCAATCCGCGCAATCGAGGCCAGCGACGTCTGCATACTCATGCTCGACGGCACACGCGGTATCGAGGCGCAGGACGTAAATATCTTCTCAATCATCCAGCGCAACAAGAAAGGCCTCGTGGTAGTTGTAAACAAATGGGACCTCGTGGAAGACAAGAGCACCGCGGCCATCAAGCACTACGAAGCAGCCATCCGCGAGCGCTTTGCACCCTTCACCGACTTCCCCATCATCTTCACATCTGCCATCACCAAGCAGCGTATCTACAAGGTGCTTGAAGAAGCCGTAGAGGTATTCGCCAACCGCAAGCGCACCGTGCCCACCTCGCAGCTCAACACCGTAATGCAGGAAGACATCGCCGCCTACCCGCCGCCAAGCAACAAGGGCAAGTTTATCAAAATCAAATACATAACCATGCTCAAAGGCGCGCAGGTGCCCACATTCATCTTCTTCTGCAACCTGCCCCAATGGGTGAAAGAGCCCTACCGCCGCTATCTCGAAAACAAGATACGCGAGCACTGGAACTTCACCGGCACCCCCATCAACGTATTCATGCGTGAGAAATAACACCAAGCCCCGCCCAGCGGGGCTTTTTCATGCCCACCCGGCAGCGCCATCGGAGCTGCGCCCCCGAGCCACAACATAACATGATATTTTACCCTTACTCCCCCTTGACTCAAAATAAAATTTTGCTAATGTAGCCGAATGTCATTATATTTGCGCTACGAGACTCAAACCAATCATTCTATATGCGAAAGTTAACAGTTTTCTTATCACTGATTATGGCATTTGCCGCCGCTGCCGTAGTCAATGTCGAGATACCCAAGAGCTCTTTGGCCAAAGAGCTGCGGCGGTTTACAATCCCCGACTCCCTCTACTGCAAGTATTTCGAGAAAGAATACTTCAATCCCCCGCGTGTCACAGTGCTTGAAAACGGGGTCAAGCTTCTCCTCGATGTAGACGCTATCGGTAACACGGCGATGCTTGGGCAGGTCGATGAGAGTGAGCGTCCGCATTACGTTGTTTTGGAAACACCCGACGGACGCCGATACATCGGAACGGCCGATATCTACGACAATACATATTATCCGGCCGAAGGATATCTCGACGGCGACTACGGCCTCTACCGCTGGATGCCAAATTTCGAACCGTTTCCTGCGCCCAAGAAAGTTGACCAGAGGTGGATGATAGTTTCGAGTTGGTTTACCGGCAAGGGATTCGAAGTATGGAATATGTTCAATTCCCCCGAGTTATATCCCTTTGTCGATCTTCGTTCAGGAAAGATCCGCAACGAAATTGAAATCGTAGCGCGGGAACTTCTGCCGCAGTTGCCTCTTGACCCGATATTCTTCAAAAAAGGCCGTAAGACAAAAGAAATGCGCCAGACTACCGGAGGCTATATACTGAAGTCTAACGGATCTCTTTACGGCCCCCTGACGTATTCCTACGATCCCTCGAACGGCCGTCTCAAGATGTCGGCCCAACGCAAAATCACGGATAGCAATTACAAAATCGACTGGTGGACTGAAAATAAAGGCAGAGGCACCGAAAGCCCCGAATGGGCCGCTTACTGCCAGAACGACCTCAGTATAAATCCAAGAGCCGTGCAGCTGCGCGAGTATAATGAGGCTATGGCTAAGAACGACAGCCTCATGGCATTCTTCGGTGAGCATGAAGTTGAGACGGTATGTATTGCTTCCGACAGTAAATCGTGGATGGTAGTGCGACGTGTGATACCTCCAGGCCGCAAACATTACAGGCGCGATTACAGCCTGTGGCTTGCACATCCCGGTGTTTTTCATGTCGACTACGCAATGCACAATGCAATAGTCGAAGGTATCAACGACTGGGTGATGGAATACTTTCTCAAATACGACAAGAAAGTGATGGAAGCTCGCAAGCGTGAGCGCATACTCACCGGGCGGGAGCAGGAACTGATCAACTTCTGGTACTGTGCCGCCGGTGCCGTGGTTGGCGCTCGAAAGGCTCCCAATGCCCGGCTGGGCTCCTACGAACTTGACCATGCAATGGGCATGGAGGCCTACCGCATGGGGGCGCCCGAGCCGGTGGGAATCGACTATGTGTTTAATGGAGTCGATGATGATTTATTGCGCCGCATGTCGGCTTGCCCTCTCGTAGACAGCGAGATACTCAATGTCGACGCCGAGACACTCACACTCGAGGTCAATCTCACCATGAGCCGCGGTGGCAAGACTTGGATCGAACCGAAGACCTTTACCATGCTTGACCGCACCCAAGGCGAAGGTATCGACGTAAAGATTCCTACCGATCTTTTCCTCAATCTGCCGACAGAGCCGGGTCCGACTGCGATTGTGGTATCTGACCTTGTCGATGGCCTCAAAGCCTCCGCAGAGCAGTTCAAGCAATCGATTAAGACGGTCAAACCCGCGCCTGTGCTGTCTGCGACGATGAAAGACTATCTGAAGACGGCTGCCTCGCAGAAATTCAACGGCCGCAATGTGTCAGAACTGCAGACATACGCCGACGAACTCGCTTCTCTTTCATATAATACCGATAAGTATGTCGCCATCTGCTCCGAGCTGACCGAGGGTAATACCCGAATCACCTCGCTCACCAAGAAACTGCCCGCCGTGGCCAAGGTGTGGAACACTTACTACAAGACTGTCGCGAAACCTTTCACTATAGAAGACGCGGGAAGTATTGTTGCCGAGAACGAGCGCCTGTCGGCTGTCAAGGCCGAGCAGGCTAAGCTTGAAGGGTATATTCAATCTGTGCAGGAGCGCGGTGAAGAAGAGTCTCTTAAAGACTTCACCGAAGAGCAGATGTTCGCAAAGATACGCCCGCAGTCTGTGAAAGCAGCCAATGCGCCTGTCAAGCCTGTTGAGTAGTTTTTCCGCCCCGCGGCGGCAGCAAGCTGCCGTCACGGGGCGGAAGCAGGCTCTCTCGCTATACGCTCGGCAAGAGCATTGAGTGCGACACATGTGGAGCGTGAAAGCTTAGGCCCATAGCTCCCGCATGGGGCGAGAATCAAGAGGCGGCCTTGGGTGCACAAGTCAAAATCATGCCCCGAAGGCTTGAAGCGCGGTGGCAAAGGCTCCGGATAAATGCAGATAATCTTTGCACCTAAAGCCTCGGCATTGCGTCGTTCCTCCTTTTCTGCCGCGGAGATAAAAGGTGATACGAGCACTCCTCCGTTGGCTGCCACATGCTCCCAGCGCGCACGCTCGGCAGTAAGCTCTTGTTCGCTATAGCGCCGATGTACCACAACATTATCAATCCAAGGATTGCGGAGTAAAAACACATTGCCGTAGGCCATAAAACGCTCACCGGCAATCTGAATTGAATTGACACGTCTGAAATATTCCGGATAATCACGCCGTATGGCAAGACGGTATGGATTGCTGCGTATATAATCGACAACAGTCTTCATCGGGCGGTCGTTATATAGAATCCTGTCGTAGAAATCTCTCTCAAACACCGACACATCCGCGCCTCCGGCTCCTCTGTAATACCGCCTTATCTTTGCCTTGAACATAGCCATATACTTGCCCAATGGCATTTCAAGCATAGAAGTTACAAACAGCAGGAAATGGATATGATCAGGCATGACAATATGCTGCAACACACGGAATTCGGGAGCGAACTCCGACATTCTGAAAAGCTGTCTGTTGATTATCTTCCCTAAAGGAGAAAGCGATACATAAGCTTCAAGCCCGTGCCCCGTCAGTTCTCCGAGAGGTGGTGCTTCCGGAGATTTTGTCATAGTGATATGATAGACCGTTCGGGTGCGGTAGTCATGATGGCGTGAGCGTGGCATAAAAGTATAATAATATTTCCGTAATGTGCACGCGGATTTCCGCGGGAGGTGTTTTTTCGGGCAAAGATAATTGTTTTTATTTCCAAAAGTGTTAAATTTGCCTTTTGAAATGAGATTTTGAACTTTTACGGCTCATTATGAGTTAATAAATATGCAAGTTCTCATCACACGAATCAACTAAGAAATTATGAGTTTGACTTCATACCTTTCGCCGCGCAGACTGCGTCTGTTAGCCCTCGCTGTTGTAGCTTCAGCTGCCCCATTGTGCCATGCCCAGCAAGACGCCCCCGTCGTTCTCGAGGGTCGCACTCCCCTGCAGGAATTCAGGCAGATGGCTCTGGCAAACAATAAGCAGCTCATGATGTCGCGCGAACGTATCAAGAAAGCCGGTTATCAGAAGAAAGAGGCTTTCGCAGCCTACCTCCCCGGAATCGATTTCAACGGAGGCTATCTCTACAACCAGCGCAACCTGTCGATTTTCGACAGCGACCAACTGTTGCCGACCAAGAGTTTCGACCTTGCCTCGCAGAGCTATCAGTACAATCTTGTCAAGAATCCGGCAACCGGCGAGCCCATCAAAGGGCCCGACGGCCAATATATACCCTCCGAGGTGGCCCTTATCCCCAAGGACGCCATGACCTTCGACATCCACAACGTGTTTTTCGGCGCCATCACCCTTACCCAGCCCATCTACATGGGTGGCAAGATCGTGGCAATGAACGCCATCACCAAGGCCGCCGAGAAAGCCGCTCAGGAGCTGCATATCAGCGAGGCTGAGAATGTGATATATGCCGTCGACGCCGCTTATTGGATGGTGGTGTCGCTCAAAGCAAAGCAGAAACTTGCCGAGAGCTATGTGAATCTGCTCGACTCTCTATCCCACGACGTTCATCTTATGCTTGAGCAGGGCGTGGCCACCCGCAGCGACGTGCTAAGCGTAGATGTCAAGCTCAACGCCGCGCAGGTAGACCTCGTGAAAGTCAACAACGGCCTTGTGCTCTCGCGCATGGCTCTTGCTCAGGTTTGCGGCTTGCCCGTCAACTCACAGTTTACCCTCGCCGACGAAGACCTCGAGACCCCGACACCACAGCCGGGTGTGGCTCCCGAGGGCGGTTACAATATGGAACAGGTATATCAGAACCGCCCCGACCTGCGCGCTCTCGAGCAGGGCATAGAGGTTGCCAAGCAGCAGAAGCGCGTGGCTCTGTCTACCATGCTTCCGACGGTAGCTCTGGTTGGCTCTTACGAATTCTCAAACCCCAACCTCTACGACGGCTTCAAGAAAAACTTCAAGGGTGCATTCTCAGTAGGCGCTGTAGTATCGATACCTCTGTGGCACTGGGGCGGCGACTACAATAAATACCGGGCCGCCGAGAGCGACGAGGTTATCCGCAAGCTCGAGCTCGAAGACGCCCGCGAGCTGGTGTCGCTGCAGGTGAGCCAAGCCTCGTATAAGACCGAAGAGGCATACAAGACCTACCACATGACCGAGACAAACCTCGCCAAAGCCGACGAGAACCTCCGCACCGCCGACCTCGCTTTCCGCGAAGGCATGGCCACAACCGACAATGTGATGGAGGCCCAGACCGCATGGCTCAAGGCTCACTCCGAGCAAATCGACGCCATGATAGATGTGCAGCTCTGCCAGACATACCTCTCCAAAGCCCTCGGCACGCTTTATCAATAATCCGCTAATAAAAACTACATCATAACATGCAAGAGAACACCAACCAAGAAAAACGCGCCAACCGCGCGCTGCTGCTCACAATCGCCATCGTCGTAGTGGCTGTGGCAGTAATCGCCATCATCGGCTTCTTGTTTATGAACAAACCCGCCGACTATATCGAAGGTCAGGTAGAGGGCACCACTATCCGTATCTCGGGCAAGCTTCCCGGCCGCGTGGTGGAATTCTATGCTCACGAGGGTGATACAGTACACGCCGGCGACACTCTGGCCCATATCCACTCGTCGGTAGTTGAGGCTAAGCTCGGACAGGCCGAGGCTATGCACCGCGCCGCCGAAGCCCAGACAAAGAAAATCGACGCCGGCACACGCTCACAGATCATCAATGCCGCCGCCGACCTGCTCCGTCAGGCCGAGGCCGGTGTCACCATTACTGAGAAAACATATACCCGCCTCGACAATCTCTTCAAAGAGGGCGTAGTGAGCGAGCAGAAACGCGACGAGGCCAAGGCCGCCTACGATGCCGCCGTCGCTGCCCGCGACGCCGCCGCAAGCCAGCTCGCATTGGCGAAAGCCGGCGCGCAGAGCGAAGACAAGGTGTCGGCGCAAGCTCTCGCAAATGCTGCAGAGGGCAGCGTCAACGAGGTTGAGGCTCTGCTCGAAGACAGCTACCTCGTGGCTCCCGCCGACGGCACTATCGACCAAGTCTATCCCGAACCCGGCGAGCTCATCGTGATGGGCGCTCCGGTGATGAGCCTCCTAAAGGAAGACGACCGCTATGTGGTGTTCAACGTGCGCGAGGAGTTGCTCCAAGACCTCACCATGGGCAAGACTATCAGCGTGATGGTGCCTGCCTTGGGCAAGAAAGACATCGACGTGAAGATATACTACATCCGCGACATGGGCAGCTACGCCACATGGCGAAGCACCAAATCTACCGGCAGCTACGACAGCCGCACATTCCAGATCAAGGCACGCCCCACCGAAGCTGTCGAAGGCCTGCGCCCCGGCATGAGTGTGGTGTATAAATAACAGAAGTTTCGCAAGCTGCACTTCTGTCAGGCATAAAAAGGAATAAAGGGAAAAAGGCAAAAAAGGCAAGATCATAGTCCTGCGATTGATTAAAATATGAAAGGTAACCTCTTGCCGGCCGCAGGCAATTGCCTTTTTAACCTTCTTTACCTGTCCAACTTAATAAGTTTACAAGCTGCGCCTTCGGCGCATTAAAGAATAATTTATATGGCAAATCTCGGATTCAAAGAAGGACTGCGGAGGGAAATCCGACGTCTCGGCAGCCGGAAGATGTATATCTTCGGCATAGTCGTCGTGCCCCTGTTCATGGCCTTCTTCTTCCTTGACCTGCTCAGCCCCGGCCTGCCCAACCATGTACCCACGGCGGTGGTAGACCTCGACCACTCGGCGATGTCGCGCACGGTGACCCGTTCGCTCAACGCCCTGCAGGTAATCGACGTGAGCCAACGCTGCGAGAGCTACGACGAAGCCCTCGACAAAGTGCGCTCCGGCGAGATTTTCGGCTTCTTCGTGATTCCTTCCAATTTCGAGAAGAATGCACTTGCAGGCAACGACCCCACCTTGGAATACTACTCCAACATGACCTACTTCGTGCCCGGCACATTGGCCTACAAGGGCTTCAAGACCGTAGCCGTGGCCACATCGGGCGGAGTAGTGCAGCAGACCCTCATCAGCCTTGGCGCCACGCCGGGGCAGGTGGCGTCGATGGTGCAGCCTCTGAGCCTTGACATCTACGGTCTCAACAATCCGTGGATGAGCTATGCCATATATCTGTGCCCCTCCTTTACCATGGCCACTTTCGTGCTGATGATAATGTTGATGACAGTGTTCTCCATCACCATCGAAATCAAAAACGGCACGTCGGCCCAATGGCTCGCCACATCCGACGGCAGCATAATCATCGCCATGGCCTCGAAACTGCTGCCCCAGACAATAATCTTCGCCATCGAAGGCATATTTATCCAGTGGCTGCTCTTCGGCCTGAGCGACTTCCCGCTCAACGGCTCGCTATGGTGGATGATAGTGGCAACCGTGCTCACCGTCATCGCCAGCCAAGGCGTGGGCATGTTTATAGCCTCTGTGCTCCCCAATCCGCGCTTGGCGCTGTCTATCACCTCGCTGTTCGGCATACTGTCGTTCTCGTTCACCGGCTTCTCTTTCCCGGTTGAGAGCATGTATGGCTACCTCGCTGTCTTCAGCTGGCTCGCGCCGATACGCTATTGGTTCTTGATTTACATCAACGAGGCACTCAACGGCGTAGATATCTATTACTCGCGCTATTACATGGTGGCGCTGATTGTCTTACCCCTTGTGGCATGCTCGCTTCTGCCCCGTCTGCGCCGCGCATGCCTCAAACCAGTCTATGTGCCCTGATATGAGTGTGTTCAACAAAATATATCAATGGAGCGTAGGGATGGCGCGGGTATTCCGCGGCGAGCTCCGGCTCATGATCCACGACCCGGGCATATTGCTCTTCTTCGTGGCGCTGCCCCTGCTCTACCCTATCGTCTACACTTTGATCTACAACCCTGAGGTTGTTCGGCAGCTTCCGATCGCGGTTGTCGACAACTGCCTCAACGCCGACTCACGCCAACTTGTGCAGAAGGCGTCGGCGTCGCCATCGATCGAAATCTACGCCTACTGCGCCGACATGCCCGAGGCTCGCCGCCTCATGGCTGAGAAAAAAGTGTTCGGTGTGCTTCAGATACCATCGGATTACGCCCGCAATATCGGCAATGGCGAGGTTGCACATGTCACCTTCTACTCCGACATGAGCCTTCTGCTGCGCTACCGCACCTTCGTGTCGGCGCTCACCGACCTGCAGATTGAGATGATACAGGATATCACAGCCTCAAAAATCAACGCCACCGGCCTTGAGACTCTCGCCGGCGATATGAAAGCGCCGATATCGAGCGAGGCTCAGATATTGGGCGACACCGAGCAGGGATTCGCAAGCTTCGTAATCCCCGGCATTGTGATTCTCATACTTCAGCAATCAATGCTGCTCGGTATCTGCATGCTCGGAGGCACCGCCAACGAACGCCGGCGCCGCAACGGCGGTCGCGACCCTCTCGCGCCGTCAGCACCGGTTTCAGCCCGCGTATGGGGCAGGGCGCTGGCATATACCATCTTCTACTTCCCCATGACAATCTACATACTCCGCATAATCCCCGAGATTTTCAACCTGCCGCACTACGGCAATCCGGTGGACTATCTGCTCTTCATCCTGCCCATGCTTCTGGGCACGGCATTCTTGGGGCAGGCGCTCGACTACTTCATGAAAGAGCGCGAGAGTTGCTTCATCATCATAGTGTTTACCTCGGTGGTGTTCCTCTTCCTCTCGGGTCTCACATGGCCTCGCTACGCCATGAGCGACCTGTGGATATGGATCGGCAACTGCATACCGGCGGTGTGGGGCGTGGAAGGCTTCATACGTATCAACTCCAACTCGGCAAACCTCTCTGAAGTAGGCACGCCTTTCATGGCAATGTGGATATTGGCTGCGGTCTACATGCTTGCCGCATTGCTCTCTACATGGATTATACAGCGCCGTGAGCGCGCTTGACACTCATCATGGCAGGAATTAAAAGTTTAGCTAAAGATACAGCGATATATGGCGTCAGTTCGATAGTGGGACGCTTCCTCAACTGGCTCTTGGTGCCGCTCTACACTATCATGTTCCCGGTAGCCGAATACGGCGTAGTCACACTCGTCTACGCCGTGGTGGCCCTGATGATGGTGATACTCACCTACGGCATGGAGACCGGCTTCTTCCGCTTCGCAAACCATGAGCGGTGGAAAGACCCGATGGAGGTATATGGCACCTGTCTGACATCGCTCGCCGTCAGTTCTGTCGCATTCGCAGTGTTGGTGACCTGCTTCGGCAGCACTGTCGCCGGCTGGATGCAATGCTCCGGCCACACGTCATTCATAGTCATCATGGCATGGTGCGTGGCCATCGATTCTTTCACGGCACTGCCATTCTGCTACCTCCGCTACCGTAAGCGCCCCATGCGCTTCGCCATGCTCAAGCTCGTCAACATCGGCCTAAACATCGGGCTCAACCTCTTCTTCATCCTCCTGTGCCCGTGGCTTGCCGACAATGCGCCCGCGACAGTAGGCTGGTTCTACCGTCCTGATTTCAGCATAGGCTATATCTTCCTCGCCAACCTGCTCGCCTCCGGTGTGACCCTTCTAATGCTCATACCCGACATGAGCGGCTTCCGCTGGCGCTTCAACAGCCGTCTGTGGCGCGAGGTGATGGTATACTCGCTGCCGCTGCTCGTTCTCGGCGTGGCCGGCATAATGAACCAGACCATCGACAAGATACTCTATCCTCACCTTGTGTCCGACCCCGACGAGGCTCTCTTCGGTCTCGGAATCTACGGTGCCAACTATAAGATAGCCGTGCTCCTGCTGGTATTCCTGCAGGCCTTCCGCTTTGCCTACGAGCCCTTTATCTTCGCGCGCAGCAAAGACAAGGGTGAGCAGAAACTTCAGGCCTACCGCGACGCCATGACATATTTCGTGGCCTTCGCCCTGTTGATTTTCCTCGGGGTGATGTATTACCTCGACATTGTGAAATATCTCATCGACCCGCGCTATTTCAGCGGTCTGGCGATAGTGCCCTTGGTAATGCTTGGCGAGCTCTTCTTCGGTATCTTCTACAACCTCTCGGTATGGTATAAACTCACCGACCGCACGAGCTGGGGCGCATGGTTCTCGCTCCTCGGCCTCGGCGTGACACTGGCACTCAATATCATACTCGTGCCCCATATCGGCTATATGGGCTGTGCCATAGCCGCTTTCAGCTGCTATCTGATCATGATGTTGGCCAGCTACTTCGTAAGCCTCAAGAAATACCCGATAGGCTACCCGGTCGGCCGTATCTGCGGCTTCTTCGGCATAGCCGCGATATTCTATGCCGTCGGTGTGTGGCTGCTGCCGATGGCCGGATTGGGCGCATGGCTCAATGCCGTCATCCGCATGATACTGCTCATCGGCTTCGTGGCGGTCTTCGCTCGCATACAGGGCGTGAGCCTGCGCCAGATTGTCGAACCCGCCGCCAAGTTTATCCGCCGCCGATGAGAGTGGTACTTATCAACCACAGCGACAGCCTCGGCGGGGCGTCGGTGGTGACCTACCGTCTGCTCAAGGCTCTTCAGGCCGAGGGCGTGGAAGCCTCAATGCTGGTGACCCACAAGAGCGGCAACGACCCGACGGTTGTAGAGGCCGCACCTCAGTGGCGGGCAAAGATTCCTTTCTATGCCGAAGCGGCGAGGATATTCACCCACAACGGCTTTGACCGAGCCGACCTCTTCAAGGTGTCGCTCGGCAGCGACGGCTTGCCGCTGAGCCGCCATCCCTTGGTGCGCAATGCCGACGCCGTGATACTCGCATGGGTCAACCAAGGCATGCTCTCGCTGAAAGAAACAGGCGATATCGCTGCTGAAAAGCCGGTGATATGGACCATGCACGACATGTGGAATCTCACCTCGCTCTGCCATCATGCGGGCGAGTGCCGGCGCTACACCGACCCCGAAGGCTGCCGCCGTTGCCCCCTGCTCCACGCAAAGGCTTCCGACCGCGACTTATCAACAAAAGTATGGCGCCGCAAGCAAGAGCTCTACGGCACCGCGCAGATTGATTTTGTCGCCGTAAGCTCATGGCTGAAAAAAAGATGTAACGACAGCCGCCTCATGGACAGCCAACGCGTAGCCGTCATACCAAACGCCTTTCCCGTCGAAGACTTTTATTCGGCACCCGAAGAGGGCAAACGCATTATACTCATGGGCGCGGCACGCCTCGACGACCCCGTCAAAGGGCTTCCCTTGGCTGTGGAAATGCTAAATAAACTGCGGTGCGACAATGCCGAGGCGGTATTTTTCGGCGCACTCCGCGACCCTCATGCCTTGGATAATCTCAGATTCCCTCACCGCCATATAGGCATGGTAAGCGACCCGGAGGAGCTGCGCGGGCTATACTCCCGGGCTCATGCGGTGATATCCACATCGCTTTACGAGACCCTCCCGGGCACTCTGATCGAAGGGCAAGCCTCGGGCGCCATGCCCGTAAGCTTCGACCGCGGCGGTCAGGCTGATATCATCCGCAGCCATGCCGACGGACGCCTTATACCTTTCGGCGACACCGACGCCATGGCCGAAGCTCTCGATGAAGTACTCGCCTGCAACCACGACCGCGAAGCATTGCGGGCCGCCGTAGCAGCCCGCTTCTCCGCCCGCGCCATAGCACGGCAATATATAGATCTGATATCTAAACTGACTTAAGTTTCGCAAGCATAGATCGAATAGGCAAAGAAGGTAAAAAAGGCAATTGCCGGTGGCAGGCAAGAAAATAGTTTTCAAAAATCGCTCAATTACAAGACTATTATCTTGCCTTTCTACCTTGTTTGCCTTGTTTGCCTTGTTTGCCTTTTTCTGCCTTGTTTGCCTTGTTTTTGCCTGACTGAAAAATCACTCTGCCGCCTGCTCCTCGGCCACAGGTGCCGGGCGTTGGCTTGCGTCGAGCATGAGCTCGTAGATCTGGCGGGTGTCTTTGGCGGTGAGATGATAGTATCCGCCTATTGACTCTCCTTTGTTTGCATGAAGGCGCTCAACGAGAGTGTCGATATCAGGATTCTCGATACCGAGGTCCTTGAAAGTCGCCGGCATACGGAGGACTGTCGTAAAGAAAGCTCTAAGATGGGCTACGGTCTCGATGGCTGCCGTGCGGTCGTCGCGCTCGTCTACATTGAAGATACGGCGTCCGAGCTGGGCCACCTTCGACGGTTTGTGATGAGCCATGTATGCCATCCATGCCGGCACGACGACAGCAAGGCCGGCGCCATGGGCTATATTCGGATAAAGAGCCGAAATCTCATGCTCCATAAAGTGCGAGGCCCAGTCCTCACGGCGTCCGCAACCGCAGAGGCCATTGTGTGCGAGCGTACCCGCCCATTCGATATTAGCACGCGCATGGAAATCGCCCGGGTCGGCAAGCACACGCGGTGCCTCAGCCATAAGACCCATCAGCAGGCCTTCGGCAAGCCGGTCGGTCATCTCTACACGCGTCGAGGGCGAGAAGTAGCGCTCCATGATGTGCACCATCATATCGGTAATGCCTACGGCTGTCTGATATGCGTTGAGAGTGAAAGTCATCTCAGGGTTCATTATGGCGAAGCGCGGTTTGAGTATACTGTCGGTGCGCAGGCTGAGTTTCTGTCCGGTTTCTGTGCGTGTGATCACCGAATTTCCCGAGCCCTCGCTGCCGGCGCCGGGCACTGTGAGCACCACGCCCACAGGCAGAGCCTCGGTCACCGAAGCCTTGCCGGTATAGAAATCCCAAAAATCGCCTTTATATCCTATGCCGGCGGCGATAGCCTTTGCCGTGTCGATCACACTGCCGCCACCGACGGCGAGAAGCCCGTCGATATGCGCCGCGCGACCTTTCTTGATTCCTTCATATACAAGAGTGTCGACGGGATTGGGCTCCACGCCGCCAAGCTCTATATAGTCGATACCTATGGTATTCAATGAATTTTCAATACGTCCGATTAGGCCGCATTTCTTGGCATAGCTCTTTCCGTAGACAATCATTACTTTGGTTGCCCCGGTGAGGAAAGTGAGCATACCTACTTTCTCTTCGGCTCCACGGCCAAATTCAAACAATGTCGGGGAATAGTAGCTGAAATTTTCCATAATGAGATGAAATTTTTTATCTATAAAACAACAGCGGCCCGCTATTGTTCATTGTGCAAAGATATGATTTTTCTGCAATAAAACAGCATGTGAAAATACCTTTAAGTTTTTTTGTGTTTAAATTGTTGGGTCACATGCTTACTTTATGTACTTTTGCAAATATATATAAACAGCCTAACCAATCATTTTGACAATGAATAAATTCTTGACTCTCATGGCGGCAACGCTGGTGGCAACGGCAAGCGCCTCAGCCTCTACTGTGTATACCGCCGATCTTTCTGCAGCAAGCGCGGATGATTTCGCTTCTTGGACTGTCATTGACGCCAATCAAGACGGCTCTACATGGAAATACGACGCCGACGCTGCGCCTTCACGTGTTTTCTACAACTACAACTCCGCCAACCAAGCCGACGACTGGCTTATCTCACCGGCTATCGAAATCCCTGCCGACGGCTCTTACGTGGTAAGCTACGAGTATAAAGGCAGCGCATATAGTGAGGCTTTCGAAGTTTATACCGGCGCTGCTCCGACAGTCGAGGGCATGACAGCGAAAATAGCGGAATACAACGCTGTGAAAGACGACGTAGCCGGCGACCTGATATTTATCGACGCCAAGGCCGGCAAATTGCATATCGGCTTCCACTGCACCTCCAATAAAGACCTCTTCCGCCTCTATATCAACAAAGTGAGCGTCATCGAAGCCTCGAATCCCGTCGACCTGCAGGTGTCTAAAATCATCGCGCCCATATCCGGCGAAGGTATGGGGCAGGAAGCTGTGACTGTAGAGGTCACCAACAGCGGACGCGTAGCCGTTGACTCCTACGATATCGCCTACAGTATCGACGGCGGCGCGGAAGTCACCGAGCATGTGACCGAGCCAATAGCTGTCGGCGCCACAGCTACATATACATTCAAAGCCAAGGCCGACCTCAGCCAAGGCCACAAGACCTACACCATCAGCGCACGCACCATCCATGCCGACGACCTCAACCCGGCCAACGACGGCGCCACAGCCTCTGTGCGCCACATAGCGCCTGCCACTGTGCCCTATTCAATGGGCTTCGAGCCCGACGAGGACACCGACGGTATCACCTTCCTCAACCTCAACGACGACGACGGCGACTGGGGCATTAACATCGACGGAGGTTTCTTCGGCTCATTCTCGCGCACAGGCTACGGCTGTCTTGCCTACAACTACAGCAAGAACGCCGCCGATGACTGGGCATTCCTCGAACCGATCAAGATGGAAGCCGGCCACTATGTAATCAAATATTGGTATAGCGCCACCGCCGGTCACCCCGAGCGTCTGCGCGTATGCTATGGCAACGCCCCCACCCCCGAGGCCATGACAAACGTGCTCGCCGTCTACGACCCCATGACAAACGACAAATACCTTGAGGCAATCCACATCTTCGAACTCAAGGAAGCCGGCGATATATATTTCGGATTCTATGCTTTCAGCGACGAAGATGAGAACTGGATTCTTATCGACGACCTCAGCATTGAGACCGTAGACGCCAACACTTTTGACCTCTCATTGAGCAATCTCGCCTCACCCTCGGCCTACATGCGCCCCGGCAATGCAAAGACATTCGCCTTCACCATGCAGAACATCGGTATCATCGAGGCCAAGACTAATGTGAAATTCTATATCGACGACAAACTTGCAGGCGAGAAAAGCTATACCCTCCGCCCCATGGAGATTCTCAATGTGAGCGAGACCGGTCTCTACGACAATCTCACTGCCGGCGAGCATACTGTGAAAATCGTTGCAGCCTGCGACGCCGACAAGAATCTCGACAACAACACTCTCACATCTACTTTCCGCTATCTCGACAGCCCCCTCCGCCTATGGACTTTTGAAGACGCGCAGCTCCCCGCCGAATTTACCTACCGCGTTGAAGACTCGGCTCAGAATCATCCCGACGCCGGCGCTGAATTCAACGAGCAGGGCTTCGGTATATTCGACCTCGAGCACCCCGTGCTTGAGACCAAAGCCTTGGCCGTGAACACATGGTTTACCGAGTCGCGCACGGCCGACCGCTGGATTGTCCTCCCGCAGTTTACCGTCAATTCCGACGACGCCCACTTCGTGTGGAACGCCAACTCGTTCAACCCCTCCTTCCCCGAGCGCTACGATGTGAAAGTATCGAAAACCGACGACGTCTGGTACAGCTACTCGAGCGAGGTCAGCATTGAAGCCGAGGAAGTATCGCCCCAAACCCGCGGTATCGACCTTGGCAAATACAAAGGCGAGACTGTATATGTCGCCGTCAACGTGCGCACGGCCAACGGCGAGGCTCTCATCCTTGACAACTTCGGCCTTTACGGCGACCTCAGCTTCGCAAGCTCGGGCATAGAGAATGTCAGCGGAGAGACAGGCTTCGAAGTAAGCGTCAACGGCGGTGTGGTCACCGTGTCGGGCGAAGAAGCAGCCACAATAGCGGTCTACACCCTTGAGGGCAATAACGTCGCACAGACCCGCGGCTCAAGCGCCGACATCAGCAGCCTCGGCAGCGGTGTATATATCGTGCGCGTGACTGCCGCCTCCGGCACCCGCACTGTAAAAGTCAGAATCTGATAAATATCATCATAAAAAAATGAGCGGTTCCGGGTCGCGGAGCCGCTCATTTTTTAACGCCTTTGCCGTATCATTAAAAATAAATTTGTGTAATTGGCAGAAATAGCCTAACTTTGTGACTTAATCGGACATAAGAAACCACACCTACACACTTTGGGTAAATATGGCACAATTACAACTTTATACAACAAAAAATATCAGAGGACTCCAGAGCATTGTCAACATCAACCCCACCGACGATGTTCTGCGTCAGGTGCATGAGTTTATTTCGCCTCTGAAAAACCTGCAGTTTGACCCAAGAGAGAATCCCGTATTTATTGTAGTAAAGCATATTAGCCGTGGTTTATTGCTCACAGTCCTGCGTCCGATTGATGAAGCTCTCAATTACTATGCGAGCACACTCTTCCTGCCTCACGGAGTCATAATCAGCACCGGTGAATTGCTCTCCTTGATTGATACTGTCAAAGATTTCATCGAGTCCGGCGACCCTTCGCAGACCGCAATCGCTGATATGCGCTCTATTCTTGCCAAAGACTACCCTGCCGACGCCGACAAACCACTTATCATGCCATCGTCGGGCCACCATCATGCCATAGCCTTTTACGGTGGCCGGCAAGCACCGTCGCTCCACGACTATATCGGTTCCCATTTCTATCAGCCCGAATATTCAGCGTATGCCTCTGTTGTGCTTATCGACAGCGAAAGCCACACACGGGGCAAGCAACATGCGGCCAACCTGACAAAAGCAAAGCTCGACAGGCTCGTTAGGGTCAACCCGCCCAAGGCCGACAACCACGGCTTCGCGCCCTACTTGGGCCGGCGCCCGTTCGACAAGGCAATCACCGCCGGAATAGGCTCTAATGTAGAAATCACATGGCATAAGAGCGGATTCGAACCCCTCACTACCATATTCGAGGTAAAGGAAGACAACAGCACACCGGCCGTAGCCGACACTTCGATGGTGCGCCGCGTCATCAGCCCTGCAAGTTTCCACATCACCGCCGGCACAGGCACACCCATGCCCGACGGCGTATGCCTCATAAAAGTCAACGGCGAGACTATCGATTCCCCCAAGGCTTTTTCTTACAGCGACCTGCGCAATGCACGCGTCGAGATCAGCGCCCCGGGATTCAGCGCATTCTCAGGCCATTACGACCTCGCCTCAACCATGCACTTGTTGGTGCCTATGCGCAGTCTCCACAAGACCTACCGCTTCCAGCTCCCCCTTCAGCTGCCCGAGGCTTCCGATCCCATCAAGCTCTATATCAAGACAAAAAAGAAACTCAACAAGTGCCCCATCGAAGGCTACGAAGTGGCCGGAGGCGAGCTGCAGGAAGGCAGCGGCGTGACAAACACGCTGATATATTCGGGCTCTGCAGGGCGAAACACACTCCCCATAATTGCAGGTATCGCAGGCCTGATTATCGGCCTGCTGCTCGGATGGCTGATATTCCACCGACCGGCGCCCGAAGCAATGCCTGCCGCTGCAGTTGAAACAGTTCAAGCTGTAGAAGCTGTTGAGCCCGTCAGCGAAGTGACCGAGGCGACACCCGCTGCCGTTGAAGAGACCGCCACACAGCCCGCCGCGCCCGACTACAACGCCGCCATCGAATATCTCGACAGCAACAAGATGTGGCAGAAAGCCGAGCTCGAAGCCATACCCGGAATGGAAGGGTTCTACGACGACATCAACGCCTACAACTTCGAGAATCTGAGCTCTAAATGGGCTCCTCTGCTCGAAGGCTCCAAGAGCTTTGCTGCCGTGCTGCGCGCTGTCGAAGGCTCTGCGAGCAAGCGCGACCCACGCACAAGCCCCCACAATCCCACTTTCACCCAAGACGGTGAGCCTATCGGTTGGCGCAGCTACACATATTGGATCGACCCCTGACAGGAGTTGGTGGTTGGTAGGCTGTGGGCTGAAGCGCACCTCTTGACCTCGCAATCGTTTATATTTAACTTAAAACTGACATAGCATGTTTTCCGGCATTGTAGAAGACGCAGCCACTGTGGTGGCAGTAAAACATAACGAATCGAATGTAGACCTCACTCTCCGCTGCTCGTTTACCGACGAACTCCATATCGACCAGTCCGTCGCCCACAACGGCGTGTGCCTCACCGTAGTAGCCCTCAATCCCGAGGGTACATACACCGTCACCGCTATCCGCGAGACTCTCGACCGCTCCAATCTCGGCGACCTCAAGGAGGGCGACCGCGTAAACCTCGAGCGCTCAATGCTCATGAACGGACGCCTCGACGGACATATCGTGCAAGGACACGTCGACACCACCGCCGTATGCACCGACATAGAGGAAGCCGACGGCAGCCGCTATTTCAAATTCGAATATGAGGTAAGCCCCGAGATGGCAGCAAAAGGATACATGACCGTCGAAAAAGGCTCGGTGACAGTCAACGGCGTGAGCCTCACCGTATGCGACAGCGAGATTAACTCCTTCCGCGTAGCAATAATCCCCTACACTTTCGAGCACACCAACTTCTGCCAAATAGAAAAAGGCAGCCGAGTGAACATCGAATTCGACATAATAGGCAAATATCTTGCTCGACTCAACGAAGTGAGAGCCTTGTAAAAAAAGCCATGATATGAGCGGCCGACAGCCCGGAGAGAAGTTGATGCAATATGTGTGGCAACACAGATTGTGGCTTCCGGGCGACATGCGCACCCGCGACGGACAAGCGTTGGAAGTTATCGACCCCGGCCTGCTCAACAACGACGCCGGACCCGATTTCTTCAACGCCAAAATACGTATAGGCACTGAAATCTGGGCCGGCAATATAGAGATACACGTGCTTGCCTCCGACTGGCACCGCCACGGTCACGACGCCGACCCGGCATACAGTAATGTTGTGCTCCACGTCGTCGACACCGACGATTGCACCATCATGCGAGCCGACGGCACAACCATTCTGCAGGTAGTGATGACCTGCGCACGCGACTTCCACCAATCCTACCGCCGGATGGTAGACAACCCCACCGCCGGCCTCGCCTGCGCCGACGAAATCCGCTCCCTCCCCTCCATCTACCTCACCGACTGGATCACAGCCCTCGGCTTCGAGCGCCTCTACGCCAAGGCCGACCGCGTAGAAGAACTCGTCGGCCGTCTCGACAACAATTGGCGCGAGGCCGTATATGTCACCCTCGCCCGCGCCCTCGGCTTCCACACCAACAGCGACGCCTTCGAGCGCCTCGCCATCGCCACGCCCCTCTCGCGCATGCTCCACCATCACGACAATATCGAGGCCATCGAGGGACTCCTCTTCGGTCAGGCAGGCCTCATTCCCGAGAGCACAGGCACAAGCGCCGAAGACATCTATGCCGCCCGCCTCGCCACAGAGCACCGCTTCCTTACCACCAAATACGGGCTCCAACAGCCATGCAGCTTAGGATGGAAAATGGCGAGGATGAGACCCCACAACTTCCCCCACCGCCGCATAGCACTCCTCGCCGCAATGGTAGCCGGAGGATTCGAGATAGGGCGCAACATATTCAACGTCAGAAGCTTGGAAGACGCCTACTCCCTCTTTCGCGTCCGCCTCAGCGACTTCTGGCAAACCCACTACACCTTCGAGCCCTCAGCCGGGCGCCCCTCCGCTGCCCTGAGCAAAAACTCCGCCGACATACTCATAATCAACGTCGTAGCCCCAATCCTCTATGCCTATGGCCGACAATACGCCAACATCGCCATGCAAGAGAGCGCCGTCGACATACTCCACGCCCTCCCTCCCGAGCAGAACAATGTCACACGCCTCTTCGGCCAAGGCGGCATAGACTGCGACAGCGCCTTCACCGGCCAAGCCCTCCTCCAGCTCCGCCGCAACTACTGCGAACCCCGCAAATGCCTCTACTGCCGCCTCGGCCACCGCTTCCTCTCCCAAAAAGCCCTCCGCCGCTGACGCTTCGCGCGCGAAACATCAGGTTCAAAGGCCAAAGGAATCAAGGCAAGATAATAGACGCACTGGCGCGTTCGCAAAACGCCGATTTCCCGTAACCCCATACACCGGGGCAAGCCGCGTAGCGGCAAACGACGGCGTAGCTGTCGCGACTCTCTGTAGCCTGTGGTAAGCATGGCGTAGCTATGCGCAACCACAGGTCACCGCAATCTCCCCGATAAAAAGCGCTGCGTAGCTGCGCGACAACCACCTCATGAAAGCTTTACAGAACCAATGGCGTTCGCAGAACGCCGATTATCCGTAACCCCATACACCGAAGCTCGCGCAGGTGTGTGGGGCTACTATGACCGAAACACCCGCGGGCGTTCGCAGAACGCCGATTTTTCAGTAGCCGCTTACACCGCAGCGTGGCGTAGGTGTATGCGGATAGATGTAAAGCAAAATAAAAGGCGTCCGTAGGAGGCCGATTTACAACCAATTAGAGGTTTCGGCGTTCTGCCGAACGCCTTGAATTCTTGGGCATATCCCCTCACCGCATATACCTCCGCTATGCTACGGTATAAGCGGCTACTAATAATCGGCCTCCTTACGGAAGCCTTTTATCTGCTGACTCATTGCAGGCGTTCGCAAAACACCAATTAATCATACACCGAAGCTCGCACAGGTGTGTGGGGCAAGCCGCGTAGCTGAGCGACACCAATCTCATGGCAAGCAATTAAATATCTTTCAGGAAAGATTTGCATTAGTATAAGTAAAGTAGTAATTTTGCACTTGTCAAATCTGAGAGATTGAGAATATCCCTTAATTTTCATTCACTCCGTAAAAATTCTTAAACAACTTCTTTGTATCATGATAAAGTTGTATTTATACCAATCTTAAATTATAATTCTCATAACATTTCTAATGGATATTAAAAAATTGCTTGCCATCACGTTTATGGCAGCGGCCCTGACAGCTGTGGCGTTAGAGCCTTCGAAGGTCAAAGAGTATGAGCAATACGCCAAAGAGGGCGAGTCATGGGCGGCTGCCTCTTTAGCACGTGCCTACGCCAATGGCGACGAACTTGAAAAAAACTATCAGAAAGCTCATAAATATTACGAAATCGTCTGCCAGATCGGCACTCCTATCGAGAAAGCCGAGGCTGCAATATTCGAAATCCAAAGCAAATTTAACTCATATCGCGTCGAGGCTGCAAAAAAATTACTCGAAGAACTGGCACAAACCTACGGAGCTCCGATGTGTCGCCAAATCGCTGTCAAAGCCCTGATGGCCAATAATGACGAAATTTACCGTCAATACAGCAAACAGCAAGACATGAATACTTGTAATTTTGCCCCGTCATTTTATGGCGATTGTAAGACAAACAACACCGAGCTTATCGACACATTCTTGCGTCACACAGCAGAGCCTTTTGCCCGCTTAGACGACGGACGCGTGGTACATTACGCCCAACGAGTGCTTGATAAAGCCCCGGACAGGATTGAAAACGGCCAAGTCGTCAATGGAGACCCGGCAATAAGCTATGCTGTGATCGACTATCCCGGCGAAGGCACCTTCTATGGCTTCGTCGAACAATACAAGACGATACCCGAAGGAAATTACCGTCTGCTCCGTGGACGCATGGTCAATATCAGCGGGGACACAACTGTCGTGTTCCTCAAAACTCCCGCCCAATGGAGCAAAACCGCCAAACAAGTGCCTTCGGGGTCTTACACCTGCGTGGCCTCTGACGAAGACAAGGTTGTCGGATTCGACTATGATAACCAAGAGGAAATGGTACTCCATGGCCTGATTATCGGTCTCAACTTCACCCCCGCAGGTGGCGTGACCTACATTTATGGAAGCGAATACACCGATTATGCATGGATGGAATCTAAAGAGGGCAGCTCTGGCACTAACATGAAAACCGGTACACGCAGACGCAAAGGTGGTCAAATCACAGGCGGATGGTATTTTGACGTAGATGCCAAAGCAAAACTCTCAGGACGTTGGACCATCACCGACAGGGTCCTCAATCTCGACCTCAAAGGCTCTCCCACAGTGACAGTCAATACTAAATTCAACGAAAAAGCCTTGATTGACCACTGGAAACGCGAAGCAGCTGAGGATTTCACCGAGTTCAAGATGGGAACTTACGAACGCCAATTTCTGACTCAGGCACGCGGTGATTATCCTACGTCTCAATTTGTCAAACGCCGAAAGAAAATGCTCAGCGAAATGTTGACCGAAGTTATACCCGCCCCTCAGCTCAAGCAGACTTATAAAATCTTAGGTGTCACCGCCAACGATCTTTATCTAAGCAAAGACGGTTCGGTGTTGCACTTTGAGAAAAAACGGGGCACAGGCGAAACTTTTAACAACGAACGCTTCAAAGAAGCTCTCTCCGAATATATACACAACATTCCCTGCGGCCGGCGAAAATGGCTTTCACAGGTAGCCGACAGCGCAGCTGTGAAGATTAGCCGCGTCCTTGACGACACATTAGATGAAGTTATTGATGATTGGTGTGTGAGCCGTCCGGTCGCCAACTCCGATTTGTGTGAAATAAGTGTGATAACCCATGAACCCGTAGGCGACTATCATCTGCGCAAAGGCCAAATTAAATTTGACAACAATGGGATTCCCGATCTTGAGGCAATGACAGCCTCACTCAAAATAGACCCCACACTCTCCGAATTGGTCAACCAGACCCGCGAGCTTGATAATCAGCTCCTGCTTGCGTCAAAAAATAGCAAAGACAAAAATATAAAAAAGAGTGCCTCAGAATATATCAAGCAAAACAAAGACAAACATATTTCAGCGGCAGTCGTCTCGCTCCGTGGCTATGAATTTACGGTCAACGCCCTCCGGGAACGCATAGCAGCCCAACGTCAGGCACTCGGCCTATAACGCTATGACACAACACAAAACCCTACATCCCTCCGCAAGGTACGGATGTAGGGTTATGTATTAATATGCCGAACGCCCAACGTCGCATTTTATGGGTAAAACTGCCGATCGTTTTTCCTTACTCTTGAAAATCGGGGGTGTGGGGAGGGGGTGGCGGGTGTAACTTTGCGGTAAAAAACTACTTTTATGGCAAAGTTTACTAAAGAA
Source organism: uncultured Muribaculaceae bacterium (assembly GCA_910579995.1). Lineage (GTDB taxonomy): Bacteria > Bacteroidota > Bacteroidia > Bacteroidales > Muribaculaceae > CAG-873. The sequence continues at coordinate 10,548 of CAJTWH010000014.1, read as the reverse complement.
GATGTAATGTGCGCGTCGCTAATGAGCGACGGCAAGGGGGCGGTGTTGGTTGAGAATATGCGCCCGACAATCAACAGCGCAGGTGCGATGACGCTCGTGCCTGCCTGTGCGCCAACTGATTATACCCTGCCGCAGGGATGGAAGCCGCTGGCGCGCCTGCTGGGCAGTCTGCTGATGAGCAACGGCTCCACCGTAGGCTCTCTGGCCAACAATATGGCTCTTATTGCCACCGGCGAACTCATGGGCGAGGCACGGTGCTGCCTGAATATGGGCGACAAGTTGCTCGTGATGGCCGACGGCGGAGCTTCGTATGCCACCGCCGCCAAGGTTGAGGCCGCCCGACGCGATTACCATCCGATAAGCTTGTATAGTGTTGACGATGTGACTCTTAGCGCCGCCGTAGACACCCGCACCTTATCGCGCACCTACACCACCGGGCTTTTCGACAAGAAAGACCGCGACGCTCTCATCGGTGATCTCAGCGAGGCTTACCGACGCCTGTGCGCCGACGCCGCCGGCCAAGGCGTAATGATACAGCCGGCATTGGCACGCTACCGCCTGCTCGACTCCCGCGGCGACATCCTGTTTGAATCCGCGCCCGTGCTTCTCACCCACAGCAGCGGCGCCCAATGCACTGAGAATGTGGCGCTCACGTCGCCCGACCGCGTCAACATCAACGCCTACAGCCTCGCTGCCTCCACTTGGCACCTTGAGGTAGGTCTGCCGTCGGACAGCGGCAGCGATGTGGCTATGGCCGAGATACTTATGACTCCCCTCTTCCACCCCTACGACCCCTCGATGGAGGGCACGGCCTCCCTCGGGCGTGCCGGCTCGTCGGCCTCGACATTCGCCCATGTAGGCCTGCCGGGGCGCGAACGGGGCTTGGGCACAAGCTACCGGACAAACGCCCGACGCATAATAATGGACGCGATAGCCCGCATTGAGCAACTCGAAGAGCGCGTGGCCGTTATCAACGCCCCATTCAGCGGCGACACCCGCACGGTGAAAATCGACATCGCTGTCAACCCGGACCCCGCCGCCGATAGCAGCCGTATCAAGAGCGTATTGGCAAAAAAAGTAAAGAGCCATAGCTATGCCGACACTATGCTCAGGCAGCCACACACGTTCAGCGCCGGCGCGGTGGCCTCATCGTCGGGCGCCGTCGCTTGGGGCAATATCTCGGTGAAAAGATTTGTCGGATATTCCCCTGCGATTTATGCCGCCTCAGCCGGCAGCGGCGCATGGAACTCGATAAGCACCGTGCACTTCAAGGGCAACAAGGGAGTAATGCGCCACGACAGCGGCCTGCAGCTCGCCCCCGCTGTCCTCAGCCCGGTGATATGCTACCCGGCACCCGACGCCCGAGAGATAGATATCGTATGCTACTACAGCGGCAGCAACCACCGCCGCACCTTCGGGCTGAGCCCCGAAGCGTCGGGCCGATACGCGGTGTTTATAGCCGACGACCTGCGGCCTTTCAGCCTCCCGGCGTGCTCGCCCACCGTGAGCGTGAGCGCCGAGGAAGAGGTGATTGATTTTGCCGACACCGTGGCTTTCGCTCCGGCAGCCACGCCACTCGACATCGCCGCCACGGTGCAGACATCGGGCACGGTGATCAGTCTCGCCGGCCGCTCGGGTAGCGACCAGTCGTGGGATTTCGGCCGCTCGCGCTTCACTATCGGCTGCACTTCAAGCATTTACAGTGCCGGCGTCAACCTGTCGAGCGGAGTCACCGGCCTGCGCACCATACTATCGCGCGGCATATTGCGGCCCGACGCCATGGCAGTGAGCGACGATGGCGAGGTATATATCGCCGGCGACGGTATCACTATACTGCCCCGCAGCGGAAGCAGCTCGAAAATCACAACGCGCAATGATTATCCGGCCGTCGGCTACGACAGCAGGAGCGACGAGCTGTGGGCTCTGCGCGCCGACGGCACAGCCGATGTATTCTGCCGCCGGTTCGGGTGGGGATATTTCAGGATGACATGTGTAAACTTCGAGCGCTTCGAGAATCTCGGCGGCCTCTGTCTCTCGGCCGACCGCAAGCTCTTCGACCCCGGCGTCGACAGCGACGCGATGTGCAATGTCACCATTATACTTAAAGCCGCTCCCTCGCGTCGCTATGGCGATGTAAGGCCGCTGGCGCTGTATCTGACGGCACAAGGCAGCGACATCAGCGGCACTCTAACTGCCGAGGGCAGCAGCGTGGGCGACCTGCGGCCATGGCTCGTGCGGCGCGCCGACATCGACGGCACACTTGCCGGGCCGCTGCGCATGGCGCTTTCGAGCCGAGGTGTAAGGACTCTCAAGGCCGAGTTGCGCGCCACCGTGAGCCGCGATTTCATATTCGATTCATTCACTTTCGCTTATCTTTAGACCATGCTCGCCACACAACTGATACTCGACGACTTGCGGCGCCGCTGCCGCGACAGAGACTATGACCCCGGCACAGGCACAGGCTGCATTGGCAAGCGAGTGGCGGTGCTTGACTACCGCCACAGGCAAGTGCTGGTGCCGGCGAGCATGAAAGCCGACACCGACTATCGCCCCGACCTCGACAAAAGTGCATGGCAACGCCTCCGCTGCCGGCACGACTTCGAATACTGGTGCGCCAAGTGCGTGACTATCAAATACAAGACTGCCGGCAAAGAAGGCCCATTCATACTCAACGCTCCTCAGCGTCGGGTCGCCGCGATACTCGAATCCGACCGCTTGGCCGGCCAACCTCTGCGCCTGATATTGCTCAAGGCCCGCCAGTGGGGCGGCTCTACATTGGTGCAGATGTATATGGCGTGGATTCAATCGTGCCACCGCCACAACTGGAACTCGCTGATATGCGCACATGTAAAAGACACCGCCTCGGGAATCCGCGGCATGTATACCAAACTTCTCGACAATTATCCCGAAGAGCTGTGGGATGGCGACGAGAAACCACAGTTCAAGCCCTACGAGCGTGCCATAAACGTGCGGCAGATCACAGGGCGCGGCTGCCGCGTGACCATAGGGTCGAGCGAGAACCAAGACGCCGTGCGCGGCGCCGACTATGCCATGGCCCACCTGAGCGAGACAGCTTTCTGGGCCTCGACGGCGCAGCGTTCGCCCGAGGCTTTCGTGCAGGCAATCTGCGGCGGCATTGCCCTCGAACCTTACACTCTCATAGCTGTTGAATCGACCGCCAACGGCATTGGCAACTATTTCCACACCGAATGGCTCCGCTGCAAGGAGGGCCGGGGCGACAAGCATGCCGTGTTTGTGCCTTGGTATGAAATCGAGATCTACCGTCTCGAACCGCCCGACCGCGAAGAGCTGCTCACAAGCATGAGCGACTATGAGAAGCGGCTCTGGGATATGGGGCTTGCCCTTGACCAGCTTTGGTGGTATCGCTGTAAATCAAAGGAATATGCCAACGAGGAACAAATGCACGCCGAATTCCCTTCTGACGACACCGAGGCTTTCCTCAACAGCGGTAGCGGGGTGTTCAGCACGCAGGCTGTAGAGCGGCTGCGCGGCGGCTGCAGTCCTGCCGAGGCTGTCGGCGAGGTAGACAGCGGCAGCCTTAAATTCATAGCCGACAGCAGGGGCGGCATGGAGGTGTGGCGCTTTCCGGAGCGTGGCGAGAGATATGTCGTGGCGGTAGATGTGGGCGGACGGTCGGTCAAATCCGACTGGTCGGTGATAGCGGTGATAAAGGCTCCGCGGCAGGGCTTGCCCGAGCTTGTTGCCCAATGGCGCGGGCATACCGACCACGACCTCCTCGCCCGCAAGAGCGCCCTTGTGGCCCGATATTACAACCGGGCCCTGCTTGTGATAGAGAGCAACACTTTCGAGACAAGCGAATATGGCGGAGCGACAGACTCCAATCTCTTCGTGCTCAACCGCTTGGCGGAAGACTACAGCAATGTCTACCGCCGGCGCACCTACGACCGCACCACCAACCGCTACACATCGAATGTTGGCTTCCACACCAACCGCTCTACCAAGGCATTGCTGATCAACGGCTTGATAGAGGCCGTGCGCGATGGCGGCTATATCGAGCGCGACAATGAGGCTTGCAACGAACTTGCCGTCTACGAGCAGCGCTCCAACGGCAGCTTCGCCGCCAAAGACGGCTACCACGACGACATACTTATGACCCGCGCCATCGCCCTCCACGTTATCACCACCGACCTCCCCAACGGCTCAGAAACCGCCACCGTGCGCCAGCAGGAGTCATGGTGACAGCGTTTTTTTGAAAAAAATTTTGATTGACAGATTGCGGCAGGCAATAAACGGGCTAAAATTGAGTTATAAGATTAGCACTCTTATATATGCAGCAGATGAAATCAATATACCGACTTATCCTGAGCCTCACGGCGATATGCGCTGCCTTTAGCGCCTACGCCGACGGCAAGAATGAATTCAACCCTATCGAGACGGGTGTGACCTCGCTCAGTATCGCTCCCGACGCACGCGGTGCGTCGATGGGCGACCTCGGCGCTGCCACCGACCCCGACGCGAACTCCCAGTTCTGGAATCCGTCGAAGTATGCCTTCGCATGGAGTCAGGCCGCCGTGTCGCTCAACTACACTCCGTGGCTGCGCAAACTCGTCAACGACATCTTCCTCGCCGACCTCTCGGGCTACTATAAAATAGGCTCCAACGACAATCAGGCAATCTCGGCGTCGCTGCGCTATTTCTCTCTCGGCGAGGTGAATACAGCCGAGGAGCAAGGTATCGTGGGGCAGACCTTGAACCCCTACGAGATGTCGTTCGACATCGGCTACTCGCGCAAGCTGTCGGAGAAATTCTCGATGGGCGTGGTGTTCCGCTATATCTACTCTGCGCTGGGCTTCAGCGAATCGTATGCCGGCGACCAGAACACGGGAGCCTCGGCATTTGCCGCCGACATCTCGGGCTACTACACCACCTACCCCATCATCGGCCGCAACGAGTGCCAGTGGTCATGGGGCTGGAATATCTCGAACATCGGCACCAAGGTGTCGTACGACGGCGGCGAGAACCCCGCATTCCTGCCTACGAACCTCAAGATAGGTACATCATTCATGTTCCCTCTTGCCGACTACCACACCCTTGCCATCGGCCTTGACCTCAACAAGCTTCTGGTGCCGGCCAAACCGCGCCGCAGCGACTTCGTAGACGGTATCGAGGGCGAGGAAGAATATATCACCAAGCTTGAGGACTGGCGCAACATGTCGCCCATCACCGGTATTTTCAAATCATTCTCCGACGCCCCCGGCGGCATGAAGGAGGAGCTACGCGAGATCACATGGTCGCTCGGTGCTGAATACTCTTACAACAATCAGTTTTTCCTCCGCGCGGGCTACTATTACGAGAGCGAATACAAGGGCAACCGCCAGTATTTCGGTCTTGGCGCCGGCTTCTCGCTCAATGTGGTGCGCCTCGACGCCTCATATATGATGGCCACAGCGCAGACCTCGCCCCTTGACCAGACTCTCCGCTTCACACTGACATTTGACATGGACGGTCTCCGCGACCTTTTAGGACGACGCAGATGAAACTACCACGAATCGGAAACGGCTTTGACGTGCACCGCCTCACCGAGGGGCGCAAGTGTATAATATGTGGCGTTGAGATACCCTACGAGCGCGGACTCTTGGGTCACAGCGACGCCGATGTGGCCCTGCATGCCCTCAGCGACGCCCTGCTCGGGGCCGCCGCCATGGGCGATATAGGACAGCATTTCCCCGACACCGACGAGCGCTGGCGCGGGGCCGACTCGCGCATGCTGCTGAGGCGCGTGGCTGAGATTATCGGCGAGAAAGGCTACCGGCCTGTCAATGTAGATGTTACAATCATAGCACAGGCACCCAAAATGCGGCCGTATATCGACGCCATGCGCGCCAACATCGCCGCCGACCTCGGTCTCGACATCGACGCCGTGGGCGTCAAAGCCACCACCACCGAGCGCCTCGGCTTCACCGGCCGCGGCGAAGGCATCGCCGCCCAAGCCACCGCCCTGATTTACTGAGATTCTTCTGCCTGCGGGAGATTTTTGGTTTAAAATTTGGAGGAATGGGGGATTGTGGCTAACTTTGGGGAAATTCCGCATGTTATGAAGAGATTTTTGCCTTTTTTAGCTGTCGTGGCCCTCAATGCTGGGGCGTCTGTGATTATGCCGTATAGCTCGGGCGAGGAGGATTATACTGTCCTGCAGCTCGAAGGGGCTGCGGAGGTGGATGGTGACGTTTGGGATTTGTCGAGGATGGCGGTTGTCGGTGAGATTCCGCTGCGGTTTGAGCAAATCAACGACTCTGTGTTTACGGCTACCACCAACGATACGCGGCAGACTTTCACTCACCGCGCCAAGGGGCTGTATCTGACGCGCAGCGAGACGCCTTTTACGGTCGGTTTTCTCGAGCCGGGAGCGATTGTAAAGGGTGAGGGTGAGGCTGAGCTTACAATGCGAGGCCGCACGCATATCCATGATTATTATTACGGTACGGGGCGCGCGGAGTTCGGGCAGGTGCGCCGTGGCACTCTGATACGCCGCGATGATGATACGATAGCCAATGTCGCTCTGGAAAGGCGCGAGACTGTCCTTCGCGTGGCGATGGACCTTCACCCTATCAAGAGTCTCGACGCTTTCGCCGATTCGCTTATCTGCGATTACAAGGCTACGACCTATACTTGGCGCGACAGCCGCGGCGTGGCACTGGCGCAGACTATCGCTTGGGAGAGCGGCAGCGTGTATGGGCAAAGCGAGCCGGTGAGAGCCACTTTCCTTATCATTGACAATACGGAGCCTGTGAGCTACGAGAAGCGCCGCCACAGCGGGCATAGCGGATCGCTCAGCGTGAGCTTGGGCGACAACAGCGTGACAATCACGGGGCTCGACGCCGATTATGGCGAGGCGCAGATAAGCATTGCCGACGTGGCGGGGCGCCTATACTACAGCGGCAAGGTTGACAGCCACAGCGGCATGGCTACGATTAAGACTCAACTTCCGCCCGACGAGGTGATAGTGAGTGTGACCCAAGCCGAGACTACCTCATTCAAGCTTATACGATAAATAGGTTGGTGGTGTGTGGTTGGTGGGCAGCTTTTCAAATAAGTTGGTGGTGTGTGGTTGGTGGGCAGCGAGTTAGTATAACTAATCCACTGCCGACGGCCAACAACCACAAACTACAAACTACCACCTACTGCCAACAAACCAAGTAGGGTTGGTGGGCTGCGAGTTAGTATAACTAATCCACTGCCGACGGCCAACAACCACAAACTACAAACTACCACCTACTGCCAACAAACCAAGTAGGGTTGGTGGGCTGCGAGTTAGTATAACTAATCCACTGCCAACAAACCACAAACTACAAACCACAAACTTCTGCCGACAAACTACAAACAAAAAATACTGCGGGCCTGTCATCACGACAGGCCCGCAGAGTCTAAACCTTAAAAAATCTAATCCTATGAAAAAACTAATTCAATACTTTACTTCTTTCTGCTGTTGCTACTACTATTACGTATCACTGAGGGTAAATGTTGTGTATCGGGGGATAATTTTATAGCTTTTTTACTAAAATGCGAGAAATTTTGCGTAAGTTTGCAGTATGTCTTATTTCAATGTCACGATTTTAGGTTGCGGCTCGGCGAGTCCGACCACCCGTCATAACCCGAGCGCGCAGGTAGTAGGCTACCGCCGTCATCATTTTCTGATTGACTGCGCCGAGGGCACGCAGCTGCAAATGCGCCGCTACGGCATATCGTTCGCCCGCTTGGACCACATCTTCATCAGCCATCTCCACGGCGACCATTTCCTTGGGCTGCCGGGCTTGCTGTCGACCCTTGCGCTGCATAGCGTTGAGGGAGATGTGACGGTGCACACTTTCGCCGAGGGCGTGGATATACTGCGTCCGCTCATCAACGCCGTATGCCGCGAGCGCACCTACAAGCTGCATTGGGATATCATCGACCCCAAGGCTACGAGCGTTGTCTTCGACGACGGCTCGCTGCGGGTGACATCGTTTCCGCTCTACCACCGCGTGCCATGCGTGGGCTACCGGTTCGATGAGGTTAACAAACGCCGCCATATCGACCGCGAGAGCTGCGACTTCTACAATGTGCCCCACTACCTGATGAACGACATCAAGGACGGCGCCGACCTCGTAATGCCCGACGGCACAGTAATCGACAACGCCCGGCTCACCACCGACCCCACTCCGGCGGCAAGCTATGCCTATTGCTCCGATACGGTGAAAGACATGCGCGTGGCCGAGGCCGTGAGAGGTATCGACACCCTATATCACGAGGCCACCTACGGCGACGAGGGCGCCTACAAGGCCGCTCCCCGCGGCCACTCCACCGCCCGCGAGGCAGCGCAGATAGCGCGCGAGGCCGGGGCCAAAAGGCTTGTTATAGGGCATTTCTCGCAGAGTATATTAGATGAGAGCCGCCTTGTGGCAGAAGCCGCCGAGGAATTCGACGGCGAGATAATAGCGGCCAACGAAGGCCTCAGACTTGACCTTGCATGACATTTACCGACGAATATTATATGAACCTCGCCTTGGCCGAGGCACAGGCCGCCGCCGCCGAAGACGAGATACCTATCGGGGCTATCGTTGTTGGTCCCAACGGTCGTATACTCGGCCGCGGCCATAACCAGACGGAGCGCCTTGGCGATGTGACGGCGCATGCCGAAATGCTGGCCATAAGCGCCGCAGCGCAGACCTTGGGCGGCAAATATCTTGCCGGCTGCACCCTGTATGTCACCGTAGAGCCCTGCCCGATGTGTGCCGGCGCCATAGGCTGGAGCCAGCTCGGCCGCATAGTGATAGGCGCCCCCGACCCCAAGCGTGGCTACAGCCGCATACTCAAGCCCGGCTGCACACCCTTCCACCCCCGCGCAGAGGTGGTTGAAGGCGTGCTCGAAGGCCGCTGCCGCGCAATAATACAAGACTTTTTCATAACCAAAAGAAAAAAATAGACGTGCATTACTTCCTTATAGCCGGCGAAGCCTCCGGCGACCTCCATGGCTCACACCTTATCAAAGCCCTGCGGCATTACGACCCCGAGGCGGTGATAACATTTCTCGGGGGCGACCTCATGTCGGCGGCCTCGGGCGAAGAGCCTGTGATACACTACCGCGACATGGCCTATATGGGTTTCAGCGAGGTGCTCCGCAACATCGGCAAAATCGGCGGCAACCTCCGCCGGGCCAAGAACGCCGTAGAGCTCGCCTCGCCCGACGCGCTGATATTGATCGACTATCCGTCGTTCAACCTCAAGGTGGCCTCGCGGGCAGCCAAGCTCGGCATACCGGTGTATTACTACATTTCGCCGAAGATATGGGCATGGAAAAAATGGCGCGTGCACGATATCAAGCGGTTGGTAAGGCGGGTATTCTGCATACTGCCTTTCGAGCCCGACTTCTACAAGGCCAACGACTACCGCCGCGCCGTATATGTAGGCAACCCCTCGGTAGCCGAAATAGACGCCGACCTTCTCGCCGCCGGCACACGCGAGGACTTTCTTGCCCGCCACCGCCTGCGCGACCGCGCGCTCATCGCCCTCATGCCGGGAAGCCGCCGCGGCGAGATACGCAACAACCTGCCGGTGATGGTGGCCGCCGCCGACACCTTCCCGCAATACCGACCTATAATAATAGGCGCCCCCGGCATTGACGACAGCCTCTACAGCGAGTGCGGCAGCCGCAATACCCCGGTCGTCCGCGAAGACAACGCCACAGCTATCCTCGCCCACTGCCGGGCGGCACTCGTGACCTCAGGCACGGCGACACTCGAGGCAGCCCTTGCCGGTGTTCCGCAGGTGGTATGCTACCGTGCCAACGGCTCGAAGCTCTCATACGACCTTATGAAGCGTATCCTCGACATCGACTATGTGTCGCTGCCCAACCTCATAGCCGGGCGCAGCATAGTGCCCGAGATGTTGCTCCACAACTGCACGCCCGAACTCGTCGCCGACGAATTGCGGCCACTGCTGCGCGTAGACAGCGAAATCCGCAGCGCCCAATTGGCAGGCTACGGCGAGGTACGCCGAATCTTAGGCACATCGTCGGCCTCGGCCACAGCAGCCAACGCCATAGTCAAAGACCTCACCGCCAAGCCCAAAGAGCATTGAGCACGAGGCTTCTGCGGGGGCAGCGCCGGGGCAGCGAAATAAAAAACGATAAAAAAACGGCAAAGAATTTGCATAATTGACAAAAAAGCACTAACTTTGCCGACGCAAACCACAAGGAGAGATGGCAGAGTGGTCGATTGCGGCGGTCTTGAAAACCGTTGAGGGTTACACCTCCGGGGGTTCGAATCCCTCTCTCTCCGCCAATAGGAAGACGAAAGTCCTGTAAGTAGCTCACTTACAGGGCTTTTTCTTTTTAGGGTTTGCCTGAAAACGCCATAAAAACGCCCCGTTTTGACATAGTTGTGCTACAGCCGTGCTACACAAATCTGCCACAAGAAAAATGTAGCATGAAACGAGATAACTATTTGATATGGCGTAATTTGTCAGGCTTTTGTCTGCTCAATATCTAAAAGTAGTCTATACCTTTGCAGCTACAATCTGCTACACCCA